>CAZBCG010000027.1:0-9262 GCA_964490705.1 uncultured Balneolaceae bacterium | reverse complement strand
CCGCTTTTTTGTCGCTTACCAATCCCCGTTTTGCCGATGTGCCCAAGCTGATGTATATGCACGAAAATCAGTTTACCCAGCCCATGCCGGAAGGAGAGGAGCGCGACCTGACCTATTGCTATCTCAATTATCTGAGCGTGCTTTCGGCCGACCGACTTATTTTTTCCTCGAATTTTCATCGTGATGATTTTCTGGAAGCCCTCCCCAAATTTTTGGAACACCATCCCGATGACAAGCACTACTATCCCGTGGATAAAATTGCCGGCAAAAGTCGAGTGCTGTATCCCGGTCTGGATTTACGACGTTTTGATGAGCAACCCGACCAGAGAGAATCGAACGAAAATCCGGTCATTGTTTGGAACCAGCGCTGGCAGTTCGATCGCAATCCCGCTATGTTTTTTCGCGTACTCAATCGGCTGAATGATATTGATCTCACCTTTGATCTTATTCTGG
Organism: uncultured Balneolaceae bacterium; assembly: GCA_964490705.1. GTDB lineage: Bacteria > Bacteroidota > Rhodothermia > Balneolales > Balneolaceae > Fodinibius. The sequence continues at coordinate 8,809 of CAZBCG010000027.1, read as the reverse complement.
CGGGAGATACGCAGCACGAAAAGCCCGAAGAATTTGAAAAGGCGTGGGAACGCTACGGCCGTCATATCACACATTTTGGCTATGTAGAGAACGAGGAAAATTATAGCAGACTTCTCCATAGTGGCGATATCGTGGTTTCAACTGCTACCTACGAATTTTTCTGTGTGGCGATTATGGAAGCCATTTATTGTGGATGTCATCCGCTGGTTCCCAATCGATTGCACTACCCGGAACTGATTCCGGAAAGCCTGCATAAACCGTTGTTGCATGCCCCGGTGCTGTATGATTCGGAAGATGATCTGTTTCACTACCTCAAGGATCTGTTGACGGAGGAAACCAAACCCCTGCCGAAGTCATCGCTGCAAAATATCAACAAGCACCTCGATTGGTCGAAACGCATTGCTGAATACGATGCGATGTTCGAGGAGTGTCGTGATATAGATATCACCTCGGCTTTGTCGTAATTTAATAATTCTTTCTATGCAGAACTGGAGTTCATCTTAGAGGTGGATTCCAGTTAATAAAACTTATCGACCGTAGGCAATTACTTTCAGCGGATCGGTTTTGGCGGCAATTCGGGCCGGCAGCCACGAAGCGAGCGCACAGAGAATGAATGTGACGCCGGTCACTAAAAAGAAATCGAGCATGTGTGGTTCAACCGGGGCATAGGCCATATAGTAGTTCTGCTCAGAAAGGGGAATAATCTGATAGGTCGTTTGCAGCCAGGCAAAGACCAGCGACAGTGAAATGCCGATGATCAGCCCTACTACGGCCACGAAAAATCCCTCTAACAAAAAGATACCGCGAATACTTTTATCGCTAGCTCCCATTGTTTTAAGGATACCGATATCCCGCGTGCGGGTGAGCACCATCATCAGCACGGTGCCGATGAGATTAAAAGCGGCCACGATAATCATCACGCTGATCACGAAGGGAATGGTTTCTTCCTGCAGATCTACCCAGGCAAAAATACTGCTGTAGCGATTGTAAATCGTCTGTGTAAAATAGGGATATTGGAGGTCGTCATTCAGCCTGGAGTTAAAAGACTCAATTTGTGATTGATCTTTGAGCCTGATTTCGATCGCAGAGGCTGCCGATTCCTCAAACTGAAACAGCTTTTGGGCATGAGGACGTGCGACAAGGGCCAGAATGTTATCAAACTGACCGATACCCGTTTGATAGATTCCCGTCAGCCTAAACTGTTTTATTTCCGGCGAATTGAGGGGAGAAGGCATCCCTTCGATGGTGTAGGCAGTGAGCACCGAGTTGGTATCGGCGTTGAGTGTTTTGGCCAGATCGGCACCCAGTACCATGCCCGGCAGGCCGGTAGAATCAGTAGTTAAATCATAGCTGCCTTTGCTGATATATTCTCGAATATCAGTGACATCGCCCTGTTCATCCACACCTTTAAAGAGCGTACCGGTAACATCATTCGGTGATTGAACCATACTTTGGCTCGTGACAACCGCTTGCGCCTTATCAATTTCTGAGTAGTCTTTAATATCATCCAGCAGGGTATCTGCACGGGCGATAGGACTATTATCGAAGGCTGTAACGGTGATATGAGGACCAAAGCCCAGCACCTTGTTGTCGATGACGGATTTGAAGCCGTGCACTACCGAAAGCGCAATGAGCAACCCCGCCGAACCAACGGCAACGCCGGTAATAGCCATAATCTTGATGAACGATAAAAAACTGGATCCTTTGCGTTTACCTTTGAAGTAACGCTTGGCTAAATACCATTCAAAATTCATAGGTTTTTGTTATTGGTTATTAGTTAATTGTTGATTGGCTATTGATGTTTTAATGCACCGAATAACCAATAACTAATAACTGAAATTACTTCTCCGGTTTCATTTGCGGGAAGAACAGCACGTCGCGAATAGAATCAGAGTTGGTCATAATCATTGCCAGCCGGTCGATGCCGATGCCGAGTCCCGCTGTAGGAGGCATGCCGTATTCAAGAGCTTTCAGAAAGTCCTCATCAATTGTCATGGCTTCGTCGTCACCTTCGGCCCGCAGTCGTGCCTGCTCTTCAAACCGCTCTCGCTGATCGACTGGATCGTTGAGCTCGGAAAACGCATTGGCAATTTCTTTGCCGTTGCAGATGCATTCAAAACGCTCAACGAGCCCCTTCTTTTCGCGGTGCTTCTTGGCCAGCGGACTCATTTCAATGGGATAATCCGTAATAAAGGTCGGCTGAATGAGATTCGGTTCTACATATTCGCCAAAAATCTCATCAATGATTTTGCCTTTACCAAAGCTGTCTTCAAGTTCTATATCTAGTTCTTCGGCTGCTTGTTTGAGTTCATCCAGATCTTTGCCGTACAGATCTTTTCCCGTTTCGTCTTCAATAGCTTCAAACATGGGAATACGCGGCCAGGGCGCAGAAAAGTCGATTTCGTTACCTCCAACCGTAACTGTTGTAGAGCCGTGCAGTGCTTGGGCTACGTTTTCGACCATGCCTTCCACAAACTCCATCATCCAGTTGTAATCTTTATACGCAACATAGAGTTCAACCTGGGTGAACTCGGGATTGTGGAATCGCGAAAGTCCCTCATTGCGGAAATCCTTCGAAAACTCATAGACGCCGTCATATCCGCCTACAATCAAACGCTTGAGATACAATTCGTTTGCAATACGCAGGTACAACTTCATATCCAGCGCATTGTGATGGGTCACAAATGGTTCGGCCGATGCGCCCCCGTAAATAGGTTGTAGAATAGGCGTTTCAACTTCCATATAGCCCTTGTCGTTCATGTAATTGCGCATGGCCTGTACCATTTCGGTACGCTGCTGAAAGACATCACGGACTTCAGGATTTACGACCAGATCCAGATAGCGCTGGCGATAGCGCTGCTCTTTATCTGAAAAGGCATCATACACCTTTGTTTCGCCGTCTTCTTCGACCTCTTTGGGCACTGGAATAGGGCGGAGGGTCTTGCTGAGTATCTCAAACTCTTTGGCCCAAACGGTCGTTTCGCCCGTACCCGTTTCAAAAACATGGCCTTTAACGCCCACAATATCCCCAATATCGGTAAGCTCTTTGAATACTTTGTTATAGACTTCTTCGCCCACATCATTTTTGCGAATATATACCTGGATAGTACCTTCCGAGTCCTGCAAATTAAAGAAGGTGGATCCGCCCATAATGCGGCGGGTCATTACACGTCCCGCTACCGAAACCTTTTCCACGTCGTCTTTGTCCTGATCGTCTTGTTTGATAAGCTCGGGATGATCGAGGATATATTTACTCTTGTGGGTCACCTCAAAATCATAGGGATAGGGATCGTAACCTAAGTCACGGAGCTCCTGCAATTTTTCGAGACGTATTTCGTGCTGTTCACTTACTGAGGAATCAGTATTGCTCATGAGAGAATGCTGTGTTGGGTTCTTTTTTTGATAGTGATTATAAGTCGCTAAAAATAAAGAATTAGACGCAAAAGTGTGATTTTTTTCTCAGCATCCACAAATAGTTTCACATGAATAGAAATTTGAGGATTTTCAGGGTTCAATCAGAATACAAACGGTTACCATGCAGCCCATTCCCATAGAAATAAATAAACAAATACCGGTTGAGGGAGTCTTTGCACTGGATCAGATTCACCCGCTAGGTGATAAAGTGCTGGGGCAATTTAATACGGATGAAAAACAGGAACTGGAATCGTTCACCAATTTGAGGCGACAGCGGGAATATGCGACGTCTCGGTTGCTCCTTAAAATGATGGCTAAAGATTATCTGGGAATATCAGAGTTTGCCGTACTAAAAGATGATCTCGGTCAGCCGTATGGTACATCGGAATCCCAAAAATATTACGTAAGTATTGCACACAGCAGCGAAAAGGTCTTTTGCGGGATATCGGAACATGAAGCCATTGGTATTGATCTGGAGCCGGTGGACCGGGAGCCATCCGAAAGATTACGCCGGCGTATTTTGTATCCGGGTGAAGCAGAACACCTTGCTGATGTGGAGACGATTCGACTGTGGACGATCAAAGAAGCATTCATCAAGTTGCGGGGAAAAGGATTGCGACTTAACATGAATGAGGTTTGCGTCGATAAGTATAGAGAGCAGTTTACTGTGGAAATAAATAATGACAAAAGGGCTAAAATTTGTAGTTTTCGAATGGAAAATAACTGGTTAGCCATCGCCTACTACCAGCAATAAAATTGATTAGCAGTATTTTTTATGAATATTACCTCTTATTCTCGGGAACAGATTGAGCAGGGACTCCAAGAAGCCCGCCAACATCATGACGGAAATAACGATCACATCCGCTTGTTATTTGCTCCTGAACGGATTGACGACGACAACTTTGAACGTGCCTGTGACATCTACAGCCGCCTGGATATGTCGAATTATGATACCGTTGTGGTGGTGGAATCACACGATGAAAGGTTGGACAAAAAGCTGCCGATGAGCTCGAATTCCTTTTTTGAGACTCCGCTGGGTAAGGTGCCGGTGAATGATTATATGCGCAACGAGTTTTGTGATGAAGACGACGATTTCTTTATCCATGATGAGGCCTTTGATAAGGATATCAGCTTGTTCCAACAGCTGATGTTTTTGCAAACTATTTCGGATGATTTTCAGGCCCTGAGTGTGCACATTGCCGATCCCGATCCATCTATTGTAAAAGAGATTGGTTATGTGCTCGAAGAAGTGCTGGCCTCGCGAAGTGCTTTGCTTGTCTTCTGCTGCGAGCTCGATAACGATCGGAAAACGGAATTTAACCGCGTTGTGGAGATGGTCGAGCAGAAAAATGAATCCGGACTCATGAATTATCTGAACAGTGGGGAATCCAAGATTAAAGGGACAACTGCTTTTATAGCCGGTATTATTGTGGCCAATAAATGGGAGCTGGATCTGAATTTTCTGCGTGGTGAATATGATGACTATTCCGGCAGCTTGCTTACCGCTTATGCCGACCGTCAGCGGGTTGTATTTTAATCAGTGATGATGAATTTGCCCGAAACTACGATTATCGGCACCGGGGGATTGGGAGATTCCCTTGCCCGAAGCTTTCGAGCAAATGATATTCCCATCAAAAGTCTATTCAATCGCACGGTTTCGAAGGCTCGTGATCTTGCTGATGAACTGGAGGTGTCGATTTCGAATTCTTTTCCAGCTTCAGCAGAGGAACTTGGATCACTGGTATTTATTACTGTTCCGGACCGGGCTATTCAGCCGGTAGCCAGTAAATTGGCAGAGCTGTTCGATGATTTTTCTGACCATATTTTTGTACACTGTTCGGGTAATGAGTCTGCCGACTTGTTAAAGTCTCTGAGTGAAAAAGGAGCAGTCGTTGCTTCTTTTCATCCCCTGCAAACCTTTACCAGAGAATCGACTCCCGACGATTTTAACGGCATCTATTTTAGCCTGCAGGGCGATCGGCAGGCGTTTCCGATACTCGAGGCTATAGCACAGAAAATGGGTGCCCATGTGTTTGAAATTGACAAAGAACAGAAATCACATCTGCATGCCGGGGCGGTGATGGTATCAAACTATTTGAATACGCTGCTGCAATCGGCCGTTGATACCGCTACGTTGAGCGGTTTAGCCGAGGATCAAGTTAAAAAGGCATTGCTGCCGTTGGTCAGGCAAAGCCTGCAAAATATTAGTACTTCTTCTTTTCCGGATGCGCTGACAGGCCCTATCAAGCGAGGAGATGTTTCGACTGTTAAACGACATTTGGAGCTGTTGGCTGATCAGGATAAATTACGTGAGCTATATATTTTGATGGGCAGGCACACAGTAGATATTGCGCAAGATTCCGGTGCCATCGACGGAACCGCCGCTGAAAAATTGCGTAACATATTTTATGAGTAAGGATGATTATTACGAGCGGGTTTATGAGGTTGTGGCCCAGATTCCGGAGGGAAAGGTTTCTACCTATGGTACCATCGCTCGTTATTTGGGCATCGCTTCCGGAGCACGCATGGTGGGCTATGCCTTGAATAAGGTTGCTGAAACGAATATTCCGGCTCATCGTGTTGTTAACAGAAATGGTGAACTCACGGGACGTGCTCACTTCCCGGATGATACGATGCGCGAACGACTGCAGCAAGAAGGAGTTACGTTTGTTGATGAATATCAGGTAGATATTGAATCGCATTTTTGGGATCCACAAATAGCAAATGAATAAATTACTTATGAAAGAGCAGTTGAGAATCATTGGATTTTTATGTGCAATTGCGGTGTTAATCCCACAGTTTAGTTTAGCCCAGACAAATGAGATATCACCGAAAGTAACGCCGCCTGCCGAAATTCCGTCTGATGCAGAATTGCTAAAAGATATTACAGCTACTGAACTGCAGGATGTTATCGCTTCTTATCAGGGAGAAAAAGCGGTACTAATTAATATTTGGGCCACATGGTGTGCGCCTTGCGTAGAAGAATTTCCCGAGCTTGTAAAACTACAGCGCAACTATCCCGATGAGTTAAAAGTAGTTTTTATATCCGCTGATTTTCCCAAGCAGCGCGATAAAGCCCTTCAGTTTTTGAAAGACCAGAATGTTGGGTGGACCACCTATTTTAAAACAGGGAAAGATCAGCAATTTATAGAATCGCTCTCATCCAAGTGGACCGGAGCGTTGCCCTTTACGAAAATTATTGCTACCAATGGTGATGTTGTTGCCAGCTGGGAACAAAGTGCCACCTACGAAAAGTTTGAACATCATGTTAAAACTGCAATTAACCGTTAATACTATGAAAAAATCGTACCTATTTACTGCAATTCCAGTTGTTTTGGGAATACTCTTATTTGCCTTTTTTCCAGCCAAAGAAAAGGTGATGGAGGAATTGGCCATTGGTTCCAAAGCGCCAATGACTGATGTTGAAGTTAAAGACGTATCGGGAGAGACCTTGACTCTGGAGGAGGTGGCCATGGAAAATGGCCTGCTGGTGAATTTTAGTTGCAATACGTGTCCGTGGGTAGAGGCGTGGGAAGATCGCTATAATCCTATCGCTAAACTTGCTAAGGAAAATGGTATTGGCACGATTGCACTCAATCCCAATGCGGCAATTCGCAATAAGGGAGAGTCAATGAAGGATATGCAGCAGCGTGCTAAACAAAAGGGATACGAATTTTATTACGCGCTGGATGAAAATGCGAAGCTTGCCTCGGCTTTCGGAGCAACCCGGACGCCGCATATTTATCTCTTCAACAGTGATATGGAGCTTGTCTATCGCGGGGCCATTGATGACAATGCAAAATCTGCTGCCGATGTTGAGAATCCCTATCTTAAGAATGCGATCAAGAATCTGGCGGCCGGTAATGAAATAGATCCCAAAACTACAAAATCGTTGGGATGCACCATCAAATGGCCATCTTAAATCATGTCATGCTGAACCAATTGTGCTGAGTTCAGCCTACGTAGCCAGCTACTTCGGCGAAGTTGGCCTTATCTCAGTATCTCTTCAGCATCTAAACGATTAATCCAATTACTAGACCCTGAAATAAATTCGGGGTGACATGCATAGTTAGTTCTCAAATTTGTGATAATTTGCTTATTTTTAAGGTTTGCTGGGCGACTGGCAAACCTTTCTTTTTTGAATTTCAGAATAAATCATACTGAATGTTTAAATCTGTAGATCAACAAGAATTAGAAGCGCTCATCGACCAGGATGAGATGAATGCGGTCGAATACCCGCTGATGGAGGATTTCTATACCATCCAGGGAGAAGGAGCGCACAGCGGACGTCCGGCGTATTTTATTCGCACGGCCGGCTGCGATGTCAACTGCTGGTGGTGCGATGTGCAGGAGAGCTGGGACGAGGATGCCCATCCCAAAGAGAGTGTGGCCAATATTGTTGATCGAGCCAAAGCAAGCGGGGCCGAATTTGCCGTTATTACCGGCGGAGAACCATTGCTGCACGATCTAGATCCGTTGACGTTTCAGCTTAAACAAGCCGGATTGCAGGTTCATATTGAGACCAGCGGTTCGTCGCCTATTTCCGGCTATCTGGACTGGATAACCCTGTCGCCCAAGCGGTTTAAAGAGCCTATTGATGATATTTTTCCTTATGTGGATGAACTTAAAGTTGTGGTGCTCACAAATAAAGATCTGGAATGGGCGGAGAAAAATGCCGCAAAATGTCCCGATAGTACACAACTACTACTCCAGCCCGAATGGGAGAAAGATGGGGCCGTAGAGCTCATTATTGATTACGTAAAAGAAAATCCTGAGTGGGGTATCAGCCTGCAGACCCATAAATTTATGGGTGTGGAATAGTGATACCAATTTTCAAAACCTATTTGCATGTCATCCTGAACTTGCCGTGTCCCGACTATTCGGGGTTTCAGGATCTTAAATATCTCCATCCTAAAGTTTTATTTCATGTCATCTGACCGTAACCATTCTGTCATTATCACCGGGGCCAGCCGAGGCATCGGACGTCGTATCGCCCAAGCTTTTGCCCGTCAGACCGATTATGCACTTTTGCTGGTAGCACGTACAGAATCTGATTTGCAGGATACCCAAACACTTTGCAGTAATATTGGTGATAATGAAATCGCTATCCAACCACTGGATGCTTCTAATTCCAAAGCCACGAAGAAAATTTCTTTACCTGATGGATTTCCTACGCCCAAAATCATAATCAATAATGCAGGATCCTACTTGCTTAAGACCCTCGCAAAAACGAGCTATGAGGAGTTCAACCAAGAAATACAGAACAATCTTTTTTCAGCAGTTAATATTACCAATCGTTTTCTGGATGATCTAAAGCAAAAATCGCATGCCTTAATTATTAAGGGTCTAGTGAAGCAAACACCTCAGAGAGGGTCGTCTCGAAGGTGAGCAAGTA
>CAZBCG010000026.1:0-10445 GCA_964490705.1 uncultured Balneolaceae bacterium | reverse complement strand
CTCACCTTCGAGACGACCCTCTCTGAGGTGTTTGCTTCACTAGACCCAAAATGAATATATAACCATAACAATTTCGGGAGTAAAACTACCTCAAAGCTAAAACTAGTATTCGAAAACCACAATGATTTCGAAATCAAAACTCCCTTTTAGCTAGCGTATCCAAAACCAGAAATCATTTACGCAGACTTTGAGGTCGGCAGCAGTTCATCCTTATACTGCAGCTCGTAAAGTTTGCGATAGATGCCATCCTCTTTCTCCACCAGCTGTTTATGGGTACCCGTTTCGCGAATCTCTCCCTTGTGCATCACCAGTATTTTATCTGCATCCTGAATGGTCGATAGCCGGTGAGCAATAACAATAGATGTGCGTCCCTCCATCAATTTGTCACACGCCCTACTTACAACCTCTTCCGTCTCAGAATCGACGCTCGAGGTCGCCTCATCCAAGATCAAAATATTCGGATCATATACCATGGCGCGAATAAAACAGATAAGCTGACGCTGGCCCATCGAAATGGACTGCCCGCGCTCGCTGAGCTTATACTGATATCTGCCCGGAAGCTTGTTAATAAATTGGTCGGCTTCGATCTGTTTAGCTACCCGCTTTACTTCTTTTTCTGAAATATTGGGATTACCAAGTGTAATATTTTCCATTATCGACCCGGAAAACAGGGCATTATCCTGCAGCACCAGTGCAAAATAGGAACGCAGGTCGCTCAGCTTCATATCGCGAATATCGACACCATCCAGCTTGATTGATCCGTCATTGATATCATAGAACCGCATCAAGAGATTTATGATCGTCGATTTTCCGGCACCGGTAGCTCCCACAATGGCAATGGTTTCGCCGGGTTTGGCATCAAAAGAGACATCCTTAAGTACCGTCTCTTCCTTATTATAACCGAACCATACATTGTTGAATGATATGGTACCCTCCGGATTCTCAACTGTTTGGGGATCTTCGGGATCGGTAATTTTATTCTCGGTATCGAGCACGTTAAAAATACGTTCTGATGATGCCAAGGCCGACTGTAGCGTATTGAATTTTTCTGATAATCCTTGAATAGGACGAAAGAAATCACGCACATATTGCACGAAAGCAACCAAAATTCCGAAGGTCACTTCGCCCATTAGGGCACGACCGCCGCCATACCAGATAACCAGTGCCATAGCCAAGCTGGCGATTACCTCAACCGCCGGCCAGAAAATCGCAAAGTAAAAAATGGTTTCAACATAGGCTTCTTTGTGCCCGTCATTAATTGAACGAAACTTTTTGCGCTCCCGCTCCTCTTTGTTGAAAAGCTGCACAATCGACATTCCGTTAATATGCTCCTGCACAAAGGAGTTCAGCTTTGATATCTGATCGCGCACTTTCAGAAACGAAACGCGCACTTTCGCCTTGAACAAAAAGGTGGCATAAAATAGTAGCGGCAACACCGAAATGGCCACCAGCGAGAGCTCCCAGCTCATGCTGAACATAAAGTAGAGAATAAAGAATAGCCGAAACAGATCCCCGATCATGTTCACCACCCCATCGCTAAGCAGATCGCTGAGTGCTTCGATATCACTGGTGGTTCGGGTGATTAACCGTCCAATGGGATTTTTATCAAAAAACTGTACGTGCAGCGACTGGATCTTTTTGAAGACTGCATTGCGCATATTGTACAGTGTACCCTGCCCGAACCAGCGGGTGAGATAAGTATTGGCAACAAGCAGGAAAAACTCACCGACCAAGGCCCCAACGAGCAACATGATAATCCATAGCAATCCCTGCATATCCCTGTTGCGGATATAATCATCAATGGCCAGCTGGGTAAGTTTTGGACGAATAGTGCCCAAAAAAGCAGCACTGAGGGTCAGGCCAACCCCAAGCAGCACATACCAGCGATATGGTCGAATAAATTGATAAAGCCGCCGAAGCAGGTCCGAATCAACGGCTTTATCTTCTGTTCTGTTGCTCACGCTTTAGAAATTTTAGAACCGGTCAAAATCATCAAAGGGCGTTCGCGGGGTAATTTGCTTGGGCTGACGTTGTGAATCGTTGTCATTATTATTGTTGTTAGCCCCATTGTCATCATTCTTCTTAGAACGGCTTCTCTTCTTCCGCGAATTGTCTTTATTACTCTTGTCATACTTCTTCCGGGATTTCTTTCCGGAATAGTTTTTTCGCTTGCGAAACCGTTTCTTTTTCTTACCCTTGCTACGGCGCTTCCTCTTTTTCTTATTCGAAGAGTTATTATTGCTGCTACTGTTCTTGTTATTGCTGTTTCCCTTGTTCTGATTGATCTCCTTGAGATACACTTTCGGCTGGATAATGCCTTTCTCATGGGCCGGATCAGTAAAGATCGGGCGCAGTTCTGTAGCTACCCAAGTTGGGAAAAAGTCATCGCGAGCCTCACGCAACAGCACATATTCATTGGTATATCGAGCCGAAAAGTGCGTGATGACCAACAGCTTCGTCTTGGCCTCATTGGCTACACGGGCAGCATCTTTAGCGGTAGAATGGCCCGTCTCTTCGGCCTTGTCAGAAAGACTTTCGCTGAAGGTGGCTTCGTGAAACAGCACATTCGTATTTTTGCCCAACTTCACCGAATTAGGGCAATATTTTGTATCCGTAATATATGCAAAACTATCGCCAGGGCGCGGATGGCCAACGATATCCGCTGACTTAACAACGGTTCCATCTTCAAGCTCAACATCCTTGCCGGCTTTTAAATCCTTGTATTGCCAATCTTCGCTGATACCCTGAGCTTGGGCTTTCTCGGCATCTACCTTGCCGGGCCTGTCTTTCTCCTGGAATCGATATCCAATACAAAACTTTGTGTGGTTGAGTGGACGCGCTTCGATGTAATACTCATCTTCGTCAACAACGCGCTCTTCTTCAAAGCCTTCTTCCACCTCGACATACTCAATAGGATAATTGAGATCGATATTGGCAAATTCAAAGTTCCATTCTATAAACTCCTGTAGCCCCTCGGGTCCTACCAACGTCAATTCGCGGTCTCTGCGTTGTAGTTGCAGCGTCGATAGCAGTCCAATAAGTCCGGAATAATGATCGGTATCAAAATGAGAGATAAAAATGCAATCAATCTGCGAACGTTTAAGTCCGCCCTGCAGCATTCTCATCTGTGTGTTTTCCCCGCAGTCGAAAAGAAATACACTTCCTTCTCTCCAAACTGCTACTGATGAAAGGTGACGAGTAGCGGTAGGGGTTGCTGATGCTACGCCTAGTGGTACAATAATCATCGTCGTACTCCTGTGTAATTTTGGATTGAATTGCGGTCAAACAATCAATCTTGGTTCGTTAGTTGAATGTTTACTATTCGCGTTAAATTTCAGCCAGTTCTTGTTCTATGAGTTGTTTGTTATACATGACTGAATAACGACCTTCGTTTTCAAGTAATTCCTCGTGTGTTCCTTGTTCTACAACTGTGCCATCCTCCAGATAGTATATAATATCTGCATCTTTTATTGTTGATATACGATGGCTAATCATTAAGGTTGTCCTTCCCTTCAACTCGTTTCTAAGATGTTGCAGAATTGCTTCTTCGGTCTTGGTGTCTACTGCACTTAACGAATCATCTAAGATAATAATTTCTGGGTCCCTTATCAGCGCTCTTGCAATGGCGGTTCTTTGTTTTTGTCCACCTGATAAGGTAATCCCTCGCTCACCTAGTATAGTCTCAAATTTTTTCTCGAATTCCAAAATATTGTCGCGAACCTGTGCCTTTTCAGCTGCTTCTTCAATATCATCCTGAGAGGCATCTTCAGTTCCAAAAGCGATATTTTCACCGATGGTATCAGAGAATAAAAATGTGTCTTGTGGTACAAGCCCGATATGTTTTCGTAACAATCTGAGCGGGATAGACTTAATATTTTTTCCGTCAATCAAAATTTCACCTTCCGTCACATCAAATAATCGCGGCACCAGCTCAACGAGCGTCGTTTTTCCGCTGCCAGTACGTCCTACAATAGCCGCATTTTGGCCAGCTTCAACCTTTAGGTTTACACCTTTTAACGCATATTCATCAGCGCCGGGATACTTGAACGAAACATTACGAAATTCGATAGTTCCCTCGAGCTCTTCAATATCCTGATCCGTCTCGGCATGATCGGCAATATCAACGTCTTCCGTAAGCACCTGATCAATACGCTTCCACGATGCCATTGACTGTTGAAATCTGTTAACGGTATATCCCAGCGATGCCACCGGCCACGTCAAGTATGCTACATAGACGATATATTCCAAAATGTTCCCGACGGTGAGCTGGCCTTCGATCACAAGTTGTCCCGCCTTCCACACGACAATCACTACAGAAAGACCAATCAATAAATTTAATGTGGGATGAAAAAGCGATTCCACCAGATCAAGCCGCAGCTTTTTCTGTCGATACGATTCACTCTCATCAGCAAATCGCTGCTGCTCATACTCCTCACGATTATAGGCTTTCACCAGCCGAATGCTCGAAAACGATTCTTTGGCCCTACCGGCGATAGTCGAATACTGCTCTTGGATAATCCGTGAATAATCGTTGATATAACCGCTTACCCAGTAGGCAAAAGCAGAAAGGAACGGCAGCGGCAACAATGCCCACATTGTCAGCTCAGGGCTCACAATAATCATCATGGTGATGATAAATCCGGCCCGTGTCAACGTGTTGATGGTGTACATATAGGCCGGACCAAAATATTCACGCACCTTGGATACATCTTCGGTTGCTCGCACGTAAATTTCACCGGATTTGTAATTACTGTAAAATCGCTGAGGCAATTGTAGTAATTTATTAAATACGTCATTGCGCAGATCAAATTCGATCTTACGCGATGCTACAATCAGCGTTTGGCGCGTGGCAAATAAAAGCAATCCCGACAACAGAACGGCCCCCACTAGAAACAGTGCATTTTTTGCCAGGGGCCAGCTTGCCGCACTATTAAAAAGAATGGTAAAAATACTGTCAATCGCATCCGTAGATTGTGCCAACTCTACATTGGAAATTTCATCTACGGTACGGCGCAAAAAGACCGGAATCCAAACTAAAAAGAAGTTTGAAGCAGTAAGAAAAAGTGAACCGAATATGATCGTCCACTTGTATTTTTTGAAATACCGGTTAAGCTTTCGCAGGGAACCCACAGGATCCTTGATTTTTTATGGTAGAATATTTCTAATACGCTCGTGTATTATACAGTAACTTCGCTGTACTTGTTGAGCCAATATTCGGCCAAACTATGACCCGATATAAAAGCATCGTCCAGCGAAGTACCGCTAAAGTAGTCTCCTATTAACGCAAGCGGCGCCTCATTCATTTCCAATTCCATAAAATATTCGTCAATAGGATTACGTGCTTCAAAATACTTCCAGTTATGCAGATAAGTAGATTTTGGTTGCAAAACGTTGGAGTCAAGAATATCAGAAGCCGACTCTAATAGTGCCTGCTTGATCTTTTCCTCTCCGACTTGTGCATACGTGTGATAAAATTCAGGCGATGAGTGAATGACAAGTCCGGCATTTTCTGCCGATCCCCGTTTTGATGATTCATTCGTAATCAAACGAATATCTTTGTGATTCACTTCAATAGCATTCCATTCCGGTGCCTCATGATCAAAAGTACAGACCAACGAAACCCGACCGTCATATCGAATATCATCAATAACGCGGATAATTTTTCGAGTAGCAGTACGATTTTGCGCAGTCTGGATAATGCCGTATGCTTCAACGGCAGGCGTAGCAATAATCACCGCATCGCATTCAAAAACACTGATGTCGGTAAGATTAATCATCCAGGAGCGCTTCTTCGAGCGATCGGGGCCGATATAGGTCAAGCCACCGGCCTGCTCTTCGGATTTTATATCTACCCAGCGGCTCAGTTTTTGGGCAATTTTCTGATTGCCTTCAACGCCCACATAATTCATTTTCGGATCAGCATTGGGATCGACAGCGTGAAATTCCGTGCCGTCATAGAGGCTAAACTCATCCGTCCAATCTTTTACCACTCCCTGCCCTTTCAAATCATCAACAAAAGTGCTGAAAGTCTGCGATGTTGCCTCGAAATGCGAAATGCCGACATCCATATTCAGCCCGTCAAGCTCAATCGTGGAAAGACGTCCGCCGAGCGAACGATTTTTTTCGATAATCGTCACATCATGACCAGCATCCGCCAATCGCTTTCCCGCGATCAATCCCGATATGCTGGCACCAATAATTCCTATAACCATGTGGTTGATAGTAAATTTAATCCGTTCAAATTAAGTAGGCACAAAATCTAAAATATTCCGCCAAAATTCTATGTTATTTCGAAGGTGATTTTAGAAAATTCTTACGCGCGGACTTACAGCCTTTTTGTCGAGCAGTGCCGGCCAGTATGCTACCACGCCGCTGGCTTTGGGACGTCCGCCCGCAAAACCCGTTACTCCACTCGGGCCGGTAAGAATTAACGGCGCTACTTCTTTGCCAAATCGATTTAAATCGTTCTTATTTTGGCCTGAAAGCGACACCCTCATTTGGACTTCCTCATGTTCTGCATTGAGCAACTCATCCGAAATCGGCCGTTCACTGCATCCGTTAACGCCCACATATTCCAAGCGGAAATCGTCAAACTGCAGTCCCAGTGCATTCGCCCGATCTTCTAAAATTTCTCCGGCTTTTTTTGCCTTTTTGAGCGCATCAGGCCACGAATATACCAGCGTAGATGAGAGCTTATATCCATCATTGTAGCTGGCCGAAATCTTATAAGTATCGGTTTCCGGCCGACCTGTAATTCCAAAAACATGTACACGATTTTCGCCATCCTGCTCCAAATTGATGGACGTAAAATCGGCAATACAATCAGGCGTAATATATTCGGAGGGATCGCCTATTTCGTAGAGCAACTGCTCTTTGACAGTCATCTCATTTACCAGTCCGCCGGTACCCTCATGCTTGGTGACATAGAAATTGCCATCCGGTTTTGCTTCGATGATGGGAAATCCGATATCAACAAAATCATCGACGTCCTCCCAGTCGGTAAAGTTGCCGCCCGAGACCTGTCCCCCGCATTCGATGATATGCCCGGCTATGGTTCCGGCGCTCATTTTATCGTAGTCATCCAATGACCAGTCGAATTCGTGCACCATGGGCGCCAGCGTCAGCCCTGTATCCGTTACCCGGCCGGTAACCACAATATCAGCCCCCTTGTTGAGTGCTTCCACAATCGGGCGGCATCCAAAATAGACATTGGCGCTAAGCAGCTCGTCTTTTATTTCCGACACCGGCTGACCGGTCTCCATATTGGCAAGCTGATGTCCGTCGCTAATCAAATCATCGAGGTTGTCGAGGATATTATCACCATCCACGACCGCGACGGTGATATCATCGAACCCCTGCTCTTTGATGGCTTCCAGAATCTTATCCTTGCACGCTTCGGGATTTACGCCCCCTGCATTAGATATCACCTTGATTCCCTTTTCGGCAATATCCGGCAGTACCTCGCTGATAACATCCACAAAATCGCGGGCATAGCCGTAATCGGGATTGCGCATTTTCTGCTTCTGCATGATGGACATGGTAACCTCCGCCAGGTAATCCATCACCAGATAATCAATGGGCCCTTTACGAACCTGATTGATGGGGGCATTGGGCAGATCACCCCAAAATCCCTGTCCTGATGCAATTCGAATAGATTCTTTCACAGCCTTCTGTTTTTTACTTTTCAATTTCTGTGCAAAGATAAGACATCACACAACACTAACAAAAAGCCATGACTTAAAATCATGCAAATAAAAAAGCCTCCGCCGGGTTATCACCAGTGGAGGCTTTTATTTAGAGTACAATGACAGTTTTTACTCCTACTCCTGAACAATAAACATGGTCGTGGTCCCGTCGGGGACTTCGTAGGAACCCTGGCTGCTCATATCGATCTCCGTGTTGGGGGCCTCGGGGTCGTCGATCAGCATCAGGCTGCCGGTGTGGGCCGAGCCTGACAAGTCCCAGCTGAGGGTCACGGTCCCATCGGCCGGGCCGAGATTCACCTCCCAGACGGTACGGTCACCGGACACGGGACGGTAGTCGGCAAACAGGTTGTATCCCTCAATGACGAAGTGGCCGTAAAACGACCCTTCGGGAGGCTGTGGCGGGGCTTCGTTGTCGAGCCCGTCGTCGTAGCCGGCGGTCGCCTCGGACTCCATGCCCCACGTCAAGGTTTGCGTATTGGTCCCATCGCTGACCGTTAAATCTCGGCTGTAGGCGCTGGCGGTCTGTTCGAAGTTGGCCGTCAGCTCGGTGTCGTCGGTCATCTCCACACTCAGCGGATTGTCGGTGGAGCTGACGGCTCCGCTCCATTCGGTGAAGGTCCACCCATCGGTGGCCGTGGCAGTTACCTCCACGGTTTCTCCCTCTTCATAGGTCCCGCTTTCGGGATCCACACTGCCGCCCTCGGCCGGATCGGCGGTGACGGTCAGCTCGTAGGTGGTCGGGTCTTCGTTGTCCTCATCTTCATCCTCGTCACCGCCAGTAATCTCCGAGCAGCCGGCCACCGCCAGTCCCCCGGCCACGGCCAATACCAGCATCCATCGCATCAGTTGTTGGATCGTCAATTGCATAGAGGCTCCGGTTATTTAATCAGGGTTATTTTTTGAATCTGCTGGAAACTCCCGGCTTGCAGACGCACGAAATAGACCCCGCTGGACAATGCAGAGGCATCGAAGCGGACCGCATGGGTGCCGGCCTCTTGCTGTTGACCTGCCAAGAGCGTTCGCACGCGCTGGCCGACCATGTTATAGACCTCCAGCTGCACTTGTACCTGCTGTGGCAGAGTATATTGAATGGTCGTGGACGGATTAAACGGATTCGGGTAGCTGGGAGCCAGGGCAAACTCATCGGGGGTATCGGCGGCCAGCGATTGCCCGGCCGGAGATACCTTCAGGGTTGTCGCTGACGGCGATACCGTAATCTCCTCGTCGGGACCAACCGTGTGGGTGGCCAAGACAGTGCTACCAGCCCGCTCCTGAATCTCGTAGCGCTGATGCTGAGCAGATTCTACGAGATCAAGAGAGATCGTAAGCTGTTGCTCACTGTCATTCGGCTGCTGCAGGCGCACGGTCACGCTCTCCCCTTCACTGTAGCGGCCAAGGTCACCGGCCATTCGCACGTCAACACTGTTGCCGGGTGCTTGCGGAGGCAGGCTAAAGCTGAGGGGATTTACATTACTCGAAAGTTTTTGCCCAAAATATAAAGTGCTCTCATATCCTGCAGAAGATTGAACAGTTATAGTATTTAACTGCTGTTTGGCCTCGGCCAGCGGTGAGCCGCCTTTGTTGAGGCTTTCGCCCGTTGTACCGCCTGCCGCCGACAGGGTTATCGAACCCGCTTCAGACGTACGAATCCAATAGCCGTCGCCGGGGCTCAGCGCCTCGGCTTCGGTGTAACCCCCGTCAAAGTCAGTGAGAGTCCCGTCTATGAGAATGCCATTGGGATCCTGTATCTGGCTGGCCTCTACGGTAGCCCCAATCCCGGCCACCAGGTTCCAGCCTTCACTCAGCTCGATGCTCTGGGTGGCCACCGGCAGTCCGGGCACGCTGTAGGTATCTGCTGACGAAAACTTCGCCCA
Organism: uncultured Balneolaceae bacterium; assembly: GCA_964490705.1. GTDB lineage: Bacteria > Bacteroidota > Rhodothermia > Balneolales > Balneolaceae > Fodinibius. The sequence goes on along the minus strand of CAZBCG010000026.1, from coordinate 865 downwards.
GTAGCCGTGGCCCGGCTCTAACGTCTCCACGGGTTGGTAGCTACCGTCATATTCGTAGAGGGTCCCCTCCTCGGCGGCATCAGTCAGCGCCGCAACGTCGGCCGGATCGGCATCCAGCGGCAGGCTGATCAGGTTCCATTCTTCCTGCACCTGATAATCCAGGGTCATCGGGAACCGGGCAATGGCTTCGGAAGAAGCCTCTCCTACATTGGCATGGATGTCCCGGGCACGGACCAAGAGGGGCTGGATACCTTCGTAGTCGGTATCCGAGAGGGTGACGCTGGTTTGTGTCGTCGTAGCCAGCGGATTCCCTTCAGGAGTCTCGGCATCTATAATCTCATAGGCTCCCAGATCATTAATATTCGGAGCATTCCAGCTAAGGCTTACCTGGTCTGATCCCCTGGTGGCCTGTACACCGGTAACGGCGGACGGAGCTACATTGTCCAGAGCAAAGGCGGTATCGGGCTCAGAGTATCCAAGTACATCACCGTTGGAATCATAAACTCCGACCCGGAAAATATATTTATGTTCAGCCAGATCTTCTCCGGTTGGCATGGTGGTAGGTACTTGCACTGAAATCTGGTTACTTTCTCCGGAAAATTCAAATGATGTTCCGGCACTCTCCCACTTGTCACCGTTTTTACGCTGAACTTCCCATGAAGAACCGTTGAATCCACTATCGATCGTAAGGGGATCCATTAGAAATCCACCGGCCGTAAGTGTTACCCATCCTCCCTGGTCATCAGGATAATCGGCGATAGATTCTATGGCCAATCCTTCGGACATCTCATACTTGTACACGCCGCCGCCATACGTACCAACCCACGTCTGACCTTGATCATCGTGGGTGATAACATAACTAGTA
>CAZBCG010000025.1:0-10663 GCA_964490705.1 uncultured Balneolaceae bacterium | reverse complement strand
CCTATTCAACAAACTCTCAAACACCGCTGTGTTGCATTAATCACTTGAACACGGCCCACATTATAATATGCACTCCAGCTTGCCTCAAGCCGTAAAAAGTGTATCCGATCAGGAGTATGGCAATATCGAATTAATCGTTGTTGATGACGGTTCTGAAAGACCTCCCGATTGGCGGCAACTTAAAGTGGAGGAAATAACGTTTAAATATTTTGAGATTGAACACGGCGGCAAACCAAAAGCGGTAAATAAAGGGTTTGAAGAAGCCGAAGGAAACTATTTGACTATTTTAGATGCGGATGATCAGCTGCCATCGTCCAGCTTATCGCATCGACTGGAGGCGATGCTCGAGAACAAAGCTGATTTGTGTATCGGAAGTTTTGAAACAAGCTATAAAGGGAGTTTTCAGACACTTCGATCAGTAAAAGAGGTGGCAAATAAATCCCCTGAAAAACTAATTCGAGCACTGGTCGGTAATATCTTATCGCCGTTTCATCAGAATGCGATGTTATTTCATCGTGATTTATTGGAAGAGGTCGGAATGATGGATCCGGATATGATTCGCGGGCAGGATAAGGATTTTGCGATTCGCCTTATTCAACAGGCTAATACAATCGTCTTTGTCGAGGATTCAGTGTATGTGTATAACTGTTATGATCGCCCGTTTTCAACGCGTATGGCGAATCGTTGTACAGGCATGAAATTATCATCTGAAGGTAGCAATGAATCATCTTAGCGGGTGGACGAAAATGTGGTATCTTCCGTGGATTGTACTTGTAGAATCTGCAAAACTTGTGCACGATCTTTTTGGGGTTTATAAGAAGTGATGTGGCAGGTGATTGGGGTATTGAGTGATTAGGTGATTAAGTTACAAAGTGACTTGGTGATGGGGTGGTTAAGTAACTCAGTAACAAAGTGATTGGATTATTGGCATGCACATAGTTACGACGCAGAGCATCGCAACGAGATAACTATGTAGTTTTGTTACTCTGTTACAATGTGGCTTAAAGTATTTTTCCATTTCGAGCATTAGTCCCAAACTGATATATTCTACCAAATGCGAAAATTAATTGCAGAGTATGGAATGGCTTAAATCAGAAGTTGGGCAGTCTATCCTAAAGGTAGTAGGCATATATATTTGTTGGTATTTGGTATATGAGTTGTGGCTGCTGCCTGATGGCAGTCTTGACCAGTGGCTGACAACCAATATTGTGACTGTTTCGGCGGGTATTCTGGAGTATCTCAATTATGATTTTTATGCACAGGGACGACTGATCGGTATTGGAGAATCGGCCGGTATCTATCTGGCTGACGGCTGCAGTGGTATTGCCGCTATTGGTTTATTCGTGGGATTTGTGATCGCCTATCCCGGCGAATGGATCTCACGCATTGCGTTCATCTTCTTTGGAATCGGCATCATTTATCTGATTAATATCATTCGTATTGTCGTGCTTGCCATTACCCAGGTATCGTGGCCGGGCATGTTTGATATTACCCATGATTATTCTACTACGGCCATTTTTTACTTGGCTATTTTTGTGCTCTGGATGATCTGGGCCAACCTGGGAGCAGGGGAATCAAGCAAGTCGAATGTAGCAGCAAATGCAAGCTGATTGATGAAAGCATTTCGCAAAAAATCATCCAAAGAAAAGCTCAGGTATTTGGGGATTAGGTTAGGGTGTTGCCTGGCCGCCATACTGATCTATTTTAGTATGTGGCGTCCATTGCGCGTAGCTATCACCGAGTATGTGGTTTATCCCCAAGTGGAATATGTCAGTGGTGATGAGCCGGCATTTCGATCCGAAATAAACGGCAAGTCGATATTGGTCCGCTATACTTTTCAGAATTCGACGAAGCAGCTGCAATACCGCCCACAGTTTGGATTTTTCTTTTTGATCTCTTTGCTGTCGCTGTTTTTTCTTACATCTGCATTTCGGCATTACGGTATTCTTTTAGGCCTGCATGGCGCAGCGTCAATATTGACGTATCTGTTTTTACTTGTGGGTGTCAGCGGACTTCCCTTCGGATTTATCGTTGTAGATGCTATCAGTGGATATCTGACACCGGCACTGTCACTGGGATTTATCCCATTGGTGGCTTCGGGAAAAATTTGATTTCAAATTCATGGATACCAGAGAGTATTTGAAAAGCCTGTTTTTGGATGCGCTGGAGAGCTGTTCACCGAGGAATGCCGTGAAAGAAATATTAGCATGCGATGATCAAAAGCTCACAGTATCCGAAGATGAATATGTGTTAAATGATCGCCCTGTTTACCTGTTTGCCAGCGGCAAGGCGTCTATCCCGATGTTTGAGGCCACCGCAGATATTTTGGGTCGTGCCATCCACAAGAGCTTGGTTATTACTTCTGATGCTCATCAAGCCGGGGATTGCCGTGCGGATAAAGTATTGGTTGGGGCACATCCTGTTCCTGATACTTCCAGTTTGGAGGCGGGAAACAAAACTCGACAGTTTTTCCAGGATATTCCTCAAAATGCGCTGATGCTTACACTTATCTCCGGGGGAACCTCATCGCTGGTTGCCCTACCGGCTAGTAATATTTCAATTCAGGATATGAAAACAACCTTTCACTTGCTGAATGAATCCGGTGCGACGATCCGCGAAATCAATACGGTTCGAAAGCACTGTTCACAAATAAAAGGCGGACAATTGCTGCAATGCTTAGATCACTCGGCTACACTCATAGATTTGGTAATTTCGGATGTACCGAATGATGACTTGTCGATTATCGGGAGTGGTCTCACGATCGAAGATCCATCCACCTTTGAGGGAGCAAAGCAGGTTTTAGAGAAGTATGAGCTCTGGAATAGGCTCCCCGATACTGTTCAGAATCATATCAGTGATGGAGTGGAAGGAAAGATTTCGGAAACGTTGAAACCGGGCAGCGATCCGTTAAGTGAGCACTCCTCGTATGTAATCAGTTCGGCACAAAAGTTAGCACAAACAATGGGTAATCTGGCTTCTGATGATGGACTTCGATGCCGAATTGCCGATGCGCCATTTAATGAGGATGTGAAAACTGTGGCTAAACAAATTGCCGACGCAGTTTTCGGAGAAAATGGGGCAGAACTGTTCGTTTTTTATGGTGAAAGTACGGTATCGGTGAGGGGTACGGGCAAGGGTGGTCGTAATCAGGAGTTGGCATTGCATGGTGCGCTGGCGATTGAAGGACGGGAGCAGGTAACGTGGTTAAGCGCGGGCACTGATGGCATTGACGGTCCCACCGATGCGGCGGGGGCAATTGTAAATGAACAAACAATTTTAAAGGCAAGAAAGCAGGGGTTGGATCCCAAAACATATTTGGCTGACAACGATTCGTATCACTTTCACAAAAAAATGGATACCTTGCTCAAAACCGGTTCCACGGGAAATAATTTGATGGATGTGGTGTTAGTTAAAATCAGTGATTAGGTTACTGGGTGATTAAGTGATTGTTTGCTTCTTCATTACCTAATTACTTAGTCACCTAATCACCATAAAAAACACAATTTGGTTTATTTTTGGCAGTTAATTATCCTCACTTTGATTTAAATTTAGCGAATACGAGGTAGTAATGATTTGGCAGGATGGCATCTATTTATGGTTTCTATTGGTGATCCCTATTCTTCTGGGGGTAAGTTGGTGGTATAATAATCAACTGGCAGAAAAGCGAAAGCAGTTTTTTGGGGCCGAACTTTTTGAGAAACTGCGATCTGGCTTCTGGCCGCTGGGTAAAAAAATCCAAAACATCAGCATTTATGCCGGTATAGCATTCTTGATTGTTGCTGCGGCGGGACCCAAACTGGGTACCGAGGTCCGCGAAGTGAAACGACAGGGCGTTGACCTGTTGGTTGCGCTGGATCTTTCGGCCAGTATGAATGCCGAGGATGTGAAACCCAGTCGGCTGGAAAAGGCCAAATACGAACTCTCTCGTCTTATTGATCGCCTGAAAGGCGACCGGGTGGGACTAGTCGTGTTTACCGGAGAGGCGTACCTGCAATCGCCAATGACACTTGATTATTCGGCCCTGAGACTCTTTTTGAATGTTGCGGAAACCGATCAGATGCCGTCTTCATCCACCGACTTTAGTGCGGCCATGGAGACCGCTTCGGAGGCATTTAGCTCGATGGAAGAGGAACAAAACTCACAGGCAGCCAAGGTGTTGATGATTATTTCCGATGGTGAAAATCACGGAGAGTCTTATAGCAGTTCATTAGAGCAGCTCAGAGAACAAAACGTGTCGGTTTATACCTTGGGGATAGGTACGAGTTCGGGAGCGACTATTCCGCTGTATGATAACTCAGGGTCGGTGATGGGATACAAACGAAATGAAAGTGGAGAGGTAATAACAAGTCAGCTGCAACCGGAGGTATTGCGATCTATTGCGGATCAGGGCAATGGAAAGTATTACGAAATAAGAAGCGGCGGTTCGGGCATTGATGCGTTTTTGGGTCGCCTTGATGAGCTGCAACAGGGAGAATTTGCCAATCAGGAATATGCTGATTTCAAAAATCAATACCAATGGTTGGCGGGTATTGGCTTGCTGTTTCTGTTGATAGGAATGGTTTTTCCAAAATTCAAAGTGACAAAGGAACAGAGTGACTAAGTAGCAGAGTGATTAAAGTGACTAGGTGATTAAGTGATTAACCTTTTAAATCAAGAGAGGATCATTATGAGGCCACATTATAAGCTGGATGTCTGGAAAAACTCTATGGACTTAGTTGATGAGATTTATGAAGTCACAAAAGACTTTCCAAATGATGAAAAGTTTGGACTTATATCACAAATGAGGCGATCAGCTGTATCGATTCCCAGTAATATAGCCGAAGGAGCGGCAAGAAAAAGTCAGACAGAATTTGCTAACTTTCTGAACATTGCTAAAGGATCGTTAAGTGAATTAGAAACACAAGTTATAATCTCGAAGAGACAGAACTATATAAATGATATTGATGAACTGATCGATTTGATTGGTAAAGTTGCAGGCCAATTATCGGGTTTGTATAAACATGTCATTTCTGATGATAGTTAGACCTAAAAACTTATTTCTTAATCACCTAATCACCTAGTTACCAAAAAATGATAAAACTTTTTATTAGCGATATTGACGGTTGTCTTTCGAGGCCGTTCCGGGAACCCGATTGGGAACTGCTTTCGCAGATCCGGAGATTGAATAAGCAGAGTATCCACGACATGGCCGTACCGCCGTTGTCGATCTGCTCCGGACGTCCAATGCCATATGTCGAGGCCGCCGCTCAGTGGCTGGGGATTGACCGCCCCGTCGGTTTTGAGAGCGCCGGTATCTATCGGGTTAAGACCAACGAAGTACAGTTTTTATCCGCATTTGATGATGATGCAGAACAGCAGGTTAATCAGCTTAAGAACTGGCTTCAGGATGAAATTGTACCTACCGACAATGGCTTTATTGTCGAATTTACGAAGCGTATGGATGCCGGCATTATCCATTTAGACAAAGAGGTGATCGACGAGGTTCATACGCCCATTGTTGATTATGTGGAGAAAAATCATCCCCGATTTGAAGTCCATAAAACAGATGTGTCAATCAATATCGTACTCAAAGATAACAACAAGCGGAACGGTATCCAGAAGATATGTGAACTGCTGGATCTGGACCCACAGGAAGTTGCATATATTGGCGACAGCAGCGGTGATATTCCCGGGTTGGAGATTGTAGGCCATCCCTTTGCGCCAAAGAATGCCTCCGAAGCCGTTAAACAGCATGCTGAAGTGATCGAAGCCTCAGTTACGGATGCAGTGCTCTTGGCCTACAGAGATATCATCCAGGAAAATCGGCGGTTGTTGGCTGATGCAGTGTAAACCCTAGTAATTAGGTGACTGGGTGATTAAGTGATTGTAATCACCTAATTACTTAATTACCTAATCACTCGATCACTGAATAACTTCCTTCTCCTGCTTTTTCAGCAGTTCAAAATATTGCTCGATCAGGCGCTGATAATCCTCGGAAAACTTCGTTCTATTGGGATCATTCAGCATCTTTCGGATGCGTTGCTGGAGCTCTTCGAGTGTAATATCCGGCGGAGTGGATTGCTGTTGCTCATCAACTGTTGTTCCTTCCCGTCGATCTTCTTTTCCGCGTTCCTGAACCGCTTTTTCCGCACTCAGCATTCGTGATAAAATATTTTGCTGGCGTTGCATAAGCTGTTGGTCCAGCTGTCCGCCCCGCAGGTCATTAATGGCATCCTCCATCTGTTCCGACATTCGTTCGAGCTCGCTCAGCACGCGGTCGCCCGATTCCAGTTCACCACTTTGTTGCAATTTTCGAAGCTGCTTTCGGATCCGATTTTGTTGCTTCGACATCTGATTCAGCCGCTCCATTTGATCTCTGCTCAGCCGATCGCCCTGCATATCATTAATCATCTGCTGGATCTGTTTGTTCAGCTTCTGCTGCTGTCCCGACATTTTTTGAATCTGTTCAATCATCTGCTGCATGCTCATTCCCCCGCCCGACCCGCCGCCTTGTTGATTTTGCAGCTGATCCAACAGTGAAGCAATCATCGTGGAAAGTTCATTGATGCCGCCGAGTGATTGCCGCTGGGCATGGGTCGAGTTCGATTTATCGCGCTCGGATAACATGGTCACCGACCGGCTGAGCTGATTCTCAACCTCCACTTTCTTTTTGTTAATCTGATTTGAAAAGCTGGGAATCTCCGACGAAAGCTGGAAGAGCGAATCAGAGAGCATCGTAAACTGCTGCGATATATTCTGCTCCTTTCGCGCCTTTTCCACAAACGCCTGTGATCGCGGCGGCAGATTTTCAGTCTCCTTTGTCAGCTCTTCTTGATTCGTCGATAAATTGATCAGCGAATAGAGGATATACTCCAGCGCCCGGCTGTTGATCTGCTTTCGCTGTTGGTTCATCTGCTGCTTGGCGGATTGCATCTGCTGGGCCATCTGTTGCATCTGCTTCTGAATTTGACGCTGCTGCTGCCGCGTTTCGGGACTGGATTGTTGGTCCTGCTGCTGATTTTGCAGCTGCTCAATATTTTCCTGTATCTTTTCTTTTGTTTGATTCATCTGCTGCTGAGATTCATTCTTGAGCTTTTGGATCTGTTCCTTAGCTTTTTCCGGGGCATTTTTGCCCAGCTCTTCCAGCTTCTTTTGCAGTTCTTCAAAATCCTCTTGTACAGCTTTCTGCTGTTTCAAATCTTCAGCCGGAGATTGCCCCGATTCACTGATTTCCTGTTCCTGTTTGGCCAGCTCCTCCAGCGATTTGGTCATCTTATCGAGATCGCTGTTCAGCTTCAGCGACTTGAACAGCTCTTTGGTTCGTTCAATGCGCTGCTTGTAGACCTCCTCATTGAACTCATAATTCTCGAGTGCTTTTCGCATTTGATCGGGACTCATTTCGCCGAGTGAATTCTGCAGTTCCTGCAATGCCTTTTCCAACTCCGGATTATTGATCTCTTTCATTAGGTTTTGCAGCTCTTGATACGATTTCATCGTTTCAGGAGACATTGCCTGATTTTTCTCAATCTCTTTGCGGATGTTCTCGAACTTTTTATTGAGTTCATCAACCTGTTTTTCTATCTCCTGCCGTTCTTTGTCAACTTCCTTCAGCTGTTGTTTTTGCTCCCAGTTTGTTTCGGGATTTTTCTTCAGATTCTCTTTAAACTGATTGTATTCCCGTTCCATCTGTTCAAATGAGTCCGAGATTTTGTCCAGCGACTCCGTAACTTCTTCTTCCTGGTTATCCACCTCATCCATGTATTCCGTCATCGAGGGGAAGGTGATTGTCATCTTTTGAGACCGACCGGTTTTATATCCGCCAAAAGCATCATTGTCGGTCACTTCCACCCAATAGGTGATTACATCACGCGGTTTGGGATTGAGATCAGGAACCGGCCAGTTAAATTCCTCCTCCTGACTCATCGCAGGCTGCTCCAATTTTATAGAACCGCTTTGCGCATCATTTTGGAAAGCCTGTTGTAGCTCATAATGCAGCGATGCAGAGGTGAGTCCAAAGTCGTCGCCGGCCTCATATTTTAGGAGTACGTCTTCCGGCGTTTTCATCTTCAGATTTTTGGACGGAGCAATCAAATTTACAAAAGGTGATTGATCTTGCCGTGGATTGATTACAAATCGAAACTCATTTTTATTTGTCAGCCCCGCACTGTCGGTCATACTAAACGAAACCGTATCAGTCTGATTTATCTGCCATTGGTACCGAAATTTTTGAGGATTCGAACTGTCGGAAGGTGCGAAGCTCGAGTCTGGCAATGTACTTCGGCTGAGCGCAAATTTCTGTACCGGTTTGTTGGTAACCGTACTCAGTTGAATTTTGGATCCCCGATAAGCCCGAACCTGTGAAAAGGGATAAGTGTATGAGCTGGTATCGAGTCGGGTGTACGACGGAGGTACAACGGTAACCTTCAGTTGTTCCAGGCGGGGACGCAGTTGCACCGAAATGCGGTGCTCGTTACTTTTAAATCCATCCATCACGAAATAATACTGCCCCGAAGTTGTAAGCGTGATGGGTGAAAATGATGCTTGATTATTGGTGATATCGGTTACATTACGCCGTCGATATTGCTCTTCAATATCGGTTTTGAATGCAAGGCTCAGATTGTCAGGAGTTTGTCCTTCAAAACTAATGTTGGGAGTCAGTGATTCTCCCCGTTCGAGAGTCACCGTCCCGGGTTCAATGGTGTAGCTATAGGGATTGGGCGGGGTGTAGTCGATCCAGAAGTGTGCCAGTCGATTCATGGCCGACGGCTGCCATGCAGTAAATGCGATAACCAAAAGCAGTGTGCCGGCCAGTCCCGATAATCCTGATTTGTACAAGCGATGCGATTTTTGTTGCTGCAAAAAATCTTCCAGCCCGGCTCGCACGTCCTGATCTTGAAGTGAAGAAATATTTTGCCTGATGGCCGCTTGGTGTAAACCGGATGATGAGCTGGCGGAATCAAAATAGAGATCTAGAGCGTCGCTTAATTCCGGCAGTGAATGCTGTTTGCTAAATTGGTGATAAAATGTTTTGAAAGAGGAGGCGGAAAGGTTCTGATAGCAATAAAATCCCGCTGATATAGCTGTAAGGAGCAGGATACCGCCAATAGCTATTTTACCGGTGGCAGGGAGAAAAAACAGCAGTTCGAGCAATCCTGCAGCAAGTAATCCGCAAAGGAGAACACCCAGAAAAATGATACCTACAGTTATCTGTCGCTTGCGCTGCAGATGTCGAAATTTCTCCTCGACAATCGAGATGAATCGCTCTACCAAGTTATATGTAGATTCATCTGAGCTCATGTTATGATCTTCGGTCCATGATTATCATTAAAAACAGACGGGGCGTCATTTTTTAGTGCCGTGGATTATGTAAACGTTAGTGACGCTAAGTAATTTCAAATAAATTGAAATTACGATTCCAGATCATCTAAGGTCAAGCGTTGGGCCACCTTATATTTCCCGTCTTCTTTTGTAGCCGTAATCAGCTCTTCTTGTGCATCGTGCTCCAAAAATAGATACCATCCTTCATCCACCGCCCGATCCAAATACTGTTCTTTTTCGTTGAGCGTTTTTACAGGATACATATCGTAGCCCATCACCCAGGGCAGGGGCAGGTGCACATGCGTGGGCACCAGATCAGCCATAAACACAATCGTTTTGCCGTTGGCGGTAATGCGCGGCAACTGCTGGCTGGTGGTGTGCCCGTTTACCGGCAGGGCATCGAGTCCATCCTCATAGGTATATTGTTCATCAACAAGGTTCAATTTGTCCCAGTTTTTGATGGGATTGATGTTGTCGGGCAAAAAGCTGGCTTTCTCCCGAACATTGGGATTTGTGGCGGTATCCAGATGTTTTTTCGTCACGTGATAGGTCGCATTGGGGAACATATGCTGCAGTTCTCCGTCGTCATCGTAATAAGTAGTGCCGCCGCAGTGATCAAAGTGCAGGTGCGAAAAAATGAGATCGGTCACATCTTCGGGTTCAAATCCGTGATGGGCCAGCGAATCAATCAGGTTGCTGTGATCGTGATCGAGCTGGTAAATAGATTCAAACTTTTCATTGAATTTGGTTCCCGAGCCGTTGTCGATTAGGTACACCCGACCGGTATTTTCTGATTTAATGAGCAGGCACCGCATGGCCATGAGGATGCGATTTTTGTCATCCACATCAATATAACGCGACCACAATGTTTTTGGAACCACCCCAAACATAGCACCGCCGTCTAGTCTAAAGCGACCGGTTTCAATGCTGTACAAGTTAAAAGGTCCAAGTGATGTGTGTGACAAATCCATTGCTGCAGGTAATTCGGTGACTAAATGATTACGAAATTAATCGCCGGGAAGGCAGGTAAACTTAGGTTACAGTTTCTCGAGCAGATTATTCAGGAACAGGCGAATTTCTTTCAGATCTTTTTTGACGCTCACCGGCACTTTTTCATCGTCTTCAACGCCTTCTTTTTCCAGCACCTGCTGTGCTCCTTCGGTGCTGTATTTTTTCTCCTGGATCAGCTCTTTGAGCTTTAACACGGTTTCGATATCATCTTCTTTGTAAATGCGGTTGCCAGCCTTATTTTTCTTGGGACTCAGTTCGTTAAAAACTGTTTCCCAGTATCGCAGAACGTGGGCTTCCACATCTGTAATATCACTGACTTCGCCGATGGAGTAATAAAGTTTTTTCATAGGAAATC
>CAZBCG010000024.1:0-14056 GCA_964490705.1 uncultured Balneolaceae bacterium | reverse complement strand
TGTATAGCAATATGTTACAAAGATTTATAACATGCTATACTTCACTAGACCCTTAACAAATATCATTTTGAACCATGTATTGAGTTCGTCTCAGTATCTCTTTAAGGATCTTTAAGCTCCGCAGCTTAGCTGTGGAGCTTTTTTATTTCATGTATTATGCTGATGTTATCCCAAACGAAAGATGTACGAAGCTGAATTATGAGCTCAAACTTATTTAAACAAGCAGAGCAGTCGCTCCAAAAATACTGGGGGTTTCCTTCCTTTCGTCCCGGTCAGGATGATGTTATTCAGTCGGTCTTGGAGGAGAAGAATACGATGGTACTCTTTCCAACGGGAGGAGGGAAGTCGCTCTGCTATCAAGTGCCGGCTACGGTGCTCGATGGATTGACGATTGTAATTTCACCGCTGGTGGCGCTTATGCAAGATCAGGTGCAGCAGCTCAACGATCGCGGAATTGCAGCTACGTTTGTAAACAGCACGATATCATCATGGGAGATTGAACAGCGTTTTGCCAACGCCCGAAACGGCATGTACGATCTGTTGTATTGTTCGCCTGAGCGACTGCAAACTGATCTTTGGCAGGCCGAAATGCCGCAGCTGGATATTGAGCTGGTTGCTATTGACGAAGCGCACTGCATCTCTGAATGGGGACACGATTTTCGTCCCAGCTATCGTGAAATTCGTCCGGCGCTGGAAGATATTGCCGATGATATTACCTGGATGGCGCTGACGGCTACCGCAACGCCCGAGGTGCGCGACGATATTCAACATAGTCTGGAGCTTGTGGATCCCGAGATTATATCCAAGGGATTTGAACGGCCGAATCTGAAATGGTGGGTGACGTCCACAGAACAGAAGCAGCAGAAGTTGCTGCAGGCCGTTAAAAAAGCGGCCGGCAAAGGTTCGGGGCTTATTTACGGCGGTACGCGCAGGAATTGCGAAGAGCTGTCCGAAAAAATTACTCAAAAATTGGGGATCAAAACCAGAGCCTATCATGCCGGAATTGAAACGGCGGATCGTAAACAGATTCAGCAGGAATGGATTACCGGAGAAACACCGCTGGTGGTGGCGACGAATGCGTTTGGGATGGGGATCGACAAAGCCGACTGCCGTTATGTGATTCATTACGAAATGCCGTATTCACTGGAATCGTACTACCAGGAAGCAGGTCGGGCCGGACGTGATGGGGAAGAGAGTTTTCCGATGCTTTTATTTAAGCCGGCAGATGCCATTATTGCGGAAAACAGAATTAAGGATTCCTATCCCGAGAAAGAACAGTTGCAGCATGTGTATGATGTGCTTTGCGATCAGCTGGAGCTGGCACTGGGGTCGGAGATGGAAGATTCGGAGGAGGTTTCTGTCGAATCACTTAAAAAAAGATCAGGGTTTTCGGCGCGGATTGTTCGGTCGTCGCTGAAAGTGCTGAATCAGCTGGGAATTATTGAGCTCACAGAATATATCTACCCCCAGATTGGGATTCAATTTGTGGTAGCGCCCGATTACATTCGTGATCAAATTGCGGAGTTCGAGAATCAGAAAAAAGCCCACTTTCTGGATACGCTGTTTCGGCAATATGGCGGAGAGGCTTACGGCAAGATGAAATATATGAAGTTTGAGTATATCCAGGAGAAGCTGGGTGTTTCGCCGAATGCGGTACGCAAGGGATTGCAGGTGCTACAGGATCACGACCAGATGCTCAAGTTCGAGTCGATTGGGGAGCTGCCGATGATACGACTGGTGAATGAGCGGCAGTCGGTGTTGCAATTGAGTAAACAAGAGCTCGAACAACATCGTAATACGCTGCTGAAAAAGCTGGAATACATGATCGGATATATCGAGACGGAAAGCTGCCGCGAAGTGTATATCCGTCAGTATTTTGGCGAAGAGCAGGTGACGGCATGTGGCCATTGTGATAATTGTTTGTCAAATGACGAGCAGCAGTCGGCCGTTTCGGACAGCGATATTCTGCGCCTGAAAGAGGAGTTGGCAGATGGAGCCAAAACGTTCAACCAGATTCGATCGGTTTTTGGCTGGAGCGAAGCGCGCACCAAACAATCGCTCAGCTATTTGATGCGTGAGCAAAAGGTGATTTCCGAGGCGGATAAGTTTATCTGGAAATCCTGATCACTTTCTTCTTGGACGTTGTAATGAGTCTGCCTGCGATGTGGTATCAGTGGTATCACTTCGGGTGACAAGCTCCATTTTCAGTTGCTCAATAGCTTTTTCGACTCTTGCTTTTTGCTCTTTGGGAAAATGTTGGTAGTAGGTATGGCTCTGCTGAAACTGCTGTGCGGACACGTCATATTTGTTATAGACTTCTGTGGTCAGCGAGTCAATTATAGTCGTATCCACTTGCGTATTTTCGCCGTACGAACGCACCAGCTGTAGCTCAACCAGCATGGTGGTATATTTTTTTTCGGGGATCAGCTCCTTTGGTTTTTCCGGTGTTGATGAGCAACCGAAAATCACCAGCAGAATGAGGCCCGCCGCACAAAGTCGTGTTGTCATCTTATTGCTCCGAAGGATCTTTGGGATTTAGCGGGCGCATCGTAATGTCATTGATGAGAAAATTGTCGGGTGTTTCGAGGATATTCACAAGCACATCAGCCACGTCGCCCGGCTGCATCATGTTGGGATGGGTTTCCATATCGTTCTGCCCGAAAAAGTTGGTGGCAATAGACCCCGGGTAAAAACAGGTAACTTTAATGCCGTCGTAGCGCACCTCTTTAAACAGGGCTTCACTGAATCCGCGGACGCCAAATTTCGAGGCATTATAGCCGCTTAATTGAGGATTGCCGATTTTGCCCGCTATCGAAGCAATGTTAATAATATGGCAAACTGCTTCATTGTCTTTCATCATTGGCACTAGTTGCCGCGTCATATAAAACGTGCCTGAAAGATTGGTCTGAATCATGGCTTCCCAATTTTCAAGGGAAAGATCATCCACATCGGCAAAGCGGCCAAGTCCGGCATTGTTGATCAGGATATCCGGCGAATGCTCATCAGAAAAAGTATTCGTAATCCACTTTTCGATGGCATCATGTTTGGTGATGTCCATTGTCACCGGGATAAATGAATCACCCAGTTCTTGTTGAATCTTGTTGAGTTTGTCGGTGCTGCGGGCCAGTCCATAAACGGTAGCTCCTTTGTTGATGAGCGCCTGACCAAAGGCCGTTCCGATTCCACTGCTTGCACCGGTAACGATTGCTGTTTTTTCATTTATATCCATAATAATTGCATCTCAATAATTGGGAATAGTTACACTATTTGTAGCAATTGCGGGGGCTGTTTCATTCCCGAATTATTTATTTTTGAGCCGATCCTGGATGAGTGCATTGACCATATCCAGGGCCACTTGATTTTCGCCACCGCGCGGGATAATGATATCCGCATATCGTTTGGTCGGTTCCACGAATTCCAGATGCATGGGGCGCACGAATTTCTGATACTGTGAAAGCACATTTTCGAGTTGCCGATCTCGTTCTACAATATCGCGCTGAATGCGCCGCAGCAGGCGGATATCATCGTCGGTGTCCACATAGAGCTTGATATTCATCTGTTTACGCAGCTCTTTTTCGGTAAAGATCAGAATCCCATCAATAAGAATAATCTTCTTCGGCTCGGCCAGTTTCGTTTCGTCTTTGCGGATATGCTTGGTGAAATCATAAATAGGCACTTCCACCTGATACCCCTCTTTGAGGGCTTTTAAGTGACGGATCATCAGCTCGGTTTCGAGTGATGAGGGATGGTCGAAATTATGCTGGGTGCGTTCCTCGAACGGCAGGTGCTTTAGGTCGCGATAGTAAGAGTCGTGCTGCAACAGCAAAATATCATCTTCGCCAATGGTATTGATGATATGTTTGACGACGGTTGTTTTACCCGATCCGCTGCCGCCCGCAACGCCAATAATTAATGGTTCCACCTGCTGCCGTTATTTAGTATTAAAATGCTGACTTTTTTCGTATTCTTTTTTGTAATTCCGGATTGCCCGAAAGATCGCCGAAGCGATAATGCTTTGCCCGTAATCAGTTGTTAAATAGCGGGCCTCACTGGGATTGCTGATAAAGCCGGCTTCCACGAGCACGGCCGGCATAGAAGCATGATAAAGGACCACAAAACGAGCCTGTTTTACTCCGCGCGAATGTCTTTGGGCGCGCTCATCAAGCTGGTGCTCCATCAATCCTGCAATGTGCTCGCTGCTGGCAATATATGCACTGTTTGCAAGCTCGTAAATCAACAACTCTTCCTGACTCAGCTTTTTCTGTTTTGTATTGTTATTGGGTAAAACTACTTGGTTTTCCCGTTTCATTACTTCCAGAGCCGATTCGGAACTTTCCAGTCCTAAAAAATAAAGTTCGGTACCGTACGGCTGGCGGGATGAAAATGAGTTACAGTGGAAGGACACAAACAGGTCGCCCTCAGCTTTATTGGCGATGCTGCCGCGTTCCTCAAGTCCAACAAAAGAGTCATCGGTGCGGGTGTAAACGATTTTTACATCTGGCAGGTATTCATTGATATAATCGCCCACTTTTTGGGCGATATCGAAAACCACATGTTTTTCTTTTACATTTCGATACCCGATGGATCCCGGGTCATGGCCGCCGTGACCGGGATCAAGAACAACCACATCAAACTTTAGTTTATTTTTGGATTGGTCATAGCTTGTATTATCAGAAGCGGCCTTTGCAGTATCCACTTCCTGATTGGTCACCAGCAAGCTTTCGGCATCCATTGTCAGTCGCGACCAGATGAGCGGCTCAAGATCTTTGGTGACAATTTCCAGATCAGCTTTGCCGATCTTGGTGAGTGCCAGCAGCAGATCCTCGGTATTGGCATCATGATAAGCCCTGCCTTCAAAATATTTGTCTTTTGTGATATAGATATCTACCCCAATACCTTTGGGGATATCATAAAAACTTATTTCATCAAAAATGGGTGATTGGCGGGGCAGACTGATGTCTGTAGTGTCTATCTGATTGCTGTACATCGTCATTTGAATCAGATCCACACCGGGCTGATAGACATCAAAAGAATCCACGGCTTGATTCATGTGAAAGCGGAGGACATGGCCCTTGCCATCGCTGCGTTCGGCAGCAGAAACGCGATTCAGGGAATTTTCCTGGGCATGTAAAGACGAGGGAGAGATGGAAAATAAAAAGCCACTCAGCATCAACAGTACAAAAAGTGGACCGCAGTTATACTCCTGAAGTTTATGTGAAATATGTTGGACGATCACCTTGAGTTGCAGTTGGATGCTGAATAAATCTTTGATCGAAATTAACTAATATTTGTGCAAGAATAAAAAGCAGATAAATTCATTTTCTGTTTTAACGCTCCCTAATAATTTGTATTTCATCATTTTTTGTTGACATTACCCCAAACTGATAAACAAACGGACAAAACTGTTGAATCGTCAAGCATTTCAAGAAGAGCTAAACAGCGCCCTGAGCGACATATTATTATCAAAACTCAATGCATATGTTGATCAGTGGTTTGATGACCGCCGCCAGGTAGTTCGATACATTTCTGCGCTGGAGCGTAAACAAGAGGGACAGGTCAACATCAGAGAGGGGATGTCCAGCATTTTAGCTGCGTTGAAAAAGGTGCTGGATGTCCAAACAGCTAAAGAACTGTTCAAAACCTATCAATCGGGCGTTGATGAGTTGACGGATAAATTTCCCCCAAAAGTCGAGTGGCTGCAAAACGAGGAACGTTTTGTTGCGCAAGATGGCGATTCGCTAGTGATTTCGATAGCTAAAAGAGCTAAAAGTGCAGTCCGATCTACCCCGGAAAATTGGCAGCAGGAGGTGCCGCTGCAAAATGTACTGCGATATCATTTGCTGGAGCAAGATCTTATTTCGACATGGCATAATCAGCTGCAGCGGGCACAACTACAGATGGTTGTGGAAATCGAAGAGCTGTTGGTGGCACAGACGTCTGTCGAAAACAATGGAACGGCCACCAAAGATTGGGCGAATTTGGCAGAACAACTAGGAAACATGTTGGCAGAACAACGGCAGGCGATAACGCAAAGAATTGCCGATGATATCGACCAACTGGAATCCGAAATTATGCAGGCTGTCGAACAGACGGGAACTATAGAGCGCCGTTCTGCTTATTATCGGGAAGTTCGTATCAGATCCCGCCGAGAACAGATGGAACAGCAGTTGCAATCGCAGGGAACGTCGTGGAGCGAGGCGCATCAACTACTTTACGAACGCACCGAGCTGATGCTCGAATTTTTAAATCTGCACCACGATATTCTTGATCGTTGTTCATCGTTTCGGGATGATCTGCAATCCTATTTCACAGATGTTATCACCAATCCGCTTAATGAATTGCATGAGCTGCTGCAGGAGGGCAGGCAAGAAAGGTCTGCTACGCAGATTCACCGGCTCAAGGAGCAGCTGATGCAGCAGGTGGATCAGCAGATGATTGATCGCCTGAAAAAGGAAATCGACCAACAGGTATTTACGCAAAAGGTTGAGCACTTTTTTGATGATTTGTTAGGGAGGGCCAACCAAGCGTCGCAGCAAAGTACCATGCTGCATGATATGGACCTAGGAAAAAATCCCCCGACGATTGATCACCGAACGATCGACTGGCGCCTGCTGGTGGTTCGATTGATACGCGAACAACTGGTGAGCAAAGTACAGCCGCTGCAGCAACAATATGTTGGGTTTTTATCGGAACTGTTGGAGGATATTCATGACATTTCAAATGTGATCGACGTTAATTTGGAGTCGGCTGTGGCCGTCGAGGATGATCAACAGGCCGAACAAGGTGAAGATGCTGAAGAGGTAGCCTCGGAAGCATTGCAGCGCCTGCTGAATACTGTTGAGGAATTACAAAATAAGTCGGAAGAAAAGCATCGCGAAATTATTAACATCATCCACGAGGGACATACCTCATTTACCCAGCTGTTGCTGGCGCTAGTGCATGAAGGCAACCTCAAAGAGTTGCAACTGTTGAATGCCAAGTACAAAGCCAAAGAAACGACGAAGGGTTGGCAGACAGTGGTTCGGTCTCGGATAGCGCGCATCCAGGATCAGCTGGCGTTATGGAGCCGGTTCGGGTGGAAAAAGGCAAAGTCGGTGGTGGAGACAGGAGGCCTATTTCTGGGGTTTGTGCAAAAAGAGATGGAGGAAACCAAGCGCGCTGATATTGCTACATACCTTTCGGAGACCGATCAAAAAATGAAAGAGCTGCCCTATATTTATCGCCGGCTGTTTAATTTTGATGCGGCGGCCGATCAGCGATTTTATGTGCAGACGTTGGATTCAGCCTCCATTTTCAAGAAAGCCTATGAGCAGTGGCAGCAATCATTTCCCTCAACGCTGGCCGTGGTGGGAGAAAAGGGCAGTGGCAAATCCACCTTTCTGAATTTGACGCTGGAAACGGAGGCTTCGGGCAACCAGATCATCCCGCTTACTATACACGATACAATTTGGACCGAGCAGCAACTGGTCGAGCTTTTGGCCGGTGAGCTTGATATCAGCGGTGCGAAGTCTGTTCAGGAAATTGTTGAAGAAATTAACGGCTGGTCCGACCGCAAGGTGGTGTGTATCGAATGTATCCAAAACTGTTTTGTGCGAAATTTGAATGGATATGATGCGATTGAAAAACTTTGCTATCTGATTTCAGAAACAAAGAGGCAGGTATTCTGGATTGTGAGCTGCTCCCGTTATGCGTGGCGATTTTTGGATAAGACGGTGCAGCTGAGTGAGTATTTTTCGTACCTTACCACTACCGATGTGCTTGATGCAGATCAAATTAAAAAGGTAATTTTGAATCGCCATCGATCAAGTGGTTATACGCTTCATTTTGAGGCCGGTAATGAAACGCTCAAATCGCGCAGTTACCGAAAGTTGATGGACGACGAAGAGAAAGCCCAGGAATATCTGCAAGAAAATTACTTCAACAAGCTGACAGAACTGGCTGAGGGCAATGCTTCGGTGGCAATGATTTTTTGGATCCGGTCGATTCGCGAATTCGACGATACCTACTGTTATATCCAGCCGCTGGAGGTGACCTCGGTGGAGATGATCGAGGATTTGAGTCCCCAGGTACTGTTTACGCTGGCGGCCTTTGTACTGCACGATACGCTGACTGATGAGAACTTGTCGATGATTTTGCATATCACAAAAGAAGAAAGCCGGTTGATAATTAATCGTCTTCAGTCGCGCGGATTGCTCGTAGAGCGGGAAGGCGCATATACAATTAATCATCTGATGTATCGGCAAATTGTGCGCGTGCTCAAAGAACGAAATATTATACACTTGGTGTAACGCTATGAACATGCAACGAATCATACTGGTTTTATTTCTGCTGATGGGTGGAGTGCTGGGAACTATTTCGGCAGCCAATGGAGCTCCCGTTCAGCAGCAGTCACAGGATACAGTAACAATTATTGGTCCCATACAGGTTGATACAGCAGGGACAAATGAAGCTGCAGAAGATACCACATCATCGGTGCAAAGTGATACCGAGAGCACCTTGGCCGAATTCGAGAACCTGATCTCTTTCGGTACTATTCTGGCCGTGATCATTCTGCTTATTGTCACCTATTTCGTGAATAAGCTGGTTGTTATCATTCTGGATAATCTATCGGAACGCTTTACCAACTATAGATTGGGTATCAAGCGGACGGTGCCGATTTTTCGACTTTTTATCTGGGCTTTTGCCTTCTATATAATTATCGCCGGGGTGATCAATCCACCGCTTGGTACGGTACTTACAGTGTTGGCGTCTATCGGCATTGCCGTGGGATTTGCAGCTCAGGATATCCTCAAAAATGTTTTTGGCGGTTTCATGATCATTCTCGATCGCCCCTTTCAGGTGGGAGATAAAATTGAGGTGGGCAATTATTACGGCGAAGTGTTGGCAATTGGACTCCGCTCGAGCCGCATCGTTACGCCCGATGATTCTATCGTTTCTATCCCCAATGGTGAGCTGATGAACAAAGCTGTTTCCAACGCGAATGCCAGTGCACTAGATTGTCTGGTGGTGGCCGAAATTTTTCTGCCGATGGACGTGGATGTGGAGGCCGTCAAACGTATTGCTTACAAAGCGGCTGTCTCATCGCGATATGTATATCTGCAGAAGCCGGTTTCGGTGATTGCACTCAACGAGGTGCACGAAGAAAATTTTGTAGTCAAGCTGCGGGTGAAGGCGTATGTGTTGGATATCCGGTACGAATTTCCTTTTAAAAGTGACATGACCGAGTTAATATTGGGTGAGCTGAAAGAACGAAATTTACTCCCCAAACAAGCGCTTTAAAAGCACTAAAATTACCGTATGGCTGATGATGAAATTCAAAACCAGATTTACATTTGGTTTTGTGCTTAAGGCGTAGAATTTGCAGGGCATGCCTTCGTTAATTTTGGCACTGAATGGACGTTGTCAATTTTCAGTAGTTGACTCTGTTCATCGAATCAATTACAATACATTTACACACCCACCTCAACTTAATGAAGGAGACGAGATATGGAAGAAAACGCTTTTCTTGAAGCAGCAGAGAGTGGAGATCTGAATACCGTAAAGCAGCACTTGGAGAAGGGGGAAGATGTTAATACAGCCGACGGACATAATCGAACGGCATTAATGAAAGCGGCCAAGCATGGACATCTCGAGATTGTACAATTATTACTCGAACATGGAGCGGATGTTAATGCAAGAGATAACCGCGGAACCAGTGCATTATACTGGGCCTCGAGTAACGGTCATGATGAAATAGTGCAGCTGCTCATCCAAAATCAAAGCGATGTGCGCGTGGTTGATGATCGCGGATGGTCAGCGAAAGATCAGGCCAGTACTCAGCATCACGATCATATTGTTCATATTCTGGAAGATGCCGGGGCCTGAAAGCGGTAAAAAAGAATAAACTCACAAGCCTGCTCTGAATAAGGGCAGGCTTTTTTATTGTGCAGTTCTATATTTTAACAGAACAAAAAGCCAGGAGGGAGTTGTACTCCCGTTCCGCAATGTTCAGGAGTACAACTCCTTCACAGCTTTGAGTTTCTTCACGGCTGACGAAAACATGTCATCCTAAACTTGCCATGTCCCGACCATTCGGGGTTTCAAAATCTCAATCCGTAGCTCTGCTGCGGATCATTTTACGACGAATAGAGCAAGAAAATCGTCGGCTCTTTATGGATAGAAGGTCCGGCATCTTTTCGCCACGCTGATATTTTTTTCGAGATGATCTGCTCATCCGGCAGGGTCAGATTCGTGGCCGTACAAAACCGCGTCTGTGGCTGACAGTATCGAATTACATCTTCTTTCATGGCATCGTTGCGGTGTGGGGCCTCCATAAAAATTTCCGTACTGCCGTTTTGTTGAGACTTTGTTTCCAGCTCTTGAATAGCAGCCTGACGCTTGTTTTCATCAATTGGCAGGTAGCCGTGAAAGCTAAACTGCTGGCCGTTAAATCCCGATCCCATCAGCGCCAGGAGAATCGATGACGGTCCCACCAGCGGTGAAACGGTAATATTCTGATCATGTGCCATTTTGATGAGCTCCGAGCCCGGATCGGCGACTACCGGACAGCCAGCCTCGGAAAGTAATCCGGCATCCCGGCCCTGGGTAAGCGGTTTCAAAAAAGATCTGACTTCGTGAATAGGCGTTTTCTTGTTCAGCAGAAAAAAGTCGATTTCATACTCGGGTACCGTATCCCCAACCCATTGCAGGTAGCGTGAGGCCGTCTGTACATTTTCCACGATCAGTACATCCAGTCGGCGAATAACCTCAAGCACATATTCGGGAATGGTGTTGTTTTCGGGAGTTTTGCCGAGCGTATTGGGGATGAGATAAAGCGTGCCTGTTGACGATTGATCCGTAGCCATAATTGTTTAATCGACTCGTTCAATAACCAGTTCTTCTTCCTCTTCAGACAGTTTTTTATTGGCAAATCGGTGCGCGGTAAAGGCAATGCCAAAGGTAATCAGAAAAGCCACAAAAGCCATTAGCGCGTTGGTCCACACCAGGTTTTTCTGCGTTTCGATCGTGGGCAGTAACACAATCTCTTGCCAGCCGCCGGGATAGTATCGGACAGGCACTACACGGATTTTTTGCAAGGCACCGGCCATCTCTACGGGAAGAGAGAGCTTGCGCTGAATTTGCTGTCCATCACCGGTTTCAAATCGCAGCACAATATAGCCGTTGGTTTGCGCCGCAATCTGCTTCATTTCATATTCGACTACTTCGGCTGTGTAGCTGCTCCCGTTTTCAAACGTCTCGTTGATGCCGTAGTAAACGGTACCCTGTTGAACAATTAAAAACGCAAAGAACAGTGGCAATAACCAAAAGAGGTATAGAAATTTATAGCGATTCATCTAAAAAAGTAATTCAATGTTAGTAAAAAAGGGCGTAATAAATGACGTAGAACCAGCTGAAAACTCCGTGAACAATCGCCCACAAAATTGATTTATTGACCGACCATGAAATAGTTACAGCCAGTACGGTTCCCAATGTGATTCCGCCGCGGACGGTTTCATGCACTTTTCCTGAACTTGCCATAGTAGCACCTGTATTTAATGAAAGTTGAAATCACAAAATAACACTATTTGCTGATTTCTTGAAGTGTTGTTGTGCGCAACGCGGGATCCCACATCAGACGCTGCTGATAGTCTTGGTGCATCAGGTTGCTGCTCATGTGAAACCAAAAAGCAACTTGCAGGGAATCAAAAAATACCGCTTGCCCAAATGGTTCTTCGGAGTAAACCGAGGCCCCGTAATCGATGCCGTTTAACAAGCCGAGCCGGTTGTCATAAATAGCTCCGTAATACTTGAAATCGCTGTTTAGACTCTGCTGATTATAAGGCCAGCTCATAATGTCTTTCACTCTGTTGGAGACAGCGGGAGAAATCAAACTGTCTTGTTCCAGTTGTACCATCAGTCGGGATAGTTCTGCCGCTGTGGATTTCGGAAATACGCTCAGCGCATTGCGTCGTTCGGTAAAACCGATGCCGAGTCCCTGTTGCTGATCGAATACGCTACTGACTTTTTGATGAAAATCGTCATCTTTTCTGAATTTGTTACTGGTTTTGCGCACCGAATCCCGAAATGCCTGGGATGACAACTGCCTGAGGTTGGCAAGATGTGCATCAAAAGAGGTGTCGTTGAACGCAGGATGCAGCGTGATATACAATCCCGAAAAGGGCAGGGGCGGATCGGTATTTTTAAGTTCTAACATTGCAATAGTGCTGTCAATGGCCGCTTTGCCCAGCTTGTGATATAAGAAATCGCTGATTGCCAGATCGTTGTAAATAATTGCTTTTTGTATGAGCTGATCCAGCGGTGCCCGATTATTTTCGGTGATCGCTCCCTCATCGGCAAGGACAGCTTTGGCATTTTCGTGATTTGAAGCATCGATATATGGCAGCTGGTAGCGATCGACGGCATCCAGCGAAATGAGCTCATCGGGATCTACCTGTCCACTTTCAACGAGTTGGGCATAAGTGGTAATCAGAAAAAAATTGGAGAGCGTGCCCATTGTGTGAGGAGCCTCTTGGCCGTAAGCGATGGTGGTATCGGGATTGATAACGGACCGAGAGACAATTGCTGAGTGCTGCGGATTTTCGCCAATATACTGGGTGAGTCCTTTAAGGGAGGTCGCCTTCGATGCCCATTGCTGACCTTCTTGCAGATCCTCACTGTTCTGGAAAAGTGTGGTTAACGCATCGAGATTAAAACCAAAGGAGAGAAAAAATATGATCACAAAGGTGCCTACAAAAGCGCCAATAAATTTGAGAATACGCATAAAGGGGCTGGCAATTCGTGTTGCTGAATGATGCCAAATATACGGATACTACAACCTTAAATCAGCAGAAAATTAGGCAGACGTAAGACGGCAGATGTGAGTCCTGAGAAGGCAAACGTACTTCGTCTGCCATTTCACGTCTGCCGTCTGCTAACTTACATACTGCATCATAATAGCGCAGAGCCATGCGGCGTAGGTTCCGAGGGCGTAACCCAAGACGGCCAGTAATACGCCCACCGGAGCCAGCGCAGGATGAAATGCCGAAGCTACAATCGGAGCCGAAGCGGCACCACCTACATTAGCCTGACTGCCCACTGCCACAAAGAAAAACGGCGCGTTAATGATCTTCGCCATGATGAAGAGAATAATTACGTGGATGATAATCCAGAGCAGGCCGATAAGGAAAAATCCGGGACTTTCAAAGATGGCCAGCACGTTCATTTTCATCCCGATGGTGGCAACCAGAATATAGAGAAACAGGCTGCCAATTTTTGAAGCGCCGGCGCCTTCAAGCTCTCGAGCACGGGTAAATGAGAGTACAAGTCCGCCGGTTGTAGCAATAACGATAATCCAAAAGAATCGGGAATTGAGACTTAGCCTGCTGAGCTGCGGAAAGTTTTCGCCGATGAACGGTGCCATGAAATCGGCGCCTAGGTGTCCAATGGCGGTGACTACGAAGGCAACTGCAACGATGGTGGTGATATCGGCCAGTGTGGGAATTTTGGCGATACTGGCTTTGTAATCCTCGATCTTTTTGCGGAGTTCGGTAATGGGCGACGCATCCGCATTGAAATAGGCATCAATTTTTTCGGAGATGCCGGCTCCATACAGCAGGAATGCCAGCCAGATGTTGGCCACAATGATATCTACCGTAACCATGGCCGAGAACAGCTTCGAGCTGGGATCAAATATTTCGAACATGGCCGTTTGGTTGGCACCGCCGCCAATCCAGCTGCCGGCTACGGTCGAAAGCCCGCGCCACAACTCATCTGCACCGGCACCGCCTGTAACTTCTGGCGCAAAATATCCCACGGTAATCAGTGCCAGTGGACCGCCGATGACGATACCCAGAGTTCCTGCTAAAAACATAATAATGGCTTTAGGCCCGAGATTGACGATCCCTTTGAAATCGATGCTGATAGTTAACAGTACGAGACTGGCGGGCAGCAGGTAGCGCGATGCTACGAAGTAGAGATTGGATTCTTCTCCGGAAATTAATCCCAAAGAATTAAAAATGGACGGAATAAAATAGCAGAGCAGCAGCGAGGGGACGAACGTATAAAATTTTTGCCACTT
>CAZBCG010000023.1:0-19558 GCA_964490705.1 uncultured Balneolaceae bacterium | reverse complement strand
CGCCGATGGTACTGCCCCCAGGGCGGAAGCGTAGGTCCCCGACTGCTCGCTATTTATGGATTAGCCCTTTACGCTCACCGCGTAAAGGGCTTTTTTATTTATCATAGAATAATAAAACAATTTCAAGATGGTTAGTCCGTTTTCACCAAGGAATTTTATTCGGTATATTATCCTTGCATATATGCTTTTCATATATAGAACAAGGTTAAAAGGTTTCTTTTTATTTCAATCTGATTAACAGATTATGGATTTTTCTGATTTTATTTCTCACTACAAAAACAAGCTCCATAACTTATTCAATATTAGAGATAATATTGATGAATTAAGCTTGGAACGTGGTTTGCCGGATGACATCTTTAATGAAGTGATGGATTGCAAGCCGCTGAGTGTATTTATCCCTGAAGAATATGGAGGACGCGGTGCTGAAACCCACGAAGCTCTTTCGATGCTCGAAGCCAGTTCTTATGAGTCGCTTCCGCTATCGCTAATGATGGGTATTAATGGAGCATTATTTTTGCAGCCAGTGGCTAACTACGGATCCGAAGAGATAAAACAACCTATTTTTGATCGTTTTTTGTACGAAAATAATATGGGGGGCTTGATGATTACTGAGCCCGATTTTGGCTCTGATGCTCTTCATATGGAAACCTCCTTTAGGAAAGTAAAAAACCAAAATAATACGGCTTATCAAGTTTCAGGAACAAAGCACTGGGCTGGACTGACAGGAGCTGCTGATTTTTGGTTGATTACTGCCCGTAAAGAAACCGGCGGCGGAGATCTTGGTCGTGATATCGGCTTTTTTATCCATGATAGCCGACGCGGTGGTATTGAAGTGGAGGAATATTACAAGAATTTGGGATTGTATATGCTCCCTTATGGACGTAATAAGATTAATATTACCGTTCCTGAAGAGTACAAGTTGCAGCCCAAGTCTATTGGTATTAAGATGATGCTGGATGTACTTCATCGAAGTCGTTTGCAGTTTCCGGGTATGGGTATGGGCTTTCTCAAGCGGATGCTGGATGAAGCAATCACGCACTGTAAGGAGCGCTATGTAGGTGGACAGAGCTTGTTCAACTATGATCAGGTGAAAAAGAGATTGAATCGCTTGCAGTCATCGTTTACGATCTGTTCAGCAATGTGTGCATTTACGAGTCAGAATGTTCCGCTTACAAAAGATGTATCGGATATGGATTTGACTGCAAATGCTATCAAAACCTATACCACTGATTTGATGCAGCAGGCCTCACAATCGTTATTACAGCTGACTGGCGCAAAAGGATATCGTCTTGATCATATAGCTGGACGTGCTCTTATTGATAGTCGCCCCTTCCAGATTTTTGAGGGATCCAACGATATTTTGTATCAGCAGATATCAGAATCTGTGCTAAAGCATATGCGTAAGCTGAAGTTGAAAAATCTTCATACATTTCTCAGTGATTTCAAGCTCACCAAGCGAGCGGCAGACTATTTTACTGAATTGCTGGATTTCAAGATTGATCACCAGTTGGGACAAGATCGATTAGTTGAATTAGGACGAATTTTGAGTCGCGTTGTCTCTCTTGAGTTTACGTTACGACTGGGAGATAAAGGATTCAATAAAGACCTGATCAACAACACCATCAGAACGCTGAGAGATGATGTGGAGCGGATGGTATCGACCTTTGTCAACTATGAAAACCCTGAAGTAGTTGAAGATTATGAAGAGTCCAGTTCTTGGCTGAAATCCATAACGCCGGAATACGTTCACGGCTAGGACTGTTAATTTCCAGAGCTATGGACAAGATTGTTGTGCTGACCGGTGCCGGGATGAGTGCCGACAGCGGGCTACAAACCTTTCGCGATGATGATGGTTTGTGGGAAGGTCATGACGTGCGAGAAGTGGCAACCCCTCAGGCATGGGAGCGGGATAAAGAATTAGTGCTGGATTTTTACAATCAGCGCAGAGCGCAGGCTCATTCCGTAGATCCCAATAAAGGTCATAAGGCCCTAGCAAAACTGGAAGATCAGTTCGATGTAACCATTGTCACTCAAAATGTGGATGATCTGCATGAGCGTGCAGGCTCGTCTGATGTGCTACATCTGCATGGTGAGCTTTCCAAAGTGCGCAGTGAGAAAGACCGTTCACTTATTTATGATATCGGCGGCGACTCGATTGAACTGGGAGACACCGCCGAGGATGGAGCTCAACTGCGTCCCCATGTCGTTTGGTTCGGTGAGCCCGTGCCCAACATGCGCAAAGCATCAGCAATTGTTCCCGAGGCCGACATCCTTATTGTGATTGGCACCTCGCTTGTGGTATATCCGGCTGCAGGATTGGTGGATTTGGTTGACAACGACGTTCCAAAATATGTGGTTGATCCGGAAAAGCCCGAACTGGTTAATAACAGTGATTGGACACATATTAAAGAGCGAGCAGCAACGGGAACGCCCAAATTGGTCTCCCAGCTTTTAAACTAATTTTAGTATTAAATTTAAACGACTTTATGGCTGATCATAAAGCAACTGAAGAAGAAAAAGAAGTACTTGAAAAGTATTTACTGCAATTTCTAAATCTTGAAAAACGATATCCCTTATTACCCGGCATCGAAAATGAAGAAGCTGTGGCCGGCCTGATGGGATTGGAACACGATGAGCTGAAAAAGCTGCGAGACCGTTTTGCCTCAAATGCGAAACAGGCGGCGATTGAACTGTTGGAAGATCCTGAAGTGGCCGAATGGATCGAGCAGTTACCGTTTGAGCCGGGCGATACCATTGTTGCTCTGGGAGATTCCATAACTGATGACCTGCAGGGCTGGTTCAACATTTTTGAGCACGTGCTGGAGATTGGACTCGAAGATCCCGGTTTTACATTTATCAATAGCGGAGTGTCTTATGATACATCCAGCGATGCGCTCAAGCGTTTAAATCGGGATGTGTTGGGTCACGAGCCCGATTGGGTGATTGTAGCATTGGGTACCTTCGATGCTCAGCGACTGCACGTGGCCCCCGACCGTCCGTTGGTTTCGCTTGCCGATTACTGGGAAAACCTAAATACCATTGAACAAAATGTATCAGAAATTACCGATAATCCGCTGATCTGGATTGCCCCGCCTCCCGTGATTACCGAGATGTTGCAGCAGATTCGTCTTTTTCATTTTGATTTATTTGAAGAAGATCTGAGCCAATACCGAGAAATATTAACCGGGAAAAAAGGATATATTATTGACCCACTCGGGGAACGGATGATGGATGAGGATGACAGTGTGGAAGAGCAGGAAGAGGAAGAACCGGGTCCGGCCGCTTGGAACTATCTGAGTGATGGATTGCATCCTTCCCTGTCAGGTCATTCTAATACGGTTAAAGAACTGATTCGATTTCTTGCTTTGGCCAAAGAGCCGGAAGAAGGTGCAAGCTTCGAAACTCCAGATGATTATGAGGGTGAAGGATTGGATGAGATCGAGTAATTAAAAACTGATCTGCAACTCTATGGCATTAACGGCGGTGCTGTAATCCATTGCAACAGCATTGCCCGTTAGTTTTTTCTGGCTGATGACGGTAGGATTTAACATTCCTAGATGAACCGATTTTTGGGCATTGCTGTAGGTTAGTAATCCGCCGACGTTGTGTTCTGATACGCTTATTTGTTGAGAATAATCAGGTCCCCCGGATAGCACAAAAGCATCAACAATACCAAATCCAAAGCCTGCCCATGCGCCAATACCTGAACCATATTGCAGGGCATCAATGATGGGTTCCTGGATGATCAACGATACAGATGAAGCGATAACAGCCCCGGCTGCGGCACCATAAAACGTATCGAGCAATACGATGATGGATGAATTTTCTCCATCATTAAACATCCCGGAAATATAAAATTGTTGTCCCTTTTTAATCCGGGATACATCATATACTCCAATGCCCATACCGTATAGCGTTCCGGCTCCCAATCCAATGCGGATAGGCTTGAGATTATCAGTATTCTGCAGTGCCATGGTAGCGCCACCCAGCACAACGCCGTTCATTGCTCCGTTCAGGGTATTACCGCCAACTAGTTCAAGACTTTGTGCTTTCGTAATTTTGGCTGTGGCAGCAATGAATCCCAAAATTAATAATGTGAGATATATATATTTTTTCACGGCTCTCAGGAATCTGATTAAAATTACGCAGTAATGTAGAAAATATAGGCTAAGAATCCCACCCTCATTGTTAATCGGGATCTTCGAGGGCAACCGGCAAAATTTTACCATTGTAAAAGGTTGATCCGTTTTGGGCAAAATCAGCAATATAATGTCCTATTTCATTAGCCGATACAGGCGCTTCCATTCCCGGAAACGCCTCTTCGAGCATATCAGTTTGCACGGCGCCTAGGCACAGGGCATTGGCACTGATGTTTCGATCCGACAGCTCAACAGCCAAGCATTCGGTGAGAATACTCAACGCCCCTTTGGATACGCTGTATGCTGCTAGCCCCGGAAATTTTGCACTTCCCTGAAATCCACCCATGCTGCTAATGTTTACAATGTGGGCACCTTTATTAAAATGGGGCAGTAGTCGCTGCGTGATATGTACTGCGCTAATGAGATTACTTTCTATTTGTGAGCGCCAGTCATCGAGCGTAAGCTCGCGGAATGATTTGTTGATGAGCGCCCCGGCATTGTTAACGAGTATGTCGATACCGCCGGGTGGCCGGTCGATAGTTTGGACAAGCTGATCAACCGATTTTTTATTGGTGAGATCGGTCGGCAGGGCCGTGATATATTCGGGATTTGTTTGTTCCAGTTTTTTGAGCAGATTCTTGGAACGGGCAACAGCAAAAACCTGAATATCCTGATCAGCTAAAATCTGCGAAACTTCATATCCAATACCGCGACTGGCACCTGTAATGATGGCAACTTTTGACATAAGGAAAATATTTTTTTGTGAATGTAACAAGTGCATTTGGTTCTTACAATGTTGAATTGTATTAAAAGGTTTTACCTTAGGTTCGTTGTTTAAGTGGGTTAATTTCGGCATATTAGAAGCCCTGAATTGCGCTATTATTCAATAATAAAACTGTCAATTTTAGTTTTCTAAACGACATATTTGTTATGGCTCATAAGGATGATCGTACACTGGTTCCTCACAACATTCGAGATCTTTCTCCCTATGTTGCCGGTAAGACGATCGCCGAAGTACAGGCCGAATATGATCCGCCGGAAGTGGCAAAATTGGCCTCCAATGAAAACCGATTGGGATGCAGCTCGCATGTGCAGCCACAGGTGATTAAAGCCATGCAGGAAATTCAGGATTATCCGGATCCCATTTCGTTACATCTTCGGGAAGTGCTGGCTGATCAGAATAATGTAGATGTTGAAAATATTGTGGTAGCAGCAGGATCGGAAAGCCTGATTGCCAATCTATGTCGTACGTTTTTTTTGAATAACGAAGAAGCCATCACTGCCGACGCTACGTTCGTCGGTTTTTTTGTTCAGGCTAATATTCGAGGCATCTCTCTTAAAAAAATTCCGGTCACCGACGATTACCGTTATGATTTAGAGGCAATGGCCGAGGCGATTTCTGATCGCACCAAGATGATCTACATCGCCAATCCCAACAATCCGACCGGCACGTATGTTACTAAATCAGAATTTGAACGATTTATGCGCAAAGTGCCTGATGATGTCATTGTCGTGATGGACGAGGCCTACTACGAATTTGCGCGGGATGTATCGGATTATCCCCATTCGCTTGATTATAATTTTGATAACGTTATCACGCTTCGCACTTTTTCAAAAGCCTACGGGCTGGCGGGATTTCGGATTGGGTACGGTATTGCATCAAAAGAATTAATCAGCCAAATGATGAAAACCAAACTGACCTTTGAGCCCACAACACCTGCTCAAGCAGCAGCATTGGCCGCACTTGGGGACCAGGAATTTATCAAAAAGAGCTGCGATCGGGTAGAAGAGGGCAAAAAGCGATTGTATTCCTTTTTTGAAGAAAAAGGTATTGAATATGTCCCTTCCATATCTAATTCAGTTATGATGATTTTGCCCAGTGAACAGCAGGCCATTGATTTTACCCAGGCCATGCTGGAAGAGGGTGTTATCTTGCGCCGTGCTAACGCTTTTGGATTACCCAACTGCGTGCGCATTACCATCGGCCGTAAAAAAGAGATGACGCATTTTGAGAGAAGCTTTGAGAAGGTAATGAATGCACAAGAATTTTAAGCTAAGTTTCGATCTAACTACTTATGGCAACGAAGAAAGAAAGCCCCAAAGAACTGCCAGCTGCAGTAGAATCTATCGACTGGAATCGCCTTGTGGAGTTAATGCTCACTTCGCGGGCGATGGATGACAAGGAAGAAAATGAGCTGGTGCCCAATAAAGATGTGCTGTACCAATTTTCGGCTCGGGGACATGAGCTGGGGCAGATTTTGCTGGGATCGCAACTTAATCACCAGCACGATGCGGCCAGTGCGTACTACCGTTCTCGTCCGCTAATGCTTACGCTGGGATTGTCGCTGGAAGATGCCATGGCCGCACCGATGGGCAAGTCGGGCGGTTACAGTGACGGGCGTGATATTGGGGTAGTATGTAATAAACTTGGTCTCGATGGTCCAACCGTGTTACCGATGGCAGGAGATGTAGGATCACAATATACCCCGGCTGTTGGATGGGCGCAGGGCATTCAATATCATCAACATACGCTCGAAGAAAAGGAGTACGACCGGGCCATTTCTGTTGTTTTGGGCGGCGAAGGATCGGTGGCTACCAACGGATTTTGGTCGGCTCTGACAATTGCCACTACACAAGATCTGCCAATGTTATTCTATGTAGAAGACAACGGCTACGGGATATCCGTGCCGGGCGAATTCCAGACGCCGGGTGGCAATATTGCTAAAAATCTCTACTCCTTTAAAAATATCCGTATTTTTGATGGTGACGGCACCGACCCGGTTGAGGCGGCCGACTTGATTAGCCAGTCGGTAGAGTATGTGCGCAACCGTAGGGGACCGGCACTAATTCATCTGACCATGCCGCGACTCAACGGGCACTCCTACCAGGATAATCAGTCGTACAAACCGGAAGAACTCGTTGAGCAGGAACGCAACAATGATCCCCTCGATAATGTGAAATCATTTATAGTACCCGATCGTATTTCCGAGGATGCATGGGCTGATCTCGAAGAGAAAGCAACAAACGATATTGAAGAAGCCAGTGAGGCGGCTTTGGCTCGTCCCGAACCGGATCCACAGAAAACTACTCGTTATGCTTTTACCGAAACCAACAGCGATGGCAGTCCCGAGCTGCAGCAGATAGGCGGACTGGCACCATCCGGGCATTCATTTCCCGAAAGTTCGGAGACGGCCAAGCCCGGCAAGCAGCGCATCAACATTGTGGAAGCCATCCGCAAGACGCTTGATTACGAGTTGGAAACCAATCCCAAGCTGATGGTTTTTGGCGAAGATGTGGGGGCTAAAGGTGGTGTTCATGCGGTAACAATGGGCTTGCAAACCAAGCACGGCGAATCACGGGTGTTTGACACCAGTCTTTCGGAAGAAGGTATAATTGGACGCTCGGTAGGGCTGGCCTACTCCGGGCTGATGCCGGTTGCTGAAATCCAGTTTCGCAAATATGCGGATCCTGCAACCGAACAGTTGAACAATTGCGGAACCATCCGCTGGCGGACAGCCAATAAATTTGCAGCACCTATTGTCGTGCGGATGCCGGGTGGTTTTGCCAAGTGTGGAGATCCGTGGCACAGTCTCTGCAACGAAGTGTTTTTTGCGCATGCCGTTGGCTGGCAACTGGTAATGCCGAGCAATGCACAGGATGCGGTGGGACTGTTGCGATCGGCGATGCGGAGCAACAATCCAACCATCTTTTTTGAACATCGCAATCTGCTGGATGCCAAGTATGCCCGCCAGCCCTATCCCGGTGATGAGTTTGTGGTGCCAATGGGCAAGGCGAAGAAACTGCAGGAGGGGACCGATGTTACTATTGTGACCTGGGGTGCCATGTGCGAACAGTGCGAATTGGCTGTTGACCAAATGGATATTGAAGCAGATATCCTTGATCTGCGATCCATTATGCCATGGGATAAGCAAGCAGTGCTGGAATCGGTCCAAAAGACAAATCGCTGCCTTATTGTCCATGAGGATACACAAACAGCCGGTTTTGGCGCAGAAATTAGTGCTGTCCTATCTGAAGAAGCGTTTAAGTATCTGGATGCGCCTATCGAGCGGCTTACCATGCCCGATATTCCCGTGCCGTATAATGTTGGGTTGATGGATGCGGTGCTACCCAATGTGAAAAAAATTACCAAGAAGCTGGATGCCTTGGTTGCATTTTAGTAGAATGCAGGGTAAGTAGATTAGGTAGATAGTGAAAAAATGGCTTTTGCGTTGTAAATCAGAATCTTGCGCTTTTATTTCTTAGCTTAGGGATTTGGTATTGTGGGGTGGATCCTTATAAGAAGTTCGGTGGACATTGCATGAGATTTAAGCTTTTCCATGTCTGCGGATTTATTTTCAATATAATTTTGTGTACCGCTGCGGGATTGCGATATAAATTGTTCTTATAGCATGAAGTTAAGTACAAAGTTAGTATTAAGCTTTTCGATTGTTATTGTGTTGGTCGGGGGTATTGGTATAACATTTTCATATTTAAACGAGGCAGTAAAAGACCAGGTGACAGCGGAAAGTGAGCAGGCTATCGACGAGATCGAGTTAGCCGGCGAAATGGGACTTCATCTCTATCAGAGCCTGACAAGAACGCAATATTTGCTTGAGGATCAATACCGGCAGAGCCTGTCGATGAATTTTAGCCGGGGTAATCGCACGGAAGAAACGCTTGAGAATAATATTGATGAATCGCTTCAAAAATTTCGCGAGAGCATCAATGAAACGCGAATGCGCATCCGGCAGGAGCCGTCTAATATTTTTCGGGATACTACTAGTTCTGCGGATGTCTCCCAATTGCTCGACAAGCTGGAAAAGAAATTCAGCATATATAGTTCGCTGGTCACTCAGCTCCAGAACTTGAGTTCCAAAAATTACGAGGATGGTAAAGAGTTTTTCACCGTTACCATTGAACCCTATTTTCGAACGAATTTGTTGCCGCTTATTGAGGAGGTTCGGGCTGAAATCCAAACCAATCATCACCAGGAAATTCAACGATTAAACAGCCAGCTTAACTGGGTTGGATACATTTTGATGATTGCTACGGTTGTGGCGTTGCTCATTGCCATTTCGGTCACCTTTTTCCTGCATCGCTCAATTGCCAACCCCATTAAAAAGATTGCAAAAGCTGCAAAAAGCATTGGACAGGGTAATCTAAGTGAGCGCATCAATTATAATTCTAATGACGAACTGGGAGAGCTTAGCAACACTTTTGATCACATGGCGGAGAGTTTGAGCCAAACAACGGTTTCTCGGGATTATGTGGACAGTATCATTGAAGCAATGGCCGACCTGTTAGTTGTCACTGATGCGGATCACAATATTACGCGAGTTAATTCGGCGGGTGTGCAGATGCTGGACAGCACCGAAGATGCCCTGCTGGGGCGGCGCATCAATACGATATTTAAAAACCTGCCCGATAAAATTTTTGAGACAGAATCGGACGGAAATCTCAAAAGTAGCGACTCTGTGCTGATAGCTAAAGATGGCGTTAAAACGCCGGTGAGCATCTCTAAAGGCACAATACGGAACAGCAGCGGAACCGTTGATGGCTATGTTATTGTAGCAAGCGATATTAGCTCAGAAAAAGAAGCGCAACAAAAAATTGCAAAATCGCTTAAAGAGAAAGAGGTGCTGCTTGCTGAAATTCATCATCGGGTAAAGAATAATTTGGCGGTAATCTCTGGATTGCTGCAGATGCAGCGCTGGGAGGCCGAAAATGAACATGCAGCCTCGGCTCTGCAGCAGAGTCAGCTGCGAGTGCAGAGTATAGCACTTGTACACGAAAAACTGTATCAGTCAGAAAGTCTCTCATTTATTCAGTTTGATCGTTATATTCGCGATCTCCTACAGGCTATCAGCGATACGTATTTGTCTTTAGATTCTGGCATCAGCATTGAAACCGAGCTTGACGATATCGTTCTTAATATCAATCAGGCCATTCCGTGTTCGCTGTTGATAAATGAATTAGTGGTAAATGCCTTTAAATATGCATTTCCTGATACGCAAGACGAGGGCATGATAACAGTTTCTGTGGCAAAATCAGAAGAGCATGTTACGGTGATGGTGCAAGACAACGGGCAGGGTTTCGAGGATGATGAAATCACATCGAATTCACTGGGGATGTCATTGGTCGAAACCCTGAGCAAGCAACTTTCGGGCACACTCGATTTCAACAATAGCGATGGGGTAACGGTTACGGTGACGTTTAAAGCAGAAGAAGTTTCGGAATAACTACGAACGGGCAAAAATCTGTCGATCATATATGATGACTTTTCAAAAGATGGGGATGACAAATGGATATCACATATTGTCTTGCTTGGCACTATTACTCTTTTTAGGGATTCCGGAATGGGGACATGCCCAAAAAATGAATTTCAAAAGCTATTCGGTGAGCGATGGCCTTCCCCAGGCGCAGGTTCACGATATCGCCCAGACCAATGACGGGTATATCTGGATTGCCACTTACGGCGGCGGTCTATCACGATTCGACGGGCAAGAGTTTGTCAATTACACCACCGAGGACGGCCTTAAAGATAATGCTGTTGAAAATATTCTGGTTGATTCTAACGATCAGGTTTGGATATCCACAGAAACGGGCGGGGTTGCTACGTTTCAGGGCGACAGTCTGGTATATCCGATTAAAGATGATACGCTGAACAGCTATGATTTTACAGGAATGGGAGAGCTTCGCGATGGCCGAAAGCTGTTTGGAGCATACCAGGGAGGCGTTTTTATCTACGATGGCACGCAACTGCAATCGCGATTAACGACTGCGGATGGCTTGCCAAGCAACAATGTGTGGGAGTTTTTTGAAGATGATGACGGTCGATTATGGATGGGAACCGACGAAGGGGTTTCGGTCTATGATGGAGCAGGGTTTACCAATTATACTTCGCAAGATGGGTTGAGCAGTAATATTGTCTTTGAAATTATAGAAGATCAAAATGATAACAAGTGGTTCGCCACAGGTAATGGATTGTCTGTTTGGGATGGTGAAAATTTTCAGAGCATACAAACAGTAGAAGGAGAGCCGCTGGGGGCGGTTTATGATATTCTTGAAGCATCGGATGGACGAATGTGGATTGCGACAGAAACTAATGGGATATATGTGCGCGAAGGGGACGGTTTTACACACTTTACCACCGCCAATGGACTTAACAGCAACTACATTTATAACTTGCATGAAGATCAGGATAACAATATTTGGATTGGTACGGATGAAGACGGCCTGAACATTTACAAAGACTATGGGTTTACGCTTTTTGGCAACAATACTGGGCTCAGCAGCAACGGTATTCTGAGTCTTCATCGCGATAGCAATAATGTGCTGTGGTTTGGAACAGTAGATGGGATGGAATCGTACGATGGTCAACGTTTCCGCAAATATCAGCTCCCAAAAGAGTATGAAAATAACAATATTTGGAATATCACCAGTCTGCCCAATGGAGATAAACTGGTTGGCATGCCGGATAACAGCTTGATGCGATTTGACGGTAATTCGTTTACCAATTTCTCAGAGTCTTATGGGCTGGGAAGTCTATTTGTTTATGATATGTACTTAGAATCTGAGGAGGTGCTCTGGATTGCTACCGCCAATGGCTTGTATAGAATTTCTTTGGAGACCAAAGATGTTGAACACTATACGTCTGAGGATGGGCTGGGCCATGATAGGGTGTTCCATATTTATGAAGATCAAGAGGGTACAAAATGGATTGGCACAAATTATGGATTGACCATTTTTGACGGTGAGCAATTTAAAAATATTACTGTAAGCGAGGGGCTTGGCAATAACATGATCTATTATATTACCCAGGATGATCGGGGTAATTTGTGGATAGGTACGGGGGGAGGAGTTACCCTGTACAAGCCGAGTCAGGGGGGCGGGAGTGCTGAAATCCATAATTTTGACAAAAGTGATGGAATGCTGTTGGTGACCACGCACTTTATTTGGTTCGATGAGGAAGGATATTTGTGGCAGGGTACAAACGGTGGGCTACAGATGCTTGATGTGCCTACGTTTCGCAAAACCGGCAACATGTATGTTACTCATTTTCCGCTCTCCAGTTCAGGCATAGGATTGGAATTCAATTTTCACGCATTGGAGGCGAACCGTGGAGAGGTTTGGATGGGTAGTATGCAGGGTGCATTGCGGTTGGATCCTAATAACTTAACCCGCAATACCCCGCCGCCTCCGTTGTATCTTACCGAGGTACGCATGAATGCGGTCCCCATAGATTGGGAGCAATATACCGATAGTGTCTCATACCACAACGGACAGGTTAACTTTCCAACCATAACATTACCCTTTGGCGAAAATACCTATGGGTTTAGCTTCCAGGGTCTTTCGTACATCCATCCCGGAAATGTAACGTATCGCTATAAGCTAGAGGGCTTTGATGATAACTGGCGGCCGGAGACGAAAGATAATTCTGCGGTATATACCAATTTGAGTCCAGGTGATTATA
Source organism: uncultured Balneolaceae bacterium (assembly GCA_964490705.1). Classification (GTDB taxonomy): domain Bacteria; phylum Bacteroidota; class Rhodothermia; order Balneolales; family Balneolaceae; genus Fodinibius. Next base: position 6,946 of record CAZBCG010000023.1, on the reverse strand, counting down.
CTTTTGTTGCAGAAGCAAAAAACGGGGGTGGACAATTTTCGGACAAACAGATTACCTATAGTTTTTCGGTTGCATATCCATTTTGGAGAACATATTGGTTCTATACCTTGGCGATGGTTTCTGTTCTGGGATTAATTTACGGGCTCACTCAGTACCGGGTTAACAAGTTGGAGAAGGAAAAGTTGCAGCAGCTGGTGGATGAGCAAACCCGTCACCTTACCGAAGCACTCGAAGAAAAAGAAGTACTCATCAAAGAAATCCATCACCGGGTTAAAAATAATTTGGCGGTCATATCGGGATTGCTTGAGCTGCAAATTGGCTATTCGGATAATAATTTTGTACATCGGGTGCTGTCTGAAAGTCAGCGTCGTATCCAGTCAATCTCAATGATTCACGAAAAACTGTATCAAAACAAGCGGCTGGCCGAGATCAACTTCGAGAAATATGTTGGTGAATTGATTGATATCATTGCATATTCCTTTAACTATGCCAATAAAGAAATTGATGTAAATATTGAGATTGATGATTTTAAGCTCGGGGTCGATCAGGGTATTCCCTGCGGATTAATTTTGAACGAGCTTGTCAGCAATGCTTATGAACACGCTTTTAAAGAGCAACAGCAGGGAATGATAGACGTGAAAATAACCCAGAATAAGCAGCAAAAGATCACCCTTGTTGTGGCCGATGACGGCTGTGGGCTGGGCAACGATTTTGATATCACTGAAAACGAGACACTGGGGCTCACGCTCGTAGAAACGTTGTGTAACCAACTGGAAGGAGACTTTCGCTTTGAAAATGCAAATCCCGGCTCACGTTTTGTCCTGGAATTCCAGAGAGAAGAAGCCCCGCTAAATGTACCTGCGTAATGGTATATTGATGGTATTGTCGTTGTTTCTTTCTCAACCTTTTCGATGGCATATCTGAGCATTCCCAGGGCATTTTTTGAACGGTGTTGATTCAGAATGAGATTATGGTTGAGAGTTCGGCAACAGCCAGTGTATCCTCAAAATTGACGCTATAAAACATAGCTTTATTTCTGTACAGTTTGAATTGGGAGATGCACAAATACATAGGTTTAGTTAACCTTTGATGTTTTTAGTCGATAATAGTTTATTACTATCGGGTTGTTTGTATCTATTTTAAAAAGTGCTTTAGGGAGTCATGAAAAATAAGAAACTCCGAATAAGGAGGATATTACTTACCTTCTTGCCATTATTGGTAATTGCTATATCTGCTGAGGCTCAGCGATATAATTTTAAAAACTATTCTGTAAATAACGGCCTTCCCCATTCTCAGGTACACAGCTTGTTTCAGACTCATGACGGATATTTGTGGGCGGGAACCTATGGCGGTGGACTGGCAAAGTTCGATGGCGAAGAATTTATTACCTACACCACAGAAGATGGTCTTAAGGATAATAGTGTTGAAATTATCTTCGAGGATAGTAAGGAAAATTTGTGGGTCACGACTTATCAAAGTGGGATCGCCAAAATGGAAGGGGATACCTTTGTTTACCCTTTCAGTGATAGTACTTTGGATACGTCAGATGTATATGCTATCGATGAATTAAATAATGGTGAGCTTTGGGTTGGCACTTATCAGGCAGGAATATTTATATATGATGGATCAAAACTCAAAAGACTAACTACAGAAGATGGTTTACTAAATAATTCTGTTTGGGATTTCTGGCAAGATGACAATGGTGACATTTGGATAGCAACAAACAGCGGCTTGTCTATACTGGATGGAGATGATACGAAAGAGGGTAATGAATTTCACAATATCACGATTGAAGATGGCCTTAGTGGGGAAAGTATTTATAGGATAGTTCCTCATTCAAATGGAGAGGTGTGGCTGGGAAGCAGTAATGGCATAACGATATGGGATGATTCAACTTTTTCTACTATCACAGAGATAGACGGCGAAGAGCTGGGTTATATATACGATATGATCTCTGCTTCAGATGGTAGCATGTGGATAGGGACTTTTTCAAATGGCGTGTTTGTACATTCTGAACATTCCTTTAACCATATCACCAAAAATAACGGGTTAAGCAGTAATTATATTTATGATCTGCATGAAGATGATAACGAAAATATATGGATTGCAACCGATGAGGCAGGTATTAACCATTATGAAGGTGAAGCCTTTACCTTTTATGGTACCGAGTCGGGTCTCATTTCCCCTTATATTTATAGTTTACATGAAGACAGCAAAGGCACTATTTGGGTGGGAACATCCGAAGGGATATACAGTTTTAAAGATGGGAAATTTAAATCAATAGGTTTTCCAGAGGGATATGAAAGTCCCAAAGAGGTTTGGGATATTGCTGAATTTGCCAACGGGGATTTATTATTCTTGATGCCTGATAATGCTATTTATAAATATGATGGTCAAAACTTCACAAATTATTCTGATGCCCATAATCTGGATTTGTGGTTTACCTACGAGTTGTTTGTAGATGATGATAATACGCTTTGGATAACGACGGAATCAGGGATATTTCATGTAACAGATGAAGAAACTATCCATTATACAACTGATGACGGCTTACCCTCTGATATTGTTTATCAGGTGTATAAGCACAAAGGATATTTATGGTTTGCCACATACAACGGGATCAGCAGGTTCGATGGCTCTGAATTCACAAATTATACCACTGCAGATGGCATTAATCACAGAGATATCTCCTATATCACTTCCGGTGATAAAGGGAACCTGTGGCTGGGTACCGGAGGGGGAATTACCCTGCTAGAGCTGGATGAAAAAGGTGATGTAATATCGATTGAGAATTTCGGAAAAGAAACGGGGATGGAATTGTTAACCACACAAATTCTGTGGTTTGATGAATCGGGAAAGTTGTGGCAAGGTACCAATGGAGGAATTCACCGGTTAGATGTCCCCAACTATTGGCAGACAGGAGACATGAATCTTAGGCATTACCGTTTGTCTGATCGCGGAATTGGTATCGAAACGAATCAGGAGGCTATACTGCCGATAGGAGAGAACCGGGTACTTTTTGGCACTATGGAAGGGCTTCTTGAAATAAACGTAAATGACATCAGTCAGGACCCAGAAGGTAATTCAGTACATATCACGAATGTCAGGCGGAATTCACAAGAAATAGAATGGAGAAATTATACCGATTCTCTCACCTACAAGTTTGGCAGGCCCATCTATCCGGAGGTAACGTTTCCATTTGGTCAGCATTCGTATTCAATTAGTTTTGTAGCACCATCTTTTGGAAATACCTCTAACCAACAATACCGCTATAAACTAGAGGGATTTGATGAAAACTGGTCGGAACCGCAAAATACCCGAAATGCTGTATTTACCAATTTAGATCCGGGGAATTATTCTTTTGTTGTTCAGGCAAAAAACGGTGCCTCTGAGTGGTCGGCAAATGAGGCAAGGTATCAATTTGCAGTTGCATATCCATTTTGGCAAACGTATTGGTTTTATGGATTAGTTGCTATCGGCTTGATTGGCTTAGTATATGGATATATTAAAATAAGGATAGGATTTCTGGAAAAGCGAAGATTAAAGGAGCTTGTTGATGAACAGACGAAGGATCTACAAGAAGCTTTGCAAGAAAAGGAAGTGCTTATAAAAGAAATTCATCACCGGGTAAAAAACAACTTGGCGGTGATTTCCGGGTTGCTGGATCTACAGATGGGATATGCTGAGAATAATTTTGTAACTCGAGTACTTTCTGAGAGTCAGCGTCGCGTTCAGTCAATATCTATGATTCATGAAAAATTATATCAGAACGAAAAGCTGGCAGAAATAGATTTTGAGAAATATGCCCGTGAGCTTATTGATATTATTTCATACTCATTCAATTATACGAATAAGGAAATTGAGGTACATATCGAAATAGATGATTTTAAACTCGGTGTCGATCAGGGGATTCCGTGTGGACTAATATTAAATGAACTTGTCAGCAATGCCTATGAACATGCCTTTGTAGATCAGAAAAAGGGAACCATAGAAGTTTTGGCTAAAGAAACACAGGATCATCAAATTACATTTATTGTAACTGATGATGGAAAAGGATTACCCGAAGATTTTAATGTAGAAGAAAGTGAAACCTTAGGTATAACTCTGATTGAAACATTATGCGCTCAAGTGGGAGGGGAATTTGTATTAGAAAATACTGATAAGGGAACACGATTTATCCTTGAGTTCCAGAGAGAAGAAGCCCCGTTAAAAGTACCGGCCTAACGCTGAATTTATTTTGTCAAATAAAATTGCCGATCGGATTCGGTAAATTTTTCAATAGAATACCTGAGCATTGTCCTCGGCATATTTGATACATGCTTATCGAGAAAATTTTTTAATAACTGTTCATTGCGTTTTCCTATCTCTCGCAGCATCCAGCCGACGGCCTTGTGGATGAGATCATGCTCATCATCCAGTAATACCTCCGCAATTTCAAGAGTATCCTCAAACTCCCCGTTTTTGATAAAATGAAAGGTGCTCATGATGGCGATCCGTCGCTCCCATAAACTGTCAGACTTAGCTAGTTCCGGCAAAATACTGTGATCCCGATCTGCGAGGTAGTTTCCGACAATGTGTTCAGCTGAAGTATCTACTAAATCCCAATTGTTAATGTATTCGGTATTGTCCAGGTAGAGTTGATAGAGCTTTTCTAACTCTTCTTTGTCAGCCTTTTTGGCCTTATTAATCAGAATAATGAGCGCACACAGCCGCTCTTCGTGATAGTTGGAGTGCAGCAGTTGCTCGATTTCATCCAGAGAAAGTTGCCTGAATTTTTGAGCTATCTTCCGAACATTGGGAACCCGAATGCCCAAGAACTGATCGCCTTCGCCATATTCTCCCTTGTCGGTTTTAAAGAACCGGGTAGAGTGTTTTGCGATTTCAGGATCGGCAATTTCCCGTAACGTTTTCTGTACCTCGGTATGATCCATAAGTTTGTAGAGATCAGGAGTTTTTGAACTCCTCGATAAAGTTTTTGGTAAAGTCTGACAGCACCAATTGCCCGCTTATTTCTGCCCGTTTTTCCAACAGTTCATCCCAGTTTTCAGTGCCTTCCCAAAATACTTTTTTGAGCTCTTCCATGGCATCAGGACTATAGTCCGCAAGTTGTTGTGCCAGCGATGCTACTTCCTCATCAAGTTTATCATGAGTTTCACAAACCTTGGAGTAGAGTCCCTTTTCGCGGGCCCATGCGGCCGAGTTCCAGCTGGAGGCATCTATTGATAACGTGCTGAATGCGGAGGTGCCCACTTTGCGCTCCACGGCCGGTCCCACTACAAACGGACCAATGCCGAGAGCGAGCTCACTTAGCTTTACGGTGGCAGATTCGTGCGCAATGGTGTAATCCCCGGCTGATGTTATTCCTACGCCGCCACCGACTGTTTTGCCCTGCACACGAACGATCGTGAGTTTGGGGCACTGGCGCATGGCATTGAGTACGAGTGCAAATCCCATAAAGAAATGTTTGCCTTCTTCGTAATTGTCGATGGCAATGAGCTCATCAAACGAAGCCCCCGCGCAGAAAGCACCATCCCCGCGACTTTTTAAAACCAGGACGTGCACGTCGGGATTGTTACCCATCTCAGTAATAGTTTTTGCAAGATTCCTGAGCATCTGGCCGGGCAAAGAATTGCCCTTGGGATGATAAAATTCAATCGTTCCAATGTTGTTATCGATAATGGTTGTAATTTCTCCGTTATCAGGCATGTTTTAGATTGGATAATTTTGAAATTTCTGTTAACAAAAATTCTGAATTCAGGAGTCAGAATTCAGAATAGCTTTTGAATAGGCGTCAATAAGTTTACTCACATCTTGGATTTTTGGAATAAGTTCAGACTCCTCCAAATAACCAAGATCCTTAGATAAAATGATATAATATCTGCATTCCTCAAGAGATCCCTGAGAGATATTCATGAAACGCGCTTTGTCTTTTTTGCTACGTTTCTTAAAACCTTCTGCAATATTTGCTGCTATAGATACAGCTGCTCTTCTAAATTGTGAAGTTAAACCATACAATTCTGATTTTGGAAAATCCTCAGTTTGGGAATAAACTTCTAAAACAAATTCATGTGCTTTTTGCCATACAATTAAATCTTTAAATGTTTTGGCTGGTTTCCTCATGACATTTCTTATTTATTCTGATTTCTGGTTTCGGAATTCTGGATTCCTTAACAGTAAGATCAGTTTAAGGAGCCAGCCTTACATTAAAGTTCAGTCTGTGCAAATCTGGGGCTAATTAATTTTCCTCTTCCTCAAAAATATCCATATCCAATATTTCGCGGCGTTTGATGAGTGTCAGAATTGTATATTCTGCTACCAATTCTTCATCCTGATTCGTGACTTCTACATCCCAATAGACGATCCCAAACGGAAACTTATCTTTGGCTTTTTTCTGGCGAACGGTTTTCCGCTTGACGATCAGCTTCGCCTGGATCGTATCACCGGGCGCAACGGGATTGGTAAATCGAAGATTTTCCAATCCATAATTAAGGATTACCGGTCCCTCATCGGGATGAACGAACAGTCCCGCTGCCCGAGAAAGCACAAAATAGCCATGGGCTACTATTTCACCGAATAGTGAGCGCTCCGCCGCATCCGGATCAGTATGAGCATAGAATTCATCACCCGATAAATCGGCAAACCGTTCGATATCCTCTTCGGTTACGGTGTGCTTGTCTGTGGTTTGCGCTTCGCCCACTTCCAGATCTTCAAAATACTGCTGGAAGGGATGTGTTTCGGCCTCTTTGGTTTCGGCACCTTTGATATACTGATTGGTGATATTTTTCAGGGTTGTCGGGGATCCCTGCAGGGCTACACGCTGCATATTGTGGATGACCGCTCTAGCTCCCCCCAGCTCTTCACCACCGCCCGCATGTCCCGGACCGCCGTGAACCATATGCGGCATCGGGGAGCCGTGTCCCGTTGACTCATCAGCACAGTCACGATT
>CAZBCG010000022.1:0-24630 GCA_964490705.1 uncultured Balneolaceae bacterium | reverse complement strand
TGCCCAAGTGGCGGAATTGGTAGACGCGTATGCTTCAGGAGCATATGGGGATTTTCCCCGTGGAGGTTCGAGTCCTCTCTTGGGCACTCAAACCCTTGTAAGTCATTGGCTTGCAAGGGTTTATATTCTCAACGATACCCATCAACTTGTCTTTAGAGATTCTCGGGAGACTGTACTTCTTGGAAATGCAAACAAAGCACCGCCGAATAGGCCACCCCAATCAACGATGCCAGCATCACAATAAACACCCCCATAAAGAATTCAGGTGCAAGCATTTCCCACTCAAAAAGTCGAAATTCTACTGATACATAAATAGTAATTATCGACAATGCCAACACCGAAAGCGCAATCCAAAACGGTTTACCTAGTTTTACTTTTAGCATCGTCTGGCAATGAATACATTTTACATATCCCCGGATATTCTTCCAGAATCCAACGCCTCCCGTCAGCCGCTTAAATATACTAATCGGTTCCTCTTTGCAATTCGGACACTCCATATTTTGTCTCCCATTATTTTAATTGATATGCTATTTACCTCTTGATACTGCTAAAGCATATCGAAAAAACCACTTAGGGACAAGTTTCAGCCGAATTAGCACTCTCCAATTACCAAATTTTTATACATTGCTAATGCGGATTTATTAAATCGAACTCAATTTCATCATTTTGCTTAGTTCAAAAATGCACGGCTGGCTCGATTCCGTAACTGTACTTTTCTTTGCCATTTCCCTTCCCTGTTCTACCTTTCTCAGATCGGCACGCTACTTGCATACACACACCGACTATCGTCCATTTTTTAATGACAATATTCACTGGATTTTCGGTTAGCCTTGTGAAAATCATTCCCTTTCAATTTCACCGATGGTAGAACTGATAGTCTCAATTGAGCTCATCGCTGCTCCCTGGTTAGCCGCGGATTTTTTCTGGCACCGATCAGATTTTCTACACCATTTGCGGGACGGCCATTCTACTCGTCCGGCTGTTTTCAGATTACAATCCCCATCACCGAAAACACCACTCGGTACCACAGCTTTCCAAAATTTTCTATTGATATAAATGCCCGGCATGCCTATCCTAACTGGGACATGCAACATTACAAACTGTTTACCATTGAGTTATTATGGACGAATTAAAAATAAAAGGCGAAGTCGTACAGATCCTCGAAGAACAATCCGGCACCGGTAAAAACGGTCCCTGGAAGAAGCAAGACTTTATCCTCGAAACACAAGGTAAGTATGGCAAAAAAATCTGCGTGACCCAGTGGGGCGATAAAATCGACCAGTTCAACGTGCAGGAAGGAGAAAGCATCACCGTATTTATCGACATCCAGAGCCGGGAATACAAAGGCAACTGGTACACCGATGTGAAAGCCTGGAAAGTGGAGCGCGGTGATACAGAAGGCGGCGATGATTCCTTCGATGAAGAGCCCACATTTGACATGTCAGATATGGATCACGACGTGCCGTTCTAAATCACTTCGGCAATCATATATACAGCAAAAGCCAATCCTCCGGCAAGCAAAAAAACCACGAAATAGGCCTCAAACGCACTGCTTCCACTCTCTTTCATAGCTGTCACCATTTTGTTGACCGGCACTTTCCACAGCCACACTAAAAAAGCAATGCCAAGTATTATTGCACCGATAAAAACAATCATAAAACACTGTTACACTTATTGAGGCTAATTCATTTCCTGCTTTTCTGATTCAAACGCATCCAAACGAAAGTGCATGTGGATATACTCAATGTCCGGTAGTATGTACTCATTATCAGCCAAAGCTGTTCTCTCATATTTTCCACTGTTAGCTTTGGATGCAGTATTACTAATCTCATAAAATTATCCGTCGCGAATCAATATTTCCTCATTTTTGATCACCTTTTGTGTGTCAAACATCAAAACAGAAGCCACCTTCAATAAATACGGAATGCGATTGCCCAACGGCCAGAGATGAACACAAACAAATCCAGCAAAAGACTAAGACAGCTGTAAATTAAAATCATTACAATTAGAATACTCGTCGCGCTGCCAAAAAGCGATTACGCCAATAGCTATTGCCAAGCTTGCTGATCGTCACGCCATTTGAGGTAGAAGCGTGTAGAAATTCACCACGATTTACTGCAACACCCACATGCAAGGTTTTGCGACCGGTTCTAAAGAAGACGAGATCACCCGTGCGAATGCCCGCCCGGCGAATATCATCCCCGACATTAAGCTGTGCACGCGTGTTAGTGGGCAGATCGATATCAAAATAGTTATCAAAAATGATATTTAACAGACGGGAACAATCGACCCCATTTTTCGAGGCACCGCCCAGCTGATAGGGCGTGCCTTCCCACTCGCGATAGGCCTGCATTAACGAAGTGCGCACCTCATTCAATGAAGATACAGCCCGAGCCGGAGGCGGTTTTGAGGACGAATCCTCAGTCACATCCGATCCCACCTCATCGGTCGAAGAAGGAGTAGAAGATGGCGTAGAATCAGTTTCCGTAGCTGTAGGCTGCCCCGGTGGCTGTGTTTTCCGTGGTACTACACCACAAGACACGGACATCCATCCGGCCAGTAAAAGAAGTAACAGGATCTGGATTCGGGCCATCATTTATTGTGAATTTCGACTTAAACTCTCCGCTAAATGATCTATATTTAGAGGTTTAAAGACAACCGTAAATAAGTGCTAATATTTTGCTATGCAACTTTTGGTGAATGTGGATCATATTGCCACGCTCCGCAACGCCCGTGGAGAGGGATATCCCGATCCCGCCGAAGCAGCTCAAGTCTGTGAAAAAGCAGGTGCAACGGGTATCGTCTTTCACTTGCGGAAAGATCGTCGCCACATTAAAACAGACGACGTTTACAAACTTAAAGATACGGTAAACGGCACGCTCGACTTTGAGATGGCGGCCACCGACGAAATGATCCAAATTTGTAAAGATGTGGATCCGCATCTGATTACGTTGGTGCCCGAAAGCCGGGAAGAACTTACCACCGAGGGCGGGCTGGATATGAAAACGGTTTATGATGATTTCAAAGAGCGCGTTTTCCCGCAGATTCGGACAACCGACATTGCCATTAGTCTCTTTATCGATCCCAATGAACAAGACATTCGTCTGGCTGCGGAGTTGGGCAGTGATGCCATTGAGCTGCATACCGGCACTTATGCCAATGCAACTACGGATAACCAACGCAACCGCGAACTCGAACGACTCCGCAAAGGCGCCGAATTGGCGCACGACCTCGGCATGAAAGTAAATGCCGGGCACGGACTAAATCTTGATAACCTCGATCAGCTTGTGAAAACCGTCCCCCATCTGCACGACATCAGCATTGGACATGCCCTAGTATCGTCGGCGCTGTTTTACGGGCTGGGAAACATAGTCAAGAAGTTTCTCGAAATTATGGATAACGCACGAAATTAAAATACCTATACAGATGGAGTCCACCTCGGAGGTGAACTCCATCATTGAAACCTAATTATGGAAAATACCCCCGAACATCGATCCGGATATGTGGCCATTATCGGCAAGCCCAATGCCGGCAAATCAACGCTGATGAACCGCTTGTTGGGCAGCAAAGTGTCGATTACAACGCACAAGCCGCAAACGACGCGCCATCAGATTTTGGGGATTCATTCCGAAGACGATCTGCAGATTATCTTTCTGGATACACCCGGCGTCATCGATCCTGATTATGAGCTGCAAAAGGCGATGATGAAAACCGTTGACCGCGCCCGAAAAGATGCCGATATCATCCTGTTTATTGTGGATGTCAAAGACCATAATGTACCCGGGCGCATTTTCAAGATGTTTTCTTCGCTGAAAAACAAAAAGATCTTTCTGATCCTCAATAAGATCGACAAAGTTACTGAGCAAGAAGCCAACGGAGTTGCACGCAAACTGGAGGAGCAGTTCGATTTTGATCAGACGCTTTTTGTCTCGGCACTCAATGGCGAGGGGCTCCAAAACCTGATGGATACGGTGAAAGCAAACATCAAATCCGGGCCGCCCTTTTATCCCAAGGATATGCTCAGCGAGCAGCCGGTGCGCTTTTTTGTGGCCGAGATGATTCGCGAGCAGCTTTTTCTGCTCTATCATCAGGAAATTCCCTACTCCTCCACCATCAATATCGTGCAGTATGATGAGCGCGATGATCTCGACTATATCAGCGCCGATATTGTCGTGAATCGGGAATCACAAAAAGGCATCCTGATTGGTAAAGGCGGCAAGGCCATCAAAAAGCTGGGCAAAAGCGCACGGGAGGTCATCCAGAAATTTGTGGATAAGAAAGTGTATCTGGATCTCCATGTAAAAGTACGCGAAAAATGGCGCGAAAATCCCAGCCACGTGCGTCATTACGGGTATTGATTGAGTTATTACACCAAGCTGCACAGAGAAGACACGAAGGCTCACAAAGAAATTCATGCTAAATCTTTGCGTAACTCTGAGCTACTTTGTGGCTCTTCGTATTAAAACAAAAATGCGTGTCTACGTAATTAAATAATTCCTTTATGAAAAACCTACTGAACGCTACTTTACTTCTCATTTTAGGAACACTCATATCATTTCCTGCAGTAGCCCAGGATTCCAGTCTCTTGGCAACCAAAGCCGATTCCCTTCGCGGATCCATCACGCCCCAGCGCGCCTGGTGGGACGTCACCTTTTACGATCTTAATGTCACAATCCATCCCCAAGACTCATCCATCACCGGATATAATACGATCACCTATCGCGTGACAAAGTCTCCACAACAGATGCAGATTGATCTTCAGGATCCACTGCAAATCGATGAAATCAAGCAGGATGGAGAACCACTCACCTATCATCCCGTAAAAAACAGTAACGCCTACATGGTGGAGATGCCCAAAAACCTGCAACAGGATTCGCTGTATAGCATCTCAGTTTACTATCAGGGCAAGCCCAAAGTAGCACAAAATGCCCCTTGGGATGGAGGCTTCGTCTGGGCGCAAGATTCGCTCGGCAACCCGTGGATTGCCACCGCCAACCAGGGGCTGGGCGCCAGCGTGTGGTGGCCAAATAAAGATCATCAATCCGCCGAGCCCGACAGCATGAGCATCAATATTACCGTGCCCGATTCGCTGGTCAATGTCTCCAACGGACGGCTGCGTGATACCACCCGTCACGCCAACGGCATGACCACCTGGAGCTGGTTCGTATCCAATCCCATTAACAATTACAACGTGACCGTAAATACCGGCGATTACGTAAATTTTACGGATACCTTTGACGGCCAAAACGGCACGCTGGATCTGAGTTATTGGGTACTGGAACATGAGCTTGACAAGGCAAAAAAACAGTTCCAACAAGTAAAGCCGATGATGCGCTGTTTTGAGGATTGGTTTGGACCTTATCCATTTTATGAAGACAGTTTTAAACTCGTGCAAACGCCGCACTTGGGGATGGAGCATCAAAGTGCCGTGGCATACGGCAATGAATTCCAAAATGGGTATATGGGCGAAGATCTATCCGGCACGGGCTGGGGCATGAAGTGGGACTTCATCATTATCCACGAATCGGGGCACGAGTGGTGGGGCAACAACGTGACGACCAATGATATTGCTGATATGTGGGTACACGAGGGATTTACGAGCTATTCGGAATCAATTTATACGGAATGCCGCTTTGGCAAGGAAGCCGGCGCCGAATATACGCGGGGACTGCGCGATCGCATCCAAAACAATCAGCCGGTCACCGGTAGGTACGGACTCAATAATGAGGGATCCGGCGACATGTATTATAAAGGCAACAACATGCTGCACATGATTCGCCAGATTGTGGATAATGATTCCACCTGGAAAAACATTCTGCGCGGTATCCAAAAAGAATTTCATCACCAAACCGTTTCGGCCGACCAGGTGGAACGATATATCATCGAAAAGTCAGGGAAGGATCTAGATGACGTTTTTGATCAGTACCTGCATTATGCCGACCTCCCCACCTTCCAATACTACATCAAAAATAATGTACTGCACTACCGGTGGAAAGCCGATATTCCCCAATTTGATATGCCGCTGAAAGTGACAGTGGATGACACCGACAGCTACGCATTTATTTATCCCACATCCGAACGATGGAAGCGTGCTAAGCTGGAACTATCTGATCTGTCAGATTTTTCATTGCATATTGATTATTATGTGGATCAAGATTCGGTAACACATGTTGACTAGTTGACACCGGAATCCACAACTAAAAAATGGGAGTAGAATGACAAAGCAGACACTCGATGAACTCCAAGAGAATATTTTAGATGAGAGAGACTCCAATGACAAAATTTCGGATATCTTACTCAAAGCCATCGAAACAACAAGCGAAATGGTGGTGATAACAGATGCGCCGGACAAAATCGGCAATGAACAAGTTGTCTTCGTAAACGAAGCATTCGAACGCATAACTCAATATTCAAGAGACGAAGTTATGGGCAAATCTCTGTCCCTTTTGCAAGGTCCTAAAACCGATCCCGAAGTCATTGAGGAGCTCGTTCAAAAGCTTAGCGACAACAAACGCTTCGAAGGGGAAACCTTCAATTATAAAAAAGATGGTACCCCCTATCGTGTCCACTGGAGTATCGATCCCATCTACAACGAAGAGGGAGACATAACACATTTTGTTTCCGTACAGCGCGATCTTACCAATGACTGGGAGCGGGAACAAAAAATGAAGAAGATGATCGAAGAACGCGAGGCTCTCATTAAGGAAACGCACCATCGCATCAAAAACAACCTGGCCACTATTACCGGACTCCTGGAGTTGCAAATTATGAAGAGCAACTCCCAAGAAGTAACTAATGTGCTGTCAGAAAGTATGAATCGCGTGCAGTCTATCGCCTCCATTCACGAAAAACTTTACCAAACAGAAGGGCTAGCAAGCATCAATTTAGAAAACTACATTAACGACCTTGTAGAACAGCTTGGTGAATCAATGGAGAATCTGGGCGGGAACTCAAATATCTCCTTTAATTTAAATCTTGCATCTATTTCACTCAATACTAGGCAAGCCGTTCCATTGGGATTAATTCTAAACGAGCTGATCACCAATGCCAACAAACACGCTTTTGATGAAGATGGCGGTACCATTGCTATATCCTGCTACGAGCAAGAGAATGAGATTCATGTTACCGTTAATGATGATGGAAAAGGGCTGCCCGACGATCTGGATATGCAAAATACAAAGTCGCTGGGGCTCAAACTTGTTGAAACACTCTGCAATCAATTGGATGCTGAATATACGTTACGTTCCGACAATGGCGTCCATTTCGAGATGAAATTTAGTATTGATGAATAGCTTGATATACTGGTAATCATAAACCCCAAACTATTTAGTACTTGTTTGATTTAAAACAATCGCTTATGTTAGAGATGAAATTTAAAAGCACAAGTCAATGACACAAACGATTCAACATATTTTTTGCCTCTGTTGCATGTGTATGCGGATGTTTCCCATGCAACCGAAGGTGTAGTTTGAGTCAACTTTCTTAACAGATTCAAAGCCCTTCGGTCGATCCCGAAGGGCTTTTTTTAGTATCTGTGCTTTCGTTCTTTTGATTTATTGAGCACTCTTATCCAGAAAAGCTGAGGGATCAGGCCCGAAGACGCTTTGGCAACCATCCTGCATACATTTATGTGCGGAAAGGTGCCACCTCCTGCTCCGGTAATCCGGGGAAAGATGAGAGATGAGGTCGTTCGTTATAGCAGCGAAAATTCTGAAGCCTCTTCTAAGATCTTACCCCAAAACCGGCGGAGATCTTGGAAGAGGCTTTTTTATTTGCTGTAAAATCTACTGTAGATCCTGATCCCGAAAGCTTTCGGTACAGGATGAGATGGAGTTAAAAAGAATTGATTGAAATAACATAAATATGCGAACGACATTTAATAACTGGTACGACAAGAAGATGCGAGCTACCGAAGAGCTCAGCGCAGAGACCGATCGCGCTGAGCAAACGCTGGCCAATATCTCGACCATCGCTGTGGTGGGATTGTCGCGAAGCTTTCACAAAGACAGTCAGTTCGTGGCTCGCTACCTGCAAAATGCAGGCTATGATATCGTGCCGGTTAATCCCAATGCCGATCAAATTCTCGGCGAAAAGGCCTATCCCGATCTCAAAAGTATTCCCCGTGATATTGACGTAGTAGATGTTTTTCTGCCGCCGGAGCATATCCACAAAGCGGTTGACCAGGCTTTGGAACTCGATCCCAAGCCGCGAGCAATATGGCTGCAACTGGGCACCGGCGAACAGCCTGAGCAGATCGACAAAGTGGAAGGAACCGGTATTGATATTTATGAGAATCGCTGTATCAAAGTGGATCACCAGTTTTTAATTCGACCAAATGAATCTTCTTCCGATACCACTTCGGAAAACAAAGAATAAACTAATAATACAGTCTCCGAAGCCTTGGCGTAGGAGACCAATAACCCATAACGGATAATACAATGAGTAACAACGGAGAAGAACGAAATCTGAACTATGAGACCCTGCAACTTCATGCGGGACAAGAACCAGATCCCACAACGGGATCGCGCGCTGTTCCCATTTATCAAACAACCTCTTACGAGTTTGATGATACCGAACACGCAGCCACGCTCTTTGCCCTTAAAGAGTTTGGCAATATTTATACGCGAATTATGAATCCCACCAGTGATGTCTTTGAAAAGCGGATTGCTGCGCTCGAAGGCGGAGCAGCTGCTGTTGCCACGGCTTCGGGACAATCGGCGCAATTTATGACCATTGCCACTATCGCTCAGGCCGGTGATAATATTGTTTCCACCAGCTTCCTGTACGGCGGCACCTACAATCAATTTAAAGTAACACTGCCTCGGCTGGGTATCGATGTGAACTTTGTAGAGGATGACAAACCCGAAAGCTATGAAGCCCAAATCGACGAAAATACCAAGGCCATTTATGTGGAGTCGATTGGAAATCCACGCGGCAATGTACCTGATTTCGACGGACTCTCAGAAATAGCTGAGAAGCATGGCATCCCGCTCATCGTGGATAACACTTTTGGAGCGGCCGGAGCCATTGCTCAGCCGATCAAACACGGAGCCAATATCGTGGTCGAATCAGCTACCAAGTGGATTGGCGGACACGGCACCAGCATCGGCGGTGTTATTGTAGATGCCGGAAACTTCAACTGGGGCAACGGTAATTTCCCAGTCTTTACGGAACCTTCTCCGGCTTACCACGGCTTGAATTTCTGGGAGACCTTCGGCCCCGACGGACCTTTTGGCAATATCGCTTTTGCGATTCGTGCTCGCGTTGAAGCACTTCGTGATTTCGGATCTGCTCCTTCGCCTTTCAACAGTTTTCTGCTACTTCAAGGTGTTGAAACTTTGTCACTGCGCACCGAACGGCACTGCGAAAATGCACTGAAGCTGGCCAAATGGCTCAAAAAACAGGATGTCGTCGATTGGGTCAACTATACGGGACTCGAAGAACATCCCTACCACGAGCGAGCAAAAAAATATCTCAACGAAGGTAAATTCGGAGCAGTACTTACTTTTGGCGTCAAAGGTGGATTCGATTCAGCCCGTACTTTCATCGAAAACGTAGAAGTTGCCAGTCACCTTGCAAATGTTGGTGATGCCAAAACGCTGGTTATCCATCCGGCATCGACCACGCACCAGCAGCTGAGCGAACAGGAGCAGGCATCCAGCGGCGTAGAACCCGACCTGATCCGCGTTTCGGTAGGCATCGAGCATATCGATGATATCAAAGAAGACTTCGAAATCGCCTTTAGCAAAATCAAGCAACCGGCATAATTATTCATCCCAAAATAGCTGTGGTAAGCGTGGACGCTTACCACAGCAAATTAGTTTCACAATTAAAAAATGAGTAGCACGCAACAATCCATAACATTCGACGATCCATTTGTGACGGAGTATGGAGAAACCATACCCGCCCCCACCATCGCGTACCAGAGCTGGGGCACGCTCAACAAAGAACGAAACAATGCCGTAATCGTATGCCATGCACTCACCGGCAATACCGCTGCCGATGAATGGTTTGACGGTCTGTTCGGCCCCGGCAAAACGCTGGATCCTGAAAGCCAGTTCATCATCTGTCCCAATGTACTGGGCAGCTGCTATGGTACTACCGGACCAACCAGCGTCAATCCCGAAACCGGCAATCCATATCGCGCTGATTTCCCAAAAGTAACTATCCGTGATATCGTACGACTGCAGCAACGGCTGGTCGATCATCTCGATATCACCGGCATCGAAATGCTTATTGGCGGATCGATGGGGGGCATGCAAGCACTCGAATGGAGTATCATGGATGACCGTCCGCAGTCAGCAGTACTTATCGGGATGGGCAAAGCCCACCGTCCCTGGGCCATCGGTATCAGCCACACCCAGCGGCAGGCCATTTACAACGATCCCAACTGGAATGACGGCTACTATTCAGAGGATCAGCCACCAAAAGACGGATTGGCGCTGGCCCGACAGATCGCCATGATCAGCTATCGCAGCGATGCGGATTATGAACAAAAGTTTGGTCGCGCTTTGCAAAATGGTAATCAGCAGTTTGAGGTAGAATCGTACCTGAATTACCAGGGGAAAAAGCTCGTCAATCGCTTTGATGCCGTTTCGTATGTCCGACTTTCGCAAGCCATGGACAGCCACGATGTAGCCCGAAATCGAAAATCCTATGAAGAGGTTTTGGCGCAAGTCAACATCCCCATACTGGTTATCGGGATTGAATCCGACAATCTCTATCCCGTGGAGGAACAATACGAGCTGGTGCGCCTGCTCAACAATGCGCGCTATCGCAGGCTGCAATCTCCCCACGGACACGATGCTTTTCTGATCGAATTTGATCAGCTAAACAACATCATCAAACCCTTTTTAATCGAAACACCAACACGCACAGTTTACCATTAACCGATGCATACTTCTGAAACACATATCCTGAAATTCGGCGGCACGTCGCTGCAAAACACCGATTTTATCAAACAGTCGGCACAAATTGTAATTGATCGATCTGAGCAAGCCCGCATCTTTGTGGTGGTTTCGGCCCTCGAAGGCGTCACGGATACCCTCATTTTACTTGCTGATGACGGTAACCTGTCCTCACAAGAAATAACAGCTCATGTCGATCAGCTACAGCAAAAACACCTGGATATTTTTGACCAGCTGGCAGATGATGACGCTACTCGCAACAAGTTGATCCAGCTTTTTGAGGAGCTTAAAAATAACCTCCTGGCACTCTATTCCGATACCGAAAACAAGCCTGCACTCCGAGATAAAATTCTGTCGGTCGGAGAGCGCGCCTCTGCCCTAATCTTTGCGGCAATGCTTTCTAATCAAGGCGTTCCCGCTCAATCATTCGAGGCTCAGCAGTTTATCAAAACGGATTCCACCTTTGGTAAAGCCAACGTGCAACCTGATGCCACGCGGTCGCTGATCCGGGAGTTTTTGGCACAGTCAAATGTCGTTCCGGTCGTTACCGGATTTATCGGATCGAACAACGAGGATACCATCACCACGCTGGGGCGATCGGGCTCCGACTATACTGCCGGACTCCTGGCCGATGCCCTCAATGCCGACCACCTCGAAATCTGGACCGATGTGGATGGCGTTCTCTCGGCCGATCCGCGCTGGGTACCTACGGCACAGTCTATTCAAGAGCTCAGCTTCGGCGATATCACTGAACTTTCGGCACACGGCGCCAAGGTGATTCATCCGCAAACCATTCGCCCTATTCAAGATCAAAACACCTCCGTACTCGTGAAAAACAGCTATAATCCCTCGCATCCCGGCACAGCTATCACCTCCGGCTATAATTCCAACGGTGCCCTCAAAACGATCACCGTGACCGGACCTTTTGTCCGTATCCAGATTGATGAACGCCACGCTTACGATCTGCTTGCAAAAATCCGTGAATGGAATCAGCATGAGCCCAACGGAGAAGCCATCGGATTTGAGCGTAACTCTGACTTTGAGCCGGCTCGGTTTTTGGTTCGCCAGCCTCTTTTTGAAAGGATATCTGATCAGCTTGCCGGCTGGTCCGCAGACCGCGATATTGTGCTCGATCTGCAAGATAATCTCTACAAAGTCAAAAAGTTCAGTAATCACTTTTCGGATGATGAATCCCTGAGCAAACGCATCTGGACGCTACTCGAAAACAATGGACTCCAGCCCATTACTACCAACCGCAATCGCGATGAACGATTTATCTCTTTTCTCTTTGAGGAACAGGATGCCCGGCTGGCCGCACGCCTGCTCAATGATTACCTGCAGGGCAATCAAACGGTGGTCGATCTCTTTGTAGCCGGTACGGGTGCGGTGGGACAAACGCTGCTCGAACAGCTCAAATCGCTCGAACCCGACGGCATCGAATTCCGATTAATCGGCACCTGTAACAGCCGCAATGCCCTTTGGAATGAGAAAGGTATCAGCCTGCAAAACGATATTGACTGGTCCCAAAGCGAACCCACCAATTGGAACAGGCTCACCGAAAACCTCACCCGGCCACACCGCAACAACCTTATTTTTGTAGATGCCACCGGCAGTGAACAGGTTGCGCGATTGTATCCCCAGTTGTTTGAAAGTGGCGCTCATATTGTTACGCCCAGCAAGCTGGCCAATACATTTGAGCAATCCTTTTTTGATGAAATTCACAGCCTGGTAGAATCACAGGGAACCTCCTTTCGCTACGAGACTACCGTCGGAGCCGGCCTGCCGGTCATCTCAACTATTGCAGATTTGAAATCAGCTGGTGATGCGATTACCGAAATTTCGGGCGTTGTTTCAGGGACCATGACGTATCTCTTTAATCAGCTCGAACAAGGTACGCCCTTCAGCCAAGCCATTGTCGATGCGCGCGAACTCGGCTATGCCGAACCTGATCCGCGGGATGATCTGTCGGGCGAAGATGTAGCCCGAAAATTCCTGACGCTGGCCCGCACGCTGGGACTCAACATTGAGCGCGAAGAGCTCGAGGTAGAATCGCTAATTCCCAACGAACTCCAGACCGTCAACCAGGATGAATTTCTCAAAAAACTGCCCAATTACGATACCGACTGGCAACAGCGAATTCACACTGCCAGGGAACGCAACGAAACCCTTCGCTACACCGGCCGACTTAAGAACGGCAATATTCAAATCGGGATTGAATCGGTACCCAAAGACTCCCCAATTGGACAATTAAAAGGCACCGACAACCTGATCCAGATATTCTCTGAGCTATACAATCAAACGCCGTTGGTTATTCAAGGTCCCGGTGCGGGCAAAGAAGTTACTGCAGCAGGCGTTTTGAGTGATATCCTAAAAACAGCAACATCACTTTCATAAAAAAGTTCAACTTATGCTTGTATTTAAATAAATATTCCTAAATTTATTAGTCATTTTTGATAAAAATTTTATTTTGTTTAGCGTTTTGTGACAAAAATATAAATAAATCGCCATGGCTTCCGATCAAGGTTTGTATCAATCGAAACACGAGCACGACGCATGTGGAATTGGATTTATCGTCAATATTAAGGGTAAGCAATCGCACGATATCATCCGGAACTCATTAACTGTGTTAGAAAATCTTGATCACCGGGGGGCAACAGGCAGCGAGGCAAATACTGGCGATGGAGCGGGCATCCTGATGCAAATTCCCCACGATTTCCTGGACTACTCTTGTCGCGGGTTGGGGATTAATCTGCCGCGACCCGGGCACTATGGCGTGGCCATGATCTTCTTGCCTCCCAAACGCGAAAATCGCCTTCCCTGCGAAGAAGTCATCGAAGAGATCGTTGAGGATGAAGGACAAGAAGTGCTGGGCTGGCGCAAAGTGCCAACGAACAATTACTATCTCGGTCAGTCGGCCATTGATGCCGAACCCTCGGTACGCCAATTGTTTATCAAGCGCAGCTCGGATATCAATACCGACCTTGACTTTGAGCGCAAGCTCTATGTCATCCGACGCCGCGCCGCCAAAGCCATTGACGACAGCGAGCTGACCGACAAAGACTATTTTTATATTCCCAGCCTGTCGTCACGCACTATTATTTATAAAGGGATGCTCACTCCCACCCAGCTCAAGGATTTTTATCCCGATCTTACCGATCCGCGCATGGAATCGGCGCTGGCGCTGGTGCACTCCCGATTCAGTACCAATACCTTCCCCAGCTGGGAGCTGGCCCATCCCTACCGCTACCTTATTCACAACGGAGAAATCAATACCCTGCGTGGCAATCAAAATGCGATGCACGCCCGCGAAACACAGCTGGGATCGGAACTTTTCGAGGATGATTTTGACAAAATTACGCCCATCATCCAGGAGTACGGCAGCGATTCGGCCAAGTTTGACAACTGTCTCGAATTTCTCCGCCTCAGCGGTCGCTCGCTTCCTCATGCCATCATGATGATGATTCCCGAACCGTGGGAAAAGCACGAGAGCATGGATGATGAAATGAAGGCATTTTATGAATATCACAGCTGCCTGATGGAACCGTGGGACGGCCCCGCTTCCATCGCTTTTACCGACGGCAAAATGGTGGGCGCCACGCTCGATCGCAACGGCCTGCGCCCCTCCCGCTACTACGTTACCAATGATGATAACGTGATCCTTTCGTCGGAGGTCGGCGTCCTCGACATTCCGCCCGAAGATATCATTTATAAAGATCGGCTGCAGCCCGGGCGCATGCTCCTGATCGACACCGAAGAGGGACGCATCAAAAGTGACGAAGAAATTAAGCACGAAATCGCCCGGGAGCATCCCTACCGCGAGTGGCTCGATGAAAACCTCGTGGACTTTCACGATCTCCCCTTGGAATTTGAGGATGAACTCGACCTTGAGCACGACGATATCATCCATCGACAAAAGGCGTTCGGCTATACCTATGAGGATCTGAATGTAAACGTGGGACCGATGGCCAAGGATATGCTGCAGCCGGTGGGCGCGATGGGCAACGACGCCCCCATTGCCGTGCTCTCCAACGAGCCGCAACTGCTCTACAATTACTTCAAACAGCTGTTTGCCCAAGTGACGAATCCTCCGATCGACCCCATTCGCGAAGAGTTGATTACCTCTACCGAAACGACACTCGGTTCGGAGGGCAATATCCTGGATCCCAAACCCGAATCCTGTCGCCAGATTCGACTCGAGGATCCCATCCTCAAAAATGATGAACTCCAGAAACTGAAAAACATTAATCTCCCGGGATTTAAAAGCAAAATCCTGCCCATCCTCTTTGATGTGGATAAAGGTGGCGACGGGCTCGAAAAGGCGCTGGATAATCTTTTCGAAGCTGCTGACAAAGCCATCGAAAAAGGCACCAATATCCTGATTCTCTCCGACCGGGATTTCAATGAACAGAAGGCGCCGATACCCGCTTTGCTGGCCGTTGCGGGACTCCATCACCATCTCATCCGTTCCGGCACACGTACGCAGGTCGGTATCGTATTGGAATCAGGCGAACCGCGCGAAACGCATCACTTTTGCACCCTTTTGGGATACGGTGTGGAAGCCATCAATCCCTATATGGCCTACGAAAGTTTGTATGATCTGATCCAGCAGGACCACCTCAACCTTTCTTTTGAGCGTGCCCAGCGCGGCTACAACAAAGCGGTCGTCAAAGGTATCGTTAAAGTAATGTCCAAGATGGGCATTTCGACCATCAAATCGTATCGCGGGGCACAGATTTTTGAAGCGTTGGGAATCGACCAAGAGGTGATCGACAAATACTTTACCTGGACCGATTCGCGCATTGGCGGCATCGACCTCGATACTATTGCCCGGGAAGCTAAACTCCGGCACCAGCGCGCCTATCCCAATTACAAAACCAACGGACAGGTACTGGACGAAGGCGGCGAATATAAATGGCGCAAGGGCAGTGAGTATCACGCATATAATCCCAAGACGGTACACACGCTGCAATTGGCAACAAAAAATGGCGATTACGAACTTTACAAAGAATATACCCGCCTCATTGACGAGCAGGATGATCCGCCGCCGAACCTGCGATCCCTCATGGATTTTGATGTGGATGAATCGGAGGCCATCCCCATCGAAGAAGTGGAATCGGTAGAAGAAATTTGTCAACGTTTTAAAACCGGGGCGATGTCGTATGGATCCATCAGCCAAGAGACCCACGAGACACTGGCCATTGCCATGAATCGCATTGGCGGTAAGAGCAATACCGGGGAAGGCGGTGAAGATCCCGAACGCTATGAACCACTGCCCAACGGGGATTCCAAACGCAGTGCCGTAAAACAGGTGGCATCGGGGCGCTTTGGAGTGACCAGCGAATACCTGACCGAGAGCGAAGAAATTCAGATCAAAATGGCGCAGGGGGCTAAGCCCGGCGAAGGCGGCGAACTGCCGGGACGCAAAGTGTATCCCTGGATTGCCGATGTGCGATTATCAACGCCGGGCGTGGGACTCATTTCTCCGCCGCCGCATCACGATATCTATTCTATTGAGGATCTGGCACAGCTGATTCACGATCTCAAAAATTCCAATAAAGATGCGCTAATTAATGTAAAGCTTGTTTCGGCGGTTGGCGTAGGTACTATTGCGGCCGGTGTCTCCAAAGGGCGCGCGGATGTAATTCTCATTAGCGGTCACGATGGCGGCACGGGGGCTTCCCCACAAACCAGCATCAAGCATGCGGGGCTGCCCTGGGAGTTGGGTGTTTCCGAAACGCATCAAACACTGGTCCTCAATGATCTCCGCAGCCGGGTGGCCATTGAAACCGACGGACAGATTAAGACAGGTCGAGATATTGCGATCGCAGCACTGCTGGGCGGCGAAGAGTTTGGCTTTGGCACCAGCGCGCTCATCACGCTTGGCTGTATTATGATGCGCGTCTGCCACCTCAATACGTGTCCGGTGGGTATTGCTACGCAGGCCCCTGAGCTCCGTGAAAAATTTACAGGCGATCCCGAATACGTGGTCAACTTTATGAAATTTGTGGCCCAGGATCTGCGCGAGCACATGGCCAAGCTGGGCTTCCGCAGTGTGGATGAGATGGTGGGTCGCGTCGATAAATTGAAGCAAAAAGAGACCGATCATTGGAAAGGCAAATACCTCGATCTCTCGGCCATCCTCCACCGCCCGGATAAAGCCGATGAAGTGGGCACGCACAAAATTATCAGCCAAAATCACCAGCTCGATAACGCCCTTGATATTCAAACGCTGCTGGATATCTGTGATCCGGCGATCTCAGAAGGTAAGCGTGTGCATGCCGAACTGCCGATCAAAAATACGAACCGCGTGGTTGGAACCATCGTGGGCAGTGAAGTAACGCGGCAACATGAATCTGACGGCCTGCCGGAAGATACGATTCACCTCAAATTCAACGGCTCAGCGGGACAAAGTTTTGGAGCGTTTATCCCCAACGGCATGACGCTGGAACTCGAGGGCGACGCCAATGACTATTTCGGAAAAGGACTATCGGGCGGCAAACTAATTCTCTATCCACCGGAAGACTCCCGGTTTGATCCCGCCGAAAATATCATTGTCGGGAACGTCTCTTTTTATGGCGCTACCGGCGGACAAGCGTACATCAGGGGCAAGGCCGGTGAACGGTTTTGCGTGCGAAACAGCGGACTACGAGCGGTGGTGGAATCGGTGGGTGACCATGCCTGCGAATACATGACCGGCGGCCGGGTAGTCGTACTCGGCGATACGGGGCGCAATTTTGCGGCGGGGATGTCCGGCGGCATCGCTTACGTCCTTGACCTAGATCAGGATTTCTACAAGTACTGCAATACCAAAATGGTCGAGCTCGACAAGCTGCGAGACGACGATGAAATTGAGGAAGTTCACGAGATGATTCGCCGTCACGCTGAATATACCGACAGCCACCGCAGCTGGAAAGTGCTAGCAAAATGGAAAGAGATGATTCCACTGTTCGTGAAAGTACTGCCCAAAGATTATAAACAGATGCAGCGATCTATTGAGCGGGCAAAAGAAAAGGGGCTCGATCAGGATGAGGCGGAAATGGAAGCATTCCTCGAGAACAAGCAATAAATCATGATGTTTTTGCACAGAGTTACACGAAGAAGATCAAGCACAAATATTCACCAAGAAAACCTTAGCGGGCTTTGCGTCCTTTGCGGTTTAAAATATCTCAACTCGAAATATAATCAAGGAATCAATCAGCTAGGTACTTATGGGTAAACCAACTGGATTTATGGAGTTCGACCGGGAGGATGTCCCGAGCAGAAATCCCAAAGAGCGGGTGAACGACTGGGATGAATTCCACGAGCACCAATCAGAAGAAAAGCTGAAAGAACAGGGCGCCCGCTGTATGGATTGCGGGGTTCCGTTTTGCCAGACGGGCGAAGAGGAAAACGGTAAAACGATGGGCTGTCCCATCCACAATCTCATCCCCGAATGGAATGATCTTGTTTACAACGACAAGTGGAAAGAGGCGCTGCATCGGCTGCACAAAACCAACAACTTCCCGGAATTTACGGGACGCGCCTGCCCTGCCCCCTGCGAAGGCTCCTGCGTGCTGGGCATCATTGAACCGCCGGTGGCTATCAAAAGTATTGAGCAAGCCATCATCGACAAAGGATTCGAAGAAGGATGGGTTACGCCCAATCCTCCCGATAACAGAACCGACAAGAAAATAGCCGTTGTGGGTTCCGGTCCGGCCGGATTGGCCGCCGCTGATCAGCTCAATAAAGCGGGACACAATGTAACAGTCTATGAACGCCACGATAAAATCGGCGGACTGCTGATGTACGGCATCCCCAACCAAAAGCTGGAAAAGTCGGTAGTCAAACGACGCATCAATTTACTGGCCGATGAAGGCATTGATTTTATCACTAATACCGAAATTGGTACCGATATCCACGCGACCAAACTGACCAAAAATTACGATGCGGTTATCCTGGCCGGTGGGGCTACCAATCCGCGCGACCTCGAGATTGAGGGACGTAATCTTGACGGTATCCACTTTGCGATGGAGTTTTTGCATGCCAACGTCGAAAGCCTGCTGGATTCCAATCATGAAGACGATGAGTATATCTCGGCCAAAGATAAAGACGTGATCGTGATTGGCGGCGGCGATACGGGCACCGACTGCGTGAGTACATCACTCCGCCACGATTGCAAGCATCTTACCCAGTTTGAAATTTTGCCTAAACCGCCCGACAGCCGCGGCGATGACAATCCCTGGCCCGAATGGCCCCATATATATAAAGTAGATTACGGACAGGAAGAAGCCAAAGCTCGTTTTGGGGATGATCCACGCCAGTATCAAGTGATGACCAAGAAATTTGTTGGCGATGGAAACGGCAACGTCAAGGAACTCCATACCGTAGAAGTGGAATGGGTCACCAATGATGAGGGACGGAAAATTCCACAGGAAATTGAAGACACTGAGAAAGTCTGGGAGGCCGATCTGGTACTGCTGGCGATGGGATTTCTCGGTCCCGAAAGTCCGGTACTCGATCAGCTGAAAGTGGCTCGCGATGAGCGCTCCAATGCCAAAGCCGAGCACGGCAATTATCATACAAATGTAGATGGCGTTTTTGCGGCCGGTGATATGCGTCGCGGACAAAGCCTGATCGTCTGGGCCATCAATGAGGGACGCGGGGCCGCCCGCGAATGCGACCGCTACCTGATGGGCACGACCGAACTTCCCTAGCAATTCTAATGCCCGGCCTATTGCTTATCATTGGGGGAAATATGTAGTCTGATGAAATCAAAGCCTATTTCTGTATCAGGCTTCACCATCCAATCAAAAGAGTAAACCAATGAGCGAAATTACAGTCGACCGAACAATTGATGCCCTCTTAATTTCGTTTTTGATACGGTATCCGACATCAATAATTTCTCGAAAGCAGTTGATGATATCACCATATGTGGAATTCCTTCCGGAGCAATAATCAATATTATTTATCGCGTTTCGCGAAACGCGAACCATGGATAGTCGGGAGACCGCTGAATTTGCAGATAATGAATATATCCGGTTGGTATCTGATGCGGTTAAAACGTATTGCGAGCAAACGGATTCGCACTAATTTGACCTTGCTAAAGCAATTTCAATTCTGTAGTCTCAAGGCAGTAACAGACGTTCGAATTTGAAGCAAAAACTACCTGATTGTGAAAAAGCTAGCACACCTTTTTGACCGTAACAAAAAATGGGCTGAGCGAATCAAAAAAGAAGATCCTGACTTCTTTGCCCAGCTTTCCGAAGGACAAGAGCCAAATATTTTGTGGATCGGCTGCTCCGACAGTCGGGTCCCCGCTAACCAGATTGTTGATCTGCCACCGGGCGAACTGTTTGTCCACCGCAATATTGCCAATGTTGTTGTGCATACGGATCTAAATTGCCTGTCGGTTATCCAATATGCGGTTGAGGTGCTCGAAGTGGATCACGTTGTGGTATGCGGGCATTATGGCTGCGGCGGCGTAAAAGCAGCTTGTGATGATCACGATCACGGACTCATCGACAATTGGCTACAACATATCAAAGACGTGCGTCGTTTTAATACGGATAAGCTGGCTGACCTCTCCGAAAAAGAGCAGATCGATCTACTTTGCGAACTCAATGTCGTGGAGCAAGTCAACAATGTGTGTAATACTACGATCGTACAGCAAGCCTGGAAAAACGGCGCTGATCTGTCGGTCCATGGCTGGATTTACAATCTCGAAACCGGCTTGCTCAAAGATCTTGACACTTGCATCTCATCACTGGAGGAGCTGGAACAGATGCACAGCGAGCACTAACAAAATCCCAGATGATTCGAAACGAACAACCGAAATATTTTGCAGGCACGGTGTCATATCATCTCTTATTTAACACCTGGTTTTTTGCTGGGTATAGAACTTCTTAACCAATATTAGATTACTCTTAAGTACCTGTTTTTTATCCAGCTATTCGATACTATGTAATCAGAATCAAGACAGATGGTCCTTATGGGATTTTAAGAAGAGAGAATAATGATACATCCCAAAGACATTAAACTTGTTAAATTTAGGGACCAGCAATTTCCAAACACCCGCAAGGGAACAGCTAATTCTACAGAGAGCTAATTACTACACATAGAGTGGCTATTGGGGTAGCTTACTCTAAGATGATAGGGCCCGGTCGGAAGATCGGCTCTTTTCTTTTTTTAATCCTCCCCAATGACAACCTCGGGCGGCTGTTCTCCCTTCAGATGCTCCACGAAGTAATCCCATCGCAGATTCATAAAGTAGTTGCGGGCATATCCAAAACCATGACTCACATTGGGAATCATCAGCATATCAAAATCCTTGTTTGCTCTGATCAACGCCTCCGCCATCAGCAGGGTATTCGTGGGCGGCACGTTGCTGTCCATAGTACCGTGCGCTATTAGCAGGTGACCTTCAAGATTTTCGGCCAACAATTCATTGGCTTGCTTGTCATAATTGTCGCCCTGTTCAAATCTCTGCAACGATTTTTTATCGACGTTTTCTTTTTGTTTGAGAAGACCGTGCCATTTTTCACCCCAGTCAGCCTCATAGTTTCGATTGTCATGATTGCCCGCCCCCGAAACGGCCACTTTATAAAAATCAGGATATTTGAGTATAGCGCGCGTCGAAGCAAATCCACCGCCCGAATGACCCCAAATGCCTACGCGGGAAGTATCCATCCAGGAGTGGCGCTCGGCCAACTGCTCAATCATGCCTTTCTGATCGGGCAGACCGTTATCGCCCATATCACCGTAACAGGCATCATGGAAAGATTTCGAACGTCCGGGCGTACAGGTGGCATCTACCTCTACAACAATGAACCCCAGCTCGGCCACCGCTTGTTTGTCGGAACGGGATGCATCAAACGAACGCGATCCCACACTGCCCGACTGCGGACCGGGATACAGATAGTTGAGCACCGGATATGATTTGGTAGAATCAAAATTGGAGGGCTTGTACATCAGGCCATAGAGATCCGTTTCGCCGTCGCGGGCCTTTACGGTAAACTGCTCAGGCGCCACCCAGCCGCTTTCTTTCAGCTTGCTGATGTTCGCTTCTTCCAGCTCAGTCACTACTTCGCCGTCGGTATTGCGGATCACTGAAACCGGCGGCGTATCGGGTGTGGAATAAGTATCCGTAAAATAGTTCTTGGAACCCGACCACGTAATTTCGTGATTCATGCGCTCGGGCATCAGGTTCGCCAATCCGCTGCCATCCATATTCACTTTATAGAGATAATGATAATAGGGATTGCCTTCCGCACGATTGGATCCGGTAAAATAAATAGTGCGATTTTCTTCATCCACATGATGGAGATCCAGCACCCGCCAGTCGCCGCTGGTAATTTGGCGCTTCAGCTTACCAGTTTTCAGATCATATAAATAAAGGTGTCCCCAGTTGCTGCGCTCCGAAAACCAGATAACCTCATTGGATTCCTCGAGCACCGTCCAGCTTTCTTCGCTGTAGCCGGACTCGTAATACGTATCGGTTTCTTCTCTCAGGATGTCACGCACTTCGCCGGTCTTCGGATCAGCTGCCCGAAGCTGTGCCACTTGGTGATTCCGGGATGAGGAGACAAAATACAATGTCGATCCATCGGCACTCCACTCGTTATCCAGGAAGCGCCCGCCCCAGCTGGCAATATGATCAGAAATGGTGGAGCGGTGAAAATCGGGATCCATGTCAAGACGGGTAACTTTGGGATCAGAATTCTCATCCCCGAGATGAACCACCACGCGCTCAATCTTAAATACCGTGCTGTCGCCCGGCAGTGGATATTTCCATTTTTCAAGATCGGAATGCCCTACTTCGGCGCTGTACAAAAACATTTCGCCCACACCGCGACTGTCATGCTGGAAAGTCGAAATCTTCTCAGAATTCCGTCCCCACAGCAACACCGGGCGATCACTTTTGACCCATCCCGCATTGTTGGTGGCGTAACCGTAGTACTGCTGGCCGTCGGTGGTCAGCTGGATGTGTTCGCCGGTTTCAGTATTGCGCACCCACAGATTATGATTTTTGATATAGGCCGCCTTTTTGCCATCCGGAGACAGAATTTCGGTATATGAGGCTTTCGCCGGAACCTTGCTCGTTTCGTAGGTCGTTAGATTGGTCTCGTAATTACTGCTCCCCAACTGATAGCTCAATGTGTCTTGATCTTCGGAAAGTTCAAGGGATCGAAGCGACAGATCATTGGGATCAACCTCTGAATCCGTCACCTTGGAAAGACTGTCAGCTAGTCGTTGATGATCGAAGGCTTTCATCTTTTCTCCGGTGGAGGGATCAGCCATCATATAGATCGTACCCTCGGCCATTCGGATATTATATAACAGTACGTCCGAACTCCAGCTTTGTCCCGATACATTTCCAAGCACTTTGTCACTGGTATTCTGTCCCAGAAACTTCTCGGCTCGTTTGTAGTCCTCTGCCGTAACCGATTGCTCCTGAGCAGGTGCTTCGTTCATCTTGGTTTCGGATGCTGATTCTTCCTGCATGGCCGATTCCTGTGAAGCACATCCGGAAAGCAGCATCAAAACTAATGGGACGATAAAAAGGCAAGTCTTGGATCTAATCATAGCGAACTGTTTGATTAATTTAGTGGATCAGTAACAGGACAAAGAATAGCTGAAAAATGTCAGGGAGACAAAATCAGGAAATAACTATCACAGAAATCATTTTACCTCTCTCCCACACTCTACCACATCCTTTTTCAAGAGAAAGTAGAGCGATTTGGCAAATCGCTCTACAACATTAAAAACACCTCTTAAACATTTCTAAGGCTATATTTCCCTATCCGATTTCCAATCCTAAACTCCGATACAAAAAATATCATCGATCTTCTGCAATAAATCCTTGACATATTACAATCTTTCAGGGTACATTGTGGGGTGAAGTGGTAGAATGTGGGAGTTCCAATCCACTTGTCGAATTCGATAACATTTGCTGTAATTCTGGGGACCTTATATGCCTAGCTTCAAGGGCCAATACGAACATAGTGTTGATAATAAAGGACGCGTTAGCTTCCCGGCTAAACTGCGTAAAGCTCTCAATCCCCAGGCACAAGAGCGTTTTACTATATTAAGAGGTCTCGAACCCTGCCTTTATCTGTACCCAGAGGATGAATGGCAGAAAGTAGAGGATCAGCTCTCCCAGATCAACAGCTTTACCAAAGAAGGTCGCACAGTCAAGCGCAATTTCCTGCGTTTTGCTGTAGATATCGACCTGGATAACCAGAACCGCATTCCACTCCCTTCACAACTCACAGACTGGGCCAACATCGACGGCAAAGCCATTTTTATCGGCAGCGGCGAACGTATCGAAATATGGTCGCCCGAGAAGCTTGACGAGGTTGACGCCGGTCTGGATTTCGAATCGTACCAAGAACTTTTTGAGCGCGTGATGGGTGACGATGATAATGATGACCAAGAATGAGACATATTATGAACATCAACCGGTGCTGCTCAATGAGTCCGTAGAGTATTTAATTACGGATCCCAGCGGCATCTATATTGATGCTACGCTCGGCGGTGGTGGACACAGCCAGGCATTGCTGTCTCAGCTTGACAACGACGCTCAACTTATTGGTATCGATCAGGATGATGAAGCCCTTGCGGCAGCGAATGCCCGCATCGGCGACGACGCACGATTTTCTTCCATAAAAGGCAATTTCGGTTACCTCTCCAGGCTATTACCCCCAGAACTCCATGGGGAGGTAGCCGGAATCCTTCTTGATCTCGG
>CAZBCG010000021.1:0-29742 GCA_964490705.1 uncultured Balneolaceae bacterium | reverse complement strand
GAATAAAATAGCAGAGCAGCAGCGAGGGGACGAACGTATAAAATTTTTGCCACTTTGGGTTGTCGCTGCTGGAAGTGATGAAAATGGCCGCAAGAATCAGGAGTAAGATTCCCAATACGACCGCATCGTTGGTAAAGACCGGGGCTGCAAGTATATTAAACATAGATAGCATTGGATTAATGATTAAGCCTGAATCTACATGATCTTAGGGGATATGCGCAAATGGTATGAAAATCGATCTACAAAAGGTTATACTTATTGCTCAATTTTGAGTCTAATAGAACGATTGATATGAAATTTGCTGTGATCGGTACCGGGAAGACCGGTGGAAAAGTGTTAGAGGTGCTGTCGGATGATCAAATTGTGGGGCCGTTTGATTCCTCAAATAAACCTACGGCGGAGAAACTGTCGCAGGCTGATGCCGCCATTTTGTTTGTTCCGGGTCCGGCTGTGGATGATCTGATGGAACCGTTGCTGGAGTCGGGGATTCCCGCTGCTTGGGGAACAACAGGCTATGATTGGCCAAGTGATTTGGATGAAACCTTGAATCAGTATAATGTGGCGTGGCTTCAGGCTTCCAATTTTAGCTTGGGGATGAACATTGTGCGCCGCTGTTTGAGCGTCATTGGACAGAGTTCATCAGTGCTGACCGATCCGTCGTTTCATATCCATGAGATTCACCATGTGCACAAGCAGGATGCGCCCAGCGGAACCGCTATTTCGTGGAAAGATTGGCTGGGGCAGGATGCTGAAATTACCTCCGAGCGAAAAGGAGACATCAAAGGAATTCACCAGCTGGAAGTAAAAACGGATACGGAATCAATTATGTTGAAACATCAGGCACACGATCGCAAGATTTTTGCTGAAGGCGCGGTTTGGGCGGCCGAGCAGCTTGTGAATGGAGATATTGTGCCCGGATTTCACGATCTTTCAACTATCTTTGATAATGTAATGCAACAACAATTATGAGTTTAACGGACACACAACTTTATACGGCATTGGTCACCCCAATGAAGGAGAATGGAGATCTGCATCTTGATGATCTGGCGTCGTTGATGCATCGGCAGGATGAAGCCGGCAACGGCGTGCTGGTGCTGGGCAGTACGGGCGAAGGACTAGCGCTCAGCCTCGAGGATAAAAAGCAGGTCGTCAAAACGGCTGCCAGCCTCAATGTGGATGTCCCCATTATGGTTGGTGTTGGCGGATACAATCTCCGTAACCAAATTGAATGGATCGAATATTGCCACCAGTTTGATGTGGATTCGTTTCTGCTGGTGACACCGCTTTATGCCAAACCCGGTCCCAAGGGACAAGTTAACTGGTTTAAGTCGCTGCTGGATGCATCCGAAAAACCGTGCATGTTATACAATGTACCCTCCCGCACCGGTGCAAAAATGAGTCCGTTGGTGTTGAAAGAACTGGCCGATCATCCCAATTTTAAGGCGGTGAAAGAAGCCAGCGGCAGCATTGAGGATTATCAGAATTATCGCAAGACTGCCGAAGATATTGCATTTTACAGCGGTGATGATGGACTAACGCCATTTTTTGCAATGGCGGGCTGCGACGGACTGGTTTCGGTGGCTTCGAACGTGTGGCCGAAGGCAACCCATCAATATGTAGATTGGTGCCTGGATGGACGCGGTCCCGAACTGCTGCCGCTTTGGCAAGAATGTACGGATGCATTGTTTAGTGGTCCAAATCCTGCACCGGCAAAAGTACTGCTTTATGAAAAAGGAGAAATTGAATTTTCGACGCTGCATCCGCCGCTCACCGAAGACGATGTGGAGGATGTTGCACTGCTAAAAAATGCAGATAATATAATCCAACGCTGGTACGAGGAGCATAATTAATATAGTAACCCGTTTTTGGGAGGTTAAATAAGTTTAAGCAACTGTATGTGGAAAACCGGACTTTTTAGGGCAATTTTTGTAACCACCTCTGCACCCCTCCTTGCAAAGGAGGGGGTTTTAATGGTTTTTTTCACAAGCTGGTCTCACATTTTTCCCCTTACAAAAGGGGAGAGCCAAGAGGGGTTGGATCTAAAAGTTTATGCAGACTATAAAGTTCCTATCTAATAAGGTAAGTACAAATTATCAGCGTACTTGTTAGACAAGTATATAATCTTAGAATCGAAAATAATTTACAATGAGTAACAACAACTGGGAAGAAATTTTAGACAAACTGGAAACGGGTGAAATCCGTGCGGCCGAACCCAAAGGGGACGGCTGGGAAGCCAACCGCGAAGTAAAAGAAGCGATATTGGCTTCTTTTAGTGCCGGTGAGAATACCGAATATTCCGGTATTTACGATGGTTTTGTGGATAAGCACAATCTGCCGCCGCGACGTTTTTCTGCCGAAGAAAATGTGCGTCTTGTACCGGGTGGATCATCCGTACGGCGTGGAGCGTATGTAGCATCAGGTGTTATCATTATGCCTCCGGCCTACGTTAATGTGGGTGGCTATGTGGATGAGGGATCCATGATTGACAGTCACGCTCTTGTAGGATCTTGTGCTCAAGTTGGTAAAAATGTGCATCTATCGGCCGGTGTTCAGCTGGGCGGTGTGCTTGAGCCTGTGGGATTATCACCTGTTGTTATCGAAGATGACTGCTTCATCGGTGCGGGATCGGTCGTTGTCGAAGGAATTCTTGTTAAAAAAGGAGCCGTCATTGCGCCCGGCGTTACGCTGTCGAAATCGATTCCGGTGTATGACTGCGTGAACGAAGAAGTACTTGGTAAGGGGGCTGATATCCCTGAACGAGCAGTTGTAGTGCCCGGTACTCGTCCCATGAGTGGCGATTGGGCACAAGAGCAGGGACTGAATGTCGCCTGTCCGCTCATTGTCAAATATCGCGACGCCGACAGCGATGCTTCTCTGGAACTCGAAGATGCCCTTCGATAAAGTAGTTAGACTTTCACCTGGTGACTGAATTTGTCATCCGGTGAATTATGGAAAGTTTCTACTAGCCCCCTGCACTTAGAAAGTGTAGGGGATTTTTATTTGAACTAAAGTTACTGAGAGCGTACTTGCTGTGATAAGCGTGAACGCTTGAAACAGCCAAAAAGAGGATTACTAAACTTCCAAGGTTTAGTAATCTTTATATAATATTTATTGCGCCACTGCAGATTTCATGGCAATGGCCAGTCCTTTGGTAAAGGCTTGAATCACCGCTTCCAGCGTATCCGGTGAGGCACCTTTCGATACCCACTCCTGATCGTTATTGGAAAGCGTTAACGTCACCACGACCAGCGAATCGGTATCGGGACTTTGAATTTCGACCTGGTGGTTGCTGACCTCCAGCGGGAAAATGCTGTCCGTTTCTGATTTCATAGCCGTAAGAATAGCATCAATTGGTCCCACTCCTTTGGCTTCGGTGATGACATCTTCTGCCTGTATATCCAGCTTAACTTTTGCATGAACAAGGCCGTGCTTGCGCATGGTAACTTTATAATCGAGCACTTCCACCGGATACGTTAGATCGAGATCTTCATTGAAAACAAGTGATTGCAGCACTTCGATCTCATTGTTGCTTAAGGTTTTCCCCTTTTTATTGATCTTGGAAACGTACTCATTGTACAACTGCTGATGGCCTTCATCCATTTTCAGGTTGGCCATGAACGTATCCTTAGCCTTGCCCCAGGATTTCTTTTGCATTTCAATATATCCCGAATCGATATAGTTGATCACCTTGTCGATATCTGGTGAGAGCACGGGAGAAGAATGCGAATGCTTGGCCACAACTGCAGTATCCTTCAGTCCCGATCCGGTAAGCACAAAAAGACACTTCTTGCCTTTAAATTTATCGAGATTATTTTTGAAGGAGGCCAGCGGAATGGCACAGGCCGGTTCCGTAAAGTGCCCCTCTTCGACGGCCATCTCTTTGAGCGATTGCAGAATTTCATCTTCAGAAACGGTGTACGCCATACCGTCAGATTCTTCGATGCCGAGCAGTACTTTGTGGAAATCCACGGGATCGGAGGCCGCCACCGACTGCGCCATAGTGTTCACCTGCTTTTTGATGATTTTTTCCTTCTTGAAAATACCCTCTACCACCGGCGAACTTTGCTCGGGCTGAATGGCCACCATCTTCGGGCGTTTGTCAATACGTCCGGCTTCTTTCAGTTCAGTAAATCCTTTCCAGATCGCCCCGAAGTTCGTGCCGCAGCCTACGGGCACAAAAATATAGTCGAAGTCGTCACCATCCTGATCGAGCAGTTCATAGGCAAACGATTTTTGCCCCTCTTCGCGAAATACATAATCGCCGGCCAGGTAATAGTTGCCCGATTTCGCAAATTCGCGACAAAGTGCTTCACACGTACTAAAATCACCTTTTATGCGGATGATGTTGGCATCAAAAATGGTAACCTGGGCAATTTTGGCATCCGATGTTTTTTCGGGTACAAAGACAAAACACGGGATTTTAAAATAACAGGCATAGGCCGCAACCGAGGCTGCCATATTTCCCGTTGAGGCCAGGCAGATCGCATCTGCATTAAGTTCTAACGCTTTTTGCACTTCAATATAGCTGCCGCGATCCTTAAAGCAGCCGGTGGGATGCTCAAATTCGAGTTTGGCATGCAGGTCGGCGCCATAGGTTTCTGAGAGGCGATCTAACTTTGTTAGTGTACTGGGATGTGTTTTTATCGGATCGGGGACCAGCTTTTCCAACGGGTATTGAATGTCATCAGAAGATTCATCGTAATAGGCCCGAAGCACACTGTCACATTGGGTGCAATAGGTGGTGGTTTCTTCTTCGGAGTTGATGTGTCCGTTTGCTACACATTTTAGCTGGTAGCCGGTTGTAGCAGTTGCCATAATAGTTCCAGTCTTTAGATATAATTTTTTAGCTGATCACAAATAGTAAAATAGGTGATTCCACTCAGGAATTACACCGTTCGACGTAAAAAGTTAATTTTTTTTGTTGAGGGGCAGGAAAGAAATTTCGTCAAAATCCATGTCGAGCTCATCGAGTACCGGCTCGGCCACTTCCGAAATTTCTTCGGGGCTAAGCTCATCGAGTCCCTCAATTTCGATATATAATGTGTTTTGATGTCCTACAACACTATATCGTGCCTTTTTGGCATTAAAGCACTTGCGGAGGGTATCCACCAGCAGCTCGATATCTTGTTCGTAGGCTTCATAATCGGCGTCTTCAAAGTCGGCCATAATGAGATTTTATGATTACAAATCACGGTTTAATTTTGTAGGCAAAGAATACGCATTTGACGCTAGGCAATCAATATGAGGCTGTTACAATCCTGACTTATTGTAAAACCCTAGATCCTGAACTTGCCATGTCCCGACTATTCGGGGTTTCAGGATTTCTAGCTTACGGCTTCTAAAAGATGCTGATACTCCGCAATAAGCTGTTGGCGGATGGGCTGCGAGCGCTCATAGATCGCCATCTGCTTTTTCATGTATTCCTTGCGCCCGGCATCGGTCTCAATTTTGATCGGTTCCAACCCGCGTTCACGCAGATCATAGGGACTAGCTCTCATATCCATAATCCGGGTATCGATGGCCAGTGTAAATGCTTTGCGGATCGTGTTGCTCGAAATCCACGGATACATTTTGAAGGCCCATTTATACAAATCCATGTTGGTATGCAGGCAGCCGGGTTGCTCCATCTCCGCAAAATTATCGCGGTTGAGATCATGTTTGTTTTGAGGTTTGGCTTCATCCGTAAAAAAGCGGAAGGCATCGAAATGGGTGCAGACCAGCGGACGTGATTCCACGAACTCGGCTAGCTCTTCTTTCTCCATTCGCAGCGATAGGTAATCGTGACGAAGGTGATCAGCCTTATATACCATCGCCCACTCATGCATCCCAAAACAGCCGAACGAGGGCTTGCGCTGGGCCGACTGTTGCAGTACATCCAAAATCCATTTGATGGAAGAAGTTCGAGCGCGATCAAAATCTTCTACATCTAAATAGCAGTCGCCGCCAACCGAAGCCATCTCATCAAAGGGCCAATCTCGAGCTGAACTGTCGAGTAGAAGACTGCCAAGGCCAGGCGACCATCGTTTGAGGTGCGACGGCCGGAAGGCGTAATACTCAAACAGGAAATCCATTACCGGATCTTTCTGCTGATGTGATCGCCTTTCCAGGTAATCGTCGATAAGCTCACTTATTTGTTGCTCGTGATCTGCCTTTTGTTGCTGCCATTCGTTGGAGGTCAGCTGATCGGTAATATATGGGGTGGTTTTCGGTTGCGTTGAAATCATAGCTGTTAAAATACCAATCTTTTGTTGGATTGATAAGCCGAAAATGGTATGCTATATGTGAATGTTCATCAATTCAGGTACTTGGAAAAGCGAGATCAAAAATCTACGGGAATATTCCGTGAGCTCTGGCATTTTGTACTGCACCTGCGCTGGCACTATCAGCTGTTTATTTTGTCGGGCGGATTTTTGATGGGTGGTCTGCTGAGTTCCGATATCAATATTAGCTGGTTTGTTAGCCAATTTTTAAATGTTCATTTGTTGCTTTTCGGGGGCGCTACCGCTTACAACTCATTCTGGGATAAAGATGAAGGACCTATCGGCGGGCTACAGAATCCCCCTAAAATGTCGCCGTGGATGTGGATGGCGTCGCTGATGTTACAGATGATCGGCGTGCTATTGGCCATTCCCGCGGGCGGTTATTTTTTGACGGTATATGTGCTGAGTATGCTGTTTTTCTGGCTGTATTCCACCCCCTGGGCACGCTGGAAAAGTCGTCCCGTCAAAAGTCTTATTGCCATCGGCGTGAGTACGGGATTCAACTCTGTGCTGCTCGGATATCTGGCTGCTGGCAATACCACGGTTCCGTTGCTGGTCTTTGTGGCGGCACTGGGCGTATCACTGCTGCTGTTGAGTTTGTATCCCATTTCGCAGATTTATCAGCAAGACGAAGATACTCGTCGCGGTGATCAAACGTTTGCCA
Source organism: uncultured Balneolaceae bacterium (assembly GCA_964490705.1). Lineage (GTDB taxonomy): Bacteria > Bacteroidota > Rhodothermia > Balneolales > Balneolaceae > Fodinibius. Next base: position 22,818 of record CAZBCG010000021.1, on the reverse strand, counting down.
TTCAATATGGAGTGCGGGGCGTTCGCCGATTTTTCGTCGCCGGTTTTTTCGGTGGATTGCTGCTGGTCAGCACGGTCATCATCGTGTTACATTCGTGGCTGGGACTCATTTTTGGGATCGTAGGAGTGGCTACCGGGTTGATCGTCCTGTCTAAACTGAACAACCTTACGGCCCAGCAAGGGGACTACCATTCCGTAATGTGGATCAAGTATAGCACATCACTGGCCTTTGTCGGTTTCTTGATTTGCGCGCTCCTTCTAAAGCACAGCGATATCCGTCAGATAGCACAGATCGCAGAGGTACTGTTACAGTAAGGTGTTAGCGGGGCAGAGGCCTTTAGCAGAATCAGTAGAACAAAAAAGAGACACTAGATAGCATTGAGAAAACAACTCAGTTTGTTTTCTGTAGAGATAGAATTTAGCTGCACAAACACAATTAAAAAAATACATCAATTCTTGTGATATTGTATCAACAAAATTACCAGATAGTTTATTTATTGTGGATCAAAAGGAATCTTTTTATCGCCATGTAGCCCAAACCAGCGATGCCCCGATGGGGTTGGAGGTCGATCGGGCCGAGGGGTGCCACATTTATACCTCGGATGGCAAAAAGTATGTCGATTTTATCTCAGGTATTGCTGTCAGTAGCCTTGGTCATCGGCATCCTGCGGTGGTTAATGCTATTAAACGGCAGGTCGATTGCCACCTTCACGTGATGGTGTATGGGGAGTTTATTCAGGAGCCCCAGTCGGCGTATGCGGATTTGTTGACATCTCAGCTGCCTGCATCACTCGACCGCATCTATTTTGTAAACAGTGGCACAGAAGCTAATGAAGGAGCACTCAAGTTGGCTAAGAAACATACCAGCCGCCACAAGTTTGTAGGGTTTCATCACGGTTATCACGGCGACACGCATGGCTCGCTCAGCGTTACCGGTCGTGATGTCTATCGGGATCCCTACTGGCCGCTGCTGCCCAATGTACACTTCTTGGATTTTAATAGCTTTGAGGAACTCGAAACCATTGATGAAGATACCGCAGCCGTCATCATGGAGCCTATCCAGGGCGAAGGCGGCATAATTCCAGCACAAAAGGCGTGGCTGCAGGCCCTGCGCAAACGCTGTACCGAGGTAGGAGCACTCCTTATTTTCGATGAAATTCAAACGGGATTTTATCGCACGGGATCGCTGTTTGCTTTCGAGCGGTACGAGGTAGTACCTGATATATTATGTCTGGCCAAAGCAATGGCCGGCGGCATGCCGATGGGGGCTTTTGTGTCATCATCCCAAATATTTGAGTCGTTCATGTATAATCCGCCGCTTAATCACGTAACCACCTTTGGCGGACATCCGGTCTCGTGCGCGGCCGCCCATGCTACTCTCAGTGAACTTTTGGATGGGGATTTTGGTGCGAGGGCTGAGGCTATTGAATCGGCAATTCGGGAAGAGCTCACGGCTGATGCCATTGTAGAAGTACGTGGCGTTGGGGCGATGCTGGGTATGGAATTACGCAATCAACAAATGACACAAAAAGTGGTAGAAGACTGCATGGAGAAAGGTATTATTTTGGGATGGACGCTTCACTCCGATACTCTCGTGCGTCTGGCTCCACCGCTTATCATTGAAGAAGATTTATTGCGATCAACTCTTAAAACCATTAACGAGAGTGTTCAGTTATATTCTCAATAATGTGTTTAACGGTAAAAAACAGCTATTATGTCATCCTGCACTTGCCGTGTCCCGTCTATCGGGGTTTCAGGATCTCGTAATGCCTGTAACCGTACAGGCTGGAAATAGATTGACGCTGGATACCGACACTCGATGATTTCCGAGAAATCAGAGTCTGGAATGAATTATTTTAAAAACAAAAAAGTAATACTTAGAGCACAATTATTATGAATTCTATCAATCCGGCTACGGGAGAAGTCATTGACAATTTTGAACAGATGGATAATGCCGAATTGGATCGTATCGTCCGCGCGGCTTCTACTGCACAAGACCAGTGGCAGAAACGATCGTTTACTGATCGGGCGGAATTATTGAGTACTACTGCGGATATTCTCGAAGATCGCAAAGAAGAATTTGCCGAGCTGATGGCCCGTGAGATGGGCAAGCCGCTGCCACAGGGGGAATCCGAGAGCGAAAAATGTGCCTGGGTATGCAGGTATTATGCCGAGAATGCCGAAACGTTTTTGGAAAACGAGGTGATCGACTCTGATGCTGAAAAAAGCTACGTAACTTTTAATCCGTTGGGAACGATTTTGGCGATTATGCCGTGGAATTTTCCTTTCTGGCAGCTCTTCCGGTTTGGGGCACCGGGATTAATGGCCGGCAACGGCGTGATCTTAAAACATGCTCCAAACGTTACCGGCTGTGCACTGGCGATCGAAGAGGTGATGCATCAAGCGGGCATCCCCGAACCGCTGTTTCGAACAGTTATTGCCGATATCGATCAAACGCAGCAGCTTATTGCCCATTCCGACATTGCAGCCGTAACGCTGACAGGCAGTACCAAGGCGGGCAAGGCCGTTGCTTCTACGGCAGGCAGTGAGCTCAAGAAGACGGTGCTCGAGCTGGGCGGCAGCGATCCATATATCGTGTTGGAAGATGCTAACGTGGAAAAAGCTGCCGAAACCTGTGTTACTTCTCGGCTCATAAATAGCGGACAAAGTTGTATTGCTGCCAAACGATTTATCATCGTGGAAGAAAATCATGAATCCTTTCTTGATGCTGTTAAAGATCGAATGAGCCTGAAACAGATCGGCGATCCCTTTGATAACTCTACTGATATTGGTCCCATGGCACGTGAAGATTTGCGTGATACTCTTCATCAGCAGGTGCAAGACAGTATTAAGGTTGGGGCAGAATGCGTGCTGGGTGGCGAATTACCCGATCGCAAAGGGGCATTTTATCCTCCGACGGTCCTTGCGAATATTTCGAAAGGGATGCCCGCCTACGATCAAGAACTTTTTGGGCCGGTGGCTTCGGTCATCAAAGTGGAGGATGAGCAGGAAGCCATTAAGGTGGCGAACGATACCGACTATGGATTGGGAGCGGCCATCTTTTCGGAAGATGTTGATCGTGCTGAGCAGATAGCAGCTCGGGAATTACAGGCCGGATGCTGCTTTATTAACTCGTTTGTAAAATCGGATCCGAGATTACCTTTTGGAGGGATCAAGGAATCGGGTTTCGGACGCGAATTATCCCACTTTGGGATCAAAGAATTTGTAAATGTAAAAACGGTATATCGGGCTTAAAATTTTTTTGTAAGGATTGATCCGCTAAGGGATCATACTTAAAAATATCATCTTAATAAAAAGAAGGGAATGTATGTTTAATAGTCAATACTTTTTATGGATTGCTGCACTGTTAGTTTTATTTATGGGATGTAATGATACTTCTTCTGGACCTGATCCGGAAGAGGCTCCGTCCATACCTGAAATTTACAGCGAAGAAACCCGTACGGATTTGTCGCTGTTTGAAAATAATGATCCCGGCGGAGAGACGATGTCGAACTATAATGATGCTCACGGAATTGCCCTGTCAATTGGGTTTACATTCACTATTCTCGAAAATGTTGAGCCATATTTTGAAGATGCAAGCTCAGAGGGTGATTTAAATTTCGATAACGGGGTTTGGGAATGGAGTTTGTCAGAGACTTATGAGGGCCAAACTGTTGAAATTCGGCTGACTGCAGATGAATCCGAAAGCGAAACGGCATGGGCCATGTATTGGACCTTCGACGATGGTGAGGGCAACAGTTATGAAGATGCTGAGATTTTGGAAGGCACCGTGGCCAATGATGAATCCGAAGCAGATTGGACGATACGCAGCCCAAACTCATCAACCGGAGAGGTAAGTCACATACTGGACTACGGCTGGTCGATACCCGGGGATGATCAGCTGGTTATCATGGTAACGGCATATGACAGTGATGGAGCAGAAAGCGGGAGCTTCGAATATGATCAAAGTGGCCCGGAACATACGTTAATTCTGATGGAGCCGAATGAAGATGATATAACGATCTTTTGGGATTCTGACACCAATGAGGGATATATCCAGCGGGGAAGCGAGAGAAAATGCTGGGACGAAAACTTCCAAAACACCCCTTGCCCACAGGTCGATAATAACTAGTATTATGTTGAAAAAGCCCGGATTACCGGGCTTTTTCAATCTTAGATCTGTACTTTCAAAACTCAACAGGAGCGACTATGTTTGTTGAAACTTTATCATAACAAGAAGATTATGCACAAAATTTTAAAATATGCTTTACTAGGATTCCTATTCATTGGAATTGTTAGTTGTCTTGATAATAGCACGAACTCTCCTGGTCCCGGTGAACCACCCAGTCTGCCGCAAATTCAACAGGAATCTACCAAGCCGGATGTTTCTTTCTTTGAAGATCATCAGCCTAAAATGTTGGCGAAGGGGGATACGTCCAATTATTATAAAGCACGAAATATAGCGTTGTTAAATGGGGTTTCGTTCGTATCCATAAGCTTTTACAATGATTTCTTACTGGAAGCTGAGTCAGCAGAACCAACGTACAATGATGAGGCGGGGCATTGGGAATGGGTGTACTCTTACAACTATGAAGGAATGGATGTTGAAATACGGCTTACGGCCGAATCAACCGGAAATATGATAGAATGGGCTCAATACTGGACCTATGATAGTGGGCAGGGCTATGGATTTGATAATTATAAAGTGTTTGAGGGGACAATAAATGAAGATGGATCTGAAGGAAATTGGGTCTTTAATACACTGGTTCCTGATGCAGATAATGAAGTGCCCGCTATTGAATTCGAATGGACTATCGAAAGCGAAGAGCAGAGAAATATCCGAATAAAATACTATGAGAGCATTGGAGTAACGATAGGGACCGTTGAATACGATCAGCATGGTTCTGAGCATTTTGTGAATATCAATAATCCCGATGCTGACAATATTCTAATCTTTTGGAACTCAGAGACTAATAAAGGCTACATCCAAGAGGGTGGTGTCCGTGAATGCTGGGACGAAAACCTGAAAAACATGCCCTGTAGCTGATTAGTCAAAAAACTAACACATTCTCAATTTAAAGCCCGGATTTTCCGGGCTTTTTTATTTGTTATGATATTTGGATGACACTGTGTTGTCATTTTAGATAGTTAAGTTTATTGGTAGCAGAATTTCAACGATCAAACTTGGCTGTATTGTGGATCAGGAAAAAAATCCCATTCGCGGACGAGGAGCATCCGACAACCCCGCCAACCGATTCGAGGGTCGCTATACCGATTACGATCTGGATGCCGAGACGGGCGAAAAACCGACACAGGATACCAAGCTCATCCGGGATGATACCAAAGAGATTCTTTCGAAGAACGATAGTCCCGATATACCGTTTACCTATGGGTTGAATCCCTACCGGGGATGTGAGCACGGCTGTATTTACTGCTACGCACGTCCCACGCATGAATATCTGGGATTTTCGGCTGGACTCGATTTCGAATCTCGAATCATGGTCAAATATGATGCGGCGAAGAAGCTGCGTGCAAAATTTAATTCCCAAAGCTGGAAACCCGAACCGATCACTCTCAGCGGGGTCACCGATCCCTATCAGCCGGTGGAGCGCAAGCTGGGTATTACCCGCCAATGTCTGGAAGTATTTGCCGAATCCCGTCACCCGGTGGGAATGATCACAAAAAACTACCTTGTTACCCGCGATATTGATCTGCTTAAAGAACTTGCCGAATACAATGCTGTTCACGTGACGATTTCTGTGACGACCCTTGATCGCGATTTGGCTCGTGTAATGGAACCGCGAACATCACAGCCCCCGCGACGGATACAAGCCATCGAAAAACTGGCGAATAACGGAATTTCCGTAGGTGTTAATGTGGCGCCGATCATCCCGGGGTTAACCGATCATGAGTGCGCGGATATTTTAAAGACAGCACGAGAGGCTGGTGCTACCCATGCTGCATATACCATTGTTCGGTTGCCCCATGGGGTCAAAGATCTGTTTCAGGAGTGGCTGGAACAGCATTTCCCCGATCGTAAAGAAAAGGTGCTGAATCGGATCCGGGATATTCGCGGGGGTAAATTGTACGAAAGTGAATTTGGAAAACGGTTCCATGGAGAGGGGGAATTTTCAAATCAGATTCGGGAATTGTTTCGCATCCAAACCGAAAAATTGGGATACAATGAGGAATCTATTTCTCTTTCTACCGATCATTTTATACGGCCTCACAAGGGACAGTTGAACCTGTTTTAATATTTATGGCAGACATAGATTTACGGAATGAGACGACACGATTTTTATGTTCACTTATCCAATGCATTTAATATATTCAGTGTCTGAAGCGACGAATTGAAATAGCCGAAAATTAACCTATTATTCTTACGAATTTATGTCTGACACTCCATCTACCATGCTGGATCTTGGAACACAAGCTCCAGACTTCAAATTATTTGATACTGTAAATAATCAGCTCGTTTCGCTGGATGATTTCGACAATGCCAAAGGACTGCTTGTTGTTTTTATGTGCAATCATTGTCCGTTTGTGAAGCATATTTTGGATGATTTTGTGATTGCGGCCCGTGATCTGCAGCAGAAAGGTATTGGCGTTGTGGCGATCAGCTCGAACGATGTTGAAAATTACCCGGATGACAGTCCCGTAAAAATGGCTTCGCTAGCGCGCGAAAAACAGTTTTCATTTCCTTATCTGTATGACGGGACCCAGGAAATTGCAAAAGCGTATCGCGCAGCCTGTACGCCTGACTTTTTCCTCTTTGATGAAAATGACGAGCTTGTTTATCGCGGCCAGTTTGATGACAGCCGTCCCGGCAATGATAAGCCTATTACCGGCAGTGATATCCGCGAAGCAGCCGACTTGCTGTTTGATGGTAAAATAAAAGAAGATCAGAAGCCGAGTATAGGATGCAATATCAAGTGGAAGGCCGGCAAAGAACCTGATTACTTTGGATAGGAGTTGCGATGCCCGGGGATGATAATCAACAACAGATAGCACAACTGCGGCGCGATTACGCCCGTGAAGAGCTATCCGAGGAAGCAGTATGTGATGATCCGATGGACCAGTTTGGCCACTGGTTTGAGCAGGCTCTTGCTGCTGATCTGCTGGATGTCAATGCCATGACGCTTTCAACGGTGTCTAAAGAAGGCCAGCCGTCGTCGCGCATCGTGTTGCTTAAGGGGGTTCAGGATGATGGATTCCGTTTCTATACCAATTACGGTAGCCGAAAAGCACAAGAACTGGCTGAAAATCCACATGCTGCACTTTGTTTCTACTGGCCTCCGCTGGAACGACAAGTTCGTATCGAGGGCGTGGTACAGCAGTTGAGCCGCGAAGAATCGGAGACCTATTTTCAGCAGCGCCCCCGATTGAGTAAAATTGGGGCTTGGGCATCCAAACAGAGCAGTCAAGTATCATCCCGGGAAGAGCTTGAAGCGAATTTCAAAGAGATTGAAAAACGCTTTGAAGATCAAGAAGTGCCCACACCTGAATTTTGGGGTGGTTATTTATTGAAACCGCAACGTATCGAATTTTGGCAGGGTAGAGAGGGACGAATGCACGATCGCATTTGCTATAAAAAAGAGGCGGAAGGGTGGACCCGCTTCCGCCTTTCTCCATAGTCATTGCAGTTGAAATCGAACAGGTAACGTCATCTTTACCTGCACTGGTATTCCACGTTGCCGTCCCGGTTCGAATGAAAGATTTTGGACTGCCCGGAGTGCTTCTTTATCACATCCGCCGCCGATGCCGCGAAGTACTTTGGCATTTTTAACCGATCCATCCTTATCGATAACAAACTGGATGTGAACAATACCTTCAATACCTGCTATTTTTGCAGCACGCGGGTAGGTAATGTCATCATACAGTGATTGCATGCCACCTTTTATGTGAGGTTCTTGTTCAACCTTCCGAAAAATTTTCTCTTCGGGTTCATCAGAGGTAGGTTCTGGCGGTAGATCAAGCTTACCGTCTGATTCCCAATTGATATCCAAATCATCAATGGATTCTTTAATAATCTGGTCGTTAGGTACTTCTTGTAGCACACTGGGCTTGGGTGGTGCGGGCGGTTTTTCCGGAGGATTCGTAATGGGCGTATCAACAGTCTTTACAACATCAAAGTCTGATTTGGGTATTGAAAGTGGCTCCTGCCCATCAGTGGGAAATTTGAATGCTGATATGATCAGCAGGAGCGATAAAATTAATGCCGATTCGAAGATGAGATGATATTTTTGCTTGAGATCGTTGATAAATTTCATAGCTAATCCTCCGTTATATTGGAATGAAGTACAAACTACACGGGATATCACGTATCTTAAAAGCAACATAGTTGTAAATTTTGAGTAAATCACATCCTAATCTGTTTATGGGAACGAATAAACTGCAGCGATACAAAGAAATTTCTGAGTTTGAGCACGTTTTAGAGTACACCGATTTCCAGGATGATGATTCTGTTAAGCCAAAAGGGCGGTGGCGGTCAGATATTTTTGATAATGATAATCCCATTATTCTGGAACTGGCCTGTGGAAAAGGGATCTATACGCTGGAGTTGGCACGGAGGAATCCCGATACAAATGTAATTGGCATCGATATTAAGGGAGCACGTATCTGGAAAGGGGCCACTAAAGCGCTGGATGAGGAACTTGAGAACGTCCATTTTCTGCGGATGTATATTGATCACCTCTACGAATATTTTGCGCCCTCAGAAGTTGATGATATATGGATTACTTTTCCCGATCCTTATCCGCGTGAGGGAGATCGCAGCAAGCGGCTGACGTCCCGGAAGTTTCTCAATATTTATCAAAAGGTGCTTAAACCTGGGGGCAAAGTACGGCTAAAAACCGACAGTGATGATCTTTTTACTTTCTCAAAAGAGGTCATCAGCGAAACGGGTTGTGAGGTTTTTGATTTGGTTGAAAGTATCTATGACGATCGTCCCGATGATGAGTTGCTCACCGTCAAAACTGATTACGAAAAGCGACATCTCGAAAAGGGAAAAGCCATTTCGTTCATCAAGTTTGGCCTCCCCGGTGATCCAATCCTGAATAAATAATTTGCGATGGACTTTTTTAGTTGCTAAAAAAGTTTAGTAAATAGCAATTGCTTTATCGGGTTAAATTAGTTAATTATAATTTAGTTAACAGCGTTAACCTTTGTTCATATGGATCAAGATGAAGGAAAAAGTTTAAAAGAACGCATTATTGATGCCTCACGTAAGGTGTTGTTGTCGGACGGATACCGAAATTTTTCGCTTCGGAAAATTGCCCGCGAAATCGGGGTGAGTGCCACCAGTATTTATCTGCATTTTGAGAACAAGGACGATTTGGTGCATTCGCTGATGGAAAAAGCGATCGAACGGCTGAATACACAGCTCGAAGCACAAATTGATTCCGAGGAAGATCCCATCACGAAGTTAGAGGCACTGGCACATGAGTACGTTGATTTCGCACTTAATCATCCGCGTGAATATCAGGTGATTTACCTGATCAGCTCGGATGAAATGACGCGATATCCCAAAGAAAAATTTCGGAAGGCACGTCGCGGATATGAAATTGTAATTTCCGTTTTCGAGCAGGGCGTTGAATCGGGATTGATTGCCGAAGAAAAACCGCGCATTGCGGCTTATACTTTTTGGGCGCAATTGCATGGGGTGATGTCGGTTGTACTCTCAAAACGACTGGATACCCGCATCGATCAGGAAGAATTTATCCGAGAAGCGATTGACCATATAATTAAAGGATATCAGTTGCGAACATCCTTAAAAACACACAGAAACGCAGAAATTTAACAGGAGATTATTATGGAATTTCTAACTGAAAGTTTCGGCTTCTTATTTCAGTACCCTTTATGGGCAGTTATCGTAAGTATCGTGCTTGTGGCAACGTTGTTAGCATTCTGGGGGACTCCGCTATGGATATGGACCATTGCGGGAGCAGTCGCGCTCTGGGGATTTTCGGCGCCGACTTGGGGCTTCTGGGTCTTTGCCGGATTGATTGTACTGTTTAATGTAAAGCTGGTCCGGCGGACAATATTGACTGGTCCATTGATGAAATTATTGGATGCGCTCAACTTTTTGCCGGCCATCTCAGATACCGAGCGCACGGCCATTGAAGCGGGTAACGTATGGGTGGATGCAGAACTGTTTTCCGGGAAACCGAATCTCAAGCGACTGGCAAACGAATCGTATCCTGATTTGAGCCCGGAAGAGCAGGCCTTTTTGGATGGCCCCGTTGAGCAACTGTGTGCGATGGTCGATGACTGGGATGTTTTTGTACGCAAGGGATTTACCGAGGAGGTTTGGAACTTTATGCGAGAACATAAGTTTTTTGGATTAATTATCCCCGAAGAATACGGCGGACTCGAATTTTCGGCCAGTGCACACAGCGCTATTATTGCGAAATTGTCTTCTCGATGCGGTCCGTTGGCTACCACAGTAATGGTTCCCAACTCTTTGGGTCCGGCTGAACTGTTAATGCATTACGGAACTGATAAGCAAAAAGATCACTATCTGCCGCGCCTGGCAACCGGAGAAGAGATGCCCTGTTTTGCGCTTACCGAGCCGACAGCCGGTTCTGATGCCGGATCGATGACGGCAGAGGGGGAAGTGTTTAAAGGTCAGGACGGTGAGCTTTACATCCGCCTGAATTTTACCAAGCGATACATTACACTGGCAGCAATTTCAACAGTTATAGGGTTGGCCTTTAAGCTAAAAGATCCCGAAAATTATCTGGGCAAGGGCGAATATCCCGGTATTACCTGTGCATTGATTCCGAGTGAGACTGAAGGTATTAAGCTTGGTCGCCGGCACGATCCGCTGGGCGTTCCGTTTTACAACTGCCCGATTGATGGCGAAGATGCGGTTGTGCCAGTAGATCAAATTATTGGTGGTCCCGAGCAGGCCGGGAATGGCTGGCGCATGTTGATGGAGTCGCTGGGCGTGGGACGAGGTATTTCTCTGCCGGCCCAAAGCCTCGGTGGTGCCAAAGTTGCTACAAGAGCTATTGGTGCATATACGGCAGTCCGCAAACAGTTTGGAATTAATATCGGGAAGTTTGAAGGCATCGAAGAGCCGATGGCGCGCATTGGTGGTTTTACCTACCTGATGGATGCTGCTCGTCGCTATACTTGTGCGGGGCTTGATATGGGCGAAAAACCATCGGTTGTTACTGCGATTGCCAAGTATAACTTTACAGAACTGGGTCGCAAGATTGTGAATGACGCGATGGATATACAGGGTGGAGCGGGTATCTCACGCGGTCCGCGTAATATTTTTGCGCATGGATATATGTCGCTGCCGATAGCTATTACGGTTGAGGGCGCCAATATTTTGACCCGCAGCCTGATGATTTTTGGACAGGGCGCGATTCGTTGTCATCCGTATGCGTACGACGAAATTGATGCCCTTACCAAAGGAGACGTTAAAGCATTTGATAATGCTTTCTGGAAGCATATCGGCCATGTGATACAAAACGGTGCACGGTCGCTGCTGATGAGTCTCACTCGTGGAGTCATTGGCTCTTCTCCGGTGGGTGGTCCGGCCAAAAAATATTACAAAAAGTTGTCTTGGGCGTCGGCGTCGTTTGCTTTTTTGGCTGATATAGCGCTCGGTTCCTATGGTGGCGGACTCAAAATTAAAGAGAAAATAAGTGGTCGCTTTGCTGATATTCTAAGCTGGATGTATTTGGCTACGGCTACCCTTCGCCGTTATGATGCGGAGAGACAAAACAAAGAAGACCAGATTTTCTTTGAGTGGTCCATGCAGTATGCTTTTGCTCAAATTCAGGAGGCCTTCGATGCCATATATCGAGAAATTAAGGTGCCGGGACTCAGCTGGTTGTTCCGCGGTCCCATTGCGCTCTGGTCGCGAATGAATCGCATTAGCTCTATGCCGTCTGACAAACTTGGTCATAAAGTAGCACAGGCCATGCAGCAGCGCAGTGAGCAACGCGATCGATTAACCGATGGTATTTACCTGCCCGAAGATACCAATGAAGCACTGGGTCGCTATGAGCATGCCTTGAAGCTTCATGAAGAAGCCGCTCCGATTTACAAGAAAATCTATGTGGCTACCAAGAAGAAAGAGCTCCCGAAAACACAAGTGCGCTTTGTTATTGATCAGGCACTGGAAAAAGGCATTATCTCTGAAGATGAAGCTGGGCTTGTCCGCAAGGCCGAAGAGGCCCGGATAGATATGGTTCAGGTGGATGAATTTACGCTGGATGAATACGAAAACCAGACGCCATCTTCGCCAAAATTTGAGGAGTCAGCAGAAGCTGAACAGATTGCAAAATAGATTGCTATCCCATTAGCATAGACTCATATTTTATGAAATATTAGGGCGTCTGCTGAAATAAATGAACCAGTGAACGTCCTATGAAAAATAAACACGCCGAGCCTTGGCAAATTTGGGTCGATACCGGCGGCACTTTTACCGATTGTATTGCTATTTCTCCAAATGGAGATCAGAAAACCGTAAAGGTATTGAGCAGCAGTGCGCTACGGGGAAGAATTACTGCACAACTTTCTGACTCTACCTTTAAAATTGAACAGCAGTGGAATGCTCCCGATGATTTTATCCGGGATTTCCGGCTTACCACCCTTGACGCATCGGACAAGCAGGTAATCGTAACAGGATTCGATCGTCAGCAATCAACAATTACCGTTGATAACTCCCTGCAGATAGATTCATTTCCGGCCTCTTTTGAAGTTCAGTCTGATGAAGAAGCACCCGTTCTTGCTGCCCGGTTGGCCACTCGAACCCCGCGAAATCAAGTGCTCCCACCAATAAATCTACGGTTGGCCACCACCAAAGCCACCAATGCGCTACTGGAGAAAAAAGGTGCTCCCACAGCATTGTTTATTACCGATGGATTTGAAGATTTGCTTGAAATTGGCAATCAGCAGCGCCCCGATCTTTTTGCGATGGAAGTCAAGAAAAGGCGTCCTGTTTATGATAGCGTGACAAGTGTTCCCGAGCGACTTGATGCCGTAGGAAATGTCTTACAAAAACTGGATTGTTCTGAGCTGGAGTCAACTGTTGAGCAGTTGCTCAATCAAGGCGTTACTACCGCAGCAGTATCACTGTTGCACAGTTATAAAAACAGTGATCACGAACGAAAGTTAAAACACTGGCTGCTCCAAAAAGGATTTGAGCACGTATCTGTGTCCTCCGAGCTTTCCTCCTTTATCGGGATTTTATCACGAGCAGAAACCACGCTTGTCAACGCGTATTTGTCTCCGGTTGTGCAGCAATATCTTGATAACGTGCAATCGGTTATTCCCAATGAGCAGATGTATGTGATGACAAGTGCGGGCGGATTAAATCCCAAAGAGCAATATGCCCCCAAAGACAGCTTGCTCAGCGGTCCGGCCGGAGGGGTGGTCGGAGCTGCATCAGCGGGCAAGGCGGCTGGTCAGGAGCAGATTATTTCGTTCGATATGGGAGGTACCAGCTCTGATGTAGCACGATATGATTCCGATTTTGAATATCAGTTTGAACATGAGGTTGGGAATGCAAAACTGACGGCCCCTACGCTCAATATCGAAACGGTGGCCGCTGGTGGAGGATCCATCTGTCATTTCGATGGACACAAGTTGTGCGTGGGACCCGAAAGTGCCGGGGCATTCCCGGGGGCTGCTTGCTATGGTGCCGGCGGACCGCTTACGATTACGGATGTTAATTTGTTGCTGGGACGTCTGGATCCTCAAAATTTTGAAATTCCGGTAGATCTGGAAGCTGCTGAGCAAGAATTGCAAAACATACTACGGCAGGTGAATGCAAGCAGTTCCGAATCGTTGTCCATGTCCAAGCAAGAGGTATTATCGGGATTTTTGAATATTGCCAATGAACGGATGACCGATGCTATTCGAAAAATATCGGTTCAAAAAGGATATGATCCTCGGGAATATGCATTAGTTGCTTTTGGCGGCGCCGGCGGACAGCATGCCTGCGCGATGGCTAGCGGGCTCAATATCAGTACGGTTTTTATCCCACAGGATGCCGGATTGCTGAGTGCCCGTGGACTTGGAAGTGCAAAGGTTGAAGAATTTGCAGAAACACAGGTGCTGGAGCTACTTCAAGAAGTGGAATCTGAATTGAATGGGTTTTGCAATAAGTTAGCCCAGCAAGCTCGGCAAAAGCTGGCAGATCAAGGAATCAAACAAGAGCAGATAACCGTTCGGCGTAGAATAATATCGATGCGATTGGAGGGACAGCAAACATCACTCGATATCGAATATAATGAGACCGAAAATCCCAAAGAGACATTTCAGCGGGCGTATCGAGAGCGATACGGACACTGGATTTCGGGCCGAGCGATTGAAGTTGAAAGTATTCGAGTGGTGGTGTCAGAAGCTCCAAAAAAATCGCGCGAAGTTGTAAACAATTCAGGTGATGGAACTGTTGATCCAGCGTTTACCAAACCAATATGGTTTGATGGTAAAGAGCATCCAACGCCGGTTTATATGCGAAGAGATTTGGGTCAAAAAAGTGAAGTAAAAGGGCCGGCCTTGATTTTGGATCCCTATAGTACAATTGTTTTAGAACCAAATTGGGAGCTCAGTATTACCAATCAGGGCGACATCAAACTGGAAAAAATAGCTACCGATAATACAATTGATACCATTGATTCGGAGGTTATAAATCTGGAGTTATTTACGAATCGGTTTAGCTCAATCGCTGAAGAGATGGGGCAAATGTTGCAGCGCACGGCCAGTTCAGTTAATGTAAAAGATCGCCTCGATTTTTCGTGTGCGCTGTTGAATCCTAAAGGTGAACTCGTAGTAAACGCCCCGCATATTCCGGTTCATCTGGGGGCGCTGGGACTTTGTGTCCGAAAGGTCAACGAAGAATTAGAGATGAGTCCCGGTGATGTAGTGATCACAAATCATCCGGCCTTCGGTGGATCGCACCTTCCCGATGTTACGCTGATTACTCCGGGCTATACCGATGATGATCAGCTTATCGGATATGCAGCCAGCCGTGCCCATCACGCAGAAATTGGGGGCATTACGCCCGGATCTATGCCGCCTACGGCAACAAGCCTGGAAGAAGAAGGGGTGGTGATTCCGCCCATGTATGTCATCAAAAAGGGGCAAGAACAGTGGCAGGCTATCACAAATCATCTGCAGTCGGCGAAATATCCCACTCGCAATGTGGATGAAAATATTGCTGATATTCAGGCTGCAGTGGCCGCTAATCAGCGGGGCTTAGAAGGGATGCGAAAGTTGTGTGACACGCATGGTTTTGAGAAGGTAAATCACTATATGAATGCCTTGTACGATTATGCCGAATCCAAAATGAAAGAAACCATCAGCACGATTTCATCCGGCACCTACGAAAGTGAAGAGTTGTTGGATGATGGCACTCCATTGAAAGCAACGCTGTCGGTAGATGATGAACAGATTACCATAGATTTTTCAGGCACTGGATCCGTCCATCCGCATAACCTCAATGCCACCCCGGCCATTGTAAACAGTGTGGTGATGTATGTGCTGCGCTTGCTGATTGATGAGCCTATTCCGCTGAATGAGGGTATTTTGGCACCCATCAAGATGATATTACCGAGTTGCCTGTTGAATCCGGAATTTGATTCGGATCCCGCAAAATGTCCGGCGGTAGTGGGCGGAAATATAGAAGTTAGTCAGCGGCTGGTGGACACCTTACTAAAACCTTTTGAGCGTGTTGCTTGCAGCCAGGGGACGATGAATAATGTGCTGTTTGGCAATGATGATTTTGGCTATTACGAAACAGTGGGCGGGGGAACGGGAGCAGGTAATGGATTTCATGGAGCTGATGCGGTACATCATCACATGACCAATACGAGGGCGACCGATCCTGAAATTTTAGAGCATCGCTACCCGGTGCGGTTAGATCAATATGCCATTCGATTGGATTCTGGCGGTAATGGTCGGTGGAGGGGAGGCCATGGCATCCAACGGGAGATGACCTTTTTGGAACCCGTTGAACTGACGGTCTTGATGCAACATCGTACCGAAGGTCCGTATGGATTGCAGGGTGGTCAATCGGGACAGCCGGGAGAACAGTGGATAATCCACAAAGACGGTACCCGGGAGCAGTTGTCATCAACAGGTGGTCGGACATTGGCCAAGGGGGATAAGTTTGTGCTTTTAACTCCCGGCGGCGGTGGATTTGGTAATCAGGAATGAAAAGTGAAGTAACCATCACAATAATCAACGATTATGAAAAATAGAATTGCGAATATTCTGTTTTGGGCCGTAATTTCAGCCGCCTTCATTGGTCCGGGTACCATAACAACCGCCGCTGCAGTCGGTGCTAAATTTGGATATTCCCTGATCTGGGCACTGGTGTTCTCGACGGTAGCGTGCATCATATTACAAGAGGCCAGCGCACGGCTGACCCTTGCCTCGGGATTTAATCTTGGGGAGGCATTCAACAAATATTTACCAGATACGGCAGTTGGTCGCGCTACACTCTGGATGGTATTGGTTGCTATTTTGCTAGGCTGCGCGGCTTATGAGGCAGGGAACATTTTAGGAGCCGTAGCCGGTACTAATCTTCTTCTCGAAGCCCCTTCGTATATTATCGTATTACTTATTGGAGTGATCGTATTCCCGCTTTTCTGGTTTAACACGGTAGAATCGGTTGCCAAAATTATGGGCGTGTTAGTGGCATTTATGGGGATCTGCTTCTTTGTGACTGCTATTATAATGCAGCCGGATATAGGATCTATTGCTCAAAATTTTGTAGTACCTCGTTTTCCGTCTGGTTCGAGCACCTTGATATTGGCTTTGATCGGAACGACCGTAGTTCCCTATAACCTGTTTTTGGGATCGGGCATTGCAAAGGGACAAAACCTCAAAGAGATGCGGCTGAGCCTGAGTATCGCCATCGGCATTGGCGGCCTGATTTCAATAGCGGTCTTAATTGTCGGAACAGCTATCGCCGGCAGCTTTAGTTTCGAGGCATTGGCTGCTACGTTAAGTAACCAGCTGGGCGGATGGGCTGTCTCGCTGTTGGGATTGGGGTTATTTGCGGCCGGAATCACTTCGGCAATAACGGCTCCGCTGGCTGCAGCAATCACGGCCCGGAGTATCCTGTCAAAACAAGGAATGCCGTCAGAAAAATGGAACGATTCGGGACGATATTTTCGTCTTACATGGATTGCTGTGCTTACTGTTGGACTTGGATTTGGGGCATCACAAGTTCAGCCGGTGCCTGCCATTATTTTGGCTCAGGCACTTAACGGTATAATCCTGCCATTGATCGCGATAGGTTTGTTGATACTGGTCAATCACCTCGAGCTGATGACCTCAAAAAGCATCAATACGCTCTTTTTGAATGTGGTGATGAGTTTCGTGGTATTTATTACGATTATTATCGGGGTACGGAATGTTGCGCGGGCGCTTACATCAGCGTTGCCCGTAGAGCTGGTCAAGGAGTCTTATATCCTTGGAGCTTCTGCCGTTATCACTCTGTTGATTGGCTGGCCGGTTTATCGGTTAATCCGCAGGGTTAAGAGCAATAGTACCACAGAAAATTCAATGAGTATGGATTGAGCCAGCAACTAGCCCCCAGCATCTAGAAAAAGATCACCAGCCGCCGCTGGCACCACCGCCACCGGAACCGAATCCGCCTCCGCCGCTGAATCCACCGAATCCTCCACCGCCGGAAGATCCGCCGCCAAAGCCGCCTCCACCGCCGAGGAAGATAAAGCCGGCGGGACCGAAAGTACGCCGCTTGCGTCCTTTACCCCGACCTTTGCCGCCACCGCGTCGCGATGAGGCATAAATCACAAAAGCGATAAACAGCATGAAAATGATAAACGAAGCGGTATCATCTTTTTCACTGGATCGATTCTCAGAGAGCTGTCCAGAAAACTCACCGCTGGCAAGTTGGATGATTGCAGAGGTAGCACGGTCGAGTCCCTCGTAATAATTGCCGCCTTTAAAGCTGGGCGTCAAAATTTCTCGGATGATACGTCCCGCCATAATATCGGGGATGGCGCCCTCGAGGCCATAGCCAACTTCGATGCGCATTCTGCGTTCTTCGCGGGCTATCACGATCAGGACGCCGTTGTCTTTTTGCCCTTGCCACATGTTCCACTCATTGAAAAGCGTTGTCGCCGTCTCTTCGATTGAGATACCATTCAGGCTTTCCAGCGTGGCAATAGCAACAACAGTTGTTGTCGTATCGCGATAGTTGCGAAGTTTTTGCTCAAGTTGACTCCGCTCCGATCGGGTCAGCATATCCGCAAAATCATTGACGTGTCCCGTAGGTTCGGAGGGAAGGTTTTGAGCGCTGGATAACGCCGGGATCAAAAATAGTACTGCAAGTAACGTAATGCCTAAAAGTCGAGAGAGTGTATCGCGATTTAGTGAAAACATGCGAACAGGTTCTTGAAAATGTTATGAATTCTGATTGCTGTTGTAGCTGATGTCATTGGAGAGCTCATCCACATCGCCCTTTCTGTAGGGATATAATTCTTCGAGCTTTTTGCCCACCTTTTGTACGGCTTCGGCAATACCGTTTTCGAAGTCATCTTGTTTAAAATGATCAATCAAAATCTGAAGCACATCGCTCCAGAATCCTTCTTCAACTTCGCTGTGGATCCCCTTGCCGGCATACACGGCTGCTTTGTGATCATCGGAAGCAATGTAAATAAGCACCCCATTTTGCCGCTGGGTTTGATCCATCCCCAGATCATGGAATACCCGGGAGGCACGATCGAGTGCATCACCGCTGCAGTTCTCTTCGATATGTACGCGAATTTCAGCCGAGGTGCGGTTTTCGGCCTGCTGTATTGTATCAATAACGTGCTGTTCCTGTTCTTCCGTCAAAAATAGGTTCGATGACATAGGAATATCTTTATCTAAGAATTAGGGGATGCTACGAGTCAAAATTCACTTCCGGTGCTTCTTCGGCACCTTCATCAGCTTCAAAATAGGCTTTTTCATCAAATCCCAACAGACCGGCAAAAATATTACCCGGGAAACGACGCGTAGCCGTATTATACGTTTGCACAGCCTCATTAAATCGCTGTCGTTCAGTGGCAATACGATTTTCGGTACCCTCGAGCTGGGTTTGTAGATCCTGAAAATTCTGATTGGCTTTGAGTTCCGGATATTTCTCAACGGTCACTAGCAATCGTGACAGAGCGCCCGAAAGCTGCTGCTGAGCCTGCTGAAACTGCTGTACTTTTTGCGGATTGTTCAAGTCATCAGCCGAAACTTGAATTGATGAGGCCTTGCTTCGCGCTTCAATCACATCCGTCAAAGTTTGCTGTTCAAAATCGGCAGCTCCTTTAACGGTATTCACTAGGTTTGGAACTAAATCGGCCCGACGCTGATATTGATTTTCTACCTGTGCCCAACGCTGATTTACGGTTTCCTGCTTATTTACAAGTCCGTTATTTACGCTTACGCCGTAGAAAAATAGCAGTGCTGCGACGCCTAATCCGATGAGAGTCTTAATATTCATTGATTCCGAAAGTTAGATTAAAATTATGATGCACAATATACGAAAGGATCAGGAAATTGATGCATTAATTAAAATTACAAATTTGGCAATACCAATTGTCAGCCGATTACGAAATTACTAAAATTTTAACTGTCGTTTTTTAGTTCTTAAGAATCAAATTCCTATCTTTGAGCGAATCATTTTCAACCAATGCCCAGCGCCTCTTTTGTCATATAAGTTTATCTATTTTGATTTAGATGATACCCTGCTCAATCACAAAGCAGCGGAGCAAGCGGGACTTCAGGACGTCCACCGGCAATTTGATCTTTTTTCGCAAGTCAATCTTCAGGATCTCATTGATGAATATCACGAGGTAAATAGCGAGCAGTGGGGATTGTACAGCCGTGGAGAAGTCGATCGCGAGCAGCTGCAGCGCAATCGATTTGAAAAAACACTGCTTAATTTGGGATTGGATGGCAGCCGTTATAAAGATGTAGGCGATTTGTACATGCAGTGCTATCGCAATCACTGGCAGTGGATGGACGGGGCTCAGCAGGCCTACGAAGCAATTCTGGAACAATATCCCGTTGGTATTTTAACAAACGGATTTGCCGAAACGCAGCGCCTTAAGTTTGAACAGTTTGGGATGTATGATTCTGCCAATCAGACGGTCATTTCCGAAGATGTGGGCGTATTGAAGCCCGATCCCAAAGTATTTGCACATGCCACAGAAAAGGCCGGCGTTCCCAAAGATGAAATCCTGTATGTTGGCGATTCTTTTCAATCTGATATCGAAGGCGGTTCCCAATTTGGATGGAATACGGCATGGTTTACGACCAACGGTAATGAGGACCAGCATCAACAAGCTGATTTTGTATTTAAAAATTTTGAAAAGCTATGTACTTATCTTCAGGTTAAATAATTTTATGAACCACAGAGGACACTGAGGATAACGCAGAGATGAATTTTTCGCATATCTTTGTGTTAAATATTTTGAGTAACGTAATAGTTTACTGTTAACATATATAATCACAACTGATGTCTGACACAACGATTAAAGAGCCGGAAGTAACACTCGAACTAGCCAAAGACCACGGGCTGACCGAAGAGGAATTTGAAATGATTAAGGATTACCTCGGACGCATGCCCACCTTTACCGAGCTGGGGGTGTATTCGGTGATGTGGAGTGAGCACTGCTCGTATAAGAATTCCATCCTCGAGATAAAAAAACTGCCCAACGAAGGTCCGCAAATGCTGGTCGGTGCCGGAGAAGAAAATGCAGGGTTGGTTGACATCGGTGATGGATTGGGGTGCGTATTTAAAGTTGAGAGTCATAATCACCCATCGGCCATTGAACCGTATGAAGGGGCCGCGACCGGTGTCGGCGGTATCCACCGAGACATTTTTACGATGGGTGCACGACCTATTGCCAGCCTCAATTCGCTGCGGTTCGGCGATCTGGATACCCCGCGCGTCCGTTTTCTGTTGGATGGTGTGGTTCGCGGCATTGCGGATTACGGAAACTCTTTTGGCGTGCCAATGGTAGGCGGAGAAATTTACTTTGATGAAAAGTACGAAGGTAATCCGCTGGTGAATGCGATGAGTGTGGGCATCGTCAAAGAAGATCAGACCGCATCAGCCATTGCCGAAGGCGTGGGCAATCCGGTGATAATTGTTGGCTCAGACACCGGACGCGATGGTATCCACGGCGCGACCTTTGCTTCTGAAGAGATTAGCGAAGAAAGTGAAGACAAGCGTCCCAGTGTACAAGTTGGCGATCCATTTTCTGAGAAACTATTGCTGGAAGCCACACTTGAAGTGATCAAGAACGGTGGTATTGTGGGTATCCAGGATATGGGAGCAGCGGGAATTAGCTGTTCTTCATCCGAGATGACGGCCAAGGGTGGCGTGGGTATGCGCCTGGATCTGGATAAAGTGCCGGCCCGCGAAGAAGGTATGACGGCTTATGAACTGCTGCTCTCCGAAAGCCAGGAGCGTATGCTCGTAGTCGCCGAAGATGGTCGTGAGCAAGAGATTATCGACATCTATGAAAAATGGGATCTGAATGCCGTTGTCATCGGCGAAGTCGTCGAAGGCGAAAATGTGACGTACGTCAAAGACGGGGAGGTGAAAGCCGATATTCCGGCGGACAGTTTGGTACTCGGCGGCGGAGCTCCGCGATACGAGCGCGAAACGAGGAAGCCCGAATATCTCGAAGAAACACAGTCTTTCGATGTCGATTCGCTGGATCATCCGGATGATCACGAAGATATTCTGAAGCAATTGTTGGGTGCAGCGAACATTGCATCCAAGCGATGGGTCTATGAGCAGTATGATACCATGGTGCGTACCAATACGGTAAACGGACCCGGCGCTTCGGATTCGGGTGTTGTCCGCATCAAAGGGACGAACAAAGGATTGGCCGTTAAAACCGATTGCAATGGTCGGTATGTGTATCTGAATCCGCGACGCGGTGGACAAATTGCCGTTGCTGAAGCGGCGCGAAATGTGGTGTGCAGCGGTGCTAAACCGATGGCGATTACCAACTGTCTAAACTTTGGAAATCCCTATAAACCCGAAGTCTATTGGACGTTCAGAGAAGCACTGGCCGGGATGGGCGATGCATGCCGCAGGTTTAATACCCCGGTTACCGGTGGAAATGTGAGTTTTTATAATGAAAACCCGGAGATGGCGGTGTTTCCAACACCGGTTATTGGTATGTTGGGATTGATCGAGGATCTGGAAAGTCATCGTATGACGCCGGAATTTAAGGAAGAGTCTGATGTTATTTATTACATCGGTGCGCCTCGAAAGGGATTGGGCGGAAGTGAGTATCTGCATGCCATTTTTGATCTGACGACCGGTGATGCTCCGGAAATTGATCTGGAGTTTGAGGGGCGATTACAATCAACACTGCTGGAAGCTATTCAGCAGAATCTGGTGAATGCGGCCCATGATATTTCGGATGGTGGATTGGCAATTACGCTGGCAGAAATGGCGATGTTTGCCCGAAAAGGAGCGTCTGTTTCTGTTGAAAATCTTGGTCCCAATAAACACGAAATGCTTTACAGCGAAGCGCAATCAGGCGTTGTAGTTACGTGCAATAGTGATGGAAAGCAAGCCTTAGAAGATCATTTTTCAGATGATAATATTCCCTTTGTTGAGCTGGGTACCGTTGGAAGTGAGGAGGATGATTTTGCGATCGCTGATCTCATTACACTTCGCACCGATAAAATGATCGACATCTACGACAATGTCATTAAATCAGGCATGATGCAGCGATAATATCAAACTGAAAATTCGTTAACTGCCATTTCATTTTGGGTCTAGTGAAGCAAACACCTCAGAGAGGGTCGTCTCGAAGGTGAG
>CAZBCG010000020.1:0-41140 GCA_964490705.1 uncultured Balneolaceae bacterium | reverse complement strand
CTTCTACCTTTGACCAATTCGCCTTGCGAACTTGGGACCAAAGGTACTTGCTTGCCACCCTTTTTTAGAGCTACTTACTTCAATCAGGCTTCAAATAATGAAGTATGAATATCCATTTGCCCATACTGGCGTCGTTCCATATTTGGC
The DNA here is from genome assembly GCA_964490705.1 of uncultured Balneolaceae bacterium. GTDB lineage: Bacteria > Bacteroidota > Rhodothermia > Balneolales > Balneolaceae > Fodinibius. The sequence goes on along the minus strand of CAZBCG010000020.1, from coordinate 40,993 downwards.
CGTGAGTAAATGGAGGAGTTTTGGAAAAAGCTCCATTTACTTGAACGGCGAAATTTGGGTGGTTTGAAGTTGGCGAATAGCTAATCATACATCCTCCACATCGATTGGTCTTTGCTGTCTTTCTTGTCGGGATCTTTCTCGAATTCTAGGGCCTTCCCCTCCATCTCTAACTCACACTTTTTCTCGTACGTGATCAGTTTATAGGGATACCGTCTCATGTCATTTTTGATCGTCTGGGGATATTCGAAAAAGCTCTTCGGATTATCCCGCAAATGAAAAGCTTCCTCTTCGTAAAACTTAGCTTTGCTTCTGAATTTTATCGCTTGTTTGATTTCATCAACTGAATGTTCTTCGAGGGTATTTTGAATAGCCAGTATTAAATTTTTATCAGAAGGATCTACTACTATGTCGAAGGTGGAATTCCAGGTTGAAATAACTTGCTCCATTTCGGAGGAGATATCTATAGGTTTAGTAGTAGGTTTCTTTTTAATTCTATCATTATTGGTACTATTATTATTAGTAGTGTTTGATTTTCCGGCTGTGGATTTTCCAGCTCTGGGAAACCCGTTTGTGGTCTCAGGTTCGTTAAAAGGTTCTTTTAGATTGCCATAATCGGGTTTTCCGTTTGTGGCTTCATTTGCAACACAAGCGTGTTTGTTTATTGGGGATTCAAATACTTGGTATACCATTCCGGAATAAGCTCCATTTTCATCTCTTTCACGTTCTTTAATTATGTATCCATTTTTTTCTAATTCTTGTAAGCCGGTTCTACAGGCATGTCTGCCATCATTAGATTTTTTTTGTAGGTCTTCGACAAGAATTTTCCAATTGTCTGGCTTGGATATTAAATAGGTAAGAAGCCCCTTAGCTTTCCAACTCAGGTTAGGGTTATTGATGGCGTTTTTGTCTATTTGGACAAATGGGTTTTCCCGCTTATTAATACGTACTATTGGCATAAGACATTTTTTGTTTTAGATGAAGCGGAATAGTGGTTAGGATATTTTATTTTTTTCCATGAAGGCTTCAATATCCTCTATGTCGTAGTAGATCTTTTTTCCTTCTTTAATGAACGGGAGGGCCCCGGTTGAACGAAGATGATAGAGATGTTTTCGGCTGCAGGATAATAACTCCATTGCAGCATCAGTATTGAGGTATTTTTGGCGCGTAGCTTTGCGTACTAGGCGGGGGAGCTCTCGCTCAATTGCTTCATTAACGGCTTCTGTAACAAGTTCCTTATATTCGGAACGTGTAGGTATGAAGGTATCCATGTGTACAAAAATTTATTTCTGTTTTGATTTCTGTACACAATGTAGGTAGGACCAATTTACATGGTAAGCATTTGAAAGATCAGCCGTTTTTTAAATATTCCGAAGAGTATAGAACTCATTCACAAAAAATAATATTCTGCGAAATGCGTTTTTTTAAAAAAATGAAAGATTCTGTGCTTAAGCTATTTTTTAACTTTCCATTTTTCATTATTCTTACCTAGCAACTTTCTAATCATCCCTCTCTTTAAGCGAATCGGATTCTTCTTATCTTTATCTCTTTTTTCGTAACCGTATAATTCTAGATTAGAAGTTAGACCCGCAAGCCATTTTTTCATTTTGCCATTTGGGAATTTCTTATCTCTACTACTAAGACAAGATTTCTCAAATTTTTGGAAATATTTTTGAGCTTCTTCCCAGAGTTCAGGTTCGGGTACTATTTTTCTACCCTCATTATGGGCCCCTCTATTGTCAGTTGCCCCATTTGTTATAGTTTTATAGTTGGGAACTTGTTTAATTGGTTTTTTGGAAGAAGAATCCAAAGCTATTGCACGTTTAGGAAATTCTATTACGTTTGTAAGCTTAACATGATGATCCCAAATATTTAATAATAATTCTTTTGTTTTCTTGCAGAACTCTTCATGACTTGAGTTTTTGATCTTGAAAAATTTGCTGCCAGGAAATCCACTTTCTAACCTTTCCTCAATCATCTGGTAATCACCTATATAAAAAGCAGTCATCAGCTTGAAGATATCTGTAGAGTTATTTTTAAATAACTTGAAGGAATAATCTCTATTAAAAAAATGCTGAAATAATAAATCTGTTTGGCGAAAATATTGTAGGAACAAGTCATTCTCTAATATTTTCAAGAGATACTTTTTAAAAGTCTCTATACTAGAAGGAGAGTCATTAAACTCTTCTCTTAAATCATTCCAATAGATTTTATGGAATTCATCTAACGGTATACCTTTCTTTTTTGCTAAAGGTTTATAATAGGTAGTCTTAAAAGTGTTTATCTCGGGTATTATTTTAGCATTATACCAGAAAGGGTTATGTACTAAATCTTCTTGAGTAAAGATTTCTCTATATTTAAAATTCTCTGAGTTTTTTTGACAAGTTCCAAAAATGGATTTCAAATTTACTGATTGAGTATTATTCTTCATTGGAGAGAAGTATTAGTTAGAAAAAATTTCTTCCATATCTGAATCAAGCTTTTCTTCATCAAAACTTTTCAGATACTGTTCTGTAATTTTTAAATCGGAATGTCCCAATGCCTTACTAATAGAATAGAGGTCCATCCCTTTTTTGAGTGCAAAGTGAGCAAAAGAATGTCGTGAAACATGGAAGCTAATATTCGCTTCTATGTCGGCCTCACTGGCTATGTCTTTGAGCATTAAATTCACACGAGCATTTTTACTGCCAATGGCTTTCCTCAATTCCATTGGATCACTGTACTTATCGTCAAGGATTGGAAAGATATAATCAGTTGGTTTTGAATCCTTATCACGATAGAGGTTAAGGATTTTTTCCATCGGTTTGAGTTGCTTGATGGATTTCCTTTTTCCTGTTTTATGCATAGAGTAGGTGAGTCTACCATCAACAAGATTGTCCCAGGTTAAAGTGCATAAATCCCCAAACCGAATACCGGCATTATAAAAGGAATACATGAAGTAGTTTCGAACATGCCATAGCTTAGATTCCTTCTGCAACTTCAACTCTTTTATAGTTTTAATTTGTTGGAAGGTTAGCTTAGTTTTTGTGTTTGCTTTCTTTTTTTCCACTCGGTCAACTCTGGTAAAAGGATCATGTTTTAGGTTTTTGTTTTTGATTAGCCATGTAAACATTCCTTTTAACCGTTGAAGTTTTTTGCGGACGGTATTGGCACTGTTTCCTTTTCTGGTCCCATCTTTCTTTTCAGGGCCACCTTCTGTAAGCAAGAAGTCTTGAAAATTCTCAATCCATTCAGAATCAATTTGATCAAGCGCATTTGGAACATCCTTTTCTTTAATAAATCGGTCTAAGTTATTCATAACTACCTTGAAGTGCCGATACTCCCAGTATCGTTCTTCTGCATTTAAATGCTGCCGATATTCTTTGGCTTGATGTTGTACTGACCTGGGATCAGAGTCTTCTGAAATAGCCTGCTTTAGAGTATCGAGGCTCAGGTTTTTATTCTGGGATAATTCATGTTTGATTTGTTTAATTTCAATAAGCTGGCCTTCTAGCTTATTATTTAAAAGAGTATCATTTCGATGAGACTTCCGAACTCTTTTTTCATTTGGATTCCAGTGTTTTGGCAAGACTGATATACCGGTACTCCTATATCTCGATTTTTGATCTTCGGTCATCCGAATATAGATTGGTATTGTACCGTCTTTGCGCTTTTTTCTTTTTAGCTGTGTAAGCTTTATTGTAAGAGCCATCTGTAATTGATTTGTACCATTTTAAGATAAGGTACAAATATTTTCTCTCATACTCTACTTGTGCAGTGGGAATTAAAGTCTATATATGCCGTTAATAGCTATTATATAGGTTTTTGTGAGTAGGTATAGGTATGAATGTGTACTATTCGAATCCTGCATCGCCCACTCCAATTATTTTAAAGACAGTTTCGAAAGGAGCTGTCTTTTTTTGTTTGACACAAGTTGAGCTAACCTTTTTTGCAATTCTTGGATTTATTATTGTAGTTGATAAACAGCAATTTAGCTTTTCTCGTGTGCTGTTTTTAAAAGGGAGACTAAAAATAAATCAAGGTAAATATGGGAAATGATAGGGTTGAACTTCGATATAAAAAGTGGATGCGAATCATATTTTACACATTGGTTCCATTATTTCTGGCATTAAGTGTGTATATGTTCCAGGCTTTTCTTTTCGGCTCGCAAGAGCAGGGACTTCCTTTTTGGATAGATCTTTTCTTTATAGTGGTATCTATTTTGGCAATTGTATCGTGTCTGGCAGGAATTCCTCATGTATATAAAATGCGAATAACTATTGACGAAGAAGGTATAACCAAAGAAGGTATTTTTGACAAGTATATTGGCTACGATGAAATTGAAAGAATTAAGGTAGCAAAGGGACTGGTAGAAGTTGCCGGAAAGGGCAGGATGAATATTATTGCAATGGGCAATTTGTATGAGCATTTTGAGCCGGCTGTTGAGTTGCTGGCCATGCATACAAAAAATTACTCCGATATCAGCTTTGAAGGCAAAGCGAAATACATTCAGCAGTATTTTGATAACGATTAGCAGCTGATCAAAACGCTGTTGCAATCAATGTCCCAAACTGCTTTATTAGAAATAAGCAGGAAATTTTTTGCCCGTATCCTGCGTTATAAAAGCAAATGAATTAAAGCAGTTTTTTATGCCTGAGAAAGTGAAAAAGTTTGAAGAGATGATCGAGAATCCCACCGCGCATCAGCTTAAAGCATATTATGATGCCAAAGAAAAAGCCTGTCTGGATGCGATGAAATCATCAAAGTCCAAGAACCCGCATAATAAAGGGTCAAATCTGGCAGATTTTTGGGATTATGTTTATAATCAATTTTATGAAATTCAATAATAGTTCCAGGTTTATTTTTGATTATATCCAGCCTGCAGGAAATTTCCTGCAGGTTTTTTATTTTTGATTGTACATAACATGATATTAAAATGTTTAAAAATGATATCATGATTATACATTATTGTGTAATATAGGTTATATTTTATATGGTAGTTATTTGTTAAGAAATTATAGAATGATATGGAAATTAAGTTTGTAGAGCGTGAAAAGATAAATATGTCGAAAAGACGATCATCAAAATTTAAGCCGCTGCTAGAAGCATTGGACAAACTTGAAGTAGGTGGTGATGCAGTAGAGGTTGATTATACTGATGATAAAAATGTAAACTCTATGCGTACGGCTGTATATCAGTATAACCAAGATAAAGGAGTAAAAATCAGAAGTGGAAAAGATTCTGAAAATAAAAAAATTTATTTTTACAGAGAAAAGTAGAAGTTATCATAGATAACGATTAATGGTACTTTTTGGATAGCATTTGTTGGTTTGGAAATGTTTTGCCGAATCAGAACTTATTCGTATGATTTTTTGTAAAAGATGTACGAGTTAAATGCTCAGTCTAAAACAGAACAATCATGGATGCTAAAACTGCGCAGCCAACCCTTGAAAAGTCGCAAGATCGTCATTCAAAAGATACCTTAATTGATCGCTTTCAGACTATTCGAGACTTCAGTCTTTACCTTTCGGATCCGTTGGAAAAGGAAGATTATGTCATTCAGGCTATTGAAAATACCAGCCCTACCAAGTGGCATTTGGCGCATGTAAGTTGGTTTTATGAGACTTTCGTCCTGGAAAAAGCCATTCCCGATTACGAGTCGCTTCATCCGCAATATTCCTACATTTTTAATTCCTATTATCTGCAAACGGGCGAACCGCACACCCGTTCGAAGCGAGGATTGCTGTCGCGTCCCACGGTGGACCAGGTGCTGGAGTATCGTGCGTACGTCAATGAGCAGGTTCTCAACTTTTTGGATGGTGCGTCTGAAGAAGAGCTTACTGAGTTCGGTCCCGTGATTGAGATCGGCAACCATCACGAGCAGCAACATCAAGAGCTGATGATTACCGATCTCAAATATATGTTTGCGCAGAATCCGCTGTATCCCAAATATAAAGAGCTGGATCGGCCCGAGGGAGAACAGCCCGATGCCATGAGCTGGGTCTCGTTTGATGAGGGAATTTACGAGATCGGCAATAACGGTGGAGAATTTACGTATGATAATGAACACCCGCGGCACCGCAAGTTTTTAGAGCCGTTTGTGATGGCCGACCGCCTGATTACTAATGGTGAATTCATGGAGTTTATGGAGGATGGAGGTTACCAGCGATCACCCCTTTGGCTGGATGACGGCTGGGCAACGGTGAATAAAAATAACTGGGATTCACCGCTCTACTGGTGCAAGCGGGATGACGGATGGTATCACTACACGCTGGGCGGATTGCGCAAAGTAAATCCCCATGAGCCGGTAACGCACGTTAGTTATTACGAAGCCGATGCTTTTGCCCGATGGGCTGATGCGCGCCTGCCTCGAGAAGCGGAGTGGGAGGTGGCGGCCGGTGATAAACCCTATGAGGGAAATTTTGTGGAAGAAGGACACTTCCATCCGCGTCCGCTGCAAAAAAACAGCGACGAACTCAAGCAGATGTATGGCGATGTGTGGGAGTGGACGATGAGTTCGTATGAGCCCTATCCGGGATATCAACCGCTGCCCGGGGCGCTGGGCGAATATAATGGCAAATTTATGTGCAGCCAGTATGTGCTGCGGGGTGGATCTTGTGCTACCTCGAAAAGGCATATCCGTAAAACCTATCGAAACTTTTTCTATCCCGATGCGCGCTGGCAGTTTAACGGCATCCGATTGGCCAAAAATATATAGCAGTTGCCTATGGAAAATCAGGTTACGGCACCCCGGCAGACGATGCTGGATGATGTATTAAAAGGATTGCGTAAATCCCAAAAACGGTTGCCCAGCAAATACTTTTATGATGAGCGCGGATCCGAACTGTTTGAGCAGATTACCCGGCTGGATGAGTATTATCTGACAGAGACGGAACGCTCTATATTGGGTCAAAATATTGATGCCATTGCCAAAGCCATCGGTTCCAGGGCAATGCTGGTAGAATTGGGTAGTGGCAGCAGTAGTAAAACCCGTCTGCTGTTGGAAAAGCTCAACTCATTATCAGCATATGTACCGGTGGATATCTCCGAAGAGTACCTGCTGAAAGTAGTGAGCAATTTACGGAGGGAATATCCACGGATCTCGATTATTCCCGTTTTTGCAGATTATACCGCTCCGTTTGATTTGCCTGATCTCGGTGGCGGTTATCAACAGCAAGTGGTGTTTTTTCCGGGATCAACGATTGGCAATTTTCATCCCGACAGGGCGCGTTCTTTTTTGGACATGTTGGCTTCACTTACTGACGACGAATCGGGCATGCTCATCGGGGTAGATCTGAAAAAGGACAAGGCAGTGCTGGAGGCGGCTTATAATGATGAGAAGGGCATTACGGCGCAGTTCAATAAAAATATGTTGGTGCGTTTGAATCGCGAATTAGATGCTGATTTTGATGTCGATACATTTGCTCATCAGGCGTTTTTTAATGAAGATCAGGGTCGCATCGAGATGCACCTGGTTTCGGAGGAAGATCAGGAAGTTCATATTGCCGATGAGATTTTTTCTTTTGATAAGGGAGAGTCTATCCACACCGAGAATTCGTATAAGTATTCGCTTGATGAGTTCCAAGAATTGGTCAGCGAGTGGTACGGGGTTGAGCAGGTTTGGACCGACGAGCACCACTATTTTTCGCTTCAGTATTTGTCAAAAAAGTGAGGGGAACTTATGATACGATTTTTCAGAATGCAAAGGGATGATAGTTCTTCCAGCTCGGCCTTAAAATTCTGGCTGTTTGCCATCCTTTTAGTGTTGATTATCGGTTCCTTTTTTCTGCAGATGAGTATGGGGATTTGTCCCGTGCCTTAACTCGTTACTCATCCGGCGACTGAATTTGTCATCGGATGAATTGAGAAAGCAAAGTCTCAAATTTAGGCTATTATCCTTTCTGTCATTATTGTCATATCATTGATTGCGAACAGGAATTAGTTTAAGATACCTTGATCGAGCTCCGGAATGTATCCAAGTATTACGCTGATGAGTCTGCGGTTCAGGACCTTTCTTTCCGTGTAGAGGAGGGCGAAACGTTTGGACTCATCGGCACGAGCGGCTGCGGCAAGACGACTACGCTGAAGATGATCAACCGCCTGGTAGAACCCACTTCGGGAACTGTAACTGTTGACGGGCAGAATATTATCAATCAGAATCCCCAGGAGCTTCGCCGCAATATCGGTTACGTCATTCAGGATGTGGGCTTGTTTCCACATTACTCGGTTCAAGAAAATATTACTGTTGTGCCGAAACTGCTTGATTGGAATGACCGTCGCATTGATGACCGCAGTGAAGAACTTTTGCAGTTGGTGGGACTTGAGCCCGAAACCTTCGGCAACCGTCAGCCGGATTCCCTGAGCGGAGGACAACAACAGCGCGTCGGTCTGGCACGGGCCTTGGCTGCCGATCCGCCGATCATACTGATGGACGAGCCGTTCGGGGCACTTGATCCGATCACCAAACAGCAAATCCGGCAAGAAGTCAGCAGGCTGTTTAAGCAGATCAAAAAGACGATTGTACTGGTAACCCACGATGTGTTTGAGGCATTTGAGATGTGCGATCGGCTTTGCCTGCTCGACGATGGAAAAATGCAGCAGGTTGGCACGCCGCAAGAACTGCTATTTCGGCCCGACAACAATTTTGTAAATTCATTTTTTGCCTCCAACCGGTTCCAGCTTGAATTGCTAAGCATAAAAATTTCGGACATCCTTCCAATTCAAGAAGAGTCCGAGCTGTACTGGAGCCCGCCCCTAAAAAAAGATCAGGATTATGACAATGCTGTAGATAAGCGGGCAACACTTTTTGAAATTATTGACAAGATGGAGAAAGCCCCCGAGGATAACACCGTGGTCATCCACCGGGTGGGCGACCAAGTAACTGACTCCCTCGGTTTTGCTGATTTGTTAAATCGCTTTCAGGCCTATAAAAAAGAACTGAAAACGGAAGGCGACCATGGCTGATCTCTGGAATTTCATCATAACCAATCAGGCCGAGCTCCTCGACCAAACTGTTGAGCACATCGGCCTCACCTTCGTTTCACTGCTCATTGCCGTAGCCATCGGAATTCCGCTGGGGCTGCTGGCAACCCGATTTAAGAAAGTTTCCGGCTTTGTACTCGGGGCGGTCGGCGTCATTCAAACCATCCCCAGCATCGCTTTATTGGGATTTATGCTGCCACTGTTGGGTATTGGAGCATTGCCCGCGATCGTGGCACTTTTTTTATATGCGTTGCTTCCCATTGTCCGTAATACATACTCCGGAATTGAAGAAGTGGAATCGTCAGTGACAGAGTCGGCGCGCGGCATGGGAATGACGGGCGGACAAATTCTGCGCAAAGTAGAGCTGCCGTTGGCTTCGCCAGTAATTTTTGCGGGAATAAGAACGGCGACGGTGATTAATGTAGGAGTGGCTACGCTCTGCGCACTTATCGGGGCTGGCGGTTTGGGAGAATATATCTTTCGAGGTATTGCACTTAATAACTCCGTGATGATTATGGCCGGTGCATTGCCCGCGGCTTTACTCGCGTTGGGATTTGATTTTTTGCTCGGACTAATTGAACGAAATATCTCCAGACTGATGAAACCGCTGAGCTATGGACTGGCTGTGGTAATTGTCTTTGTGTCGCTCTATTCAATCTCCACCGTGTTTAGCGAGGACCGGTTTCGGATAGGAGTGCCGCCGGAATTTTTGGAGCGTGCCGACGGATTTGAGGGACTCCGGCAACATTACGATCTAGATATGCCGGTGGTTGAAATGAACGCCTCGCTGATGTACGAGGCCCTCCAAAACGGGCGCGTGGATGTAGCGGTCGGTTATTCTACTGATGGACGTATTGAAGCGTTTGATCTGAACGTGCTGGAAGACGACCGGCGATACTTTCCGCCCTATGAATGTGCTCCAATTGTAAGGCAAGATTTCGCCGAACGGAATCCCGATGTAGTACAGGTGATAAATAAATTGGGCGGTACAATCGACACGGAAACGATGATTCAACTAAACAGTGCCGTTGACCACGAGGGTAAAGATGAGCAGGTTGTTGCCAGAGACTACCTGCAGCAACAGGGATTTGAAACGGATATAAATCGTGAGGGCGACCCGGATCTGCTTATCGGCGGTAAGCTGCAAACCGAGCAGTTTATCCTGGGACATATGTATCGTATGCTCATCGAAAATTATACCGATCTGAACGTGGAATTGCGCCTTGGATTAGCGGGTACGCAAATTGTTTTTAATGCGCTGACCAGCGATGAAATCCAGCTCTATCCCGAATACACCGGTACGGGACTTCACGTTTTGCTTGAACCAAATACTGCCACTGTCGATAGTCTTGGAAATAGTCCCAAACGCGTATATCACTATGTGGCCCGTCAATCCCGAGATCAATTCAACATCCGGTGGCTTGAGCCGCTGGGCTTCGAAAATACCTACGCCCTGATCATGCGAAGTGAACAAGCCGACCGATTGGGAGTTGAGACCATCAGTGACTTAGCTGATTATTTGAAGGAAAAGTCAGAAGCCAAGAGTCAGTAGCCAGAAGTTAGAATTTTCACTACCAGCTACTCAATACTCACGACTCAACACTCATTACTAGTAGGACAAAATCTGCTCGAGCTTGCGGTTTTTATAGTAATGCCGACCTTTGAGCACCTTTTTCTCGAGTACGCCCATTCCGGCCAACTCATTCAGATAGTTTCGAGCAAGCATACATTAAAAATTTGGTATTTTAATGTATGGTGTGGGTTCGCACCTTAATGCTAAGCAAGAGATTTGTTAAGGATACAAGTTTCGGCAACTTTTGTTTATCAATCCTCCAAAAATCATTACTTTAAGAAATCAATAGGGGTGTCCCTCACGTAAATGTGTGTAAGGGACTGAGATCACACCCTCTGACCTGATCTGGATAATACCAGCGTAGGGAAAAGCCAGTCCGCTTATTGTGCCCTATTTGTTACCGGCTGATTTCCTGCCTGTTAATATCCAGCCGAAACTAATTGTTAGACTTACACAGATGATGCGATGAGCAATAAACTCCAAAAGAAAAAATTCGAGATAGCTACCAAAAAGCTCGAGCAGTGGCAGGATCGCAAGGAATGGTTTTTCAACCGCGAGCACACGGAAGTATATGAGGATTACTATGAGGGACGTTATAAACGGGCCGAAATATGGCAGAAGAAAGTGCTGGCAAAGCTCATCCAAAAAGATGAACGTGTGGAAACACTGCTCGAATACGGCTGTGGAACCACGCGCTTTACAAGGTGGTGGGAAGAAATTGGAATCGAAGCCACCGGAGCAGATATTTCGCCTTTTATGCTGGGCGAAGGGAATAAACATTTTGACGGCGACTTGGTTTGGGCCGACTCTCATCACATGCCATTCAAAGATAATACTTTTGACGCGTTGGCCTTTATCGCCACTTTTGCCTATTACGATGATCCCATCAAGGTAATTCGCGAGGCCGTGCGGGTGGGCAAGTACGGGATGATTTTCGGCATTATGAACCGGAACTCCACAAAGGTGGTCCGCCGCCGCGTTCAGGAGGTTTTCGGGGCGAATCCCTATTACGAGACGGCCAATTTTTATACGCCGAAGAAGCTTATTGGTACCATTGAAGAGGCGCTGGAAGGGCGACTGTATGAAATTGAATGGACGGCCACCGGCCTGCCGAAATGGTTTCCCGTACAACGATGGGGACTGCCAATCGGCGACTTTTTCGGACTTCACGTAAAGCTAACCGACGTTGAATAAATAGATCAGTATGAGTGCATTTGAAGATCAAAGCGGAAAAATAAGCAGTGAACTGTTTCGGGAAATAATACAGCCCCAGAGCGGATTCAAGCGGTCAGATATCGTTACGGGCCCTCGGTTTGGCGTAGATACTTCAGTGATAGATCTCGGCAATGGAAATGCACTGGCTACCTCCAGCGATCCGTTGTCGCTGATTCCGTCATTGGGACTCAAAGAATCGGCCTGGCTGTCGGTGCACCTGCTGGTTAATGATATGGCCACTACCGGATTTGCTCCTCAATACGCTCAGTTTGTACTGAATCTGCCAACCGACTTTCCGCTCGATAAATTCAAGATCTACTGGGGACACATCCACAGGATATGTGAAGAGCTGGGAATTGCCATCACCGGCGGACATACGGCACAGGTGCCGGGACAAGAATCCACGACGCCGGGCGGCGGCACGATGTTTTTACAGGCTCCGATTAATGAAATTATTACCAGCGACGGGGCTGAGCCGGGCGACAAAATTGTAGTCACCAAAGAAAGTGCACTAACGGCTTCGTCGATACTGGCGATGAGCTTCCCCGAAACCGTACAGGAAGAATGCGGGAAAGAAATTTACGAGCAGGGCTGCAAGAACTTCTATCGGACATCATCGTTAAACGATGCACTTGAAGCACGTAAAATACTGGCTCCGAATTCAGAGCTGAAAGCGATGCACGATGTCACCGAGGGAGGACTGCTCGGGGGCATTTCCGAAATGGCCGAGGCCTCGAACTGTACGTTCCGGGTTGACAGCGACAAACTTCCCGCTAGCGAAGCACCCGTAAAAATATGCGAGCTCTTTGAAATTGATCACCGCCTGTGTGTGGGAGCGGGTTCTATGGTTATGGCTGTAAAAGCGGGACAGGAAGAAACTCTGGTGAACCACCTGAACGATCAATCAATCCCGGCGGCAGTTGTCGGAGAAATGATATCCAAAGAGGAAGGAAATATCCTGGTTGAAGACGGAAAGGAAGAAAGTTTTGAATTTGACGGAAACGATCCGTACTGGAACGCGTTTTTTAACGCAATGGAGAAAGGATGGAAATGAGATCAAAGGATTGAAACAATTATGACTAAGCAAAATTTAAATGGCGTTTACCTCGTAGTTGATCCGTCGATGGATCAATCTGTACTGTTGGATAAGGTCGAGCGAGCTTTGAAAGGCGGGGTCGGGATATTACAGATCTGGAACCATTGGCCGGATCACATGAACAGGCCCGACCGGGAACAGCTGGTGGCATATCTAATCGACATGGCTGCAAATTATGATGTACCCGTGCTGGTCAACGACGATTGGAAGTTGTTGAAAGCGACCCGTGCCCGCGGCATACATTTTGACTCAGTACCAGAGAATTATAATCAGATCAAAGAAGAAGTAGAGCGGAATTTTTGGGCCGGTATCACCTGTAGTAATGACCTGGAGATAGTGAAATGGGCCGAGGAAAACGATCTTGACTATATCTCGTTCTGTGCCATGTTTCCGTCGCCTTCGGTTGAGAGCTGTCCGATTGTGCAGCCTGAAACCGTAGAAAAGGCACGTGAAATAACGGATATGCCGTTGTTTTTGTCCGGTGGTATTACCCCAGAGAAGATTGGTGAACTAGATGATCTGGAATTTAATGGCGTGGCTGTGATTTCGGGGATTTTAAATGATGATGAACCACAGGAACAGGCTTTAAATTATAAGCAAGCACTAAGCGAAGGATAATTATGCAATATTTGTGTCATCCTGAACTTGGTTTAGGATCTTAGATTTTGGTGTTGTGTCCATTTTTTGTCACCAAAAAATAGACGAAAAAAGTGCTGGGGGAATCGTAGATTTTGTTCTTTATAAAAATGTTAAGTCATTGGTTGCTCTGAAACGCAAAGAAGCTTTTTAAGTATCTTTCCCGCGATTCGCCCCAGACCCCCGGCTCATGAATTCTAAGCAGAGAACAGTTGGCAAAAAAGTAGTACTTTATTATCTGGATGCAATGCTCTGCGTTGCATCCCAAAAATTGAAAAAAATGACGAAAGAACTTTTAAAAAAACTCTGCTGTCCGATCGATAAGCACGATCTGGATGCCAATATTATTAACGAAGGGGAGGATGGCGAAATCCTGGAGGGGCTCCTGAGCTGTCCCGAATGCGACCGCTATTTTCCGGTGATCTACGGCATTCCCATCCTCATTCCCGATGAATATCGAGATGAATCCATGGAGAAACCGTTGCTTAAAAAGTGGGGTTATGAGCTGACCGACAGAGAAGGGGCTAAGTTACCATTGCTGGAAGAGAAAACAGGAGAATAGAAGAATTTTCAGAAGTCAGGACTCAGAATTTAGAAGTTACCCATCTCGCAGGCTCGGAACCTTTTCCAAGAGGGGCGATTTTAGTGGTTGTCGAAAGTCGAGGTGTGTAAACAGTCAACGCCCGAACAGCTAGCAAAGCTCTTCTCCGTCCTGACTCCTGTAACTGAATTCTGCCTTTAATCCCGCATCAGCTTTTTATACTGTACGCGCTCCGGATGATATTTGGAGCCCAGTCGCTGCTCTCGATTCTCTTCATACTCCGAATAATTGCCCTGGAACCAATACACCTGGCTGTTGCCCTCAAACGCCAGCATATGCGTGGCAATGCGATCCAGGAACCAGCGGTCGTGGGAGATGACAACGGCACAACCCGCAAAATCGAGCAACGCTTCTTCGAGCGCCCGCAGGGTGTGGACATCCAGATCATTGGTCGGCTCATCGAGCAGTAGTACGTTGGCTTCCTCTTTCAGCATCTTGGCCAGGTGGACACGGTTTCGTTCACCGCCCGAAATTTCACTGCATCGCTTCTGCTGATCGCTGCCGCTGAAATTAAAACGTGCCGTGTAGGCTCGCGAATTGATATCTCGATTTCCAAGTTTTATAGTATCTTTTTCGCCAGAAATTTCCTCCCAAATTGTTTTCTCGGGATCAAGCGGCCGATCTTGATTCACATAGCCCAGCTCCACGGTATCGCCGAGCACGATCTCACCGCTGTCGGGTTCTTCTTCGCCGGTAATCATTCTAAAAAGCGTTGTCTTTCCGGCACCATTGGGACCGATAACGCCCACGATTCCACCGGGCGGCAGGCTAAAATTCATCTCCTCAATAAGCAGTCGATCATCATATCCCTTCGACACATTGTTTGCCTCGATCACCTTATCGCCCAGTCGCGGTCCGGCCGGGATAAAAATCTCCATATCTTCACGCTGCTTTCTGCGCTCCTCGGAAAGTAGTTCTTCGTATTGGTTGATTCGCGCCTTGCTTTTGGATCGTTTCCCTTTGGGATTTTGACGAATCCACTCCAGCTCTTGCTTCAGGGTTCGCTGCCGTTTGGACTCCTGTTTTTCTTCCTGCTCGAGACGCTGTTGTTTCTGATCCAGCCACGAGCTGTAATTGCCTTCAAAGGGAATGCCTTCGCCGCGGTCGAGTTCCAGAATCCATCCGGCCACATTGTCCAGAAAATAGCGGTCGTGCGTAACAGCGATAACCGTTCCTTCGTAGCGATCCAAGTGCTGTTCGAGCCAGGCCACCGATTCCGCATCTAGGTGATTGGTAGGCTCGTCGAGCAGCAGCACATCCGGTTTTTGGAGCAGTAGGCGGCACAGGGCCACGCGACGCGCTTCACCACCGGAAAGAACCTCCACCGACGTATCGCCGGGGGGAGTACGCAGGGCATCCATCGCCTGGTCGAGCTTGCTGTCCAGATCCCACGCCCCAAGCTGTTCGATCTTTTCCTGCAGCTTTTCTTGCTTTGCGATCAGTTTCTCGAAGTCGGCATCCGGTTCGCCAAAGGCGGCGTTGACTTCCTCATATTCGTTGAGCAGATCGATAGTATCCTGAACGCCTTCCTGAACAATCTCTTTTACAGTCTTGTCGGGATCCAGTTTCGGCTCCTGCGGCAGCATCCCGAAGGTAACGCCTTTGTTGCGCGATATTTTGCCCTGGTACTCTTCATCTTTGCCGGCAATAATATTCAGCAGTGTACTTTTGCCGGATCCGTTATTACCGAGCACACCGATTTTAGCTCCGTGAAAAAAGGAGAGGTAGATATCCTTGAGAACATAATTATTGGGCTTATAGACTTTGCTGATGCCCTCCATCGAAAAAATAACTTTTTGATCGCTCACGAGACTGGAATTGAGAATTAGGAATTACCGATTAGAAATGAGAGAAACTCAACCAAGCGGACAATATAAGGATATTGTGCGGTGAGTTAACAGTGAAAATGTATTTTAAAATCATCGTGTCATCCTGAACTTGTTTCAGGATCTAAATCTGATTGCACCTTAGTCTTTATATAAGCGTGTAACGTCCATTTTTTGTCACCAATCCCGTATGAACGGGACCCGCGATTCGCCCCAGACCCCAGTGAAGGCTATGTCATGTTTTACTTGTTTCAAGCCAGCTCACAATTCCTAATTCTCAAACTTGACGTTCGCGGCTAAAATCAGTAGCTACCATTAACTTATTAACCGACTCTACTGATCATGAAAAAAGTTATTTTTGTAGCGCTTCTCGTTGGCGGTATCCTGTTGTTGTATTTTGGATACCAGGAATATCAATCATTGGCCTCGGAACTGGATCAGGCCTTCGGCGGATCGGGCTCCGACAAAGCCATCTGGATGATGGTGGGCGGTGGTGCAGCTACCATTGGCGGATTGGTGGGATTGTTGCAGGAGAAATCAACGTAAGGAATAACAGTTTGAGAATACATTGATGGCAGCCAATATCATCTTTCTGGACATCGATGGCGTGATGAATACCCTGCAACACCTCCGCAGCCAGAAAAAGAAACCCGGCCGGGTCAGCAATACCAACTGGTGCCCCACCGCCTGCCGGCACGTCACGCTCCTCTGTAAACAGTTCGATGCCCGGATTGTGGTCAGCTCTACCTGGCGGTACAATCACAGCATTGACGAACTGCGGACCTTCTTTGCGGATAATGACATCGCCCCGGAACTGGTTGTGGACGCCACGCCCGCCCTGATGCATGAAGAACCGCGGCGTTCGCTCTGCCGGGGAGACGAGATCGGGCGCTGGCTGGAAGAAAACGACTACGGCACTTATGTGATTATTGACGACCTGCCGGAATCCCAATTTCTGGAGGAGCAGCAACCCCATCTGGTGGTAGTACAGCAGGATATGGGTTTCGCTGACAAAGAGGCGGCGGCACGGGCGGGTGAAATTTTGAATTTGGATTAAATTTGGTTGACGGCCGGGGTAAAAGGGCCAATTTTGAGACAAGTTCCCATTCTTGCCCCCCCCTTTGGCAGGTTTGAGAACATTGGCATTTTAAGTCGTCGAAGGGGCCAGGGAGATAGCGTGACAAGTACCTTTTTAGAAGCATGTTTTAAACGAACGAAAAAACGGCAGATCCGACCGATGACATAAAAGATGAGGAAAGCAAACAGCGTGGCGACAATGGTTGCAACCGGTTGATGAGTAATATGTTGATAGTCGCGCCTAACGCTAATTTGCCCCCTCTCTTCAATGGCTTGATTTATATTCAAGCCCATTGGAATATGGGTTTTCTTATTCTAATGAAATGGGATATATTAGAATAAAGAATTCTATAATCCAACAGATTAGAATATGGATAATATTGAGCACCATAACCTGCCTTTATTGCCTCCCAAAGAAGATATTGAGCCATCCCTTAAGCTCATTACGGAGGCTTACCACGCTGTTGGTGAACTAAAAGGAAGGATGTACAGAGATGTAATTAACCCCAATCTGATTGTAGGTCCTCTACTAAATAAAGAGGCAGTAGCAAGTTCTAAAATCGAAGGGACACAAACGACAGTTGAGGAAGTACTTAGATATGAAGCCGAGGGCAAAAAAGAAGAAGATCCGGATATACGAGAAGTTCTTAATTATCGACAGGCTGTTTACCAATCGATAGAGTTTTTAAAGAAGAAGCCTTCTGGTGAAAACTTGATTAAAAATATACATCAAACACTCCTCTCTTCTGTCAGAGGTAAAGAAAGGAATCCGGGAAATTTCAGGTCAACGACGGTACACCTTGGTAAACCCGGAAGTACGGTTGATGAAGCCATATATATTCCTCCGAAACCAGTTGATATAACCGACCTTATGAAAAACTGGGTGAGATTTGTACATGAATATGAGATGGATCTTCTCGTGAAAGTTGCCATTTCTCATTATCAGTTTGAAGCCATTCATCCGTTTCTGGATGGAAATGGGCGGGTTGGAAGATTGCTAATACCCATCATTTTATATGAACAAGAAATGATTCCCCACCCCTATTTTTATATCAGTGAGTATTTTGAGCAAAACAGAGCGGAGTATTACGAAGCGCTGCGCGAAGTCGATAGAAACAGGGATTGGAACACCTGGATACGTTTTTTCCTAGTGGCTGTAAAAGAAACCGCCATACATATGCAAAGCAAAGTAGTTAGTATGTATGACCTGTACAGCAATACAAAAGAGGATATTTTAAAAATGAATTCTCAATATGCCCAGTTGTTTCTGGACCTGATGTTTGAACGGCCGATAATTTCATCCAAGGAGATAAGAGAAAAACTGGAACAGCCCAGCCCTCAAACCCTGTACAATCTAATTGATAAGTTTGAAGCCGAAGGTATTATTGAAGAGATAACCGGCAATAAGCGAAATAAGGTGTACGCTTTTGGAAAACTGCTGGATATTATTAAATAGAAGAGCTCTTAAAGAGCCATGTCACCCTGAATTCAGTGGTTAAACAAACGGGATATATTCATATAACCTTATCTACTGAGATTCCTCAATATACGAATCATCTTCCGGGAAGATCCCGATATGATGGGATACCGTCAATCAATATAGTGAAAACCACTTTGGATAGTGAAGCAGGGCAGGAAAAAGACCCTCTTAGAAAAGAGGGATTTAGGGAGATTGATCAAATGATGAAGATATTAGTTTAGATATTACATAAGGTTGTGAGTTGAGTGACGTATTGCTATAGGTTATCGGCCATTCATTTTTTGAACAATTAAAATCGTCAGTTTGTGGAAGGGACTAGCAAAACCGATAGAATGATTCCCAAATTATTGAAGTTGTAAAATGTGTTGATCCATTTTTTCAACGGTGAAAACCGCCGACCTTTGGTCGGGACCAGCTGAACCGCTGGAACGGAACCTAAAAAACACGATCGCCGGCTTTGGTCTCAGCTACAAAATTCTTAGGCCGGAGCTGAGAACCATGATATAGGAACATAGAAATTCTCTCTTTGACGGGAGTGCCGCGAGGCGGGAGGGATGTGTGCTATAATTTCTTAGCGTGATGATCTATGGCTGGTACTAATACCTCAAAATGTAAGTTGGGCTTTGAATTTTATGTGTCGGGCATCTTGGGATTTCTCTGAAATTGTAAATAAAGTTTCTGACAATAGGAACTCCTGGAATTTTTGAACATCGTAGATAAAATATTTGATAGGAGAGTTGTTTTCTCTTACAATCATTTCACAAATTTTTTCTGGCAAGTTACTGGTTGCTTTAAATTCCTTTATAGTATGACAAGCTAGGTTTAATAATGCTTTGTTCATTTTATAACGGTAAAATGATTTAGCGGAGTTAGTTGGATATGAAAGTGGATTTCTATTTGCTAAAAGGTCAATTAATTTAGAAATCTTTTTCTTTTTAGTTTGATATCCAATTTTTGCAATCTGCATAAATATTTGAGGCAAACCTGTGTCCAATAAAAGGAGTTGGTTATAATAGTATTGAGGTTCAATCCTACATGAAGTGGGAGATAGTTCTTTTTTATATCTAATATTATAATTGAATATTAGGCTATCTTCACTACCAAACAATACATTTCTATTATTGATAGATAGTATCTTGATGTCTTTATTTGCTAGATGTGTATTTTCATCAAATGCTTTCTGCATCATAAAATTAAGCGGAATGAATTCAAGTTTTCCACTAAATGATACACTAATATTTGGAGGAAGTCCGGTCTATAATTTTACTAGTTTGTGGTTATGGCACTTTGCTTATAAATATCAGCAGGCAAAGGTTCTTCTACTTTCCAAATAATATCCATCGGTTGTGATCCTTCCCATTTTTTAATCTCAGCAGGACCCACAAAAAAATATGGTTCAGTTTCGCCTCGTTCATCTTTCTTTGAGTTTCTAACAAAGAGCAGAGGGCTAATACCTTTTTCTTTGTGCTTTATATGTCGTTGCCCTTTCTTTGTTGAAGGTCGAGTATTGCTTTGTGATTGCCAATGAAATAACGATTCTGAAATTGCATAATCTTTATACATCGTTGAAGGAGAATATTCTTTTTCACTCTTGTTAAGCGTTACAAAAAGGAGATTACAATTGGTCGCCTCATTGAAATAAACACCTTCGCGCGGTTTGTAAAGCTTACCTTTTCTGATGTCTTCAAACGCACCTAGTATTTCATCACGGCTATATCTACAGTGGATATCCAACGGTATATTAAAATCATTCTCCCAACGGATAGGCTTATGAGATACTTTATCCAGTAGAATAGTCATAAGTTCAACATATTCTTTTCTCAACTGGGGATAAGACCAGAAATCCTGGAGTAATGACTCGAGTTTTGTAATGTCCTTAGATTCACCAAATCCTGCAGCCCACATTTTTAAATATTTGTTTCCAGGGTGAGTAATATTTTCAAAGTTGGGGATATTCTCATTTGAAAAAAAGTTCGCAGACCACTGTAATCTTTCGATACTATCGATGTGGATACTCCGCATAATTGATCGTCCAAATTTCTTTTCTTCTTCAGTTTGGGAATCCTCAATAACGCCCGCTCTGCGTTTTAGTTGAGTGAAGTAAAAATCATTTCGATATAGATCATCTAATCGAAGTTCTGTTTTATTAAGAAATGATATTAGGGAATCGGGTTTAGAAACATGCTCGTATAGCGTTTGTATTTTAGGCTTAGATTTTGAGACCGACTGTTTAATATTTTCAAGCACAATGTCTTGACTAACCTTGTCCAAATCTATAGCACAACCGGTAGGTAGGACAGGAAACTGATTTTTTGCATGCCTGATTAATTTTCGACCATGGAGATTAGTAAGAGCGCGAAATTTATTGGCGTAGCTAAAATTCTCATTGGAGAAGCCAATAAAGTCTAAAACGGTAAGACACTCTTTCCCTTCTGAAAGTCGCAGTCCTCTGCCAAGCTGCTGGGTGAATAATGTTGTACTATCCGTGGGACGCAAGAACAAAATCGTATCAATCTCGGGAATATCTACACCTTCATTAAACAGATCCACGATAAAGATCACTTCAATTTTTCCTTCTCGAAGCTTACTGACTGCTTTGCGTCTCGTTGTCTTGTCCGTTCTACCTGAAAGGGCAACACTTGATAATCCTGCCTGATTGAACTTCTCAGCCATATATTCTGCATGTTGAACACTTACGCAGAAACCGAGTGCTTTCATATTGCTTGGATCGGTGATTTTTTCATCGATCTGTTTTAAGATATGAGAAAGCCGTTCATCACTTGAGGTATACTTTTCTTCTAATTCGGTAACATTATAACGTCCTCTACTCCAGCCGACATCACGTAAGTCAGTGTTGTCATGAACACCAAAATATTGAAATGGTGCTAATAGTCCTTGTTCAATGGCATCCCAGACACGTAATTCAGCAGTTGCACTGCCATCAAACCAATCCATGACATTTACCCCATCGGATCGTTCTGGCGTTGCCGTTAAACCAAGCAGATAACCTGGTTCTACATGATTTAATAGTTTGCGATAGGTATCTGCTTCCGCATGATGAAATTCATCAATAATTATTACATCATATTTATCAGCTTCGAAGTTGTAATCCTTCGCATGCAAAGATTGGATTGATGCGAAAACGTGCTCCCACTCTCTGGGTTGGTATTGATCGACCAATAATTCACCAAAATTAGCCTTAGTCAACACTTGCCGAAAAGTACTCAGGCTTTGTTGCAGAATTTCTTTTCGATGCGCAACAAATAACAGGGAAGGCATTTCATCGAATTGCTCAGCGTATTTTTTATAATCGAAAGCTGAGATAACTGTTTTCCCTGTACCTGTAGCAGCTACGACAAGGTTTTTGTTTTTGGCTTTTATATCTCGTTCAAATTCTAACTTTTCCAGTATTTCATTTTTGAAATGAGTAGGGTGTGATATCAAAGAAAGCAATTTCAAAATCAGAAGGAGTCTCCTGACTCAAGGCTTTGCTAAGTTTCTTCTGTTCTTCCTCCTTTTGCTCATAAATTCTAAACTCTTCGCTGTTCCAATAACTTTCAAACGAAGCCTCAAACTTTGCAATTAGATGAGGATTCTCAGAATTTGAGATACGAACATTCCACTCCAATCCTTCAGTTTGGGCACTTGCAGAAAGGTTCGAAGAGCCCACATAGCCTGTACTATATCCACTTTCTCTGTGGAATAACCAAGCCTTGGCATGTAGTCTTGTTCTCCTAGTATCATACGATACCTTGACTTTTGCACCCATTTCCTGCAGTTCATCAATGGCACGTTTGTCACTAGCGCCCATATAAACGGTCGTGATTACACGGACATCCACTCCTTTTTCGATTCGATCTTTTAGCTCATCTTTGATTAGTCGTAAGCCTGACCATTTAATAAATGAACATATTAAATCTATCCGGTCAGCACTTTTAATTTCCTTTTTAAGCTCAGCGCCAATCCGAAATTCATCTCTGGCATTCACCAGCAAAGCTGATTGTGATAAAGGGATACCAGGATGGAGTTCTTTATTATTGTGGATATCGAACTTAGAGCTATCTTTTTGAAATAGAGATTGAAGTAGTTTGTCAGTGGCAAAGTTTGATGAATCGAAAGAATCGGAATGGGTAGCAAGATTTTGAATCAGGGAGTTGCAAATTTTGAGTCCTTCTTCTACCCGGTCTCCTTGGTTGATGCTGTCAATGACAATTTTTAAAAGTTGTTCTATATACTCAGAAGCGTAGGTAGAAAATTCGGCAGGATCTACTTCATCAATGTTACTTATGGTCTCTTGATCGTTAATTAAGTTATTTTTCTTTATCGATAATAGTTCGTCATAGAGACCTTCTTTAAAAGAGTAATCCATCTAGAAAAAATTTTATTAGTCTTAACTTGCCGATTTAAACTCTTGATAATGTTCCTCAAGAGCTTGTGCACTGGGGAAATAGCGTTGTTCTTTTGGCAGTAATATTTCTTCTTGATCCCAAGTCAACGTCTGTTCAATTTCTTTGCCCTCTTCTTTCAGCCAAGTAGAAAGCTTTATTTGAAAGTCGGGCTTAACGGTAAGCAGATACGTATCAAACATCCAGTGATGGGTTTTACAGAGAGCCAGTCCGTTGCGTGGATCATCATTTTTACTTTTACTCCAGGGGATGATATGGGCACCTTCTACCAGCGATTTGCCATTTGGTGTTTTTACGCGGCCCCGACAGATTGCACATTGATGGTTATAATTTTCCCGGACCTTTAATCCGAAGCCATATTGCCGTTGCTGTTTCTTCTGCCATTTATACACCTCTTTATCATCGTCCGAGTGATATTTCTCAAAAGGTTCGGCAGCTAACAGCTCAAGCTGTTTAGCATAGCGGTATGCTCCGATATTAATATGATGGATATCCAGAATTTGCTCATGAAGCTCTTCAGAAAAATAGGTTTGCAGAATGGTTTCAATAATATATTGCTTGCCTTCATCTTCATTCATCATTGCAAACAAGCTGTCATCAATCTTGGCATAGTTTACACGCTTCATTAGTCCGCCAAGGGACGGAGAATTTGTGTATGGACTCATGCCCTCTTTGTATTGTAGCTCCCAAAACGGTTCACTGTTCATATGGAAAAAAGGCAGGGCTATAGTTGTATTGCGGTCTTCACCCATAATATGATTCCAGTACCTGAAAAAAGTTTCGATCAGATCCTGAGTTAAGGTAATACGCGGTTGACTGATCCATCCAATTTCGATGCCATCCAGAACGTTTAATAGCAAAAAAGGTTTATGGGGCGCCAGCTGCCGCGTCCGCGAATCCCAGGTTGTGGAATCCTTGTTGGCGTTCAGATTCTGTATGGATGAAATTATTTCTTTCTGAGTCATAGTGTGAGTTCTTTCCCCTGCCAAAAATGATTATAGCTTTATTTCCATACAAATTCAGCCGTCTTATTTCTCAGTGAGTGTATCTCACTAACTCACCCCATCAATCCGGCAACCATGGATCGATACCCGCACCCATGCTACACTAAAGCTACGTGGCAGGTCCTCCGTTGGAGGGGATTTTTAAGAGAGGGCGTGAATATTGGGGAAAACGAAAATAGCTAAGATTGTAAATATAGGAGAGCTGTCTTCAGACAGCTTCAAATAATTTTTAGATCAGTAGTTCACTGCTGAGCGGAAGAAAAGAGCCGGAAGCAGAGTTTGCCAAGCCACTCATTCCGGAGCAGGAGCTACGGAATAAGATTGTAAATTAAGCAATTATCTCGTTCCGATGTTCTGCGTCGGAATGAATGTCCCTATTAGGTTGCAACGCAGAGCATTGCAATCAGATAAGAAGGTCATGATAACCTACAAGAAATGATTCCCAACTCCTTTCCGCTCGTCCTTCTCAAACGCAATGCGGAAAGCCGTTCCATTCTCCGAGGCCTCGTATTGGTAATCCGCCTCCAGCTGTTGCGAAAGCACATCAATAAGGCTTAATCCCAGGGAGCTGCTTTCGCCCGCAGTTATATCAGGGGGCAGTCCGATGCCATTATCTGTGATAGAAAGCTGAATAGAATTCTGGGTTACATTTTCGGATAATTCGATGAGGATTTGGCCTTGGTCCCGTTTCGGGAATGCATGCTTAAAAGCGTTGGTTATCACCTCGTTGACAATAAGCGAGCAGGGGATCGCCTGGTTGATATTCAGCTCAACCGGCTCGCAGTCAAAATCCATCGTAATCTCGGTCTGTAGCTGAAAGGTCTTCAGGATATTCGTTACCAGCGACCGGATGTTTTCAGCGAATTCCAGCCTGGAGAAACTGTTTGATTGATACAGCTGCTCGTGAATATTGGCCATCGTTTTTATGCGAACAATGCCGTCGGATAATCGATCTCTGATGGCCGAGTTCTGCTCTTCGGAAGCCTGTAACTGCATCATCCCGGATACCACGGCAAGATTATTTTTTACCCGGTGGTGGATCTCGGCAAGAAGTGTTTCTTTTTCTTTCAGGGAATCTAAATTTTTCTGTTGCTGCTGGATTTGTCTGGTAACATCCCTTGAATTTGCCACCAATCCCTCCACGGCGGGATCGTCTGTCATGTCAGTGAGTGTGGTCTCAATCCATCGCCAGTTGTCTTTTGAGTCAACAAAGCGGTAAGGCGGGATATTGATACGTTGGTTTTTAGACAGATTTTCGAACAGTGCGGCAATGTTATCCCGGTCATCTTCGTGGATATAATCAAAGGCATTGGTTCCTATAAAATCATCGGTCGGAATCCCCAGAATCGATTCAGAGGTTGGGCTTACGTATGTATAGTTGGCGTCGGAATCGAGGATGGCAATCATATCCGAGCCATCCTGTACCAGCGATTTGAAACGCCGCTCCCTTAGCTGTAGTTCTTCTTCGGCCTGCCGGCGGGCGGTCACATTCTGACTGATGCCATAGAACCGCGTGCAAACTCCATCCTTATCATATTCCGGTTCTCCGGTAGCTCGGATCCACCGCTCATCGCCCTGACCGCTGATGATTTTCAGCTCTACATCAAACGACTTTTCATTTTCGATGGCATCGTATGCTGCGGCAGCAAATTTTTCTCTGTGGTTGCCTTCCTTGAACAGGTTGATTGTGTGCTCTACATTCGGTTTGTGGTCTGGGCCAAAGCCATGTACTTGTTTGGTTACCGACGACCAAGACAACTCTTGGGTCTGCATATCAAATTCCCAGGAACCGATGCGGGCCAGTTGGAAGGACTTTTCCAGAAGTACCTGTTTCTCTTCCATCTCGTTATCTAGAAAAATCCGATCTATGCGCATAGCCAGGTAATTGAGAATGGTGTTGAGTAAGGCCTGTTTAGCTTCCGGGAAGAGTTTGTCACCGGCTATATTATTCGTTCCTAAATATATAACCCTTGCTGTAAGATAACGGTCAGTTCTTACCGCTATTTTTGCCGATATAGCATGGGGCGTTTTGGCATAGTTGGATGTCGCATATATTTTGCCGTCGAACTCCAGCGCAGCGCCTATGTCTTCAGGGGGCTGAAAACCCTCCGGTAATATAGTAGCTGTTTTAGTTAGTAATGCTTCAATAGAAAGGTTTTGGTCTAGATTTAATATGCGATAAAGGCAGGATTGCTCCCGAGTGCGCATTTGCAGTTTGGAATGTACCTGACCGCAATTTACTGACTGTGTGTTTTTTGTCCCCGAATCGGATTTGTTTGAACGCATCTCAAAAAATTGGTTTATATAGCCGCCTATAATAGAATAATTCCCCTAAAAAAGCACTTAATATTGATATTAAGCTTATTGATTTTGTGGTGAGCAGGCATGCAGACCATAAATCCAAAGATTCTGGATGTGTTAGAAGGGGATTATGTGAAGTTGTTGAGAGTGGGAGTGTGACAATAAAAATCCCGCATCCGGTTAAAGAATGCGGGATAAGAAATGAGACGAATCTACGAGCGAGCAGGCGCTAATTATCCTGCATGCCCATCGTGTCAGACATGGGTTGTTTGGTGATGGCCAGATATGAAGTGGAACGATCGACCATATCCATATACTTTTGCATAACCTCCATGGCTTTATCCATGCCGCCCTCCTGATTGGCCATGGCTTTCCACCATTTTTCGTCATCGGGGTGTACCTCCCAATCCATATCGCTGATGTTGTCCATTGTCCAGACCATCATCATATCCCATTCGCCGGTCTTGAACTCCATGATCTGCGGACCCGGGGTCTCGGATGCCATACCGGCTTTCATAAAGTGATTGTCGATCATTTTCATCGCATCACTCATGGTTCCCGGTTTATATTTCACCATGACTACCTGGTGCCAGGTGTGACCCTCCATCTTCTTCGCTTTGGGCATCTCCTCTTGCGCATAAGCTGTGGTTGCAACCATCATCATTATACATAAGCTCAGGATGCCGGTAAGAATTGATTTCATGATACTCCTCCCTCTTTGTTTATATAACTGGTTAAAAAACAAGTATTTACCAGGATAGGTATTTCGGGAGGTCCGAGCAATAGGGGATAACACTACATTTGCTGATGTCATCAACTACCGTGGTTAATGAATGGTCAACTCCTCAAAATCGGGATGGGTGTGCAGGGTATAAACCGGGCCGTTTTCGGTGGATGCAACCTCAAAATCGTACTCCTCTCCATCTATGGTGATGGCCGACGGCTCAAACGGCAAGCCAATAAGGTTGATGGACACCGTGTCGTAGGCGGGCCGAAAAGATCCGCTGCGTTCGGCCTGCAGCGTAGCGGTATTTTTATGGGGATCGGGTTGCCAGCGAAAAGTAGTGTGGCGGTACTGTCCATCGGTATAATCGTATCCCTCGTGGGCATCTTCATAGAGCGTGCTGGTGGCGGGGTGGTCATCATAATAGAGATTGAGTTCCAGCAGTTCGGGATCGCGTTCGCAAGAATACTGCATCACTTCGCGCAGGGGCAGAACCGTTCCGGCTTTGACGAAAAAGGGGATCTCGGCCAGCGGCGCATCTATGGCATATTCGTCGGGACCTTCAAAGACCTCATTCGTTCGATAATCGTACCATTTGCCATCAGGGAAGTATGTTTCTACGGTTCGTTTCTTATGATCGAGTACCGGTGATACCAAGATTTGATCCCCAAACAGAAATTCATCGATTTCAGTAACGGCGCGTTGGTCAGATTGATCGTAAAAAGCCAGCGGGCGCAGAATGGGCGTGCCGTGTTGCACGTGTTGATGAAAAGCAGAATACAGATAATGCAGCAGCCGATAGCGCAGTTCAATTACCGACCGATTGATGTCGGTATATTTCTTGCCAAATGACCACGGTTCTTGGTGGGAGTCGGATTCCAGCTTTTTTTGCTCTACTTCATCTTTTTTGACGGCTGCGGCGCCATCCACGTTGTAGCCCATCGAGTGGTTGCGAAAGAGGGGATGAAAGACACTGAGCTGCAGCCAGCGCGTAAAAAGTTCGCCGCTGGGATTTTTCACAAAACCACCGATATCGCTGCCCACAAACGAATAGCCGGAGATACTCAACCGCTGACACTGCTCGTTGGCCAACCGAAGGTGATCCCAGTTGGCAATATTGTCGCCGGTCCACAGGGCAGCATAACGCTGTCCCCCGGCAAAGTTAGCGCGCGTCAGCAGAAAGGGGCGCTTGCCGTCGTTATGCTTTTTGATGCCATCGAATGATGCACGTGCCATCTGCATGCCGTAAATGTTGTGTGCCTTTTTGTGGCTGGCCGAATGCCCATCGAAATCGTGGCGAATGTCATCGGGAAAGGTCTTTTTCTCGACCTCAAAGACGGCCGGCTCGTTCATGTCGTTCCAGACGCCGCTCACTTTTTTGTCAGCTAACAGATCCTCATACAGATCGCCCCACCACTGCCGTACCTGCGGATTGGTGTAATCGGGAAAAACGGTTTCGGGCGGCCATACGGGACCGATCATCAGCTCTCCGTCGGGACGTTTACAGAAATAATCGTTTTCCAGTCCTTGCTGGTAAATTTCATAATCCGGATCCACTTTGATGCCGGGATCGATCATCACGATGGTCTCAAAGCCGTGTTCTCTGAGATCTGAAATCAGTTTTTTTGGATCGGGGAATCGTTCCTTGTTCCAGGTGAACACGCGATAGTCGTCCATATAGTCGATATCCAAGTAGATGGCATCGCAGGGAATCTCTTTTTCGCGGAAGGTGCGCCCCAGTTCTCGTACTTTCTTATCGGGATAGTAGCTCCACCGGCACTGGTGGTAGCCGAGTCCCCACATGGGCGGCAGTTCGGGGGTGCCGGTAAGGGCGGCATAGCGCCGGCTGACGTCGGTTAGTTCCGGCCCGTTGATGAAGTAGTAATTCATGCATCCGCCTTTTGCCGCAAAGCTGCTGGTATTGTTTTCGTTGGAATCAAAGTCGAAGATTGAGCGGTAAGGGTTATCCAGAAAAATGCCGTAGGCACGTCCGTTGTGCAGTGCACTGTAAAATGGGATGCTGCGATACAACGGATCGTCGCCGCGTTCGTAGGCATAAGCATCGGTGTTCCAGTTTTCGAATGATGTTCCTCGTAATCCGTTGTCGGAGACTTTGTCACCGAGCCCAAAGTAACGCATGTCATCAGGTGCCGAATGGGTGATTTTGACTTCGGTGATTCCTTTCATCAGGCTGGTGCGGCGGAGGAAGGGGTTGGCATCGCGGCAGAGTATATTGCCATCCGAATCCATAAACTGTACCTGCATGTTTTTCTTGCTGACCAGGAAACTGAGTGAATCGGTGGTGACGGCAAAGTGCGTATTGGTTTCATCAAAGGATACATCCGGAGTATCGGGATTGAAATCGGGATCGATGGCATAGGAGAAATCTGTCGGCTGATCACCCTGTGCTACATATTTCAGCTGGATGATGTTAGCCGTGTGGACAGTGAGGCGAAGCCAAAGACCATTCTTGGATTGAAATCTCAGGCGATTTTTGTCGGCCTTGTGATCGACAATCGCATTGGGACGTTGCTGTCGCCTGATATCGGCTTTGCGATCGGTTTCTTCGGTGGGATCGTTCTTGGTCTTTGTATCGGTATCGGCCATAGAAAAATGCTGATTCGTTAGGACTCCCGAAAATATAAAATCATCGGTTTAATGCAACGGAAGGCGGCGAAAAGTTACAGTTTATATTAGCTTTAAGCTATTTATAGAAATTTTTTTACTGTTCGTTGCTAACTTGTTTCAGAATCTTTAGGAATGATCCTTAGCTATAATACTGCCAATTCTTGGGACCGACTAAAGATATTAACTACTATCAATGTGTTATCCTCAACTTGCTGTGCCCCGACTCTTCGGGGTTTCAGGATCTGAGTGTCTTTTTTAGCGTGATTTATTATTGGCTTGTCTCAGTGTTTCGTTAGGATTCTTTTTATGAAAAGATTAAGATGTCCATTTTTTGTCACCAATCCCGTATGAACGGGACCCGCGATTCGCCCCAGACCCCGAAGAAACCCACCAATACTTTAAGGCATTTTATCACGACACATCACATAACTAATATTTTACTTTGACAATTGGGAAGAGCCAGAATTTTACCCATAGGTTAGCTAAAAGACATATGAATAGTATGCTGAAACCAATGTGAAAGTTTCTTGACAGGATCTATGGTTTTTTAATTTACCGGCATAACGAATTTTGTGCGAAGTCCGAAGGATGTAAAAGAATAATTCTGTACTGGTGATTTCCAATAAGTTAGCAAGGATGTAATAGACCATCAGAATTATTCCATCCGCAGGACAAAGCTGAGTTCAAAATTCTCAGCCGGTGAGTTTTTTGGTTACTTTTTTGCTCATTCAAAAAAAGTAACACTCTTCTTTGGTTGCAAAAAAATGAACAAGAGAAAAGTTCTCTTAAGGCAAAAGCTGATAAAAAAGTTATTCTGTTACCAGATATCCTTTTGCTAATTCAGTGTAATCAGATATCTGCTGCTCCTTCCATTGCTCATCGCGTCCCAGTTCATCAGCTAGTAAACCGGCTACTTGCTCGGCTATCTCGATACTGGCTCGGGCGTCCAGCAGCAGGGCACGCGTGCGACGCGCCAGTACATCCTCGACTGTACGTGCCATCTCGTTGCGTGCTGCCCAAACAATCTCGGTCGGAGTATAGGGCAGTTTAGAGTGAAGCGGCTGATCCCAGCCTTCATGTTCGGCAGCAATTTTCCGGAGCTCTTTTGCATCAGATCCATAGCCTGCAAATGGATCGTCGTCTTTGTTGTCTTGCGTCCAGCCGTGGAGTTGCAGCTTTTCGGTAACGGATTCCCGTTCGTCGAGTTTTCCGACCTTCGCTGCCTCGTTGATGGTATCCTCGGCCATCTTGCGGTAGGTGGTCCATTTACCGCCGGTGATGGTAACGAGTCCTGAGGGATCTATGAGCAGTGTGTGATCGCGGGAAATATCGGAGGTGTCGCCGTCGGGTGAGTTGGAGACCAGGGGACGAATACCGGCGAAGGCGCTAAGGATATCGGTGCGGGTGGGGTCGCCCTTTAGATATTTTTGAGCATATTTGAGCAGGTAGTCGATCTCCTCTTCGGTGGGATACGGCTCCAGTTCGGGAGCGTCCATCGGCACGTCGGTTGTGCCAATAAGAATACGCTCTTTCCATGGGATGGCGAAGATCACGCGCCCATCGTCGGTATGGGGCACAAGCATGGCACTGTCGCCCGGCTGAAATGAATCATCCAACACAATATGTACCCCGCGGCTGGGCTGAATAATGGATGGCGTTGAGGGATCATCCATCTGCCGAATCTGATCGGTGAAAATACCGGTGGCGTTGATAACGCAGTTGCCCTTCAGCTCATAGCTGTTTCCGGTTTCCTGATCCTCGGCTTGTACGCCAATCACCTGTCCATCGGATTTTAGGAGATCCGTAACTTTCATATAGTTGAGGGGGAATCCGCCTTCGTCGTGGATCGTTTGCATCAGCGTGATGGCCATTCGGGCGTCATCAAACTGGGCATCAAAATATTGGATACCACCTTCCAGTCCGTCGGTTTCGAGGGTGGGGATTTGGTGCAGCGTTCCCCCCTTGGAGAGCAGGGTCGAGGGACCGAGTCCCAGGTCGCCGGCCATGGCATCATAGATTTTGAGTCCCAATCCGTAAAAAGGCCCTTCCCACCATTTGTAAGCCGGTACCACAAAGGAGAGATTTTTGACCAGGTGTGGCGCATTTTTTTGCATGAGCCCTCGTTCGCGCAGGGCCTCGCGGACCAGTTTTATATCTCCCTGGCGCAGATAGCGCACGCCGCCGTGGATGAGCTTGGTACTGCGGCTGGAGGTGCCTTTGGCAAAATCGTGCTGTTCAAGCAGCAGGGTTTTGTATCCCCGGGAGGCGGCCTCTACCGCAGTGCCGAGTCCGGTTGCCCCGCCCCCGATAATGATGAAATCCCAACCATCAGTATCGTTTTCTAATTGTTGAATAATTTGATCTCTATCCATCTGGATACCGGTGGTTTGAGGTTACTATAGGTGTCTTATTTGGGCTTGGAGGCAGCCATCAATTAGCGCCGATATAAGTTTAGGATTCTTGCTGCTCGGTGTTCTCTTTCGAAGACAATAGTGGTTTATTGCGATATTCTCGATAGATAAATTCAACGAGAAAGACGAACACTACCATACCGCCGAGGATCCAGAGGTTTGCAGGATCATGGGTAATGGTGTACCAGAGTAAGGCCCCGAAGGCCAGGAGACATCCCACTAAACCTATGATTGAAATCCAGCGTCTGCTATTGGTCTGATTGGCAAGTTTAATATTCGAAGCATTAACGGCCGCAAATATCAGTAGAAATCCAGAGCTGCCCATCGTGGAGATATCTGAAAGATCGCCCATGTTGGCAAGGGCAATGGCTAGCACGGTAGTGATGATCAATCCTTCGATTGGTTGATTCCAGATTTTTTTCTCCAGCATTTTGGGTAATTCTCCTTCTTTGGCAATGGTGTAGCTAAGTCGCGATGCACCGTATAGCGTAGCATTAATAGCAGAAAATGTGGAGAGCATTGCTGCAATAGATATCAACACAAAGCCGGGATGCCCGAGAAAGGGTTTGGCTGCCTGCGCCAGTGCATAATCTTTGGCTTCGATAATTTGTGGGACTGGCAGGTTGCCGACACTTACGATAGCAATTAACACATATAGGATAATGACAAAGCCCAGCGATGAATACAGGGCTTTCGGTAAGTTTGATTCGGGATTTACGATATCCTGAGCCGTGTTGGCAATAAGTTCAAATCCTTCATAAGCCAAGAAGATGATCATGCCGCCGGCGGCAACTTGTACGACGGGGGTCCAGTTGCTGACAGAAATACTTGCGGTATCAACGCCCTGGAAGCCCACGGCAATAAAGAAAATCAAAATGGCCAGCTTTATGATAACCACATAAGTCTCGGCTTTGCTGACGAGAGCAGCGCTTACCACATTCAACAGCGCGGGAATTAAGATCCCGAGGGTGATGAGTATATGAGTCATCATCGGCTGATATTCTTCGGGGAAAAACGTAGCTCCGTAGCTGCCAAAAGCGTAGGAATAGAGTGCCAGCATAACAATATAGCTGAGCCAGAGCAGGTTGTTTAAGGAGCCGGTAAACAATTCTTTTCCGAAAGCGCGATCCAGATAGACGACCGTGCCGCCCTGACTGGGAAAGTTAACAGATAATTTGGCATAGGAGTAAGAGGTGAGTAAGGCTACGAGACCGGCAATCAAAAATGCGACCGGCGTACCGCCGTGGGCTAATTCTACGGCCAATCCCAACACGGCAAAAATTCCGCCGCCAACCATACCCCCGATTCCAATGGCAACGGCCCCCCAATAACCAATACTTTCATCTGATGACATATATTTATCTGGTCCTTAATTGGTTTTAATCCAAATTGATAAGAATAAAACTGCCCAGAATCAATAAGGGATGATTTTAGCTCAGCTTTGTGGATCTACTCCAGTAATAAATCAGAATAGGATTGCCCGACCAGATCGGCTTCTGCAATACCCAGTAGATCCATATATTTGCGGCATTGATCGCGCAGTTGTGTCTCCCCAATTGTCCCATTCTCGTCGATAGCCTCGATCTCCACAAAGTTGCCCAACTGTTTCACCTGATCAATATGGAATTTCACATTGTCGATAAAATAGATTTCGCGCTGCTTATCAACGATTACTTTGGTGCCAAGGGCATTATCCAGGAGGGCGTGTAATTTTTCGGGATGTTCGGCCGGCACGAGGTTGATATCCGAGGTCTTGGGAGAATTGGAATCGGGCCGCCGGTAGAAGATCAGGTTTTGCTCGATAGTGCCCTGTCGCAGTTTGAGGCGTCCATCGGGTACATTAAAATAGGTGTCAATTTGATGATCGGTACCTTTGAAATCCGCATCGTGCTCGTTAAGAATTGATCGAATGCGATCGGGATTGCTGCATCGGGCTTTAATTTCGATGTTTAGAATACTCATTGAGCTAACTTAAGATTATCATTTTTGTAACCGCAAAGAACGCAGGGTTGATATACCTTCTTGTGACTTTCTGTATTAAACTTAGTGTAACTCTGTAGTTTAAAATCAGGCAATGGGTGAAATATCATCATTTTCTACATCGGCCCATTTGATGTATCTGTTGCGCACTTCGGTGATATGTTCTTCGAGATCCTCGAGCGTCCAGTCAGAAACGTCAATGGCTTCGTGGATGTGGGCGGTGATATTGCCTGTTTTTGTCATCATCGTGCCGCCTTTGCTGAGCTGTCGATTACCGGCAAAGTAGATGGGCACGATAGGATATCCCAAGTCCATAGCCATGCGAAAAGGGCCTTTTTTGAATGGGCCGATGATGCCGGGATGTTTGCGGGAGCCTTCCGGAGCCATCAAAATTGAAAGTTGATTGTTTTTTATGCGACGATACGTTCGCTTAAGTGTCTCGATGGCTTTGTCTGATTTTTCTCGTTTGATAAATATCTGTCCGGTAAGTCGCCCCAGCAGAAAGAAAATGGGATTGTACTGGAACTCCCATTTGGCGACAAATCGTACTTTCGGCAATCCCAGCGCCAATATTGTTAGTACATCCAGCGTAGAGCTGTGATTGATAATAAAGATGGCGGGGCCGGTGATTTGATCTGTATGGAGTTTCGTTTCGAAAGAGATACCACTCACCCACAGAACCGGAGTCACCATCAGCGGGGCCACCGATTCTACAATAAAATTCGAAGCCCGGCCAAAGGAGAGGATCAGCAGAACGAGCAGGATGGGGGTGGCCACTAAGAAAATCACAAAAAACAGTGCGATCGCCAGTATGCTTCGCAGGTAATCCGAAAAGCCAAAATGTTCGTGCGTCATAAGTGGATCTTATCTCAAGTCCGATTTCCGCATAAATATAGTAAAATCATGGGGGAAAGATATCCGCCGCAGTATTTGATTTGATGCCGTGATTTAGACAGATTGGAGTGCCCTATAGAATCTTTAAACTCATTTTATGTCGAACACAGATCGCACATCTCTTTCTCAGATATCGCAAGGTAACTGGATTAATTTGACCATCACCGCCATCGTTATTGTGCTGGGAGTGGTTTTTGCGGGTGATATCCCCAGCCAGGGTGAGCACTTCGGATTCTGGTCGATCCTGCCGCCGCTCATTGCTATTGTGCTTGCCTTTTGGACGAAAGAAGTGATCAGCTCGCTGTTTGTGGGCATTGCGCTTGGCGGAGTGATTTCAGGGAATTTGAATATTGTTGATGCCTACCTGATTCCTTCTATCGGCACCGAGGATTTTGCGCTTATTTTGCTGGTGTATCTGTGGTCGCTCGGGGGACTGATCGGCATTTGGACGCGCACCGGCGGCGCGGAACGGTTTGCGGCCTGGGCTAGCAACAAGATTGTGCGTGGACGCAAAAGTGCCAAGTTTTTTACCTGGTTGATGGGGCTCGTCTTTCATCAGGGTGGCACAATTAGCACCGTGCTTACTGGCGCTACCGTTCGTCCCATTGCTGATGAGCATGATGTCTCTCACGAGGAGCTTTCCTACATGGTGGATTCAACCGCTTCGCCCGCAGCAACGGTGATCCCATTCAATGTTTGGCCGATCTACATTGCAGGACTTGTGGTTGGTACTATTCCGCTTTTTGAGACTAGCCAGGATGGCGTTGCCTTTTTCTTCCAAGCTCTGCCCTTCAATTTTTACGCGATTTTCGCCCTGATCATCACCTTTCTGTTTGCCTGGGAGCTACTTCCGTTTGTTCCCGGAAAGAAGATGCGCAATGCGATCACCCGCGTCCAGAATGAGGGTAAGTTAGATCGTGATGGAGCTGATCCGATGTCGTCATCGGAACTGACCGAGATGGATATTCCCGAAGATTATAACTCCGGTTTAGTCGATTTCTTTGGACCCATTGGCACGCTGCTGGGCGTGGCGATAATTCCATATGTGATTACCTTTTATATTATGAATCAGACCGAAGATCCCATGTTGCTGATTGCCGAAGCGTTTGTGCTGGCTGTTCTTACCGGGATGTTTATTGCCCTGGCTAAAGGCATGGAGCTCAAAACGGTGATGGATGGTTTCGTAGATGGATGCAAGGGCGTAACGATCGGGGCTATAATTTTGGCTTTAGCGGTAACGCTCAAAGGCGTGGCAGAGTCGGTTGGCACGGCTGAATATGTGGTAGATCTGGTCGGTGGTTCCATTGTCCCCGCTATGCTGCCTGCTATCTTGATGTTGCTTTGTATGATCATTGCCTTTGCAGCGGGCACATCATGGGGAACATATGCGGTGGTTTTTCCCGTGGCGATGCCGCTGGCTTGGGCTGTATTGCCGGATGAATTTTTTATCACGCTTTGCTTTGGTGCGGTAGTGGGCGGCAGTGTGTTTGGGGATCAGTGTTCGCCGATTTCTGATACGACCATCCTTTCCTCGTTGGCTACTGGCTGTGATTTAATGGATCACGTCTATACCCAGATTCCGCTGGCCCTTACCGCAGCGGGACTTGGAGCCGGACTTTATACGTTGCTGGTGATATTCTTTGTGTGATAGGGAGGTGATTCTTTTCAAACCCTGAGGGTTTTATTTTTAGAACGATTTGAATGTCTATTTTTTGTCAGCAATCCCGTATGAACGGGACCCGCGATTCGCCCCAGCCCCCCCGAAGTTTAACACCATAAATTTAATTAGGATCGCCTTTTTAGGTAGGCAGTTCGATGCTTTTAAAAACGAATTTATGTATCCTTAAGTTATTAATTAAGAATTTTTTCATGAAAGCGGCTTGAGCAAGGGGCAGGAATGGGTAACTATAACATTACTCTTCCAACTCTGAGGTGCAGTGCGGGCAGCGTGTTGCTTCCACGGGGATATCCGAAAAGCAATACGTGCATTTCTTAATTTTGGGTGAGACGGGTTCCGGTGTTTGCTTGGGATTTTTCAGGTTATTAATGTAGCGCACGAGCAGAAAAACGGCAAAAGAGACGAGGGCAAAGCTGATGGCCGCATTGATGAAAGTACCGTATCTCAATACAACAGCACCGGCCTCTTGGGCCATCTGCAGTGT
Organism: uncultured Balneolaceae bacterium; assembly: GCA_964490705.1. Taxonomy (GTDB): domain Bacteria; phylum Bacteroidota; class Rhodothermia; order Balneolales; family Balneolaceae; genus Fodinibius. The sequence continues at coordinate 4,021 of CAZBCG010000020.1, read as the reverse complement.
GGAATACGGTGCCGGGGTAGATCCTTCTTTGAGGACCAGAAAAGCATTGGCAAAGTCGATTTCGCTGGTGAGTAATCCCAGCGGAGGCATCAGTATATCCTTAACGAGTGATTGTACGACAGTGGTAAATGCCGCCCCGATGATAATTCCAACGGCCATATCAATTACGCTTCCGCGGACGGCAAACTCTTTGAATTCTTTGAACATGCTACAATGTTTTATTGTAGATAAATGATTATTCCACAGAAAATAGAGGTTACAAAAATGTTTTTGAAAAACCTACAGCTGGACCGTAGGGGGAAATACATGTTCTAAGACCGAAATTATCCTTGCGGAATGATACCTGAGATGTGCTCAAAATTGAGATAAACTTCTTCCATCTCTTGTCCATCTTCTCCCTTGACTTCAACCTTGTCGAGCACATCGTTAAGCTCGATGGATTCAGCTTCTATGGTTTCCGTCACTCCGCTTTCGAAAATGATCTTATAGGTCATTTTGCGAAAATTTTATTTGGATTAGAAACTACTCTTCCTCAGAATGCTTGGGCTTTGATGATTCTTTTGACTCACCGTTTCCTGATGCCGCAGGGTCTTCTTTTTTGGGGTCGGCCTCAGCCACTTCTTCCTCATCTTCACCGTTTAGCCATTTCATGACTTCTTTGCCGAGTACTTCTTCCCGCTCGATAAGTTCATCGGCCAGTTTGTCAAGGATGTCGCGATTTTCGGTAATAGTAGTCATCGCGCGGTCGTACGCTTCTTTGAGGATACGCTGCACTTCTTTATCCACCTTTTGGGCGGTATCTTCGCTGTATTCCTTGCCGCTGCCCATCTGTTCGCCGAGGAAGACCTGCTCGCGCTGGCTTCCAAAAGCAATATTATTGAACTCATCACTCATGCCCCAGTCGAGTACCATCTTACGGGCCAGTTTTCTGATCTGTTTGAGGTCATTTTCGGCACCGCTGGTGGCCGTATCAAAAATGAGGTTTTCAGCAGCACGTCCCCCCATCATTACGGCCATGCGATCGAGCATATATTTTTTCTCATACAAATACTTTTCTTTATCCGGCATCTGCATAGTCACGCCCATGGCTTTACCGCGCGGGATAACCGTTACCTTGTGGATGGGATCGGTGTTATCTAACACCGCTGCAACAATAGCATGACCTGCTTCGTGGTAGGCCAACAGTTTTTTCTCGTGATCAGAGAGGCGTATGCCTTCTCTTTTAAGTCCCATCATCACTTTGTCGCGTGCCTGATCAATATCCTGTTGCTCAATAGCTTTGCGCTTGTAGCGAGCCGCGATGAGCGCGGCCTCGTTGAGGAGGTTTTGCAGATCGGCACCGCTAAAGCCGGGCGTAGAACGCGCAATTTCTTCGAGATTTACTTCATCCGAAATTTTCTTGTTTTTCGCGTGGATGTTGAGAATCTGCTCGCGGTGTTCTTGCGTTGGCAAGTGCACTGTAATTTGTCGGTCAAAGCGACCGGGACGCAGTAGCGCTTTATCCAAAATATCGGGACGGTTGGTCGCGCCCATCACAACAACGCCTTCATTTGGTTCAAAACCATCAAGCTCAGAGAGTAGTTGATTGAGTGTTTGTTCCCGTTCATCGTGGCCGCCGCCAAGACCAGCACCACGCTTTCGGCCAATAGAGTCAATTTCATCAATAAAGATAATAGCCGGAGCTTTATCTTTGGCCTTATCGAACATATCGCGGACACGTTTGGCACCAACGCCTACAAACATCTCCATAAAATCAGAGCCTGTGATCGTAAAGTAGGGCACCTTGGCTTCACCGGCAACGGCGCGAGCCAGCAGTGTTTTCCCGGTTCCGGGCGGGCCCACCATTAGCAGACCTTTGGGAATTTCGCCACCGAGAGAATCAAACTGATCGGGATTCTTGAGGAAGCTGATAATCTCTTGCAGTTCAGTCTTGGCGCCTTCAAGTCCGGCGACATCATCAAAGGTCGTATTCACTTTTTCGGCGTCCTGTAGCTTGGCTTTGCTTTCGCCAATCTTGAACATGTTTTGGCCCTGCATTTTCATCTGCCGGAAAAATTGGAGGCCGATCAGCACTAGAAATGCCAGTGGAATACCCCAGAGCAGCACCGTCCACCAGTTGAAATCGCTCTTGGGACGAGTTTGTACCTGTACCTCGTTCTCTTCGAGCATGGTCATCAGTTTCTCATCACCGAACGAGGGCAAGTAAGTCATAAAGCTATCGTAGCGGGTCGTATCATTTTGGGCAGCCTTAAGAGCTGTTTTTCGATTCAGCTTCCCTTCAATCTGCTCACCGCGGATGGTCACTTTTTGAACATTTCCATCCTGAATCTGATTACGAAATTCGCTGTAATCGATCGTTGGAGGACCGCCAAAAAATCCGCCACTCTGTGAACTGAAGATCCAAAAGCCAAGGAGTGCTGCAATGACAATCCAATAAAACGTGTATTGGTGCTTACCGCCGGGGCCTTGAATTCCCTTGTTGTTTTGAGGTTGTTTGTTTTCCGATTGCTGATTCTTTTTCTCAGACATAAATGATGGTTAAATGAAGTCCGATAACTTTGGACAAATGCATAACAATGTAACGAAAGTTATCGGGCAAGACATTCCATTATTGCGTGTTAATTATAGCAAAAAAGCCTCTGAGGCTATCAACCAGCAGAGGCTTAAGAGAGAGATTCTATCCATAATTGTGAGTCGGGAGGGGATCGAACCCACGACCCACGCCTTAAAAGGGCGTTGCTCTACCATCTGAGCTACCGACTCTCGTGTCAAAAACAGATTCCAAATATACGGGTTTCACCCAAATAATTTCAAGGAAAAAATCCATAAAATTTATTTTCGCATTCTTCGGAGCTCCTGATTGAGAACAATTCGCTAGTTTGACGAAAAAATTGATACCTTGTGCCAGAGAAAATCAACAATATAATCCCGGATTCTTGCAAGTAGAGAACATAGGCGACCTTTCGGTGCATCCCATTCGCATTCCCACCCCATTTGCCGTGGGTGATGTATTCAGTTATTTAATTATCGACGAAAAAATTGTACTGGTTGATACCGGTCACTTTTCGGATGATGCCTATCAGGTGGTTTCAAAAAAATTGGAGCAGTACGGTCTTGCTGTGCGCGATCTCGATGAAATTTGGCTTACGCACGGCCATCCCGATCACTATGGACAAGCATTGCGGCTGGCTGATCGATCGGGTGCCACCGTTTACGGTCACCCCAAAGAGCGGGCGAATTTTGCGGCCAATGATAATGGCGATCTTTTTGAAGCCTTTTTTACCCGGCATCATATCCCCGAAAAATTCACTACCCAGATGCTCGAGCAGCTCGATTGGCTGCAGCAGTTTCAACAGGCCATTGAACCCGAATGGGTTTTGGATGGAGATCAACTCAGCAGCGGTACCCTTAATTTCGAGGTACATTTGACGCCCGGTCACGCACCGGGACATGTGACCTTTGTTTGCGACAATGGACTCATCTTTAGCGGCGACTTGCTGCTCGGGCACATCAGTACCAATGCGCTTATCAATTTTGATGCCGAAACCGGCCGCCGGAATAAGAGCCTGTTGCAATATCGAGAATCGCTGCAGTGGATTCGCAATTTCGAGGGTACTGTATTACCCGGTCATGGCGAAAAAATTACGGATATTTCGGCCGTGGCCGATCATCATTTGAACGAGCATGAACAACGCTATCAGGAAATACAGCAGCTGCTCCAAAAAGAGTCGATGAGTCTGCTGGAGATCGCCTATGCCATGTTTCCCAAACCTATCAAAAGTGGAGCCGTATTTTTGGTGTTATCCGAAGTACTTGGCTATTTGGATTGGGGTATCGCAGAAGACACAATTTATCTTGACGAATCCGATATGATATATTCCAAACGTTAACACTCCAATTATGAATTAGGAATTAAAAATGAAAAATTAATGTCTGTGCTTGCAAACAAGTTGAGTTATCACAATTCTGCTAACTGCTAACTGCTAACTGCTAACTGCTAACTGCTAACTGCTAACTGCTA
>CAZBCG010000019.1:0-43710 GCA_964490705.1 uncultured Balneolaceae bacterium | reverse complement strand
GACGGGAAGCCACCTTATTTCTTGAACGTGGCATTTTGTCTAATGTTTAAGAGTTGATATTTATTAATTAGCTATAGGGAAGCATTTGCTCGACGCTGTCTTTCTGGGTTTCATTAACCTCAGTAACTTTGCCGAGTTTTCGCTTCTTTCTGCTTGTTTTCTTTGTGAGGATATGAGCCTTTCCGGCTTTTTTGCGCATATACTTACCGGAACCGGTTTTCTTAAAGCGCTTCTTAGCCCCACTATGTGTTTTCATCTTGGGCATAATACTATACCTTTGAAATTTCTTGGAATTATGGCTTCGAAGATAAGTAATTATGTGTGAAGATTAAACACATAATCAGAAAATAATTGCGAAATAAGAAATGCCATCAACATATATTGACAGCATTTCTAAAGTCAGAGGTGTTTAAAAACCTGCGCGATGTTACTATTACGATCCACCTTTACCGGTAGGAGCTAGCATCATAATCATGCGGCGACCTTCCATATTCGGTTTCGATTCAATTTCGCTGATGTCTTCGAGCTCTTCGGCCAGATCTTGAAGCAGTTCTTCACCGCGCTCGGTATAAAGCATGTCGCGGCCGCGAAACTGTACCGTAGCTTTTACTTTGTCTCCGTCTTCCAGAAATTCCCGGGCATGACGTGTTTTAAACTCCAGGTCATGGTCGTCGGTGTTGGGACGGAAGCGAAGTTCTTTAACCTGAACGGTATGCTGCTTCTTCTTCGCCTCTTTCTCTTTTTTCTTCTTTTTATACATATACTTGCCGAAATCCAGCACTTTACATACCGGAGGTTTGGCATTGGGTGCCACTTCGACAAGATCGAGTCCATATCGTTCAGCAATTTCTAGAGCACGGTCGATCGGTACAACTTCGTGTTCTTTGTCAGCGTCTTCGGGATGAATAACCCTGACTTTAGATGCTCTGATTTCCTCATTAGCATTGGGACGATCATCATTGCCCCGTGGTCGTCGTCTTCTGGTTCTTGCGATAAGTAACCTCTATTGTTTTTATTAAAATTAATCAGTTATAAAACTAATGATTTGGAACTTCTTTATTGTCAATATCATCAGTGAGATTAGAAATAAATTCAGAAAAATCAAAGGTACCAATATCACCTTCTTTGTGGCGACGAACAGAAACTGTTCCTGCTGATTCTTCATCGCCACCTACTATTAACATATATGGTATCTTGCTCGTTTCAGCATCGCGGATTTTTCCGCCAATCGGCTCGCTCCGGGTGTCAACTTCCACCCGAACATCCTCATCCTTAAGTGCAGATGCACACTTAAATGCATACTCATTAAAATCATCCGAAACAGGGATGATCTGCACTTGCGTGGGAGCAAGCCAAACCGGAAAATCACCGGCAAAATGCTCAATCAAAATGCTGGTAAAGCGCTCCATAGAACCGAAGGGCGCACGGTGAATAATGACCGGACGATGTTTGCTATTATCGGAGCCGACATACGTTAGATCAAAGCGTTCTGGCATTACATAATCGACCTGTACAGTGCCTAACTGCCATTTTCTGCCGATTGCATCGCGAATAATAAAGTCGATTTTGGGACCGTAAAAACTGGCTTCACCCCGCCCGATTTTGTAGTCCAGATCCATCTCATCGGCTACTTCCTTGATTTCCTCTTCGGCACGATCCCAGAATTCAGTCTTTCCGCCATATTTTTCTTCGTTATCATCGCGGAAAGAGAGGCGGATATCGACATCCATTTCGAAGGTACCGAACACCAGCTCAGTTAATTCAATACAATTGATAATCTCTTGTTTGAGCTGATCGTGCGTACAGTAAATGTGGGCATCATCCTGAGTGAAACCACGGACGCGTGAGAGTCCGTTCAGTTCCCCGGATTGTTCGTAGCGATACACGCTGCCAAACTCAGCCAGCCGCAGGGGAAGGTCGCGATAACTGCGCAACTCGTTCGAGTAGATGCGGTGATGGTGCGGACAGTTCATGGGCTTTAGCAGATATCCCTCTTCGTCGTCGTCCATCTCAATGGGATTGTACTGCGACTCACGATAGTAGGGGTAGTGCCCCGAAGTGCGATACAATTCGAGGTGACCTATATGCGGCGTAATAACTTCTTGATAGCCGCGTTTTTTCTGCTCTTCACGCAGAAAAGCTTCCAGCGTCCGGCGGAGTACTGTACCATTGGGGAGCCAAACGGGCAGTCCTTGACCCACCATTTGATCAATCATGTAAATGTCGAGTTCTTTGCCCAGCTTTTTGTGATCGCGTTTTTTGGCTTCCTCAACCTGCTCAATATAATTTTCCAGCAATTTCTGTTTTGGAAAAGAGATACCGTAAATGCGCGTAAGTTGCTCATTATTTTCATCACCGCGCCAGTAGGCTCCGGCCAGGCTCGTCAGTTTCACCGCTTTAATACGTCCGGTGTCGGGAATGTGCGGGCCACGGCAGAGATCAGTAAAATCCCCTTGTTTATAAAAAGTGATATTTCCGTCTTCGAGATCTTCAATCAGGTCGATCTTATACTCATTACCGACATCCTTATAAAACTCGAGTGCTTCTTCTTTGGAAACCGGCACGCGCTCAAATTCGGATTTCTTGCGCGCCATCTCGATCATCTTGTCCTCAATCTTTTCCAGATCATCTTCTCCAACAGTTTGATCTCCAAAGTCGATATCGTAGTAAAAGCCATTTTCGATGGGCGGACCGATACCGAACTTTGCATCGGGATAGAGCTCTTGAATAGCTTCTGCCAATACGTGAGCCGAGGAATGCCAAAAGGTATATTTGCCGTCTTCGCTTTCCCACTTGTTAATTTCAATATTACCATCTTGCTCAATGGGTCGGCTCAGCTCCATAATCTCATCATCGAGGGTGATGCTGAGGGCTTCACGAGCTAAACCCTTAGAAATAGATTCGGCAACTTCTTGTCCCGTTGTACCTTTTGGATATTTTTTTTCACTCCCATCGGGAAACGTAATGGTAATCTGTTCAGCCATTCAGAATTTAATGTGCAGTTATTGGTAATTAAAACTGTAATTTTAGCCTGTTAAGATATAAAAATTAGTAAAGAGAGACAGCTTCAATCGTATATTTTTTTTGTAAAAAGTTAGAATTATTGTTTTGCAAAAACAGTAAGAATTTTAGTTTATTTCGATAACAATCTTATAACGGCTTTGAAGGCAAATTAAAAAAATAGGAATGGACAGTAACGGCACACCCTTTTTCGAGGAACGACCCATCTTTGTTCTTGATCAACAATCCCTTGATATCATTGATGTGAATAGTGCTGCAGTTGACCTGTATGGATATTCGCGGCAAGAATTTTGTTCGATGAATCTAAAGGATCTGGGAGAGAAAAAGAACCGGTTGGATATTTTGGATGAATCTCGCAATGTAACTGCCAGTGGGGATACGCTGTGGATACAGGAGAACAAGAAGGGCGAAAAGTTATATATCCAGTTTACTTCTCATGTGTTTAATCATCAGGGGCGGCCGGCGAAGTTGGCAGTAGCCCACAATGTAAGTGAACAGATATCACGGAACGAAATAAAGCGGATTAGATATCCAAAATTTACGGCGCCGGGGTTTAATTATCCGATGGCCGAAATTAACTGGGATGCTGATTTTCGCATTGAACATTGGTCGCCAAGAGCGGAAGATCTGTTCGGATGGTCGGCTGATGAGGTGGTAGGACAAGAACAGTTTTTTCAACAATTTATCCCTGATTCCGAGATAACGGTTGCCAGAAAGAAGGCTAGCGAAGCCATTGAAAATCAGGAAAAATATTATACCACCGAGGGAAATATCATTACCAAAGAGGGGAATATGCTGGTATGCAAATGGTACAATTCCCTGGTTTATGACGAGGATGATACGCTTGTCTCGATCCGCTCGCTGGTGATGGATCTAAGCGAGCAACGGGAGTCTCAAAAACTGTTCCGTACACTCTCCGAGAAATCACTTGTGGGTGTTTTTTTGGTACAGGATGGTACTTTTAAGCACGTAAATCCCCGTTTTGCCGAGATTTTTGGATACGAGCAGCAGGAGATTATCGACAACTTTTCGCCGACCGAGCTCGTGCATCCGCAAGATCGATCGTTAATTAAGGCGAATATCCGGGATCGGCTGAACGGAAATCCCGAGTCGGAGGAATACGAAGTGAAAGGGGTAACCAGCGGGGGACGAATTATTGATGTGAGCTTGTACGAATCCAAAATAATGTATCAGGGCAAACCCGCTATTGTGGGCACTGTATTGGATATCACAAAAAATAAAGAGGCGATGCGAAAGTATCGGGCCAGTGTTGAAACATTCCAGGATCTCTTTGATTCTATCAGCGATGCTATTTATATCCAGGATAGTCAGGGACGGTTTCTGGAAGTGAATAAGGGCGCCGAGGAGATGTACGGCTATGACAAAGAGTTTATGATTGGCAAAACGCCCGAGGTGTTGGCGGCTCCCGGCAAGGTGGATCTTATTGAAACACAGACGCTTACCCAAAAAGCACTGCAGGGTGAGCCGCAAAGTTTTAGCTGGTGGGGCAAGCGCAAAAATGGTGAGGTTTTTCCCAAAGAAATGATTATGAATCCCGGTAGTTATTTTGGCGAAGATGTGGTGATTACTATTGCCCGGGATATCAGCGAGCGCTACGAAGCTGAGGAAGAGATGCGTAAAAATGAAGAGATGTTTCGCCAGTTGTTCCAAAATGCACCCATTCCGATTACTCTGATGGACAAGCGTCAGGAAATCATAAAAGTTAATAACTCCTTTCAAGATACCTTTGGTTATCAAACGGATGAGGTACAGGGATTGGATATTGATCAGCTTATTGTGCCGGAAGATGAGCAGGAGGAGGCCAAAAAGATTTCGGATAAAATATTCAGTGGCCAAACGGCCTTTCATACTGGGCAGCGACTTACCAAAGATGGCAGCGTTGTTGATGTGTTAATTTATGGAGTACCGGTGATTGTTGACGGCAAAACCATCGCCATTTTTGGTATTTATGTGGATATCACCGATCGCAAACAGGCCGAAGAGAAAGTCAAAAAGTCACTTAAAGAAAAAGAAGTATTGTTGGCAGAAATCCATCATCGTGTAAAAAATAACCTGGCCGTTATTACCGGATTACTTGAGCTGCAGGCTTTTAATACCGATTCGGCGGATGCCACCAACGTGCTGAAGGCCAGCCAGATGCGGGTAAATTCCATCGCCCTGATCCACGAAAAACTCTATCAGAACGAAAATCTCTCTGAGATTTCATTCGATACCTATCTCAAACAGCTTACCGATGTTATTGTTTCATCCATGCATTCTAAGGCCACGGATGTTTCAATAAATATTGATGCTGAGCCTATAGAGCTTACGATTAGCCAGGCAATTCCTTGTGGACTGATTTTAAACGAGCTTATCACCAATGCTCACAAGCATGCCTTTGATGATCAGCAGGAGGGGAAAATTAATATTCAGATTAGAAATGAAGACGGAATTATAGAATTAGCTGTGCAGGATAATGGTCAAGGTATTTCGGAAGATGTGAGTCTGGAAAATCCCACATCACTGGGGCTTAAACTCATCCGTACGTTATCTAAACAGTTGGAGGGTAAATCTGAATTTTTCCGTAATGACTTGGGCACCAAGTTTACCCTCCAGTTTGAATTAGAGGAATAATGCCATTTTAATTATCCTGATTAAGCAGTTCTTCAATTTCTTTCATTTTCTGGCCAAACGTTTCCCAGTCGTTATTTTTTAATGCCTGATTAGCTTCACTCCACAGATTTTGCACCTCTGAGAATTGTGCTGAATTCTGCACAGATGCAGGCTGCTGCGGTCGGGGAGGTACGGCTGTGGCAGTGTCGATCTCAGCAGAGGCAATTCGTTGCCCCTCTTGTCCATACAGTGCCTCAATAGACTCCCAGAGCGTTGGCTGCATCGCAATTTTATCGCCCGAAGTAGCAATCACGCGCTGCAGCTGGGGGATATCGACCCCTTCGGCAATAAGGAATACCGGTTCTACATAAATGAACGAATCTTCGATGGGAATGACCATCAAATTACCCCGGATTACGCGAGATCCGCGCTGATCCCAGAGTGCCAGCTGGCGCGAAATTTCAGTATCCTGATCGATACGCGCCTCAATCTGTGCCGGACCTAAAATCAGTCGTTCCTTCGGCAGCTGATACACCGACACTTCACCATAGTTGGGATAGTCGGAATTGGCTGCCATCCAGCCAATCATATTGTCACGGTTGTTAGGGGTAAGCGGACTGATCAGCAGGTATTGCAATTCCTCTTGTCCGGGTAGCTTTGTAAGCACGTAGTACGGTTCCATTTTGATGGATTGTCCGCCGTACTTTTCATTGGGGCGCGTCCACAGATCCTCGTTGTTGTAAAAGACCTGCGGATCGGTCATGTGATATTCGTTGAACTTCTCGATCTGCGCTTTAAAATAATGGATCGGGTAGCGAACGTGCTGTCTGAGATTTCCCGGCATTTGATCCATGGGCTGGAACATATCGGGAAAAATATCCCGATAAATATTTAGCACAGGATCGTTTTCATCCGATACGTAAAAATCAACAGAACCGTTGTATGCATCTACGACCACTTTAACAGAGTTCCGGATGTAATTGTATTGTCCATTGTAGGGTTCGGAATACGGATAGTCCGGAGATGTAGTGTAGGCATCCTGCATCCAGTATAGTTTACCATTTTCCAGCACAAGGTAGGGATCGTCTTCCAATCGAAGGAAGGGGGCAATTTTCTTAACGCGCTGCTGAGTTTTCTTCCAGAAGATGATCTTACTGTCATCATTAATATAATCGGTCAGCAAGATGTTGATATCCCCAAAATTCCATGCGAACAGCAGCTTGGAAAAGAAATTGCCAATGCCCACGCCGCTACTGCCTTGATAATTGGTATAAACGTTTTCGTCGCCGCGCGGATAGTCGAGTTCCCGGACGTTGGTGTTGACGATCTTGTAATCTGAGTTGTGTTCGCCGTAATAAATAGCCGGCTGATCTACGTTGAGTCCCATATCGCTGACCGGCGGAATATCTTTGATAGCCAGCCGCGGATCGCCCTGCGCACCTTCTTGTGCTACGGGGCTCATCACCAATCCATAGCCGTGCGTATATTGCAGGCGCTTGTTGACCCAGGTGTTGGCTTGTTCAGGCAATTCTTCCGACAGCTCACGGGCCGATACCATCATCTGCATGTAGCCTTCGTCGGTTTGGTAGCGATCAACATCCACATTGTAAAACTGGTAGTAGAGTCGAATTTCCTGCAGTTGTCGGTAGGTTTGGATCAAAAGCCGGGGATCCCAGAGACGAATATTTTCGATGGTTTGCTCATTTTCTTGCACTGTTGACCAGTCCATCTGCTGTGGCAGTTGTGCACTGTACGGCTGCGTTTCCATACTGTCCAGCGCATACGCTCGACGCGTTTGTTCAATGCCGTTTTCGATATACGGTTTTTCGAGCTGCAGCTCGCTGGGTTGTACCACAAATTGCTGGACCATGCCCGGGAGTAGTCCGTTGCCGATGCCGCCGATCAAAATCGTAGCTACACCACCGATGAGCAACCACTTGAACTTGCTCTTATAGATCTGAAAGAACGAGAATAGGGCAAGCCCCAAGCAGAGGATGCATAAAATCCAGATTATCGGAAGGCGTATATTTAGATCGATGTATCCAGCGCCATAGATCGCACCATTCGGATTGTTCAGCAGGTTGTAGCGTTCCAGATAGTAGCCCCAGGAGAGCAGCAACAGCCAAATACCGACGTTAATGCTGATATGTTTTTTAATGCCGCTGGATGCTACAACTTCTTTTGATCGCAACGAAAGGGCCCCGGAATAGATATATAAAATGATGGTGGCCAGAGTGATAAAAAATACCAGGGAGGTAAGGCTGTTTTGGATGAGCTCAAAAAACGGCAGTCGGAACAGATAAAAGCCGATATCGTGTCCAAAAATGGGATCGACCTGCCCGAAGGTCTCATTCCAGTGGAACCGAAAGTAGGTATCCCAGCGCATAAAAAAGGCCAGTGAAAAGAAGCCGCTGATGAATACCCCTAGTCCGTAAAAAACGCTCTTAATTTTCTTACTGCTAATTTCGTGGAGTTTGAGCTGTGCCAGTGGCGACTGCCCAAAATTCATGGTGCTGAAGCGATTACCCAGAATTCTCATATTGGGGATAACATACAGCAACGCAACAATAAGTGCGCCAATCAGCAGCAGTGATTGTGTTATTTTGATGGTCCAAAATACCTGATCGTAGCCCAGATTCTCGAGCCAGAGCCATTCGATAATCCAGTCAGAAAAGACCCCTGCCAGTACAATGATGATAAGAACGGGAAGGAGAATACGAGTGATACTTTTTGGAAATCCGGAATTACTCATAAGCCGTGATGCCTGTTATAAAATGCTGTGTGATTTATGATCGAATCCTAAAATAGCAACCTTTACAGAGAAAAGAGAATGTGAAATTCAGCTAACATCAGCCGATTTAAACCAGATAGGGTGAAAATAGAGTTATTAAACCAATATGGTTAAATGTTGATTTTTTAAACCAAAATAGTTAAATATAGAAAACTCAGTGATTATGGAACAGTCAATTGTACTTATAGCGGATATTGAAGACTCTCAGGCGTTGTCGGCAGGTGAGCGTGAGGAGCTTCAGAATAGCTTATCAGCGCTTTTGGGTGAACTCAATGATCAAAACCCGGCACTGGTATCCCCATATACCATTACGCTGGGTGATGAATTCCAGGCAGTGTATGACAATGCCGACGGTATTTGTATAGATATCCTTAAAATTCTGGCGGAGCTGCATCCGATAGCAGTTCGTTTTTCGCTGGGAGTGGGGACTATTGATACGTCCATCAACACCGAGCAGGCTATTGGGATGGACGGGCCGGCATTTCATGCGGCACGCAAGGGCATTGAAATCCTCAAAGAAAGTGGGTTCCTTTTTCATATTGCTGTTACGAATGAGGAGTTGCCTTCGGTCAATTTGATTAATAACAGTTTGCAACTGTTGTCGCAGCAATTGCGGGGGTGGAACAAAAACCGCCTGCAAATTTTATATATGCTGCAAGAAGGCTATGATTACAAGGCGATAAGTGAGGAGCTGGAAATCTCTCAGCAGGCCTTTTATAAGAATAAAAATGCCGGTTCGCTGGATGTTATTAAAGATCTGAGCCAGAATATGGCAACTATTATCAATCAAAGGTTGGAGTTATAAGCGATGAAATACGCTATTTTTTTAAGCATTCTGAATCTTATCCTGCTGGCACGGCTGCGGCTGATTTTAAAAGATGATGCGTTGAGCTGGAAGGACTTGCTGATTATCGGCGGTATTCCATTGCTTGCACTTCCATTTTTACAGATTAATGCCGGTTGGATTCTGCTTTTGATCTACTTTGTTGGATCTGTATTTCTGATGCGTCTGCTAGAGAACGGAGTAGGTGGACCCGATAAGTATCGAGGTTTAGTGATGGTTGTCCATATCGTTGCCATAGGTTTGCTTTGTAGCCCGATCACTAATTTGACTACAGGTGGTTTAGGGAAATATCTTCTTAATTTTATAGACGGGATAATGCTGCCCAACGGACATATCGAAATGAGTACAGTATTGGATGTTCAAATTATTTCATTTGGACTGCTACTAGTACTTAACGAAATGAATATCTTGCTTCGATATGTGTTGCAGCTGATGGGACTGGAATCATTAGGCAGCGAGGAGGGCGAAGTTGATCAGGGAGAGTACAACACCGGGCGACTCATTGGTCTGCTGGAGCGCATTTTCGTCTTTGTATTTGTGTTGTTAGGGCAATATACGGCAATCGGATTTATTTTAGCAGCCAAAGGCGTGGCCCGTTTCCAGGATTTTAAGAGCCGCACCTTTGCGGAGTATGTACTCATCGGGACGTTGCTTTCGACATTGCTTGCAATGGCCGTGGGATATGCGGTAATGCTGGCACTCTGAATTTTTTGACGTAAGTCATCATTAAATGGTATTTAATTTCAAATTTATAAAATATGCAGTTTAGATTATTCCAGGGAACCGAAATTGCCGAAGTGGGATTGGGAACGTGGCAGCTTGGCGGTACGGAGTGGGGGCGTGTCTCCGAAGAAGAGTCGATGGCTATATTACAAACCTATACAGAGGAGGGCGGTAATATTATTGATACGGCTGATATTTACGGCGGCGGAAGATCAGAATCTTTGATTGGCCAATTTTTGGATACCACGGATAAGGAAATTTATATAGCAACGAAACTCGGTCGCCGCGAAGATGGCGCCAATGGTTGGCCGGTGAATTTTACCTATGATAGCATCAAAAAGCATGTCGAAGATTCGCTGGAACGCCTGAATGTATCTCAGCTTTTTCTTGAGCAGCTGCACTGTATTCCCAAAGAACAGATGGCTTCGGGTAAAGTTTTTAAGCACTTGGAAAGGGTGCGCGATCAAGGACTCATCAAACACTGGGGCGCCAGTGTAGAAACAATTGAAGAGGGACTGATATGCCTGGAATATGATGGTCTGGCGTCGCTGCAGGTGATTTTTAATATTTTTCGTCAGCATACGGCGGATGAGCTTTTTGCCAAGGCCAAGGCAAATGATGTAGAAATTATTGTGCGGGTTCCGCTGGCAAGCGGCTTGCTGACCGGCAAATTTGACGAGTCCACGACTTTTGACGAGGATGACCATCGCAATTTCAATGCCGATGGAGAAGCCTTTAATGTGGGTGAAACATTTTCGGGGCTGCCGTTTAAAAAGGGGATTGAACTTTCTGAGAAGGTAAGGGAATTCCTGCCTGATATCCCCATGCCGCAGGCGGCACTGCGCTGGGTCTTGGACCATCCCGAAGTTACAACGGTTATTCCCGGAGCCTCATCCCGGCAACAAGTGAAAAGTAATACGGCGGCTTCCGAATTAGATCCATTTCCAGAGCAGACACACAAGAAGCTGCGAAAACTGTATAATGATGATATTCGACCTTGCATTCGGGGCAGGGTGTAAGTTGTAAGGGAGTGTCCTACAGAAAGCCACGGCTTTTACTGATGACGAAAACCACCGCAATTTGCGACATTATCTCTGAGTGCTGAATTCTTCGAAAGATCGATTAAGCGCTTTCTCAATTCCATATGGAATTGAGGCAACAAATTTAATGAGAGGTTCTTATGGATCCCAAAACAGGTAAGAAGGCTAAAAAAGCCGACACCAAAAGATCAGGTCATTCTTCTAGCGCGAGAAAAGAAGAAGCAAAGACTAATCCAACGAAGAAGTAGATAGGTTTTTAATTCGGGATTGGATCCTGAATTACAGTACGAGCATCAAGCAATTTACTGCACTGAGTCTTAAAAAAGATGAAGGGCAGGGGAGAGCTTGGTGCTCTTTTTATTTTTGGGAGATATTCCGAAATCAGCATTTTAGAATGGCAAAGTTGCCCCAAAACTCATCAAATCTAGATAATTTCTATAAGTTATTGATTTTATTGAAGATAAAATTAAGATGATATTTGGATAGTGAGTTAAATAATATATTCAATGGGATTATGTAATTATATTCATATCAACTATTTATGGCTATTTAATTAATGTATTTTATAGTGTTTCCCCTTCACATAGAGAAATGTAGTACTAATTGACTAATACGAAGAATACAGCCTTTCTTTAACCGAGTAATTTTGACTCCTGCGGTCTTCGTAAAAACTTGTTTTAGTGACCGGATAGTTGTTAGTGCGATCTTATTTTCGAGACCAGTCCCATCAGAAAGAGTCCGAACATAAGAGCGATTATTCCTTCGATTGTCATCAGATATGAAGCCAAGAAATCAATCCCTAATTCTAGATAAGCGGTTAGCAGATTAAAGAAACGGTCGATCATAAAACCTCCGAAAAGTTGTTTAGTTGAAACAACTTTTCTTATAGATTTTCTACCGTTCTTGTTCCCGAACTTTTAGAAAAGGTGAAGAAGTGGATTAATCCCGCAGATAAATACCGTCATCTTCAATGCGGATGAGCTCTTCTTTATACAGCCGCCCGATTGCTTTTTTGAACGTCTTTTTGCTCATTTCCAGCCGGTTGTGAATCTCATCGGGATCGCTTTTGTCATGCAGATCCAGGTAGCCACCTTTCTGTTTTAGGCGTTTGAGGATAAATTGGGCATTGGGTTCTACTTTTTGGTAGCCGATAGGGCGCAGGGTCACATCAATCTTGTCATCCGGTCGAATCTGCTTGATCCACCCCGTGGTTTGATCGCCATAGTGCACATCTTCGTAGAACTCGTTGTGATAAATGAGTCCCTCATGTGTTTCATTGATGATTACTTTGTAGCCGAGATCAGTTTTCTTCCAGATCCATAGATCAACTTCTTCGCCTTCCTCAACGGAGATATTTTCGGTTTCCATAAAGCGATCGAGCTTAGCCGAAGCCGCCAACCGGTTGGTTTTTTCATCCAGATACATATATACCAGGTAAGACTGATCGCGACGCATGGTGTCGATCTGCTCTCGGTGCGGCACAAAGAGGTCTTTGTCGAGTCCCCAGTCGAGATAGGCCCCAAAATTATTAGCATCTTTCACCCGTAAAAATGCAATGCTATTCAGGGTGATGTCGGGATCCTCCATGGTAGCCGTGATGCGCTCTTCGCCATCCTTAAAGATAAAAACACGGACATTTTCTCCTTTTTGGAGCTCGCGGTCAGCTAATTTGGTGGGCAATAGTACTTCGTCATCAGTTTTGGTGGATGTATTCTGCAGGAAATAGCCAAAATCAGTAATTCGAGCTACGTTGAGCGTTTGATAGGTACCGAGATTAAACATCAATGAGAAAAATAATAGATGGGAAAAAGTGAATCCCCAAAATAAGGCCCTTTGGATTGATTCCCCAATAATTTATGTCGTTCATTTTGATTTAGTCTCCAAAGGCTGACCAAAAATCATTTGTAAGAATGTTGATCTCATTTGGGGTGTAGAATTGCGAAACGTATGAAACGATACGTGCTGATCTGTTTGAGATGTATCAATTTTGATGCCCCATAAAGGACTCATTTTCGTAGGCAGCATGGCGTATCGTCCATCTCCAATTATGTTTTGGTTATCGGGATGGCGAATAAGATATCCCTCGGAAAGCTGATCAAAGCGTTGAATATCCTTATAAAGTACGCTGCTATAGTATTTTTGATACTGTTTTTCCCATTGCAAAAGTGGTGCTGACTGTCCTTCATAAATAACCGGATCAGCAAAAGGCGTGAGCTGCACGCCATCGGCATAAAGCGTATCGTTGGTTTCGTAGCGGGTGCTCCACAGCAGTGTATTGGCGATGGTCGGTTTGGCGACTACTCGCTCAATCTGGTGGTTCCGCTTGTCGGCAAGTTGTTGCGCCACGGTTTCTGCCCGTTCGTGCTGGATGAATCCAAAGAGAAAATAGAGTAGCATCCATCCACAGCCCAGCCACGCTATTTTGGAACTCCGATAGTAGAATGCAAAGCCTGCGGCCAGAATGATACCGAGCGAAAAGAGAGGGTCGAATACAGAAATGATGTTCCAGGAAAATCGCTCATCCAGAAAAGGCCAGAGTAGTTTTGTGCCATAGCTGGTAAAGGTGTCTGTAAGGCCGGCTGTGGCATAACCGATCAGGCTAAATGTATAGAGCTGTTTAAAGGATAGCCTGCTGCGCATGAACCACCAGAGCAGTGCCGCGACGATAAATGCACCAACGGGAATAAAAATAAGTGAATGCGAAAATTGCCGGTGTATCTCCAGATTGAGCAGGGGATCATTAGCATCGCTGATGAATACATCCAGATCGGCGGCCATGGCTGAAAGAAGGCCTACAATAGCGGCAGGGCGATGGAAATTGGAGTCAGTGAAAGCAGTTGACTGTGTAGCTGTGGCGCCAATGAGTCCGTGGGTTACGGGGTCCATCGCAGAAAATTTGGTTCAAAATCAGATGCCCACCAAGATAGTGATTCTGTTTATTCCTGCGAAAGATGGTGTCTGTTTATCTTGATTTTATTAGCAGGTTCTCCCAAAGAATGGATGGTCCTATTCTTCCTCATAAGAGCTACCAACAAACAGGATGGTAACCAGCAATACGGTATCTTCGAGCACGCGCAGGGAGTGGGGCTGGTGCCGGCTCAGATATAGCCAGTCGCCTTCTGTAAGCTGGTGTGTACCTTCCTCCAGCTCAAGCTCTGTTTTGCCCTCCAGGCACTGTATCGACACCTCACCGTCCACGCTGTGGCGGGTAATTTCTTTGCCTTTGGGTAATACCATCCGGATGGCCTCCATATCGGACGTTTTCATCAGGGCCAGGGTGGCATCCTCGGGCATATCATCGTCCAGCGAGTATAAGTTGATGACTTCTCCCGGTGCTATGCGTCGTTGAGCCATAATAGTACCTCTCATTGATTAGTGGTTACAACTACGGTGTCACATGATATCAATGAGTAAAGTAATATTCCCAGCCGAAAACCCCAATAGAAGATTACTTTGTTTTATCTTCGTTTTGTGCTTTACCGTTTATTACTGCTGATACCTTATTTTCAAGGTCATCGCCGCGTAGATCTTTGGCTACAATTTCTCCATTTTCATTGATAATAAAAGAACGTGGAATCCGATTCGCGTTATACAATTGGGCGATTTCACCTTTCCACTTTTTTTGCTGTTGAATTTGGGGCCAGTCTAATTTTTTATCATCAATAAATTTCTTCAATGTATCTGTTTGTTGATCCAGTGCTATGCCAATGATTTGCAGTTGATCTTCAGAAAAGGTGTCATTGAGATTTTTAAGATGGGGGATTTCAGGCTTGCAGGGACCACACCATGTCGCCCAGAATGCCAGCAGAACCACTTTGTCATCCATTTCAGATAGCGAAACTTCATTACCTTCCAGAGATTGAGCGGTAAAGTCCGGAGCTTGCATGCCTACGCCAAGATTATTGATTTCGTGCAAATATCCCTTGGCTTTTTGTACAAAAAAATCACTGGCCTCAATAGATACAATCTGTTGATAGTAGTCTTTGGCTTGTTCTGTTTGTCCTTCATCCTCATGGTGGTCGGCAAGTTGTAGCAAGATTTGTGATTTTCCTGCTGGATTGGTGATTTTGGTCTTCAGCTCTTTGATTGTTGGCAGAAAATCTTCTTTCCAGCTCTTTTCTTTATTACGATAATAGCTATTACTGGTACTTCTGATGATATGGTTCCACAGATCTGAATCATAGCTAATATGCTGCATTGCTGTGTTGGCTTTTTCTACCGATCCGGTATTGCCCCACATCGAAAAAGCGCCGCGAATGGCTTTCTTTCCCGCTTGGGTATCTGGATGTTTGAGATAGTATTCAAAAAACTCATCCGCATATTGTTTTTGCAGGCTGTCTTGATCAATTTGTTTGTGGGAAAAAGCTTGCCTGACTTCTGACCAGGCATTATCCATTTTTTTGATGAAAGCAGAATCGACATTCGTCGAATCTTGGGCCTTGCTATCTAGCGGTGAAATAATAAATAATGACAATAGAAATGCTAGGCTGAAATGTTTCATAACAGTGATGATTAGTCTGTCTTGAAATTTAATCGCTCTCTTTTATTACGTGAAAATTGGAAGATTGTTATATACACTTTGTATTTCTGAAAGGCAAAACTCGCAGACTATTTTCCGCATCGCTGCTTCATGGCGCTGATATCTTGCTGGCTAAGCGAAAGGTTAAAGATGTCCTGTTCTCTCATGGTGGAGTTCATCACTGATTTGGGATTCCCGACATGACCGAGCCCAAGGGCGTGACCCGTTTCATGTGCCAGCACCGTTTTGAGTTCAGCGCGGTTGCCAAACTGATAAATGTTGATCCGCTTGTCCAGACCTTGCTGGATGTAGTGTCCCTGATTAAATTTGCGCGCATTCCCAAAGCGGCGGTTATACTCGTTGATCAGATCATTTTGCCGACCGACGAGGTCATTCAGTTGCTCCGACTTTGCATTGGCTCGCTTACGTACCGATTCCATATTTTTTTGTTTGCGATCAACAATGCGCTCCAACTGCTCATTTTTTCGCAGCATGCGATCAATCGTTGGTTTTTTATCTTGGGGCAGCCCACCTTTTGATCGCCACTTTTCGACATAGGCATTGTATTCACTGACCGCCTGATTGTATTCCGAAAGGCTCTCTTTATAATCTTGGGATCGTTTCTTATAGCTAGCCGTAAGTCGTTCATACGTTTGTCTCATTGCTGAGACTTGCTGTTTAATTGTTTCAATCCGCTCAGTAAATTTTTTTTGCTCTTCGGTCCGCTGTTGTTCTTCGGTGTATATGAGATGAATTGCCACACTGCCATCTTCGTGATATTGCAAAAGCTGTTGGTTCATCGGCTCCTCCCAAATCAATTCTACCTGCTGCATAATGGCTTTAAGTTCATCCTTTGTAACATCAAAACCAGAATCGATGGTACCGATGCGATAGGTGAGTGGTTCCTGGCAGGGAATGCGCCCCGTTGCTGTACCCAAAAATGAGGCAACTTTGTTGGGATAGGCGTAATATACTCCCCCAATAATAGCTGCGATGACCGCTATGCTAAATAATCGAAATCGCACGGAACCGAATAGTTGGATTCAAAAAATGTAATGTAAGGCAGATTAGAAGAAGAGCAAAGTACACTATTGCGAAGTAAAGTGCTGTTCGGCCAGTGCTGCAAGATCTAGCACGGCCTGTGTGTAAAGACTGCTGGGATTGTATCGCAGTACGGCCATTTCGATGTCGTTGTTCCGGGCTTTAAAATGGGCCAGGTAGTTAGCCACCGACATGATATTATTATTCATATCAAAGATGTCTTTACCCACAAACCATTTGTTCAGCGAATAGGGGATGAACTGTGCGTAGGCCATCGCTCCGGCATAGCTGGATTTTAACTCAAAGACATCAATATTGTGGCGTTCCACAAATTTCAGCAGTTCTTTGAGCTGAGCTTTGGCAAAGTCGCGGCGATAATCCTCCACATACATCGACACATATACGTTAAAGGGATTATGACTGCCGATATTCTGCCCAAAATCCGATTCGATGCCGATGATGGCGGCAATTACATATTTGGAGATCCCGTATTTTTCGGATGCTTTTTGGAGCTGCTCGTTATGATTGGTAATGAACTCCCGAATCCGCTGCGATTTGATCTCGAACCCTAAAATCTCCTTGTAGTATTCCAGCGACTGCGATTTCCGTTCTGCGGATTTGCGAAACCGTTCGGCAATGCCGTCATAAAGCTCAAACCGGGGATCAGACAGCAGTCTTTCAATAACAAATCCCTCTTCTTTGAGAGCAGCGACCAGCGAAGACAAATCGTTGCTTACATCAACGGACCAGTGCATGGAATCAGGATCTGAAATCAGCTGATTTGTTGTTATGGAGAGGGTATTAGTGTACCGTTTGCTATCCATACAGGGATTTGCAGCAGCGGCTTGCACCATCCAGCCCGTCATGAACAACGCCATGATAGCTGTAGAAAAATTTGGGAATTGAGTCATACTGAAACCTTCGTGCAGACAATTTCTTTTCAGTTAGATTTATGAAAAATCTGGCTTTGAGTCAACGCCCCTGAGCATCTTTTTTCATAATTTAATTAATGAGTGTGCATTATTTTCAGATCCCCGAGCCACAGTCGAAGATAACAGAAATCACTCATTGGGAATGTCAACCATATTCCAGTGCGAATCCCAGTCGGCAGCATTGGGTCTGTTGGTTAGGTTTACTGCTTCACTATCCTCAAAGACAATATCACGTTTATAAATTTCACGATTTCCATCACGAGTTGTCGTGAAACTTATTGCCGATCCGTCGGGTGCCCAACTCAGGGAAATATCACGTACTGTATTGTCAGTTATCTGCCGCAGTTCCGATCCATCCCGATTGGCAATGTAGATTTCAAAATCGCCATCTCGAGGACTGTTGAAAAGGATTTGCTCTCCATTGGGAGAAAAACGCGGGAACTGGTCCGTCCCGTCTGTATCGGTTATTTGTGTAACCTGTTGCTGTTCCAGATTACGGATGTAAATGTCATAGTCTCCATCGCGATCGCTGTTAAATGCAATCGAAGAACCGTCCGGCGACCATGCTGGGCCGTATTCATTAGTAGCACTTTGTGTAATTTGTTTCAGATCTGTGCCGTCTGCTCCAATCGTGTAAATGTTTCGGGTGTCGTTATATCTGCTGGCATACGCAATGCGGTTTGTATCCGGCGCCCAGGTGGGATTGATATTCCAGCTCATGCTGTCGGGCGTTACCTGCGTCATTTCTGTGCCGTCGATATTTGCGGTATAGATATGATTGACGTTCTCCTGGTTTTCGTATCGTTGGCTGACGACAAAGGCAATTTGGGATCCGTCAGGGGATACACTCGGCACAAAATGCGATTCATTCTCCGACCGCCGCTGGGTCACTTGGGTAATACCCGAACCATCGGGATTCATCCGAAAGATCTCCAGCTTTTCAATATCTCCGGGATCACCTTCCGCTGTTCGGTTACTGTTGAATAGGATCTGTTCCGTTAGTTCACCGTTTTGTTCTCCGTCCGTGGGGAAGTCGGTACAGGAGAAGGAGAGACCCATGCTACACATCAGGATGGCGACCGTTAGATGAGTACTGATCCGCATGATAACTATGTTTTAGCCTTTGGATGATTTTTCCAAAGCTATCATTAATCTGGCTATTTTTCCAAACGGTCCCGAAAAAGTATGTTTAAATCATTTCAGGAGGGATTTACTTCGTGCAGATCTACGACAAAATGATCAGTCGTCCTCGGGAGCATAGACCAGGCCTTCAATTTCGGCATCTTCAACCTGTTGCTGTTCCTCGAGCCACTCATTCCACGACTGTTGAAGGGCCTTCAGGAATGTCTGTGTCTCTTGTGCGCCCGATACTCCATACTTTCGATCAAATAAAAAGAAAGGCACGCCGCGGATATTCATCCCTTTGGCGGTTTGGATATCGTGCTTTACAGCATTGGCAAACTGATTGCTTTCCAACACGGCCCGCGTATCATCCCCATCAAGTCCGATATCTTGGGCAATTGCTACCAGGGTATCGAGATCATCCATGTTTTTGCCCGCCGTAAAATAGGCCCGAAAGAGTGCTTCTTCGGCTTCGTCGCCTTTATTGTTGGTTTTGGCAAACTGGATGAGCCGGTGTGCGTTAAACGAATTGGCAACCACCGCCTGATCCATATTATACTCCAGCCCCATCTCTGCTGCCATATCGGTTACGCGCTGATTCATCTGCCGGGCTTGCTCCAGCGACCATCCCTTGGAGTCTGCCAGGTACTCGTGAATACTGGCATCGAGGTCGGTTTCCATATCGGGATTAAGTTGAAAACTTCGCCATTCGATATCGATGCGATCGGCATATTCAAATTGTTCCAGAGCTTGCTCAAAGCGACGCTTTCCGATGTAGCAAAACGGGCACATCACGTCGGACCAGATTTCTATCTTCATAGGAATATATATTTTTGAATTTTGCTGTCATGAAGATAAACAAAAAATAGGGCAAATCATTCATTGCGCGGCTTTGTAGAGTCGAACCAATTTTAGTGAAACAGTTGAAAGTATAATTAATGGGATTACTTCGTCGGAGCGAAGCAATCCCGTGGAAAGGCAACCAGAAATGATGGTTAGAAAGAATCTCAATGAGACGGGTAATAAGCAATCACGAGAGTTCTTGCAACAGATCCTCAATATCCAGCGGACGCGTGTACATATTCAGTGAGCCATCGTCGTGATACGGCCATTCATTCTTAGGGCGATCCCAATACAGTTCCACACCGTTACCGTCAGGATCATCCAGATAAATTGCCTCCGAGACACCATGATCACTGGCACCCGTAAGCGGATAGTCCGCATCCATCAATCGTTGTAGAATGCGAGCCAACTCCTTGCGGGTAGGGTAGAGAATGGCGGTGTGAAAAAGCCCGGCACTGTTTTTGGGAGCAGGGGGTCCGCCTTTACTATTCCAGGTATTGAGTCCAATATGGTGATGATAGCCCCCAGCCGAGATAAAAGCCGCTTGGTCGCCATAAGTGGTAGTGACTTCAAAACCAAGCAGATCGCAGTAGAAGTCGAGCGACCGCTGGAGATCAGAAACTTTTAGATGGATATGCCCGATACGGGTTTGTTCTGGAACGGTGTAGTCGTCGGTCATCGTACCATGGTTTGTGAGTTAATTGCCAAAGAAATCCAACACATTTTCCAGCGTGCTGGATTCTGTTTTGTACATCTCAGTGTATTGGCATTTTGTACAAGTGAGAGTAGTAAACTTTTGATTTTGGATATTAAAAAACTTCGAGAAAAAGCCGCCCGTGCCCGAAACTTGTCCCGTTTCGAAATTGCGACTGTTACACTTTGGACACTGCCAGTTGCGGTGCTGCATATCAATATTGTCTTGAAGGTTGGAGATTCTTCTGTTTAAAGAATGATATTAGATATTACCGTACTAAAATTCAATGGATCTGTTTGCTTTCTTGATCGGGATATTCTTCATTTATTGATATTCGATTTTCCCAAATTAAATTCAGCCCATGATTATTTCACTGTTGATTTGGACCGCTGTTGCCATTATTGCCACGGGTATTCTCTGGAAGGGGAGCAGCTGGCTTGAGCATGCCAGCGAAGGACTCTCAACTTATTACGAGCTGCCCGATATCGTTCAGGGCGCGCTGGTTGTAGCTATCGGTTCCAGCTTTCCCGAACTGTCCACGGTCGTACTTTCGACCCTGCTGCACGGTGAGTTTGATCTGGGCGTTGCCGCAATTGTGGGATCGGCCATTTTTAATATCCTGATTATCCCCGCTGCTGCCGGACTGGTGGCCAAGGATCCACTTAAGTCCAATCGGGATTTAGTATATAAAGAGGCCCAATTTTACATTATTTCTGTTGCCGTATTGATTATCACCTTTTCGTTTGCGGCAATCTTCAATCCCATTGCCGATGGAGAGGGCATTATCCTCGGCGAAATGGATCGCCTGTTGGCGCTGTTGCCGCTGCTGTTGTATGGGTTTTATATTTTTATCCAGTATCAGGATACAATGGATTACGAATCAGAAATTGATGCCAGTGAGATCAATCCCTTAAAACATTGGGGCATGCTGGGGGCAAGCTTGGTTGTTATTTTAATCGGGGTAGAGCTTCTGGTACAGTCGGCTATTAAATTTGGGGATATCCTGGGCACGCCGTTATTCTTGTGGGGCATCTCGGTGGTGGCGGCGGGAACCAGCATTCCCGATGCCTTTGTGAGTATCCAGAAAGCTCGGAAAGGAGATGCCGTTACGTCGATGGCCAATGTGTTGGGCAGCAATATTTTTGATCTGCTGGTTTGTATTCCGGTCGGAGTGCTTATCGCAGGTACAGCCGTTATCAATTTTACAGTTGCCGCCCCGCTGATGGGCGCACTCACGCTGGGCACCTTGCTGCTGTTTAGCTTTATGCGTACCGATATGATTCTGGGACGCAGTGAGTCGGTGGTACTTATTGTATGCTACGCTTTGTTTCTGTTGTGGATGGGACTCGAGAACTTCGACGTTATTGATTCGATTCCCTCACTGCCCGCATAATTTTTTCTGAGTAGTCATCACAAGACTTTTGTTGTGGCAGTTATTCCTTCACTCGTCGCATTGCTGCTCACCCGTAATGGCTGCCGGGAATCTTATCCCGAAAACTTTCGGAACCGGCCCTGGCCCCCAAAATTAGCGGCAGGTGTTGCAACTGGATCCTTAGAAAAAATATTTTCATCAGCTATTGACTACCTATTTGTTCTGATGTAGAAAAGTGATAATATAAAGTTTGGACAAACTTCAAGAGAGGACTCTCCGCTGTTCAAAAGGCCAAACTCGGATCCGTTTGTATCCAAATTCAAGACAATGACAGCCTTTCTGTCATTATCACCTAACGTTCATTTATATAGCCATGAAATCACTAATTTTTACCAATTATTGGGGCAACGCATGTCGAATGGTAGTCCTTGCCGTTCTACTGACCAGCTGTGATAAAGATAACAGCGGTGGTACGGGATCGGAGCCGGAAACGACTGTGCTCGATATGATTCAGTCGAACTCCAATCTGCAAGCGTTTGAAGAGATGATCACGGGCACTGACCTTGCCGACCTGCTTGCTTCTGCCGGGCCGCTCACAATTTTTGCGCCCGGCGATGCAGCCTTGAATCAGCTGCCGGATGGATATCTGGAATCACTGACAACCGAACAACACACGGATATCCTGAAATACCATGTGTATATGGGCAACTATAATGTGATCAATGAGATCAAACAGGAAGCCATCACCTCGGCCCAGGGCGATCAATTGTTTATTGAGATTGGTCAATCCAATGGGAACCTTGTTAACGGCAATGCCCGGTTTGTAACCACGAATATCGAAGCCGATAATGGACGAATACACATTATTGATACCCTTCTGTTGCCGGATGCCTATGGCACAGTATCCCAAAATATCAGCAAGCGGTACGCCTACCGTAACTTTACCGGGCGTCTCGAGGCTGCGGGATTACTGAATACGTTGAATACACAGGATGACATTACATTGCTGGCTTCGCCCGATTTAGCCATTGATGTTTTGGAAACACAGCTTGGTATGGCACTTACCGATGAGCAATGGAGTCGCATTATGAAGTATCATATGCTGGATCGGGATGTCAGCATTTACGGTCCGACCACACGCATGACGCTGACTACAATGTCGGGAGATTCGGTATATCTGTGGGTAGGAAATGAAAAGGAGTTCCAGTTTAACAATTCGGATTTTAGTGCGAATGTTATTACCGGTACCAATGGTGCTATCATTGCCGTTGCTGGTGTTATGCTCCCGGATCCGTTTTTGGATGTGCTTACACTGATGGGCAAGCGTCTGAATTTGAAAACGATGCGCCACGCTTTTGCTGTGGCTCGATTGACGGGGACGCTTTATGACAGGAACGCTGAATTTACGATTCTCGTCCCCAAAGACAACGTGCCCGGGGTAAACGATTGGCCCACAACCGAAGCCGAGCTGGCAGAGGTGCTTAAATATTATGTGATTAATGAAAAGCTGATGTCCGATGATCTTCATGACGGTCAAACGATTACGACTTGGCACGGAGATCCAATTTCGGTAGAACGATCCGGTTCGGTGATTACGATTAATGGAACAGCTACCGTTACTTTGACTGATCTCGAGGCCCGAAATGGGGTGGTGCATGTGATTAACGGTACCATTACACCCCCGGCTGAATAGTTTTTCTTTTCTCTGAAATCTCCCACTGCGGTGTTGCCGCGGTGGGGATTATAGTTTCTGATGTTTTCCTATTTCTCTCTAGGGAGGTAATAGTTTTACCATTCATTGTTTTATCTCGGTCGGTAGCTCTGTTGCAGACCGTAATTGTTACTCCTGCTTTGCCGGTTAGGAACTTGCGGCCGCCGTGTGGATTTCTAAAAAGGAGGGACCAGTTGAGGTCTTTTATACTGTTCATTTTTCAGTGAGGAAAAAATGAACAAAAAACTCACCGGCTGAGAATTGTGGAGACTATTTTTTGTCACCAAAAAATAGACCACCGTATAGACGGGGCACAGCGAAAAGAGTGCCCTACTACGCCAAGGCTTCGAAGGGCAGGCCGGGGAATCGTAGATTTTGTTCTGGCTAAAGCTTTAAAAACAGGGGTAGCTTTTTGACATCAGTAGTTATCATACTGTGATCTTTCCCGCGATTCGCCCCGGACCCCCGATTTAAAACCGTGAAGTTGGAAATCGACCTCAGAAAAGTAAGCTATAGGATAGGTGAAAAGGATGCTGAGGCTTAAAAATAATCCTCAGACACTGGGGCAAGTTTGCAACTTGTGCCAGCCGTGAGAAGGTTGGAGTATTGAAGATTTAACAACTGATTAGTTATTGTCTGACACCATCTGTCACCCTCCCACATTATCTTACCTCCACACTGGAAACTGGACGCCAGAACTGTGATATTCCCTCTTGCGCTAAAGGCCTACTACGCCGAAGCATTTGGGCTGCGTAGGCCGTGCTTCGGAGGGTGGTTCCACAGATCCAGAGTAACAAATTGGCCATCTGGCATTTTATCCTCCGTAGCCTTGGCGAAGGAGGACCAGCGACCAGCATCCAGAATCCAGAACCTAAAACACAAAAATGGAATTCATATCCGTACTGTTCATACTGATCGGCATCGCCGCCGGCTACGCCATCGCCCACTTTCGGGGACAGAGCCAATTGTCACGCCTCGAAGAACGCAACGACAATCTTTCAGCACATCTGGAAGAGACCGAAAGGGATGAAGAGGAAGCCGAGAAGCGGGCAAACGAAGCCGAAAAACAGCTGGCCGAGCTCAACGCCGATTATCGAAATCTCAAAGAGCGGTTGGCCGAGCAGAAAGAGGAGATGGAGAACCTGCAGGAAAAATTTAAGGATGAATTTGAGAATCTTGCGAACAAGATTTTAGAGGAAAAATCCAAAAAGTTTACCAAGCAGAATAAAGAGAAGCTTGACCAGCTGTTGAAGCCGCTGGGCGAAAAGATGGAGGAGTTCAAGAAGAAGGTAGAGGAGACCCACAAAGAAGATATCGAGGGACGCAGTTCGTTGAAGCAACATCTCGAGCATCTGAAAGAGATGAATCAGCAGATGGCGAAAGAGGCCAAGGATTTGACCAATGCCTTGAAAGGAGATACCAAGACGCAGGGCAGTTGGGGAGAGGTGATTTTGCAGCGTATCCTCGAAAAGTCGGGACTTACTGAAGAGCGGGAATATGAGATTCAGGAAAGTCATACCACTGACGAAGGACGTCGTCTGCAGCCGGATGTGGTAGTGAAATTACCCGACGAAAAGCGGCTGGTGATCGACTCTAAAGTATCCTTGAAAGCTTACGAGCAGATGAGTTCGGCCGATGAGGAGGCCGAGCGGGAGCAGGCGCTCAAAGAGCATGTCAGTTCGCTGCGAACGCACGTAAAGAAGCTCAGCAGTAAAAATTATGAGCAGCTTTACGGCGGCAACAGTCCCGATTTTGTGCTGATGTTTGTGCCTATAGAATCGGCCTTTGGGGTAGCGTTGCAGTACGACAATGACCTGTATTACGAGGCTTTTGAGCAGAATATTGTGATCGTAAGTCCCTCGACGCTGCTGGCCACACTGGCTACCATCGACAGCGTGTGGAAGCAAGAATATCAGAATAAAAATGCGCAGAAGATTGCCGAGCGCGGCGGAAAGCTCTACGATAAGTTTGTGTTGTTTGTGGAAAGCCTCGAAGAGATTGGCATGCGGATTCGGCAGTCGCAGGAGAGTTACGATCAGGCGATGAATCGCCTTAAAACCGGACGCGGAGATCTGATCGGTCAGGCTGATAAGCTACGCAAGCTGGGCGCCAACAACTCTAAAAAACTGTCAGGTGATCTTACTGATCCGCACGGATTGGAAGAGCACAATGGCGAAGAGGAGTCATCCGAAAAAACGGAAAAGGATTCCAATCAGTGATAAACGTCGTTTATTGAGATTTCTTTGTGGCTGCTGAACTCTGCCTTGGAATGACGGTCAGCTCTTCTACAGCTTATCTTGACATGTGGAATAGTCCGTAATACATGCAGTTATTTTCAAAATGATAAACTCCAAATAAATAATTTTATTTATCCCAAAAGCTTTTCATATTTGGCACTTATGAAAAAACAACTATTATCAATCGGTTTTTTACTTGCACTGTTCATTAGTCCATTTCAGAGTCATGCACAGGACGATAATACTACAACCGTCAGGCTTGGAGAGGGAGATATTAAGTCGGCTTCTAAAGCCCGAAGTATTGGCTATTCGAATACCTTAACTCCTATGGGAGTGGGAATGGGAGCGATTAACCTGTTCGAAAATAACACGGTTGAAAAGATCGGTGCCGGATTCACCGTCTATGGATTGTTGGTGGGACCTTCGACCGCGAATTTCTACGGTGACGATTACAAGCGCGGTATGCTTGGGATGCTTGTTCGTGGCGTGGGAGGTTACCTGATGGTGGATGCTTCGCGTGAAATTTTCGGAGATGATTTTGCCGACGCTCTGGGTGTTGATAACAAAAAAGTATCGCTGACCGATACTAAAATATTGATTGGAGAAACACTGATATTGGGCAGTATCGTTTATAATATCCTGAGTGCAAAAGCGTCGATACGTGAGTTTAATAACCGTTCTAAGGTGTCGGTGCGTCTCGATTCCAAAAGCATTAATCACAAAGTAACGCCCATGCTTACTGCCCGCATTCAGCTATAGGGTAGTTACTTATTATCGGGATTAAATTGCAGTGGTTCCACAAGAGAGGCTAATGTGTTTCCATCGTGATTGGAGATAGCCGCGTACCAAACATCATTCCATTTCCAGGACACGACGTGCTTGTCGTTCACATTGCGGATATAAAAATCTTTGGGCTTGTTGCATTGATCCACCGCTTCTTTGTAGCGCA
Organism: uncultured Balneolaceae bacterium; assembly: GCA_964490705.1. GTDB lineage: Bacteria > Bacteroidota > Rhodothermia > Balneolales > Balneolaceae > Fodinibius. Next base: position 17,258 of record CAZBCG010000019.1, on the reverse strand, counting down.
TGAGTCGTCCGAACTCTTCTAACTTATCCAGTTTAAAGGCAAAGATATAAATGTACTGATCTTGGGAGGGCAGATGGTATTCTAGCATGGGAGCTTTGAAATCGGGCACAAAATCGCTGTATAGAATCCCCTTAAATTCTGCATTTTTCAGAGATGGGATGGTCATCGGCATATCATAATTGTCAGCCATCTGTATTTCAGCCGACCCCAGGCTGGCGGTGGCAATTGTCGGTTCTACATACTTTCCGTTGTGTTTTACAAAATGCTCATAAGCAAATTGCTCAATATTATATGTTGATTTTTCGGCGGGTTGAGATCCCCAAAACACAACATAGCTCCAGGCCGTAGCAGCGAGTAGTAAGCTGGCGGCTATGCCTGTAATAGTTTTGCGGATGGTTGTTTGTGAAGAGGTGGAAGAACCGGAAGAAATCTCACTGTTTGGGCCGGCCGGGCCATCGGTGGGGAGATCATAAATGGGAGCGTCATCATCCTTGGTTGCCTCGGAGTGGTTCCCAACCTCTTTTACAAACTGCTGGAGAGACGGAGGAGCCTTGACGCGATTACTGCGGGAGCCAATGAAAGATTTTAAATTCTTCATCGACTCATACTTATTCCGTACATCGGCATTATTAGCAATAAAATCCATAAAAGCCCTGTGTTCTTCCTTCGTTGCTTCGTCGTCAACAACGGGAGCGATAAGCTTGAGGGCTTCAACTTTCGTTAGCTCCTGTTTTCCCATAATCTTTTCTGCTGAACCAGTAAGTACTCTTTTGCGTTTAGAGGTGCTCGCTTCTGTTATCTAACACTCTCATAAACCGCAGTGTTCCAATTTTCATATTTTATATTAAACAGTAATTGTGGTGGCTAAATATTTCCTATTCTGCACGAAAAATATAGAATCCATCAAGTATGGATAACGTAGTATCTACTTTATCGCAAAGGATGTCTCTAATTGCATGACTATCATGCAGTTGTTTAATTTCAAAACCGCAGGATGAGAGGAGTTGGCGAAATCCATCCATCCCCGTTTCAAACTGCAAGCGTTCTCCCACTATTTGGACACTCCTCCGAAACACGCTGCGATGGAAAGCAGAAAGCTCATCCAGGGCAAAATGGGTACTTATCAATGCCGGACTGTGCGAAAAATACCGATTGATTTGTTGCAGGCAGTTGCTGACGGTTTTTTTGTCCAAATAATCGAAAAAACCTTCGGCTATAATCATTGTTTTTTTGTCGGGATGGATCTGCTGCTCGTCAGAAAAAATGGTATCAAGCTGATCACCGGGCAGGTAAGTCGCCAAAATGATCGGGTGTTTGCTATCGGGATAATGCTCATCCAAGAAGGTTTGTTTGAGTTCGGTCATGTAAGGCGCATCGCACTCAACGCAAGTAATGTCCCGTTGACTAAAATAGTGTCCCAGATGATCAAAGCCCGCACCAAGCACAATCATCTGCTCATAATCATGATCTACCAGTTCTTGTGCCATCCGCTGGATATACCACTTGCGCCCAATAACATGCAGTAAATCGCCGGGCAGCAACAACTCTTCCGACCAGGTGTAAAACTTGCGGATCCACCCAAACCTCAGCCAAAAGTGATAGTATCTGATGGGAGCGGGAAGAGAAGAAACCAACCGATCATAAAAGGAGATGATAGAATCGTCAAACAGTGATTGAAACTGCTCCTCGCGGGTTAATCCATAAAATTTTACAGCCACAAAAGCAGCTATCTGGCTAAGCTGATTCGATTTCATACCTGCAAAATGTAGTGATTTTAATACCTATTTCGAACCGAATACATAGCTAAAAGAGATGAGCTAATTTTGAGCAATGGAAAATTGTGACCACGGTTCACTATTGGGCGGCGCCAGCTCAAATCGCATCTCTTGTTGCAGGACGGGATGCTCAAAGACAAGCTCCACCGCACGTAATGCCATGTCTCTGCCGTCAGGTTGATTGCGCCCATATTTGTAATCGCCCCAAATGGGGTATCCTTCATGCGACAGCTGCACGCGTATCTGGTGTGGGCGACCGGTCTGCAGGTGAACCGAAAGCAGGTGCAAATCATCCACCGTTTCCAGGTTAGCAAACGACAGAATAGCCTCTTTCCCTTCTTTCTGATTGCCGGGCACTACATCCACAATATTATTATCTCGATCTTTATGTAGGTGATGGTTAAGCACGCCATTTGCTGGTGGATTACCTGAAGTGATTGCCCAGTATGTTTTCTGCATCGTGCGATTACGTATCTGCTCCGAAAGCGCATTGGCAGCCTGCGATGTTTTAGCCAGCAGCATGAGTCCGCCCACCGGACGATCAAGCCGATGAACCAGCCCCAAATACGGATTGTTTTGCGATCGGGATAGATATTGCTTGCAGAGGCTTAGCACATCCGGGTCGCCGGTATGGTCTTCCTGAGAAAGTACATTAGCCGGCTTTTGTATGAGGAGCAGATGCTCATCCTCAAAAACGATCGGGATATCCGGTTGAGTATGCGTTTGCTTCATTATGCGTTGGCGTACCGTTCAATTCGTTCTTGCGATTCCGGTTTTGTGGATAGGCTGATGCCTACAAGAAGCGGGATATTTACTAACAGTCCATAGATTCCTTCGTGCATTGGAAATGGGCGTAGTTCGGGATAGACGAGGAAAAAGATGGTAGTGGAGACTCCGCCGATCAGGCCGGCAAGAGCCCCGTAACCGTTGGCCCGTTTCCAGTAGAACATGCAGAATACGAGTGGAAATATTTGTGCAACGCCGCCATACGATCCCAGCAAAAGGGTGACGATGGCGATATCAGAAATGACGGCAAAATAGTAAGCGACCAGGCTGATGATGATAACCAAAGCTCTGATAAAGTATCGTTCCTTCTCGTCAGTTTGGAGCCGTTCGGGCAAAATGTGCGAAAGTCCGTCGCGCACACCAATAGAGGCGGCCGAGTGAAGAATAGCATCACCGGATGACATCGAAGCGGCCAATGTACCGGCACACACAAGCCCGACGATGATGATCGGTAGCTCCAGCTGAGTGAGCACGTGCGGTAAAATGCTGTCGGCGGGTGTTACTCCGGGATAGGTCAGGATGGCTGTAAATCCGATAATTAAAATGGGAACCAAAAATAGTTGGAAAGTGGGATATAAGACGGCCGTGAGTTTCATCGTTCGGTCGCTGTCTGCGGCAAAGGCGCGCATAAATAGGTGCGGCCATACCGAAAATCCCACGGCCGAAACGACTACTGCTGAGCTATAGCCCCACCAGCTCCAGGGTTCGCCGGCGGCATTCAGTCCCGGTGCTTGCAACATGGCTGATAGGTCGCTCTGGGCAATTTGCGTAAACATTTCTCCTACGCCTCCGAATAACTTATAGGGCAGATATAATCCCAAAAACCAAGCGATTACCATCATGAATATTCCCTGAAAGGTGTTGGTCCAGCCCACGCCCATCACCCCGCTGAAATAGACGTACATCAGCACGACAAGGTAGGCAATGCCCGCCCCGAGCCACTGCGGAATTTGGCCCTCGCTGATGGTCGTAATCACATATCCGGCCCCCTTCATTTGGAGCGTTAAGTAGGGGATGAAGACAATGATGCTCAAGATGGCCAGCAATGCGGAAAGGGATTTGCTGTTAAATCGATCTTGCAGGATTTCGGCCTGGGTGACAAAGCCAAATTTTTCGCCCAGCCGACGCACTTTGGGTCCGAAAAAGTAAATGGGGATCATTCCTGTAGTGCCGTAGGCGATGATATATAGGGCAGCTGCTCCACGCGAATAGGCCCATCCGGGTCCGCCGAGAAATGCAAAGGATGAAAAGATAGATGCCCCCATCACAAAGTAGAGGATGAGCAGATTCATACTGCGATCGCCGGCGACAAAACCCGTGACGCTGTCGGAGACCTTGAGACCGGGAATGATACCCATGGCCAGTGTCAGCGCCAGGTAGATACCACAAATGAGCAGAATGATAACCCAGCTTTCCATCAGTGCGAAGGTGATTCGGATTGCGGTTGCTGTTCGTGCTTTGGATCACTGAGATAGTACCACAACAGCAGAAAAAAGGCGGCCAGCAGCATTACGATAATCCAGAAAAAGGAGAGAGGGAGGCCTAAAATCATGGGATAAATATCGGCAAAAAAGGCATAGCCGGGCCAGATAACGCCCAGTTGAATAATGAGAAGTACAAACAGAAAAATCTTTTTGCGTAGGGTCATCGGGATGTTAAGCTAATCCAATTTTCTCAATCCTAATAGATGGAAAATTTTGAGACTTTGCAATCCCGAAATAACAATGACATTCCCCTCTGTAGTTGAGGTGGCAAAGGGGAATGGTCGGCCTGCAAGTTAGTTGGTGTAGGTTACCGTAGTATTAAGTGAATCGACCTGAATTTTGAAGTCTCCTTCTTCGATGACCCATTGGTTTTCTCGATTTATAAACTCGAGATCTTCCGGCGAAATGGTAAACGAAACGGTCTGGGATTCACCGGCATCCAGATCAATCTTTTTGAAACCACGGAGTCGCTTAACAGCAGGCGTTACGCTGGCGACTAAATCGCTTACGTAGAGTTGTACCACCTCTTTGCCGCCGCGGTCGCCGGTATTACTTACATCAACGGAAATGTTGAGTTCATCATCTTTGGTGAATCCCGTTTGGCTGACGGTAAGGTTGGAGTACTCAAAAGTGGTGTAGCTGAGTCCATGCCCAAACTCCCACTGCGGATTGAAGCCAAGCGGCCCGACTTCATCGGTGTAATTGTGATCATAATTGACCAGATCATTGACGTTGCTGGGGTAGGTGAAGGGCAGTTCCCCACTTGGGTTTTGATCCCCAAACAGAATATCAGCCGTAGCGCGGCCACCTTCATGTCCCGGCAGATAAGCCATCAGCACGCCATCTGCCAGCGGCTCAATGTCGTTGATTACGCGGGGACGTCCTTCGACGAGTACTAACACAACGGGCGTTCCCGTCTCTGCCACTTGCTTAACAAGATTCCGTTGTGCGTCGGGCAATTGTAAATTTGCGATGTCGCCGGGCGTTTCGGTATATGTTGCTTCGCCGATCGCAATGACAGCTACATCCGATTGTTGTGCAGCTTCCACAGCGTCATCAACATTTGTGGTAGAATCAATAGTGCTGCCTTCCACGTAATTTACATTCTCAGCTCCGATTTCATCGTTGATGGCATCCAGAATTGTTTTCTTGCCCGATGTGTTAAGGGAAGGATCGTTGCCCTGCCAGTTCCGACTCCATCCGCCATTGAGGTAGATCAGCGAATTGGCCGAGGGTCCCGCTACAAGTACGTTGCTGTCTTTAGAAATGGGCAAAATGTCGTTCTCATTTTTCAGCAGGGTAATGGATTCAACGGCGGTTTGATAGCTGGCTTGGGCAAATTCATCCGATGCGAACTTGGGATATTTCGTTTCATCGGGATAGGGATCCTCGAATAATCCCAGCATGAATTTAACACGCAGAATTCGGCGCACCGATTCGTTGATGCGGCTCATCGGCACCTTGCCTTCATTAACCAGCTCCTTAAGTAAAATGGGAAATTTGGTGTCGAGGGGCACCATGCTCATATCAACGCCGGCATTGATCGCCACTTTGATCGACTCTTTGTAATTGTTGGTAATTTTATGGCGGGAGTGCAGATAAACAATATCGAGCCAGTCGGTAACCGCCAGTCCCTCAAAACCCAGATCATCACGGAGCAAATCGGTTAAAATTTCTTCGTTGGCATGCACGGGGATGCCGTTGATTTCGCCGGAGTTGAGCATCACGGTATGTACATCGGCATCGATGGCGTTTTTAAAGGGCGGCACAACATATTCTTTAAGCTGTCGCTGTGGAATCCACGCGGCGGTACGGTCGTGCCCCGATTTTGGGAGGCTGTATCCCAAAAAGTGCTTAGCATTGGCAACTACCCTGTGTGGATCGCTGATGTCTTCGCCCTGATATCCCTCAACCATTGCTACGCCCATTTGGCTGGCCAGATGCACATCTTCACCGAATGTTTCCCAGAAGCGCGGCCAGCGGGGATCTTTGCCGATCCCCAAGACTGGAGAAAACGTCCATGGAATCCAGGCACTGCGTGTCTCGTAAGCTGAAATGCGTGCTCCTTCGCGAACCAGCTCGGTATTCCAGGTGGCAGCTTGACCAATTTGCTGTGGAAACAGGGTCGATCCCATCACATAATTGGCTCCATGAATAGAATCGATACCATAAAGCACGGGAATACCGGTCGGTTTTTCATTCACGGCTATATCCTGAATTTGGCTGATAATTTCATGCCAGTGATCCTGGGTATATGCATGCCCGCTGACATTAAGGATGGATCCGACCCGCAGGTCCAGCAGTACCTTTTTCAGCTTTTCCTGATCCAGCTGATGTTCTTCGGCATCGGCATCAGAAATCATGTCGATGGCAAGCTGCGTCATTTCACCAACTTTGTCAGCCAGACTCATATCTTGCATTACTGAATCGACCTTTTGGTTTATTTCCGATTCTGAGAGCGATGTCTGCTGGGCTAGTGTGGGTGAGACTGATAGAAATAGAATAACGAGCAGGATGAGCGAGTGGCAACGAAATAAGGATTGCATATGTTTGCGGATATTAAATTTGACGAAAATATTGTTTGACCATTGGATGATATTTCTCAACCAATGAAAGAGGTAAAGATCTAACAATAAAGAGAGTTTCGAGAGCTGCTTGCATACTCAAAAAATATCAGGATATTTCATTACACCGTTATGATCAGTAAGTTTGATCGTAGTAAAAAAGGACACTCCGAAATTATTAAATCCACTCATGAGCAGTACCGACAGTCCCCAGGTTGATGTCAAAGAAAAGGTCGATCATCTGCCGCTTTCGCCGGGCGTGTATATGTTTAAAGATAAAAAAGATCGCCTGTTATATATTGGAAAAGCCAAGCGTTTGCGAAATCGGGTGCGTTCCTATTTTCAGGATTCCAGCGATCACGACGGACGCATGCGGGTAATGATTGGCAAGATTGAGGATCTGGAAGTGATTGTTACGGATTCGGAATCCGAGGCGCTCATCCTTGAGAATAATCTGATCAAAAAACACCATCCACGCTACAACATTTTATACCGGGATGATAAATCCTATCCCTATATCTGTGTGACAAATGATGAACGTCCCCGCGTGTTTCCCACTCGTACGGTCATTAATGATGGCAGCAAGTATTTCGGTCCGTACGACAGCGTGACCCATATGAAGCGGATGCTGGATACCATCCGCAAAGCGTTTAATTTGTGTACCTGTGCCGTATCCCGCAAGAGTGTAAATCGCGAAAAGGGAGCCCCGAAATGGCACTCCTGTTTTGATGATTACCTGGAAAGCTGCTCCGGCGATTGGGATTTAGAGGAATACCAGGAAACCGTCAAAAAAGTAGAGCGCATGCTTAATGGACGTACCGATGCACTGATTCGAGATCTCAAAGACGAGATGTCGATTGCTTCGGATGCCTTGGAATATGAAAAAGCAGCACGAATCAGAGACAGTCTGGAAGCCGTGCAGAAGTACAGCAAAAAAATGAAGATGGTGACCGACAAAAAGGTCGATCGCGATCTGTTTGCCGTCAAGGTAGATGAAGAGATCAACGAAGCGTGTGGCGTGTTGTTCAAAGTGCGCGAAGGCAAGTTGATCAGCAAATTTCATCGTTTTCTTAAGAAGATTAAGCATCTCGAAAAAGGGGAGATGCTCCAGTCTTTTATTGAAGATTATTACACCGGGCAGTTTGCGGGCGCCATCCCCGATGAGGTATATGTAAGTGATGAGTTGACGAATGATGAACCACTGGCTCAGTATTTGTGGGAGGAACGTGGTAAAAAAGTACGCATCCATCGTCCACAGCGCGGCGAAAAAGCAAAAATGATCCGCATGGCGTTGTCGAACGCAAAATTACTGTTGGGCGAACGCAAGCTCGAAAAAGAAAAAGCAGCTAAGAAACACATTCCGCACTCGGTCAAAGAGCTCAAAGAGCAGCTTGACTTAGATCGGTTGCCCCGTCGTATTGAGTGTTTTGACAATTCAAATCTGCAAGGCAGCGATCCTGTTGCCTCGATGGTTTGCTTTGTGGATGCGCGTCCCCGCAAAAGTTCATATAAGCGATTCCATATCAAAACCGTAGAGGGACCTGATGACTTTGCCTCGATGAAAGAGGTACTGAGCCGTCGATACAAACGCGTGATGGATGAAAAGCAGCAGATTCCGGATCTTATTGTGGTGGATGGCGGCAAAGGACAGCTCAGCAGTGCGGTTGCGGCATTAAAGGACATTGGCTTTTACGGTGAATGTGAAATTGTTGGATTGGCCAAACGACTCGAAGAAGTATTTGTGCCGGGCAAGTCGAAACCGATCATGATTCCCAAAAAGTCATCGGCACTAAAACTACTGCAGAAAGTGCGAGACGAAGCCCACCGCTTTGCCGTTGATTTCCATCGGAAAAAGCGCTCCGAGCGCACCATTAAAACCGAGCTTACCCAAATTGAGGGGATCGGAGAGAAAACGGCTCAGCAATTATTGAAAAAATTTGGTTCGGTCAATACCATACGCGACACCTCTCTTAGTGATCTGCAGGAGGAGGTAGGGAACAAAACCGGACAGAAGGTCTATGCATATTTTCACGGCAAAGACGATGAGTAGGCACTCGCGCTGAAAGTTGGGTAATAATGTCACATTGGTATTCTTCGGCAGGAAAATTGCATGTAACATTAACATGTGATAGACATTCGAACCGCTGTAAATTAGAATATCAATAGATACTAGTTAGAGCGGTTGGTTTCATCATTGGGAACAATAATTTGATTAGTGGTTATATTTACTGTTTAATAACAGGCAATGAATCACAGGAAAATTAAAAATTGTTCTGAAGGTAAGATGAAGTCAATAACATGCATCTAATAACTTGTTAGTTGCATCGCCGGCTAAATATTTCTTAATTCAGGCGTGAGGTCATTATGAAGCTCGAACAATCAAATCATATAAGCAGGAAATACAAGCAACTGGATGACAAGGATCTGGTTCGTTTCTACCGTCAGAATGGAGACGAACAGGCATTCAGTGAGTTGATGAATCGGCATCAGACAAAAATTTATTCCTATATCTACAGCATGGTGGGCGGTGCCGGTAAGGCTGATGATATCTTCCAGGAGACCTTTACCAAGGTGATCACCAAGATGGATGACACCTATAATGAGCAGGGCAAATGGATTGCCTGGGTTATGCGCATTGCTCATAATGCCACAATTGATTATTTAAGAAAACAAAAACGGTTTGTGGACGTTAGTTCCAACTACGATGATGAATCAAACACTGATTTCTATGATCGTTTGCCTGATGAAGATCTTATCAGCGCACAGGAGCAGCTCGAAAAAGATGAGGCCAAAGAAAGTCTCATGAAGCATATTGGAGATCTGTCCGAGGAACAACGTCAAGTGGTAATGCTGCGTCATTATTACGAAATGCCGTTTAAAGAAATTGCCGAATTGACGGATGTTTCCATAAATACCGCACTAGGACGCATGCGGTATGCGTTAATAAATCTTCGAAAACTTTTTGACAAAGAAAAAGAACAAGAAGAAAAAAATTATGCAGAACAAGGATAATGACTGCATTCGGTATCTGATGAAGGAGATGGATCCTTCTGAGGAGTTACTCATGGAGCGGGCGATGATGGAAGATGAAGATCTTCTAATCGAAGTCGAAAGCATGCGACAAACCCTCCAAAAGCTCGATAAGCTTCCCGAGGTGGAGCCTCCTTCTGACGTTACCGATGCCATTATGGAACAAGCGGCCGAACAGGCCGAAAAGAATCGGAAATCCCAAAAAACATTTACGCCGGTACTGCGATATGCCGTAGCCGCGACGTTGGCACTTACGGTTACCGCTGGTGGAGCGTGGTTTTACATAGGATCCGAAGAAACGCAGACCAATTCTCCTCAAACGAATATTGCTGCTACCTCGGTATCGGGTGATGATGCATCAACCAGCGATAATGCCTCAACCGATGTGGCGGGTATGCAGCTTACGAGCACGAATTCATCTCAGAACACCAGCTCACCTTCAACTACTGCACAATCTGAAGTTCAACCGTGGATAGATCGCAATGATATTTTGCGGTTTGAGGATCAATTTTCCAATCAAAATGAGAGTTATCGGGCGCTCATCAAGAATGCCACACAGAAGTTGCAGCTTATTGAACATCCCACACAGAGCAGCAGTCGCGTAAATTCCTTACAGCTTACGGGATCGGGCAATTAACTGCTGGTTTTCTACCATTAAAGCTTCTATACTTCTTTATCCGATACATGATAACTTTTTATACGGATAAAGAATGATTACCCATACCGAAGCGATTATTTTTCGATCGGTGGATTACCAGGAGTCCAGCAAAATTGTGACTATGTTTACCCGTGAGCACGGCAAAATTGCGCTGATGGTTCGTGGCGTGAAGAAGCCCAAGAGCAAGTTTTCGGGACTCATCGAGATCGGCAATATCCTTGATGTAGTGTATTACTATAAATCAACGCGGGGCGTGCAGATTCTTTCGGAAGCTAGCTATGCCACGAAAAACGAGAACCTGCGCCTTGATTTCGAAAAGATGGCCACCATGACGTCGGCCATTGAGCTTATTAGCCAGCTTCTGCATGACAATGAAGTGAATGAACCACTTTTCGATTTTACTAAAAATATGCTCAGCTGGCTAAATGGGGCCGATATACACCCGCCGAGCCTGTTTCCCTATCTTCAAATACGTTTAGCGGAACTAACCGGTATTGGCCTGCAGCTTGATGCAAACGGATCGCAAGACGAAACGAACTATTTGAATATGGAATCGGGTTTAATAACTAACGAAAGCGTGTCATCGCGCTCATATAAATTGACCCAAACACAGTGTAAATATATCCGTATAGCGTTACAGTCACAGAGTTCAGCATTATTTTCGATGCCGTTTGAAACCGGGGAACTTAAATCCTTGATTGACCATCTGGATCGCTATTTGAAATATCACGTAGAGGGACTTCGGGATCGAAAATCTGACGCCATCTTTGAACAAATATTGCAGGAGTAGTTATGAAAACCCGAGATCGTTATTTATCTGGCATCTTACTAGTTCTTATTGGAATTATTATTGGTACGCTGTTCGCTTTTTATCAGCAGCAGAACATGGTAGATGACCGGGCAGAGGTGAGCGTGACGGAAGTGAAGCACAGCAGTAAGCCACTGTTTTCGGATGAGGATCTAGCTAAGATGGACGCTCGGTTCTTGTTTAAACAGGTAGCCGAGTCGGTAACGCCTACGGTGGTATATATCGAGACGCTCGTCCCATTTTCGCGCAGCAATATGCCGGATGATGAATACCACAATGACGATGGCGGTTTTTGGGGCGATATTATTCCGCGTCGAGCACGCACGGTGGGCTCGGGTGTCATCATCAGCAGTGACGGTTATATTTTGACTAATAATCACGTGATTGATGGGGCCGTGGATGATGGTATTGAAGTAGTATTGAACGATAAGCGTACATTCGAAGGGCGGATTGTGGGGCAAGATCCGACTACGGATCTGGCCGTAGTTAAAATTCCGGCCAAAAATTTACCGGCCATTACTATTGGCAATTCTGATGAGGTGGATGTCGGCGAATGGGTACTGGCAATCGGGAATCCCTTTCGGTTGCGATCTACCGTTACGGCGGGCATTGTAAGTGCATTAAGTCGTGATGTGCAGATTATCAACGATCAGATGCGCGTAGAAAGTTTTATTCAGACGGATGCAGCCATTAACAAAGGAAACAGCGGTGGCGCACTGGTTAATACCGGGGGAGAGCTCATTGGCGTAAATACGGCTATTGCATCCCAAAGCGGTAATTACCAGGGCTATGGATTTGCGGTACCATCAAATTTAGCAGCGAAAGTAGCTGAGGATATCATTGAATACGGTGAAGTGCATCGGGCATTGCTCGGCGTTACGATTGTGAGTGTAAATGCACAGCTGGCTGATCAGCTGGATATGGATGAAATTCGTGGTGTGCAAATTACAGCCATATCACCCGGGAGCGCAGCTGATAATTCAGGTTTGCGCACAGATGATGTAATTCTGAGTGTAGATGGGATTATGGTTAATGAATCGAACCAGCTACAACAAAAGATTGCGGTGCGAAGTCCCGGTGAAAAAGTTGATTTGCGTATCCTGCGTGATGGCCGAGAGCTGACCAAGACGGTTGAACTCGATATGTTGGATCCCGACCGGAATCAGATGGCGGGACTAAATCAGCAGCAGAATCCTGACAGTACCGAAAACAGGGAGCAAGAGAATAAGAGATCGCCAATGAATGATATGCAGTTTGCTACGTTTGATGTGGGAATGCGAGTGATGGCAATCAAGAAGAACCCTGAGGGGACAACTTACGATATAATTATTACTGATATTGTATCGGGATCTGAAGCTGATCAAAAAGGATTGGAAGAGGGTTTTATGATTAGAAAAGTAGGCAATCAAAAAGTTGAAGATCTGAAATCTTTGCAGGATCTTATAAGCCAATTTTCAGAAGAATATGAGTCGATTCCTTTGACGGTTGAAACCCGAGAGGGAGCAACTCAACGAATAGAATTACAACCGTAAATTATTTTATATGCATCGTTTTTCTGTAGTATTTGCAGCCGCAATTAGTAGTTTTTTTGTCCTTTTTTCTTGTTCTGGAACGGGCAATATGTCACAGAATAATGCACAGTCTCCCAAAGTGGCTGCTGATGAGTATCCATCGTGGTATGGCAGCCGATCGGTGGTTGATAACGATAGCCTGATGTTGGGATATGCCACGGCCATCAGTGATGATTCAACCTCGTCGGTATCTAAGGCAGTATCATGGGCTGAGTCGGAAATCAAATCTGCCCTCTCAGATAAGCTCGAAAATATACGTTCCGAAGCAACCATTGAATATGGATCTGAATCTGGATTAGACTCTTCTAAGTTTTTAATTGCCTTACGTAAAGCTGATAACGCGGTAAGCTATCTTGCCGAAACGGGCCAAACGGAAGTCAAAACGGTTGAGGGATACAATAGTTATCGCAGTTTTGCGGAGGTCATTGTTTCGAAGGAAGATCTTGTTGAGCGCATCGGCAAACGTTTAGCAGGATATGAAAAGCAGTGGGAGGCAATGAAAGAATCGAAAGCTTTTGAAAACTTCTGATTCAAATATTTTTAGTCTGTGATGATAAAAACCCGCGAAGTTTTCAAAACTTCGCGGGTTTTAAATTGGAAGCTAAGAGCCGTGAATTACATGTTTTTCACAATCTCTTCGCCAAACTCTGAGCACTTCAAGAGCGTAGCATCATCCATCAGGCGCTCAAAATCGTACGTTACGCGCTTACTGTTAATCGAAGCTTCGATGCCTTTCTCAATAAGATCAGCCGCTTCAGTCCAGCCCATGTAATTCAGCATGATAACGCCGGATAGAATCAGCGAACCGGGATTTACTTTGTCCTGGCCGGTGTATTTGGGCGCTGTACCGTGCGTGGCTTCAAATACGGCCAATCCGGTGTTATAGTTGATATTGGCACCGGGAGCAATACCGATTCCGCCAACGCAAGCCGCCAGGGCATCTGAGACATAATCACCGTTGAGGTTCATCGTGGCGATCACGTCATACTCGTCGGGACGCGTCAAAATCTGCTGCAAGAAGGCATCTGCAATAGCATCTTTAATGACAATCCCATTGGGAAGTTTGCACCAGGGACCTTCACCGATTACTTCGGCATCATATTCTTCTCGTGCCACTTCATAGCCCCAGTCCTTGAAGCTGCCTTCAGTAAACTTCATGATGTTGCCTTTGTGAACGAGCGTAACGCTGTCCCGATCTTCTTCAATCGCATAATTAATTGCTGATCGAACAAGACGCTTTGTCCCTTCTTCCGAAATAGGTTTAATACCCAGCGATGTAGTGTCGGGGAAGCGCATCTGATCAACCCCCATCTCATTGATCAAGAAATCTTTGAGTTTCTTGTTTTCGGGCGTTCCGGTCTGATACTCAATACCGGCGTAAATATCTTCGGTATTTTCGCGGAAGATCACCATGTCGGTCTTTTCGGGATGCTTAACCGGACTTGGCGTTCCTTTGTAATATTTTACGGGACGAACGCAAGCAAACAGATCCTTGTGCTGACGGATGGCCACATTCAACGAGCGAATGCCACCGCCAACCGGGGTCGTCAAGGGTCCTTTAATAGCTACTTTATAATCTTCGATGGCGTCGAGAGTATCTTGAGGCAGCCATTCTCCCTCACCATAAAAATCTATGGCCTTTTCGCCGGCATAAATTTCAAACCATTCTATTTTCTTTTGGCCGTTATACGCTTTTTCAACAGCGTTGTCCAGCACATTGCGCATGGTTGGAGTAATGTCGATGCCAATACCGTCACCTTGGATAAAGGGGATGATGGGATTGTCACTGACATTGAGTGAACCGTCGTCGTTTACTGTAATTTTGGTCCCGTTTTCGGGGGGCGTAATCTTGTCGTAACTCATGGATATTTCAGCAATAAGTTCGAATTAAATTTTGGATGTAAGTATAGTAAAAAAAAGTCGCAGGTGCAGAGTTTCTATTGAAAACATTTTTGATTGAGATCTGTTAAAGTAACATGACAGACACTGCACATTGATGATTTTTCTCGTTATATTATCAGTGATAAAGAATTCCTACTCTTAGCCAAAGGAATCCGTTATGATTAAGCCAATGTTCGGGTATCGTCCCAAGAACAAAAAGTTCAAATACCAATATCGGTATTACGATCCCAAGAAAGAACAGAGCCGGCGCGAACGTATCAAAATAAAACGTCCATATAAAAAGACCCACCAGGGACGTTCGGTACTGTTGTATGCATTGGGGTTGGCCATGGTTATTTACATCATGTACCTGCTGTAGTTTTTGGTGATTTGATCTTACTTATAGGGCGATAATTTTGTATCATCTGCCTTAATAAAAACACGCAAAAGAAGCACCTATCTTGACTCAGGAAACGGATTCTTCAGACTCAATAATACGTCAGCTGCCGCCCGAGATTTCCAATAAAATTGCTGCCGGAGAAGTTATTCAACGGCCCAGTTCGGTGGTTAAGGAGCTTATTGACAATTCGATTGATGCCGGTGCCGATCACCTGAAAATAGTGATTCAAAATGCCGGTCGTACGCTCATCCAGGTGATTGATAACGGTTCTGGGATGGGCGAAGAGGATATTCGGCTGTGTTTCGAGCAGCATGCTACATCCAAAATACAGGATGTGGACGATCTGTTTCGCGTACGCACACTCGGATTTCGCGGAGAGGCCATGGCATCGATTGCTTCAGTCGCTCAGGTGACGCTCAAAACCAAGCGTCCCGATGCGGATATCGGATACAAGTATGAAATCTGGGGCGGCGAAGAAAAGTCGTTTGAACCGGCTGCTGTTGAAGACGGGACCTCGGTAGCGGTGCGGAATCTCTTTTTCAATGTGCGTGCCCGTCGTCAATTTCTCAAAACAGATGCCACTGAGTTTCGCCATATCCTAAAAACGGTGCAGCAGGCTGCGTTGGCCAATCCCGATTTGGGATTTACACTCATTGCCGACACCGATACGATTTATGATCTACCCAAAGAACAGTCACTGAAAGATCGCATAACCGATATGTTCGGCAAGAGTTACAAGGCCAGCCTGATTCAGTTTCGGGAAGAGACCAGCTACCTTACGGTGCACGGTATTCTGGCGGACCCAAAGCTGACGAAACGGAGTCGCGGGGAGCAGTTTTTGTTTGTCAATGGACGTCCAATTCAGCACCGCTGGCTTACGCATGTTATTCTCAGTATTTACGACACGTGGACCGGCGAAAAAGATTATCCTTTTTATGCGGTTTTTCTCGAAGTGGATCCCAAGCAGGTGGATGTCAATGTGCATCCCGCTAAAGAGGAGGTCAAATTTGAGGATGAGCGAAGTATGATCAAGCTCACGAAATCGGTTGTAAAGCGAACGCTGAACGAGGAGTTTTTGGTGCCGGATGTTTCGGACAGGGAAGGAGATACCCCATCCCAATCTTCGCAAGGATTTTCATCGAACTTCAATTTTGGCGGACCGAAAAACAAAAGCAAAAACAAGGATAATCCCGTCAAATTCCCATCTCGGATCAACTTTGATCGTCCTAAATCACAGAGGGGAGATCAGAATAACTTTTCTCAGCAACTCTATGATTTTAATAAAGAGTCGCAAAGAGAAGAATCTGCCGGTGATCAACAATCACAATCCGACCGTCCTTCACGCATGCGCGATCGCGGTTTCTGGCAGCTGCACGACCGCTATATTTTAACGCAAACGCGCTCGGGACTTTGCATGATCGACCAGCATGCCGCCCACAAACGCATTGTCTATGAGAAGGCGCTAAGCGCTACAGAGGAAGCTATTCCCAGTACGCAACAGCTTCTTTTTGCACAAACTGTGGAGTTTTCAGCCTCCGAGTTTTCATTGCTCGAAGAGCTGCATCCGATTATCCAGCGCATGGGGTTTAATGTAGAATTGATGAGTGGAAATACGGCGATGGTCAGCGGCGTGCCGGCCGATATCGATATCGGCGATGAGCAGTCGGTATTGAAGTCGATGCTGCATCAGTACCAAGAGCTGTCTGGCAAATTTGATTTTGATGAGCGGCGAAAACTGGCGATTGCTTTTGCAGCTAAAACGGCTATTCCGAGAGGTAAAAAACTAACGGATCTGGAAATGGAAAATCTGTTAGATCAGCTGTTTGCGTGCGAAGAGCCCTATAAAGATCCTTTAAATAAACCTACAATCGAGTATATTCCACTCGAGGATATCGACGCAAAGTTTCGGTAGTATTTAATTTTCCTGTCATCCCGAACTTGTTTCGGGATCTCATTGGATAGACAAAGGAATTTAGATTTTAAGGCAAGCTCAGGATAATAAGAGACCTTAGTTTAACATCATTTATTCATGAACATTCTGGCAGTTGAGCCATTTTAC
The DNA here is from genome assembly GCA_964490705.1 of uncultured Balneolaceae bacterium. Classification (GTDB taxonomy): domain Bacteria; phylum Bacteroidota; class Rhodothermia; order Balneolales; family Balneolaceae; genus Fodinibius. The sequence goes on along the minus strand of CAZBCG010000019.1, from coordinate 242 downwards.
AGCGGATCACACAAGGCTTTTTTACGAGGATTACAGGAGCATTCCGAGCACAATATTATCCCGGTAAATCTGAGCTACAAGGGCAAAAAATGGCAGATGCACGGCAATTCGGTAGTGCTGGCCGGAATGACGCAAGAAATTCCCGATGATATTGATCTGTTACTGGTGAGTAGTATGACGAACTTGCCCGCTTTTTTGTCGCTTACCAATCCCCGTTTTGCCGATGTGCCCAAGCTGATGTA
>CAZBCG010000018.1:0-50531 GCA_964490705.1 uncultured Balneolaceae bacterium | reverse complement strand
CCTGCGACCCTTCGCTCCCAAAGCGAATGCGCTACCGGACTGCGCTACTCCCCGTGTTTCAGAAAGATGTCAAATATAAGAGTCTCTGCATCTCAAATCAATTTGAAAACCGAAGGAATTTTATTCCCTGACCTTGGTGATCCATTCGCTTAAAAACCCAATACCATAAGCCGTAAGCTGGATAAACGATGCTGCTGAGCTCAGTATCCCAATAAATGGACTTTTATTTTTTACAGATGCGTGCACAAAAATAACGGCAAATAGTGCGAAGAATGGAATAATCAAGAGCTCAAATAGCTCGGGATGCCAGAAGGGGAGGGTGAGCAGAAAAAGAGTGCCCAGTGTGAAGAAGGTGGGCAGGGTATGAATAAGCTTCAGTTCTTCGGGATAAAACCGGCTGATGTTGATGCGTGCCCGTCCAAAAAAGTGAAGCTGCTTAAAAAACTGTTTCAGATTTGTGCGGCGTTTGTGATATACATACGCATCGGGAATAAGTCCAGTGGAAAAGCCGTGTTCGATGATGCGAATGCTAAACTCGATATCTTCTCCCATCCGTGTAATCCGGTAGCCGCCCGTTTGTTCATAAACTTCTCGGGAGATCCCCATATTAAAACTTCGGGGATGAAAAGTGCCCACATGCTTTTCGTTGCCCCGCGTACCTCCTGTGGTAACGGGAGAGGTCATGGCATAACTGATGGCCTTTTGTACCGGTGTAAAACTCTCGTGCTCGCGATCGGGACCGCCATAGGCGTCCAGCGGATGTTCTTTCAAATAGTTATTTACGGTTTCGAAATAGTGGGGCGGAATCAGGCAATCAGAATCGAAAACCACAAAGTAATCTCCGTTGGCTCTGTCAAATCCATAATTACGACTAAACCCTTGGCCGGAGTTTTCTTTGGCAAAATATCGAATATTGAGCTCATCGGTGTAAGCATCCACAATGTCTTTACAGGGATCGTCGGAACCATCTTCGATAATTAGTGTTTCAAAATTTTGATAAGATTGCTGGGTTAGACTTTCCAGCAGTTCATCCACTTCTTGTGGACGGTTATACACGGGAATGATAACAGAGAAAAACATAATTGTTCCTACAAATTTAGAATAGGCCAAATCTACAAATAATATTGTAGAATTTTAGCTGATCGCAGCTGAAACTCTGGAAAATAATTACGTTCTTAACACTTCAATTTTTCAAACGAAATGCTTTTTGATTTATGGTTGCCCATACTGTTCGCGTGTTAATGTTTGTTCTCCTGCCGTTGCTGGTCTGGGGACAATCACTGAATCTTTCTGTTTCTGCCCCTACAAGCAATAACAATCCTTCTACCTTTCTGCTTGATAACGGCAAAGTTGATATTTCTTCGAATACGATCCGATTTTTCGAGTCAGGGACAACCATCAATTACGATGCAGTGGGTATTTCTCCGGACTATTCGATTGTTAGTATTCTTCAGCGAACCGGAGACCGCGGAAAAATTACAGTGCTTAATTCCAAGGGCAGCAAGCTAAACGCTTTTTCTACAGTGATGTTATCTGATGATGATCCATCGCTGAGTGTTTATCCCGCGAATAACGGAGATGTGCTGCTTCGGGATAATATCTCAAACTTTACCTTCTACAAAAGAGGAGGGAACATCGCTACAAATATGTCGAGTAGCAGCCAGAGCGAGCAGGGAGAAAAGATTTCGCAGGTGGCAATGAGCGATAATCGGAAAACCGTAGTGGTTTATAGCCCCAAAATTAAGCGGGATTCTAACTTTGGCTCCAAGGCGCAGCTCAAAATGTCGGACGGCAGTTTCAAAGAGATTTTTTTCAGCAGTGATCGTTTTCTAAAAGAGGTGAATGTTTCTGATGACGGAAACATGATTGCTGCGATTACGGCCAAGAGCGGAACCAATGATCAGGCCTTAATTATGGATAAGTACGGCAACGAGCTCAATACTATTTCCACGGATGAAGATTTGGTAAACGTCACCTTTTCTTCTGATAATGAGTATGTAACACTTTATTCGACGGGGCGGGTGATGGTTCATTCTGTGCTTGATGGTAATAGTCTGGGAGCGACAAGTTTCGGCTCGTCAATTTTTCTGGCGGATTTCTTTCCCGAGGATAACCTGATTTTGGCTCTTACCGGTAGCTATTCGGCAACTTCAGGGGTATTGAGTAATGTCGAATTTCGTGCTGTGAACCTGAAAAAACGTTCGATAACCAGCGAGGAGCTTTCGGGGTCATTGGGATTCTCAGATGCCATTAAAGCAAATTTTAATCGTACCTCGTCCAACGAGTATCAGCTGATGGGTGGTAGCAAGCGCGTGCAGATACAGGCAAACTTTTAGCATATAGCTAAAGAGAGCTTTGTAAAACATGTCATTTTGACCGCTGGCTGGCGGATTAGAATTCCATCTGCAATTAGTGGCGTTTAATCCAAGATCCTGAAGAGATACTGAGTTAAGGCTTACTTCGCCGAATCCCGAACCATCGGGAGTAGGCTGAACTCAGAGAACATGATTCAAGGTGACATCCAAGTTTTGCAAAGGTCTCTAAAATAAAAAGGCCTCCATCGGGAGGCCTTTTTGTTATATCTGAGTCTTTATTTTACTTCGCTTTCGCTTCTGATTTTGATTCCGTTTCATCATCGGATTCGTCGGCCGAAGAATCTGTTTCTTCCGCTTTTTCGTCACCGGCATCCGAGTTGTCGGCATCAGTCCAATCAAAATTCAGTCCGTCCCGGGATTTATTCATTTTTATCTTGACTTTGGATCCCTCGGGATGTTCTTCTTCGAGTAGCTCTTCGGCAAGCGGCTCTTCAACATATTTTTGAATAGCGCGCTTGAGTGGACGAGCACCGTATTTTTGATCAAATCCTTTGTCACTTAAAAAGTCTTTTGCTCCCTGGGTAACTTCAATTTCATATCCGAGATCGCGGATACGCTTGAAAAGGTCATCAGAGAGAATATCGATAATCTGAAAGATATCTTCTTTTTCGAGCGCGCGGAAGGTGATTACATCATCAATACGATTAAGGAACTCAGGATTGAATACCTTTTTCAGTGCATCCTGAATAGTCGATTTCATCTGCTCGTAGTCGAAGTTGGAGTCACCGGTTGAGAAGCCGATACCTTTGCCCATGCTTCGGATGTCGCGAGCTCCGATGTTGGAAGTCATGATGATAATAGTGTTGCGGAAATCAACCTTGCGGCCGAGACTGTCCGTCAGAATTCCATCGTCAAGCACCTGCAACAGAATGTTGAATACATCGGGATGTGCTTTTTCGATCTCATCGAGAAGGACCACGCTATATGGTTTGCGTCGCACTTTTTCTGTAAGCATACCGCCTTCTTCGTATCCTACATAGCCGGGAGGGGCCCCAACTAATCGTGAGACTGAGAATTTCTCCATGTACTCACTCATATCAATGCGGATGAGCGCATCTTCTTTGTCGAAGAGATATTGTGCGAGCACTTTCGCCATCTCGGTTTTACCAACACCGGTAGGACCGAGGAAGATAAAGGAACCGATGGGACGAGTAGGATCCTTGAGTCCGGCTCGAGTTCGCTTAATGGCTTTAGTTAGCTTTACGATTGCTTCGTTCTGGCCGATGATTTGTTTGGAGAGTTCCTCCTTCATCTTGACCAGCTTCTTGCTTTCGCTCTGGCTGATTTTACTGACGGGCACACCGCTCATCATACCAACGACATGAGAAACATCTTCCTCTTCTACATCATAGATAATTTCTTCGGATTCTTTTTCCCATTCTTTTTGTGCCTGTTCGAGTTCTTCGCTCAACCGCTTCTCTTTGTCCCGCAGACGAGCGGCTTCCTCAAAGCGCTGTTTTTTAACCATGCCGTTTTTCTCATTGCTGGTTTGTTCAATCTCTTCTTCCAGATCAATGATATGTTGTGGCACATGAATATTCGAAAGGTGCACGCGGGCACCGGCCTCGTCAAGGGCATCGATGGCCTTGTCTGGCAAAAAGTGATCTGTTACATAGCGGTCGGTAAGACTTACACAAGCTTCGATCGCTTCTTTAGAATATTCTACGCTGTGGTGTTCTTCGTATTTTTCTTTGATCTGCGTGAGAATTTCGATCGTTTCTTCCGGCGTTGTAGGGTCAACCATAATTTTCTGGAATCGACGCTCAAGGGCACCGTCTTTTTCAATATGTTGACGATACTCATTGAGTGTGGTTGCACCGATAGCCTGAACTTCGCCACGTGCCAAGGCCGGTTTGAGCATGTTGGATGCATCAAGTGATCCGCTGGCACCGCCGGCTCCGACAATAGTGTGCAGCTCATCAATAAAGAGGATAACATTCTTCGTTTTTTCGAGCTCACCCATTACTGCTTTCATGCGCTCTTCGAACTGTCCGCGATATTTTGTGCCGGCAACGAGCGATCCCAGATCAAGGGCAATCACACGTTTGTCGTACAGCACGCGCGAAACCTTTCGATCGACGATGCGTGAGGCAAGTCCCTCGGCAATGGCCGTTTTACCAACGCCGGGTTCGCCAATCAGCACGGGGTTATTTTTCTTGCGACGGCTCAGCACCTGAGCAACGCGTTCAATTTCTTTTTCTCGTCCGATGATCGGATCGAGTTTTCCATCTTCGGCCAATTGTGTTAAGTCGCGGCCAAAATTATCGAGTACTGGTGTTTTTGATTTTTCCATTTTCTTTTCTCTAGAGCTTCCGGACGATTTTGAACCACCTTTGGATGAAGAAAGACTGGCAGAGACAGATCGCGAATCCGCATTGTTATCATCATCCGAAGATTTGCCTGAAATAATAAGATCCAGTTCTTCGCGAACGGCATCGTACGAAATGTTGAATTGCTGTAAAATTTGTGCGGCAATGTTCTCATCATCCCGCAACAGCGACAACAACAAGTGCTCGGTGCCGATCGTATCACTTTTGTACAATTTAGCTTCGAGATAGGTAATGCGTAGAACTTTTTCGGCCTGTTTGGTGAGCGGTATATTACCCACTTTGACCGATCCGCCCGTGCCGCGCACCGTATCTTCTACTGTTTTTTTGAGTTTAAAAAGATCACAATTAAGATTTTTTAGGATTTTGACAGCCACACCTTCACCAAGACGTACAATTCCAAGGATCAGATGTTCTGTGCCGATATAGTCATGCCCGAGACGCAGTGCCTCTTCGCGACTAAATTGAATGACATCTCGAACTTTGCTAGAGAAATTCCCCTCCATATAAAACGAACCTTCTTGTAGTTTTAGGGTTATGTGTCAATCGGTAAAACGAGTGAGATAACTGTTTAGTTCATATTCTTTAACGAAAGTAGTACTGGCATCGTGCAAAAGCAAACAAAAACAGCAGATCTCAATAATAGAAATTTCTTTAGAACGCTAATTTAAAATACAGATTAATTTGCAATCTAACAGACAGTTGTGAGACAGATAACTAGCCGGAATTTACAGATTAATTTGAGAGGTATATTCCACCGATTAATAAGGTGCTTTATCGCGATTATTGGTTTTAAAAATAATGATCTATCTACTTGATGTTCACGAATATAATAATAAAATGTTCAGACCGAAGAATCTAGAAAAGGGGAGAACCGGTCATTTCCTCGGGTTGTGGAAGCTCCATTAGTTTTAGAAGAGTAGGAGCCACATCTGCTAAAATCCCATCATTCATGTTATGCACGTCGGGCTCATTTAGGATGATAGCGGGAACAAGCGCCGAAGTGTGTGCCGTGTGAGGTGATCCATCTTCATTAATCATGCAGTCAGCATTTCCATGATCGGCAATAATAAGCATCTTGTAGCCGTGTTGGGTGGCCATTTCGACTACTTTTTTCAAGAGCTTGTCAACCGTTTCTACAGCTTCGATAGCGGCATCCATATCTCCGGTGTGGCCAACCATATCGGGATTGGCAAAGTTAAGCACACAAAGTACGTTCTCTTCGGTAGCCAGTGATTTGCAAAGGGCATCCGTAACTTCGGGAGCGCTCATTTCGGGCTGCAGGTCGTACGTTGCTACCTTTGGACTGGGAATCATGATACGATCTTCGCCATCCACCGGATCTTCTTCGCCGCCGTTAAAAAAGTATGTTACGTGCGGATACTTTTCGGTCTCGGCAATGCGGAGCTGCTTAAGTCCGTTACTGCTTACTACTTCTCCAAGCGTATTTTCAAGTTCGAGCGGGGGATAGGCGACATCCACATTTTCAAAAGTGTCATCGTAAGAAGTGAATGTGGTGTAGTGCAGATTGAGATCTTTTTCTACGTCAAACTTATCAAATTCGTCCTCGGTGAGTGCGCGGGTAATTTGTCGTGCGCGATCGCCGCGAATATTGTAAAAGATAATAACATCATCTTTCTGGATGCGCGAATCAGGCGATTGGTCAATTAACTTTGGCTTAACAAACTCATCAGTGATATCTTCATTATATGATGATTGCAGTGCTGCCTCGGGCGTATCGAACTGTTCACCTTTGCCGTGCACGAGTAGATCGTAGGCAAGCTTTGTGCGCTCCCAACGATTGTCGCGATCCATTGCGTAATAGCGTCCCACGATGGAGGCTATTTTTCCGGATCCAATCTGTTTGGCGCGCTCATTAAATTCTTTGGCATATTCCAGTCCGCCGTGGGGAGAGGTGTCGCGTCCATCAGTAAAAGCGTGGACATAGGTATTGTCGATCCCTTTGGATTGTGCGAATTTGAGCAGGGCAAAGAGGTGGTTATTGTGACTGTGAACGCCGCCATCAGAAAACAATCCCATAATGTGAATGCGACCGGTTTCTTTGGCTTTGTCAAAAGCAGTGGTCAATGCATCATTTTCAAAGAAACTGTCGTCCTCTATTGCGGTGTTTACCCGGGTTAATTCTTGAGGTACAATGCGTCCGGCACCAATATTAAGGTGCCCCACTTCGGAATTGCCAAACTGCCCGTCGGGCAAGCCTACATCGCTGCCGCTGGCCGAAAGTCTGGAATGGGGATAGTTCCGGAAAAGGGAATCTATAAACGGTTTTCGTGCTTTATCAATAGCGCTAACCTCGGGGTTGTCAGCCAACCCGAAACCGTCTAATATGACAAGAAGTGCTTTTGAGATTGGGTTAGCCAATAGTACTCAACACGTTCGATTACAGATTATTTACATGTTTGGCAATCTTTGACTTGCGTCGTGCAGCAAAGTTGTCGTGCACAAGTCCCTTGGCCGCCATTTTGTCGAGGTAAGAACTGGCTTTTTTGAAAGCTTCTTCGGCCTCTTCTTTTTCTGTGGTTTCCAAGGCCTTTTTCACCAATGTTTTCATCTTGGAAAGTTGACCTTGGTTACGCTGACGACGTTTTTCGTTTTGACGAACACGCTTAACTGCTGATTTATGTTGTGGCATATTTTTTTACTCTAATCTTATCAGTTCTTCAAATTAATTTGTATCATCTTCTGCGCCATTTCAGATGGACGCCAAAGTTAAAATTTCTGAAATTGTTATACAAGAAATCATTGAAAATTTAATAAAAGAAGGGTAATTTAGGAGACTTTCGATTATGATCATAGTGATCGATGGCCCAGCTGGCTCCGGGAAAAGCTCTACGGCGCGTGCTGTAGCTAACAAATTACAGATTGAGTATCTCGATTCCGGGGCACTGTACCGAACGGCCACGTTGATATATTTAGAAGCGAATCGGGATGAACAAGCGTTCTTTCGTTTATTAGATAAAAAAGACATTACCTTTGAATATCGTGATCAGCAGTTTCATGTCGCTATAAACGGACAATCGATAACGGATGAGATTCGAACACCCAGAGTAGCTGAGCATGTGAGCAAAGTGGCAGCTATGCCCGATGTTAGAGCTTTTGTTAATGAGCTGATGCGCGATGTAGTATCAAATGGCGTTTATATTGCCGAAGGTCGTGATCTGGGAACGGCTGTTTTTCCGGATGCCGAGCTGAAGTTTTTCATGTGGGCCGATCTGGATGAGCGTGCACAACGGCGCTTTGACGAACAAAAAGATGATAATCCGGATTTGACGTTCGAAGCAGTAAAAGAGAATATTACCCAGCGCGACCGGCAAGATTCAAACCGAGCAGCCGATCCGCTGAAGAAAGCGAATGATGCTATTGAAATCGATACAACCCGTTTGACATTCGAACAACAGGTTGATCAAATTTGTTTAGAAGTGAAACAACGAATTGAAAAGTAAGTACAAGTTTAAACTTTAATCCTAACACTAATCCCATTCCGTTTTGGAATGCGGTAATTTTAACTAAAACACATAATGACAGACGAACTAAAACAAGAAAAAACTAACGAAAACGAAGAGCAGACTGCAGTGGCTGAAGAAGAGACCGAAGAAGTCGCTGAAGATACAGCTGCAGAAGAATCCACCACCGAAGAAGTAGAAGAAACACAACAACAACCGGAATCAGAAGAGGTTACCACCTTTTCCGGTGATGTAGAAGACGATGACGAAACTTATACATACGACCAGTTGCAGGCTGCATCGGAGGATTATAGCGATGAAGAATTTCATCAGCTTGCAGATATGTATGAAGACACGCTCAATGAGATTGAAGAGAAAGAGATTGTAACAGGACGTGTCGCTTCTGTTGACGAAGATTATGTAATTGTTGATATCGGATTTAAATCCGAAGGAATTGTACAGGCCAATGAATTTCCTGATGAGGTAATTGAGAACCTGCAGCCCGGAGATGAAGTTGATGTATTTCTGGATCAGGTTGAAGACCAGGAAGGACAGCTTATTCTTTCTCGTCGTAAGGCGGATATCCTGCACGCGTGGGAGACGATTGAACGTGCTGCCGAAACCGGCGAAGTTATTGAAGGATATATCAAACGTCGTATTAAAGGCGGAATGGTTGCCGATATTATGGGCATTGACGCCTTCTTGCCCGGCTCGCAAATTGATGTGCGTCCGGTGCGCGATTTTGATGCGTATGTAGGCAAGACGATGGAATTCCAGGTTGTGAAGCTGAACATGTCGGCTGAAAACGTGGTTGTTTCTCACCGTGCACTTATCGAGTCTGATCTCGAAGAGCAGCGCGAAGAGATTCTATCAACCATCGAAGAAGGACAGGTGCTCGAAGGCATTGTCAAAAACATTACCGATTTCGGTGTCTTTATCGATCTTGGTGGTGTGGACGGTCTGCTGCACATTACCGATCTCTCTTGGGGTCGCGTGGAGCATCCCTCAGAAATTGTTTCACTGGATCAGCACCTCAATGTTGCGGTTATCGACTTTGATGAAGAATCGAAGCGTGTATCGCTGGGACTCAAGCAGCTGCAGCCGCATCCATGGAACGAGATCGATCTTAAATATCCTGAAAATATTCAGGTGCAGGGTCGTGTTGTTTCGATTGCTGATTACGGTGCCTTTATCGAGCTTGAGAAAGGTGTTGAAGGTCTTATCCACATTAGTGAGATGTCTTGGACCCAACACATCAAGCATCCATCGCAGTTGGTTAGCAAGGACGACATCATCGATTGTGTTGTGCTGAATGTGAACGAGCCCGAGAAGAAAATTTCGCTCGGTGTCAAGCAGCTCGAGAAAGATCCTTGGGAAGATATCGACAAGCGATATCCGGTTGGATCTAAGCACACCGGAACGGTTCGCAACCTCACCAACTTTGGAGTGTTTGTTGAACTCGAGCCCGGCATTGACGGACTCATCCACATTTCGGATCTCAGCTGGACCGAGAAGATCAATCATCCGAACGAGGTTATCGACAAGGATGAAGAGATTGAAGTTGTTATTCTGGCGATCGACTTTGAAAATCGCCGCATAACACTCGGTCACAAGCAGATTGAAGAGAACCCTTGGGAAGCGTTCGCTGAAGAATATGGCGGTTCTAACAAGGTGGAAGGCGAAGTCGTCAAGATTACGGACAAAGGCGTATTTGCTTCTCTGCCGCACGGACTCGAAGGCTTCTTGCCCGCCAGCAAAACTGAAGCTGATGGTGAACCATCAGAAAACTTCGAAGAAGGCGACAGCGTTGAAGCGTTTGTGATTGAGTTGGATGAAACCAACAAGAACATTACGCTCAGTCAGCGTGAGCAAGATTTAGAGAAAGTCGAATCTTCTTCTGAGAAGAAAGAGCGAAGTCAACCCAAAGATCAGCCATCACCCGAGACCGGCACACCAACGCTCGGTGAAATGTCGGGCCTTGCTGATCTGAAGCAGCAAATGGTTGACAAGCAGAAAGAAGAAGCTGCTCGTAAGTTTCGTGAAAAGGCACAATCCGACGAAACTGAAAACGAAGAAGAGGCTGATGATCAAGAAGAGTAAGATTACTCTTTGGTAGAATTGAAAAAGGCCCGGAGCTTGCTGCTTCGGGCCTTTTCTATTTTTTGATCAAAAAAAGAAGTGGTAGCTAGTCTTCTTTTTTGAAAAAGAAGACAATTTTTTCATCGGGATGTTTACTGCTTTTAATGTTGTCGTTGTTTTCCCGATTATGGCTATAAACAACATTACGCATCGAATTGAGCTCCGCTTTATCATCATACGAAACCTGCAAGGCCTTTCCACCGGGTTTCAGCTTGCGAATAGCATCGAGCAGCGGCTTATATTTCGATGAACTTTTCTTCGAGATGTTGATGTCTTTCCGAGAGACAAAATTGATATCCATAGCAACGGATTTAATTAACTAGTACTGTTAAATAATAAAGCCGTTGGAAAAGTAGCAAATCTCCATCTGGGTGACTACCCAACTTGATATGCTACCTAATCATCCAACTTACGGTACTTGTACCGTGGACATGATTTTGTCAATCAAATCCTCGGAAGTGATATTTTCGGCTTCCGCTTCAAAGGTCGGGATGATGCGGTGGCGGAGTACATCCATTGCAATAATGCGCACATCTTCGGGCGTTACGTAGGCACGATGCTGCATAAAAGCATGGGCACGAGCTGCCAGGTTAAGATTGATCGAGGCACGAGGAGAAGCTCCAAAGTTGATCAGGTCTGAAAGATCATCGAGATCATATTTTTCGGGATTTCGAGTCGCGAAAACCAGATCAATGATATACTGTTCTACCTTTTCATCGATATAAATTTCGTTAATCACATCACGGGCTTCCAATACCTTTTCAACCGTTACAACCGGTTCCAGTTCTTTCTTTTTTCCTGTGCGAGCCATCCGGCGCATAATTTCGAGCTCTTCGCTCTCATTGGGATAGTCGATCTTAATCTTCATCATAAAGCGATCGACCTGTGCCTCGGGCAGGGGATAAGTTCCTTCTTGTTCTACTGGATTCTGTGTGGCCAGCGCCAGAAATGGATCGTCAAGTTCATACGTATTTTCGCCGATCGTAACTTGTTGTTCCTGCATGGCTTCGAGCAGCGCACTCTGCACCTTGGCCGGCGACCGGTTGATCTCATCCGCTAAAATGATGTTGGCAAAAATAGGTCCTTTTTTCACGGTGAATTCGGCCTTTTTCTGGTTGTAAATCAGCGTACCGATAAGGTCTGCAGGCAGGAGGTCAGGCGTAAATTGCAGTCGCTGAAATTTTGTGTTAATCACTTTTGCCAGGGAAGAGACAGTGAGCGTTTTGGCAAGACCCGGCACTCCTTCGAGCAGTACGTGTCCGTCGGATAGCAGGCCAATAAGCAGGCGATCTATCATATATCGTTGCCCGACAATCACTTTATTCAATTCTTTATAAATATCTTCAATAAAAGCGCTGGACTTTTCAATTTTGGCGCCCAATGCATCCATATCCACTGATGTTGCGGGATTATCCATAACAGGAAATTAAATTGTTGATTTAGAATTTGTTTGAGTAATAACTATTTTCTTGCGCTGAAAATACAAATGCCTAAAGGTAATAAATGGAAATCATAGATTCTTTTTTATTAGGACTCATCCAGGGATTAACAGAATTTTTGCCTATTAGTAGTTCCGGTCATCTTGTGCTGGGCGAAGCGTTGCTTGGAGGAGAGCTCGACAAGAGTATCACATTTGAGGTCGTCGTGCACTTTGGCACGCTCTGTAGCATTCTTATTTATTACCATAATGAAATCACTGATATTCTGAGCTCGCTCTGGGATTTGTTGTTGTATCCAAGTGAATTCTCTAATAAAATATCTACAGACAGTAACATCAAGCTTACCGGTTTTATTTTATTGAGCATGATTCCGGCCCTGCTTGTTGGGTTGACAATGAAAGAGACGATCGAGAATTTGTTTCTCAATCCCTTTACGGTTTCTATTATGCTGCTGGTAACCGGTTCTATTCTATTTGCAACGAAATTCCGAAATCAGTTTCCCAACAATCTTACCGCTTCCAGTGCATTTGGCATTGGGCTGGCCCAAGCGTTTGCTATTTTGCCGGGGATCAGCCGGTCTGGATCTACTATTTCGCTGGGGCTTTATCTCGGTATCGAAAGAGAAAAAGTGGCAAACTTTTCATTCTTGATGGTGATTCCCGTCATCGCCGGCGCCATGCTGCTGGAAGTAAAAACCATGATCGAAATGGGTATTCCGATGGCTGCATTCTGGGATCTGCTTGTAGGTTTTGTGGTTTCTTTGGTTTCGGGATACATTGCCCTCAAGTATTTAATTATCCTGCTCCGGACTAAGGGCATCCATCCCTTTGCATGGTATTGCTGGGCGGTTGGAATTGCAGGCCTCATTTATTTTTGGTGATTACTGGAAGTTAGATGCTGCAAACAAAAAACAGTTGAAGCCATATTTAAATTTATCTACCTTTGAAGCCTCCAAAATAAATAACCCATTATGATTACGTATTTCTTCATTTTTCTGGCCATTTTGGCTGTTGCTTCGGCACTGATGATGGTGATCAGCAAAAATACCGTCAACAGTGCACTTTTTTTGGTACTAAATATGGTTTCGCTGGCGGGATTATTCCTGTTGTTGAAAGCACAGTTTTTGGCCGTTATTCAGGTGCTGGTGTATGCCGGGGCTATCATGGTGCTGTTTCTGTTTGTAATCATGTTGTTAAATGTGGATGAAGAGCAGAGCCTGTTTAACAAGTTTCGCATCAAGTATTTTGTGGCCTTTCTGTTGGGCGTAGGTGTTTTTTCCCAAATTCTGTACGGTATTGGCAGTTTTTCTGATACGCTTCCAACTGTATCCTCAGAAATGACCCAAGTGGGTACTGTGGAAGCGGTGGGCGATGTGCTGTTTACCGAATATCTGTTACCCTTCGAGCTTACAGCCATCTTATTAACCGCTGCCGTCGTGGGCGCAATTATTGTAGCACAACACAAAGTAAGAACCGGAGCAACAAATGATTAGTATTGATTGGTTTTTGGCGCTTAGCGCGCTGCTATTTTGCATTGGCATTATTGGAGTTTTGATCCGCAAAAATGCGATCGTCATTTTTATGTGCGTTGAGCTGATGTTGAATGCTGTTAATTTATCGCTGATCTCGTTTAGCAGTCACTATGGCGATATAGACGGTCAAATTCTGGTGTTTTTTGCATTGGCCGTAGCGGCTGCAGAAGCAGCGGTGGGGTTGGCTATTATTATTGCCATATTCCGCAACAACCTTTCTGTGGATATCAGCAAGATTAATCTATTGCGCTGGTAGTAGTTATATATTCCATTCTTTATTTCCCAGGGGTTACTTTCCGTAATTTCTCTCAATTTATTCAGTGCTGATGGAGCGCTGTATTATATCAATCTTACCCTTGCAACCTACAACGAAAGGTTTGGACAGTCTTTGGATTTTAACACTTTTGTAAGGCTTGAGCCATGGTCCTATCTATAAACAAAATACCAATGATTCAGACGGACGGAACCCAGTCATTTGATGTGGACGTTCCTGTTCGTATTGGCGATTTTGCCCAAATGGGATTTAAAGATGTTTCTATATCCCCAGATTGGTCAATGAATACGATGTTGGATGACATCAGCAATCGGGATAACCAGCATCAGCGGATCCCATATCGAAATTCATAAAATTAGAATGGGCACTTTTGATTAATGTAGTCCAAAAAGGTGAACCAAAGTAAAAAGACACTCAGTGCTCGTTGCAATTCTCATATTACTCTTGCATGTATCAAAAAATCATTGCATATGTAGTCTGAGAGAGCATTTTAAAAGTTGATAAAGTGTATATCGAAGTGCATATTTTGAGTAGTCAAAAGATTGGATCAGGGAGTATCATCTACAGATATGAGATTATTTAGGAGCATATCATCTACTTCGGGGTATATTAAAATACACCGCGTTCCAATCTATCAGTTATAACTTTCATCAAATTAATATCCTACTATGATACGGACGAAGCTACTACTCTTATTTGTACTGCCGGGAGTGTTATTATTCACTTCTTGCAGCGATTTAACCAACGGGGATGAGGATTCCGATAACGGAGACGATCCCATCGAGCCTACTGCCACAGTCGATAATCCGGGTGACGGTGCTACCCTGGAAGGTGAGGCTACATTTGCGGTCGGCGGAGAAGCCGAGAATGGATTTACTGAACTGCGGATCTTTGTGGGCGACGAAGAAGTGGAAACGGTATCTGATCCCAGCTTGCCGTATGAGCACACGATCACCACGTATGATTGGGATAACGGCGACTATGACCTGCGGGCCGAGCTGGATGTGGCCGAACAGGATACTTCTGTGGAAGCGTCGGTATCTACAACATTTGAAAATTATTTGATTGAGATACAGACAGGTGGAAAAATAAGTCAACTCCAGGGAAGCAGTGCTGATGAGCTTTTATTTGTGGCGGCTCCCGATGGTATGATTTTGGATAAAATAAATCTTAAAGATCAACAAGATGGAGTTCTGAAAATCTTACCTCCGGAAGAATTGCCGGAAAGTGGAGCACCGAGTCACTTTAGTTTAACTACCGTCAGTCATTCCTCAGATAATATGGGTAATTCCAGCATGTTCATTATTACAGATACTGCTTTTGAGCCGTGGTCAAATGTAAGTTCTCGTGAAGTTGGCAGCAGTTCCGGAGAGGGAGGTTCGCCCGATACTGTGCAAACCCAAGTAACGCTTGGCAATTATCCGGACAATCATCCCAGCTTTCAGGTGAATAGTTCCAGCTTGAGTTATACAGCTGACTTTAATGGACAAGATCCTTTTACTGGAACCTTTGATTTCTTGGAAGGAACAGAAAATGTCATACTTACGACTATTCCAAATATTGGCACTTACAGTAGTAGTAATGTTCCGCTTTATTACTGGAAAAATGATCTGGAAGACGGAGAAGACGTCGAATATGATATTGGTGCAGACTTTACTGCAATGGAAACTCATTCTGTAGAATGGCCTTCTGGGCTTTCAGGTTATAGTCATGATTATTCAGTATCCATAGCGGAAGATTCGTTTGATGATGGTGGAGTTGGCCCTTTCTCATTTTCAAATGAACCCAGTTCGGGTTCATACAATATGTATGTGCCTAATACAACCCATCAATATTCAACCTTCTTTAGTGCTAATGATGCTAATGAAGATAACACCACATATTATCAAAGTACGAGCGGTGAGCTCCCGGATGCGTTTGAGAAGTTAGATTATACGATTACTGTTGATAATGAGGCGATGGACAATACTGAATTTTCAGTCAGTGGTAATGATTCGCCTGATGCAGTATTCCATTGGCGTTATGATAACAACGGGGCTAATACTTGGGTTACCATTCTACCGGATACAACCGGGCAATTCGTGTATCCAAAAATTGCTGATAGCCTGGATCAAAATATGGCTAGTAACTATGACAGAAGCTCTTTTGAACAGAATTATGTGTTCTTAGAAATGGTGGAAGTTTTCGACTTGGAAAACTATCAGGAATACCAGGCCAATTGGTTCGAGCTAAGTACCGGATGGTACCCTTCTGGTCGAGCTATGAAAACGCATCTTGAGCTATTCCAGCAGGCTAAGGTAGCACCCGGTATGGTCAAGTCGCTTGAAAATTGGAGAAAATCTGATTTCGGAGAGGTTCCGCTAAAGAAGAATGATGATTATGGTAATATCATAACCCCAGAAATGTAATGTTCAACTGAGATAAAGATTGATAGAAAAGGCTCCCAATTTCGGGAGCTTTTTCTATTTCACTAAGTATAAGTAATAGACTTACTTGTCAATTATTTTTGAAAAAAACTATAGAGACTATAAATCCGATAGAGAATTGGATAATACAGATATTGATTCAGGAAAAAGCTATGATGTATTACTAGTGAACTTTAGCTGAATACTTTTCCCATATACTAATTCATATTGGTATCTCTAACGTAATAACACACTTTTTGGTGGTTTGAAATAGTGTGTTGCGAATTAAATATTGTACCGAATCAAGAGATTGGATTAAAAAAATATCATCTAAAGACAAGTTCATTCGTGAGTTATTCTCATTGTTGGCGGGGCGTATTACGATCCTGCGATCCAATCTATTCGCAATAAACTTTCATCAAATTAATATCATATTATGATACGAACGAAGCTACTACTCTTATTTGTACTGCCGGGAGTGTTATTATTCACTTCTTGCAGCGATTTAACCAACGGGGATGAGGATTCCGATAACGGAGACGATCCCATCGAGCCTACTGCCACAGTCGATAATCCGGGTGACGGTGCTACCCTGGAAGGTGAGGCTACATTTGCGGTCGGCGGAGAAGCCGAGAATGGATTTACTGAACTGCGGATCTTTGTGGGCGACGAAGAAGTGGAAACGGTATCTGATCCCAGCTTGCCGTATGAGCACACGATCACCACGTATGATTGGGATAACGGCGACTATGACCTGCGGGCCGAGCTGGATGTGGCCGAACAGGATACTTCTGTGGAAGCGTCGGTATCTACAACGTTTGAAAACTATATGGTTACGTTGGAGACCGACGGCTACATAGAGATGCTGAATGAGTATAATGAGGCAGCTTATATGTTTATTGCCGATCCGGCTGGGAATGTGCTAAGAGAAATTGAGCTTACGTTGTATTCCGATGGAACCATTCAATTGCTACCGCCCAGTCAAATCGAAGGTGACGCTCCCGAACAATTTACAGTAACAGTCGGTCAAAAGAGAACAAACAGTCAGGATAATGATGTCTTTTATCTTAATACTGATGTAGGGTTGCAATCATGGTCGACGTTGAATATGACCGGTTCGGTTCCGTCAGATTCCGAGGAACCCACTTATACGGATCTAACGGTCGAAATGAGCAACTTTGACCAAGAACCACTTCTAACCTATTTCTTTATGGAAAGTTATCCGGGGTACCGATATGATTCTGAAGCCCATCAGGGAGACCTGAACTATACAATCAGTATTTCTGAGCAGTCTAATGACTTATTCGTAACGCATCTCCCCAATTGGAATGTTGTTGATGATCCCATACCGGTTTATAAGTGGGAAGAAAACCCAACCGACCTTGAAGGGCCTGTGTCTTATAATGTATCGGAAGATTTTAACCAGATGCAGAGTCATGCTGTTTCAAATACATCAAATATCAACGTAAGTTATTATTCCATCTGGATGACTATTGCCTCAGATTCGTTTGAAGATGGTGATATGCCAATCTTGTTTGGGAATCCTTCACAGGTTGGTGGAGATGCTAACGGTAGTGAAGCCGGCTTTGGAATTTGGGCACCAAAACAGATATCAGACCGATCCTTTATTACATATATGGAAGGACGAGACCAATCCAATTCTGACATATTGCATCGATTCCAGACTGTGGTTATTGATGGATTCCCTGATGAGTTTGCAACAGTTGACGCTGATGTTCAGGTCAACAACCAGTCTATGGATAATTTAGAGTTGGATGTCTCTGGAAGCGCTGATTATCTCTACTTTACCACCGATGCTTCGACAGATAACTATACACAAACATGGTCGGTATCGATGCCGGATACTATGCAATCATTCACTTTCCCTCATATAGCAGATAGCCTGGACGGGTCGATTACAAACTACGATCGTTCATCATTTACATTCAACTATTCAAATGCAATTGACAACCAGGCTTATGAAGGATATGGAGAATATCTGTCCTCCATATATGGTACATCGGACTTAGGATATACCGGAGGCTGGAGTAGTAAGATCAAGTATCTGAATACCAGTCAACGAGTACCTCTTGACCGTCAGAGAAAAACTATCGAAGAGGGCAACACAAGTTCACCTGTTTATTTGCGTAATCGATCCAGAAATGCGGAGCAAATATTTCCGTATCAAAACCAGTAGCGAATATGTTTTAATAAGGCTAAAAAAGGCTCCCAGTTTCGGGGGCCTTTTATTTTTAGGATTGTAAGCATTTTGGACTTCTTCGTGTTTCAGGATCACAGAACTATCAAAAATGAGGTACCCTTCTGTCAGGTTGATTTTTATTCCTCAACATTAAAAGTTTACATCAAAATGCTGAAGACTTGTTTATATACAAGTTGGCTTAAAAATAATATAGCTAATTTAGCCCTGCGGTTGTTATCCAGTTAAAAATCACCCCACTGTTTTAGTGATCAAAAAATCATCTAAAGAGGAGGAGATATGATACGATCAAAATTGCTACTACTACTGCTGTCAGGAGCATTAATATTTACCGCCTGTGAAGATATCACTACCGATCCCGGAGAGGAGAACGGAGACCCTGTTGAACCGACCATTTCAATAAATAATCCGAGTGACGGAGTTACGTTAGAAGGAGAAATTACCGTGGCTGTTGATGGTGAGTCAGAAAACGGTTTTGATGAAGCCCGCATTTTTGTCGGCGACGAGCAGGTCGAAACCATCAGCGATCCCAGCCTGCCGTATGAACAGACCATTGCTACCTACAACTATGATAACGGCGATTATGATCTCAGTGCCGAGCTGGATGCCACTGATCAGGATACGACGGTCGAAGCTTCGGTGTCAGTGACGCTGGAAAATTATCTCGTGGAAATAGAAACGAATGGCAGAATCAGTACGATAAAAGAAGAAGGAGGAACGGATGAACTACTGTTTGTAGCAGCGTCGGATGGCACTGTTCTCAAGAAAATTGATCTGTTGCAGCAACAAGACGGTACGCTGCAAATTCTGCCGCCCAGCGAGCTGCCCGACGGACCGGCTCCCGAGTCTTTTAATATGACTACCGTGACCAATGCACCCGATGAGGCCGGAAATAACAGCTTTTTGATTATTACCGATGGAGGTTTTGAATCCTGGACGGATATAACATCATTTAGTTTTGGTTCCGGACAAAGTGGAACACAGGAAACTACAGATATAGATGTTAATCTTGAAAATTATCCTGACAATCATCACCGTTTTCACCTGTTCAGTCCTTTCACGAGTTACCTCTTCCAAAATGAAACATCATCGGGACAGTTTAGTGGTACCTACCAGTTCCAGCAAGATACTGACAATTTGATTTTAACGACTATTCCCGATATTGGAACGTACAGCAGCGACAATCCTCCACTTTATTATTGGGATGAAAACTTAGAGAATGGTGAAACGTTGAACCTGGATGTATCGACGGAGTTTAATCCAATGGAAACTCATATTGTCAACTGGCCTTCGGATGTGCAACACGGAGGATATCGGTACATGATGTCGATCGACCCGAATTCTACAGATTCGGGCTATTTTACCGAGATCAGGTTTGATAACGCACCCAGCGGAGGGAGTATGAATATGTATGTCCCTAACACTGATCATCAGTATTTTACGGTCTTTTTTGGGGCAGATGGCAGTGATGAGAATATTACTTACCATCACTCCGAACAAGGGGATCTGCTCGATAGTTTTACCTCACTGAATTACAGTATCAGCTATGACAATACCTCGATGGATGACATGCAGATTTCGGCAGGCGGCAGCTCGGATGCCGATGTCATTTTCCACGTTCGTAATTCTCAAAATCATCGATGGTATGCCATATTGCCGGATACTGCGGAACAGTTTGTATATCCCAACATAGCGGATAGCCTGGGACAGGATCTCACCTCCAATTATAACCGCGATGGGTTTACCCTGAGTCGGGTAGAAATTTTAGACATTCCCTCACTCGATACCTATGCAGAATATGCAGAGGAATTTTATATGCTCGATCAGGGCTTGTATCCAAACAACAGAATTCAGAAGAATAAGCTTTTGCAGACGGGACAACAGAAAAGTCTGAAGCGAAAATTCGAGTATGGAAAACATACACAAAAGGGATTCTCAATTTTTAAGAGACGCTAAAAAGTCATTTTCAAAAGGCTCCCAATTCCGGGAGCCTTTTCTATTTCTATAATGGCTATAAACAGCAATTCTACCCTTTACCTTCACTCACTTTTTTGTATCTTTGCCACTTGTGATTTTACCCTTGGGAAAATTTATGGTATTGGCTACATTTGGGCCGAAAATTGTACGAGGATACAAATCTGAAAGATCTTAATTAATGGATTCTGCTACCACGCTTACAAGTCTGATTATATTCCTCCCGCTGCTGGGATTTCTTATTAACGGCATCATCGGCCTGTACTCCGATTCTTTTCGCGAGAAGAAAAGCCTCATCGGTACCATCGCTAATCTAGCCGTTTTTATTCCCTTTGCCATCTCCGTCTATTTCTTCCTGATTATGGGGCAGGGATCGCAACCCATTTTTGCAGAGCTTTTTACCTGGATGGAAGCTGGATCCTTCAGCGTTGATATCGCCTATCAGCTCGACCAGCTTTCGATTGTGATGATGCTGGTCGTAACCGGCGTTGGGTTTTTGATTCACCTGTATTCCATCGGCTACATGTGGGCCGATGAAGGCTACTGGAAGTTCTTCGCCTACTTGAATCTGTTTATTTTTGCGATGCTGAACCTGGTGATGGCCGATAACCTGTTGCTGTTGTTCCTGGGATGGGAGGGCGTAGGACTTTGTTCTTACCTGCTTATCGGGTTTTGGTATGAGGATATGGCCAACGCCGCCGCCGGTAGCAAAGCATTTTGGTACAACAGGGTTGGTGATTTCGCCTTTCTTATTGCCATGTTTTTGACTTTCCAGTACGTAGGCAGCCTCGATTTTGATGTAATACTCGGCAACCTCGACGCCATTCCCGCCGACGGTAAATTTTGGATTGGTCTGCTGATGTTTATCGGTGCTACTGGTAAAAGTGCCCAGATTCCATTGTTTGTGTGGCTGCCCGATGCGATGGCCGGCCCAACGTCAGTTTCGGCACTTATCCACGCAGCCACGATGGTTACCTCTGGAATTTACTTGATCTCCCGGATGTCCGAAATGTTTGTGATGGCCCCGAAAGTGATGATGATTATTGCTGTTATCGGGGCGCTGACTGCTTTTGTTGCGGCAACTATTGCTCTCACCCAAAATGATATCAAGCGCGTGCTGGCGTACTCAACGGTTTCACAGCTTGGCTACATGTTTTTGGCATTGGGATCGGGAGCCTTCACTGCCGCGATGTTTCACGTTGTTACCCACGCATTTTTTAAGGCTTGTCTCTTCCTTGGATCCGGTTCAGTTATCCATGCGATGGAGCACGTAGAACACGGACTGCATGACGAGGGCAAAGACGTACATTTCGATCCGCAGGATATGCGATTCATGGGCGGTCTCAAAGAATATATGCCCTCAACCTACAAAACCTTCTTGCTGGCAACGATTGCCATTGCAGGTATTCCGCCATTGGCCGGATTTTTCTCCAAAGACGAAATTTTAGCTTTTACCTTTAATGCAGGATTCGGAGAGTTTGCCGGATCGCTGTATTTCGTGCTCTGGGGAGTGGGGATGGTTACCGCATTTCTGACGGCCTTTTATATGTTCCGTCTGACGTTTGGAACCTTTAACGGTGATTTCAAGCTTCCTGAAAAAATTAGCGAAGCAACAGGCGCTGAAAAGTATTTGCATGAAAGTCCCAGTACGATGACCATTCCGCTTTGGACACTCGGCGGGTTGTCGGTAGTCGGTGGATTTCTGGGCGTACCCAATTTCTTGCTGGCAACATTTACGCACGAAGAAGAGCATATTAACCTTTTGCATAACTGGCTCTACAGTGTAACGGCCGATTACGGGCTCACGCTATCCCATTCCATAGAATGGATCTTGATGTTTGCTTCGATTTTGCTTGCGGTTGGCGGGGTCTATGTAGCATATCGAATGTACGGGGCGGGAGCCACCGAAGAATCGGATGCCAGCCTTTCAGAACGATTTGGTGTATTGTACGAAACGTGGAACGAGAAATATAATCTCGATGAATTGTACGAGGGAGTTGTTGTAGATCCCATTGTTCGGATGTCAGACAAGGGACTGGCAAGATTCGATATGAAAATTATTGACGGTATTGTCAATACCGTAGGAGGCGTTGTACGATTGTTTGGAAGTGTATTCCGGTACATTCAAACGGGTGTTGCCAGCAGTTACGCATTGGCACTCGTTCTCGGCGTCATCCTCATCCTAGGCATGTTGATCCTGTAAAAAAGAATTACTCATGGAGCTATTGTTAAACATTTGCATTTATTTACCCCTTGTCGGGATTGCCGCAATATTGGCAACGCGTAGCGACAAGGCCACCAAGTGGATAAGTTTAATTGCTACGACAGCTACATTCCTGTTGTCACTTCCCCTGCTGTTCAATTTTGATATTGTAAACTCAGCTACAGCCCAATATTTGACCGAAGGCAATACTATTTTGGCCGGTATGGATATCAAGTATCTGGTGGGATTGGATGGACTTAGCTTACTGCTGTTTATGCTGACCACCTTAATGGGGCCCATCGTTATTCTTTCCTCTTGGAATTCGGTCAAAAAGCACCTCATGGGATACTATTCCATGCTTTTGCTTCTGCAGACGGCTTCCATGGGTGTGTTTGCATCTCTCGACTTGATTGTATTTTACGTCTTTTTCGAACTCTCACTCATCCCCATGTACTTTTTGATTGGTATTTGGGGCGGAAAGAATCGTATCCACGCAACTGTAAAATTCTTTGTTTACACGCTGGTGGGATCGCTCATCATGCTGGTTGGACTTATCTACGTGGGATACGATGCCGGGGCCGCCATCGAAGGATATCAATTTACGACCGACTGGCGATTTCTCTCCGGCGAAGCTTACCAAATTGGATTGGTAGAGCAGACGTACCTGTTCTTAGCATTTTCACTGGCGTTTTGTATCAAGGTGCCACTGTTTCCATTTCATACCTGGTTGCCGTATGCGCATACCGAAGCACCAACGGCAGGATCTGTGGTACTGGCGGCCATCATGCTGAAAATGGGAACCTATGGACTGTTGCGAATTTGTCTGCCACTATTTCCAAACGCCTTTGTGGAGTTTGCCCCCTATATGGCCACGCTGGCCGTCATTGGAATAATCTATGGTGCACTCGTAGCGATGGTACAAAAGGATGTAAAAAAATTGGTTGCTTACTCATCGGTCAGCCACCTTGGCTTTGTGGTATTGGGGCTGTTTGCTTTTAATACGATTGCCGTCCAAGGCGCCTTGATCCAGATGATTAATCACGGACTTTCGACCGGCGCGCTCTTCCTTATCGTAGGGATGATTTACGATCGAACGCATACCCGCGATATCAAAGATTATGGCGGCATTGCCAAGGTTGTACCCGTATTTGCGGTGATGTTTATGATTGCCACGCTGGCGTCTATTGGTTTACCGGGATTGAATGGATTTGTTGGTGAGTTTCTGATTTTGAATGGAACCTTTCATTCTGAAGTACTTCCGCAAAATGCCTTTGTCGTGTTTGCAGCGCTGGGTGTTATTTTAGCAGCCGTTTATATGCTGTGGATGTATCAGCGCGTGATGTTTGGACCGATGAAGCATGAAGAAAATGAGAAATTGATAGATCTTAATGCCCGTGAAATTGGGTTGTTGATCCCGCTGGTTATCTTTATGGTATGGATTGGCATTCGTCCCGTTGACTTTACGCAGTATTCCGAAGCACAAGTGCAGGAGCTGCTTGAGAAATCCAATGAAAAGCGGGTGGCGATTAAACAATCTGCCAACACTCAGGAACTGCCGCAATGGGCTTCATCATTGTATGATGTGAGCGATGAACTAGCATCGAAAATAAAAACGAAATAGTACAATGGCTGAACCACTTTCTAACGATCAGGTCGCAAATGAACTTGCCGATCTATCCGGCTGGACACACGAAAACGACAAGCTAACCAAAGAGTTTAGTTTCGATAATTTTCGTGATGCCATGGCATTCATCAATCGTATCGCCTTTGAAGCCGAAGAGCAGGTTCATCACCCAGAAATTTTCAATGTTTATAATACGGTACAGATTTCGCTGAGCACGCATGATGCCGGTGGAAAGGTTACCGACAAAGATGTTACGCTCGCAAAAACCATCGAGTCACTGTATAACTAATTAGCTGCATGGATTACTTACACGATCTCAACGCATTTTTACCCGGTGTTATCACAGGTGTAGCCGGACTCATTGCTATTCTTATTGATTCGTACAAAAACGATCATGATGCCATTTACGGCCTGACGATAGTTTCACTCATCGCGGGACTGGCGTTATCCATCGTTGATATGTTTGGCACGGCCGGAACCGCCTTTTCCGGGATGATCACCTATGGTGGGGTATCCGCATTTGGAAATGCCGTAGTACTTTTTGGAGCACTGTTTTGTGTGTTGATATCCCACGAATACCTTAGTGCCATAGATCATAATTACGGTGAAGTATATGCGATGGTATTATTCGCTACAACCGGGATGTTGGGATTAGCCAGCGCCAATAATTTGGTTATGATTTTTATCGGCCTGGAAACAATGTCTATTTGTCTTTACGTATTGGCCGGGCTATTTAAAGATCGAAAGACTGGGGCAGAGGCATCCCTGAAATACTTTTTACTGGGAGCGTTTTCTACGGGATTTTTACTCTATGGGATGGCCTTGCTCTACGGCGCCACGGGATCGCTTTCGTT
Organism: uncultured Balneolaceae bacterium; assembly: GCA_964490705.1. Lineage (GTDB taxonomy): Bacteria > Bacteroidota > Rhodothermia > Balneolales > Balneolaceae > Fodinibius. The sequence continues at coordinate 25,704 of CAZBCG010000018.1, read as the reverse complement.
GCCCGAAATTGCCGCAGCCGCCAGCTCTGATATGCTATTTTTAGTAGGAGCTGCTTTATTGCTAGTCGGATTTTTCTTCAAGGTTTCGGCGGTGCCGTTCCACATGTGGACTCCCGATGTATATCAGGGTACGCCCACCACGCTTACGGCTTATATGGCCACAGCATCGAAGTCGGCGTCGTTCATTGCGTTGATGATCGTACTTTCAAAGATGATTCCTGCGGAAACAGCCGAGTGGGGCGAAATTATTGAAGTGATTGCGATTATCACCATGATTCTCGGAAATCTGATTGCGCTTGTACAGGACAACATCAAGCGAATGTTGGCCTATTCCAGTATTGCTCATGCCGGTTATCTTCTGGTAGGGTTGGCTGCCGGAACGCCGGAAGGATACAGTGCCGTGCTGTTTTACCTGCTGGCTTATACCATCATGAATGTGGGGGCATTTGGCGTAGTAGCTTATTATGAGCGCCAGCAGGGACTCGACTTCACGGATGTCAATAATTATGCAGGACTGGGATTTAAACGACCCCTGATGGGCGTGATGCTTTCTTTCTTCTTATTTTCTCTAGCGGGAATTCCCCCGTTTGTAGGATTTATTGGTAAGTACCTGGTGTTTGCCGCTGCTATTAATGCGGGATACATTGCCCTTGCCATCGTTGGGGTGTTGGCCAGTGCTGCCAGCGTTTATTATTACTTACGTCCCATGGTATATATGTACTTCAGAGAGCCGCACAAAGATGTACCGCTGGTACAATCAGGATTATTATTTCGCTCTACGTTGGTAGTGTTGGCAATTATGACGATCTATTTTGGCGTAGCATTCGGTGATCTGCATAATTTACTTTCCTCGTATTATGCTAATGATTGGGTAGCACATCTTATCGGCGGATAAGTTGTTATACGAAGATGCACAAAGAAGACACTAAGTTTTTGGTGAATATTTGTGATTATTTCGCGTAACTTTGTGTTACAGCAAATTCCTGATAGTTGATTGTAATTAACAGGAAAAAAGCCTATTTTTGCGTGCCTGCTGACGAGCGAAAGTCGCTACGTCGGCTGTTTCAATGAAGGAACAACCAAAGGAAAAACATATCCAATGAGCAAAAATTATTACGAGCTAACCTATATAATTAGTCCCGTTTTGGAAGACGATGAATATGAAGGCATCGTCGAGAAGTACACCGAACTTATCAGAGATAACGACGGTGAAATTGATGAAGTTGATGAATGGGGAATCCGGAAGTTTGAGTTTGAAATGGACAATAAGTCCAGCGGTTACTATGTAAACGCATATTTTAGGGCCCCCGGAGAGCTGATCGAAAAGCTGGAGCGTGCGCTTCGGATTGACGATCAGATTATGCGTTATCTTACCTTAAAGTATGATGCAAAAATGATGCGTCATCGCGAACTGCAGCGCAAAAACGAAGTCCCTCCTGTTTTCGTCGAAGAACACAGCGAAGAGGAAGACGACGAAGATTAACTCATCCAACTAAATACAACCATTTTCTATTATGATTAAGAATCCATCACACCCAAAGAAAGGGCATATTAAAACCCGTGAATGCAAGTTTACCAAGGCGGGTATCGAATACATAGATTACAAAGACACTGATTTGCTACAGCGTTTTATGAACGATCAGGGAAAAATCCTTCCCCGTCGTGTAACCGGAACAAGTGCCAAATTCCAGCGACAACTGTCGCGTGCAATTAAGCGGGCACGTTTTCTCGGTTTGGTTCCATATGTAGCAGACAACCTTCGATAACAAAGATATTATATTTCCATGGCTAACAAATACATGAAACTTATTTTAAGAGAAGATGTTAATAAGCTCGGCGAAGCCGGCGACATCGTTGAAGTAAAAGCAGGTTACGGTCGCAATTACTTGATTCCCCAAGGCAAGGCTATGATGGCCACCGAGGGTGCGCTTAAGCAGGTTGAGCGAATGAAAGAAAAAGCAGAACGCCGTGCTGAGCTGACCGTCGAAAGAGCTCAGGATATGGCTGATCGCCTCGAGACAACCTCCGTAACTATCCCGGTTGCCGTAGGCGAAGACGAGCGTATTCACGGTTCGGTAACGAATCAGGATGTAGCTGATGTACTGGCCGAACGAGATATTAACATCGACAAACGTAAGATTACACTAGACCAAGACATCAAAACGTTAGGTGAATATACGGCTACTATAGCGTTGATCAGTGAAATTAAAACGCAGATCAAGGTGTGGGTCGTGAAAGAATAAAACATTTCGGTATTGAAACCTTAACTTCTTGGCATGAAATTTTCGATTAAAAGTGTAATGGGGATCATCATAATGGTGTTATCCCCATTTTTTGTTCAGGGACAGATTATGGATCCGGTATCGTATTCTGTTACCGAAGCTCCGGATCAAGTTAAGGCCGGTGAGGTTTTTGACGTTACTGTACAGGCTACGATTGATGGTAACTGGCACCTGTATTCGGTAGCCAATGATCCCGATGCGGGACCGTATCCCACCCAGTTTTCATCGGCAAATTCACAGATGGCTGTTGCTGGAAATGTTTCAGAGTCGGAGCCGGTTATCGAGATGGATCCCAACTTTAATACCGAATTGGGCTGGCATACCAAGGAGGCCTCTTTTACAATCCCCGTTGCATTTCGAGAGGATGCCTCAGGATCGGCCATGATCGATCTTGAAGTACTTTATCAGGTCTGTGATGATAAATCATGCCTGCCTCCCAAAACAAAATCTATTACATATTCTGTGGATGTCAGCGGGGTGGCCGATAATCCTTTTCAGGGATTTGAAGAGAGTGATTCGGATAGCGATGATAGCGCAACCAGTGCTGCCTCAACTAATGGCAATGATACGTCAAATAAGGCCGAAGTTACCAATAGCGGCTTTGGCGGAGATGGCATCTTTTCTTTTTTGTGGATTGCCCTTACTGCCGGATTCGCTGCACTGCTGACCCCCTGCGTGTTTCCGATGATTCCGCTTACGGTCTCCTTTTTCTCCAAGCAAAAAGAAGGAGAGGGCAGTAAAGCGATTGGACAGGCCCTGGGATTTGGTGCAGCCATCGTATTAACGTTTACTATTCTGGGAGCACTGCTGGCCTTATTGCTGGGGGCGTCCGGAGCCAATCAGTTTGCGGCTAATCCATGGGTGAATCTGTTCATTGCACTTATGCTCGTCGTATTTGCAATCAGCTTACTTGGAGCATTTGAGCTGCGTTTGCCGCATCAGCTTACCAACTGGCTGAATCAGAAAAGCAATGAGAGTTCAGGGGCAATCGGTATTTTATTTATGGCGCTGACGATTAGTGCCGTTTCATTTTCTTGTACGGCTCCATTTGTAGGCGGCGTGTTGGCAGCTACAACAGGAGGCGAGTGGTTTTATCCCATAATAGGGATGGCTGGTTTTTCTGCTGCTTTTGCCAGTCCCTTTGTGGTGTTTGCATTATTTCCGCGCTGGCTAGAATCGTTGCCCAAGAGTGGTTCATGGATGAATATTGTAAAAGTATTGTTAGGATTTATCGAGTTGGCAGCCGCTATCAAGTTTTTATCCAACGCCGATCTGGTGTGGGAGTGGGGCATTGTGTCTCGGCCCTTTGCCATTGCCGCATGGATTGCCATCTTTTTACTGGCGGGATTGTATGTACTCGGCACCTATTCCATCAATCACGATACAAAACCGGAGCAGATTGGTACTGGCCGGCTGATGTTGGCGATGCCGTTTATCTTGTTCAGCTTTTATCTGATTCCCGGCTTGATGGGGGCTTCGCTCGGGATCTGGGATGCATGGCTGCCGCCTAAACAGGCAACCGATGTAAGTGTGGTTCGATCTTTCGCACAGGCCGGAGGCACAGCAGCCAATGGCTCGGAATCAGAAATGTGGTCCAGCAATTATCAGGAAGCCAAAGAAGAGGCTATCAAAAAGAATAAACCGGTCTTCATTGACTTTACAGGCTATACTTGCACGAATTGCCGGGCTATGGAAACGAATGTGTTTCCGCTGGAACCAATCCAAAAACGATTTGCAAAAATGCAGCAGGTACGCTTATATACTGATGATGGATCGGAGGGTCCCGAAAATCAACGGTTTCAGTTTGATCTTACTGGTACGGTGGCATTACCTACCTATGTTATATTAGATCCCCAAACCGAAAATATCCTCGAACAGTTGGTAGGATATGCCGACAAGAAAAAATTTCAACAGTTTTTGGATTCCGGTCTCAAACGGTATAAGATAAAGAATCAAAATTTCCAGACTGGAATTAATTAATGTCTTCAATTTCATAAATTGTTAAAGATTTTATAATCCTGATGGATTAATAAAAAAAAGGTGTCCCTCCTTTGACATTTTAGATAAAATGATCTATCATTTTGCATCTTTGTAAGCCCTTATTAATAGATAACTAATATAATTTAATCGGAGTAATCGTATGACATCGTCTATAGTTCTCTTTTTCCTTCAAGCAGGTGGAGATCCAGGATTTTTTAACGTTCTAGTAGAGAAGTTCAATGAAGGTAATGAGGGTGGGTTTATGTGGCCGGTCCTCGTAGCCCTTATTCTTGGATTGGCCATCTTCCTGGAGCGTATTATTACATTAAACTTAGCGGATATTGACACCCGAAAATTCATTGTTGATGTCCAGGAAGCCCTCCAAGAAGGCGGTGTTCCTGCGGCTAAAGAACTTTGTTCCGAAACACGCGGTCCGGTTGCTTCTGTATTCCAGGCTGGTCTTATGCGTGTCGATGAAGGGGTAGAAGCAGCTGAAAAAGCAATATCTGCCTACGGATCTATTGAAATGAGTTTTCTCGAACGTGGTCTTGTATGGCTTTCGCTGTTTATTGCCATCGCACCACTGCTCGGATTCCTCGGTACAGTAGTAGGAATGATTCAGGCATTCGATGCTATTGAGCAGGCTGGTGATATTTCACCAACACTCGTTGCGGGTGGTATTAAGGTAGCACTGTTGACTACTGCTGCCGGATTGCTTGCTGGTATTATTCTGCAGGTTGGTTATAACTACTGCGTTTCTAAAATCGACCGGCTGATCTCTGAAATGGAAGAAAGCTCTATTACGCTTATTGATTCTATTGTGATGCTCAAAGAAGGTGAGCAGATTGTAGATACTCCTGATTCGGAAGAATAAATAAGTTCAGAACCACTACCTTTTTAACCAATTCTTACCTAATATTATGATTGTATCTATAGCAATAGGATTAGGCTTGGGATTAATTGCGCTGGGCGTAATCGGAATGCTTATTTCCGGAATCCAAAGCATAATCAAAGGCAAACAGGACATTAAAAAGATTGTGACCATGCTTGTGCCGTTTGCTGTTTTTGGTATCGCTTACGGAATTGCCGGAACGCTTACCGAAGCAGCCATTGGAACCATGTTATTCATGATGTCAGCAATGTTGCTGTTCATGCTGCTTACAGGCCTGCGCGGCACATTTAATCTATAAACACTTAGGATTTTACCATGTTTGGAAGAGATCGAGAACGAGAAGACCCGGAAGTTGGTGGCGCAGGGATGGCGGATATTGCCTTTCTGCTGCTGATCTTCTTCTTGCTTGTAACAACGATTGATGTTGATACAGGCATTGGATTACAGCTTCCTCCCGCTCCGGATGAAAATCAAGAACCCCCGCCCATTAAAACGCGGAATATGATGAAAATCTTGGTTAACTCCGCGGGTCAGGTAATGATGGGGACTGGAGAAACAGAACCAACGCCAGTTTCTCAGGTGAAGCAAAAGTTGAAGACTTTTGTGTCTAATAGAGGAGAAGATCCGAACTTATCCGATTCGCCGGATAAAGCTATTGTTTCGATTAAAACGCAGCGTGAAACTCCCTACAAAGTGTATATTAATATGCTTGATGAAGTAATGGGAGCTTATGCTGAACTTCGAGATCAGGCATCACAACAACGGTTTGGGGTGCCATATGAACAGCTTGATGACAATACTGAGGAAAAGAAGACCATACAGGAAGTTTATCCAAAGAAAATTTCAATCGCAGAGCCCAATCAATAAAAGAGTTTAACCATGGGACATTTTGAAAAAAAATCTGCAAAGACCAGTCAGGACGTACCAATGTCGGCTATGCCCGACATTGTGTTTATGTTGCTCATCTTCTTTATGGTGACGACCGTACTGCGCGAAGTTACTTTGCAGGTACAAGTAAATTTTACAGAAGCAGAAAACATTGAAAAAATTGAACAAAAGCGACTTGTCAGCTATATCTATGTTGGTCCGGAAAAATTGTCTGGGAATAAATTAGGAGCAACAAAAATCCAGATCGACGATTCCATTATTGAAGACGTCTCGGCTGTACGAAAGCTAATGTACGACAAGTTAAAAGAAGAGCCCCGACTCATTGTATCGCTCCGTGTACACGATGACGCCGAATTCGGAAAAATTACCGACATTCAGGAAGAGCTCCGGGAGGCTGGTACACTTCGTATCAACTATTCTACCAAACAGGAGCAGCCGGGAGGAAGTTAGGCTTAAGCATCAATTCACTAGAATTTCTAAAAAGGCAAGCACAGCTTCTGTGCCTGCCTTTTTTATTATTTACACACTTATGCAAGACGATTCTTTTCGAACAATACAATCACTAGGACGCACAGAACTCATCAACGAACTGATGGAACATGCTGAATTTGAGCACCCATCAGTTGAATTTGGATATGGAGATGATGCGGCCGTTCTTGATGCAGATTCTCAGTTTGAGTTACTTAGCTCAGAGACCTTCATGGAGGGCGTAGATTTTGATTTGACCTATGTGCCTCTGCATCACCTGGGATACAAAGTTGCAACTGCAGCGGTCAGCGATATTTACGCGATGAACGGAACTCCCGAAGTGGTACTTGTTGATCTGGCCGTGCCCAACAAATTGTCTGTTGATATGCTCAAGGAGATTTACCGAGGTATTGGAGCCGCATCGAAGGACTATGAGTTCCAGATTGCCGGTGGAGATCTGACCGCTTCGCATCAGACACTGAGCGTAAGCATCAGTTGTTACGGCTCGGTATCGAAAGAAGATATTATTTATCGCAAAGGAGCTCGTAAGGGCGATGCTATCTGTGTTACCGGTGATCTGGGAGGTGCTATTGCGGGACTCCGCATTTTGATGAGAGAGAAGAAGTTTTGGGAGGAACAAGATCAGCAAACCTCTTTTCAGCCTGACCTTGATGATTACGAATACGTTGTAAAACGGCAGTTGGTTCCGGCTGCTCGTCAGGATTTCATCCAAGAGCTCCGAGATCAAAATATTAAGCCAACGTCAATGATCGATATTACGCAGGGATTGGTAAGTGAGCTCGAGCACATTGGCAGAGCTTCGGATGTGGGAGCATACGTCTATCAGGCGGCTTTTCCCATTGCGCTGGATACCCGAACGGTTGCCGATGAAATGAAGGAAGATGTAGATAAGTATGCGTTGTACGGTGGCGAAGATTATGAACTAATGTTTACCCTTCCCGAAGAAAAAGTAGAGGCATTGGCCGATGAGTTTGGTGATTTTGTGGTTATTGGCAAAATTACCGACAAAGAAGAGGGCATTCGCATGCAGGAGGCTGAGGGAGATGTTGTAGCATTTGATGAGTCGGATGAATCTGAATAATTACTTTGCTTGCCAATAAATACGCTCGTTGTAGCGTTACCTGCCAACTACAACGAGACCCAGGTACTTAGTGGTCAAACAAACTGCGCAAGATAAATATATTTGCCGTATATTTGTTGAGATAAGCTACAACTGCTAATACATTGATTAATGTCCGACAAGAATAAAACATCCGGCCAAGAAAATCAGGAGCAAAAAAATTTTGTAAAGGGAGAGAATACATCGCCTAAGTTTCCTATTTGGATCTATCTGGTGCTATTGCTCGTGCTGCTGGGTATTCAAGCCTATTTTATGAATTTTGATGATGGGCAGCGCATCAAGTACAGTACCTTCCTGGAATATGTAGAAGAGGGATATGTTAACAATATCATTATCACTAATGGATCGTATATCAATGGGGAATATACCGAGAAGGCAGTTAAAGAGGGGATTGTAACACCACCGGCCGAATCGGAGCAGGGATGGTCGCTGATGGAATCTTCGGGCAAACGTACATTTACCACCACTATGTTATCCGGGGATGAGATTCGCCCTATCTTGGATCGCAGCGAAGTGACTTATGATGTTCGTATCGAGGAGGATTGGTTTAGCAGTATCTTTATTTGGCTCATTCTTATAGGAGTGGCCATTGCTTTCTGGATTTTTATTTTCCGACGGATGAATCCCGGTCAGCAGGTGCTGAATATTGGAAAAAACAAGGCCTCACTTTATGACAAACAGAGCGAAAATAAGGTTTCATTCAAAGATGTGGCCGGGCTGCAAGAAGCAAAAGCCGAAGTGGAAGAAGTCGTCGAATTTCTCAAGACTCCGCAAAAGTTTACTAAGCTTGGCGGAACTTTGCCGAAGGGCGTGTTGCTGGTGGGGCCGCCCGGAACGGGCAAGACATTATTGGCCAAAGCGACGGCCGGTGAAGCGGATGTACCGTTTTTTAGCCTAAGCGGCTCCGATTTTGTGGAGATGTTTGTAGGTGTCGGGGCAGCGCGCGTGCGCGATTTGTTTAAACAGGCTAAAGAAAAAGCGCCCTGTATTATTTTTATTGACGAAATTGATGCTATTGGCCGCAGTCGCGGAAAAGGTATGATGATGGGATCGAACGATGAGCGAGAAAATACGCTCAACCAGCTCCTTAGCGAGATGGATGGTTTCAATACTGATAAAGGGGTTATCATTATGGCGGCAACCAACCGCCCCGATGTGTTGGATTCTGCACTGCTGCGTCCCGGTCGATTCGATCGACAGATTTTAATCGACAAACCCGATTTGCGGGGACGAGTGGAAGTGCTGAGGGTACATACCCGCAACCTCAAACTTTCGGATGATATTGATTTAAAATTATTGGCCTCGCAGACCCCGGGATTTGCCGGCGCAGAATTGGCTAATCTCTGTAATGAGGCCGCGTTAATGGCCGCCAGACGGGACAAAGAGGCCGTAGAGATGGAAGACTTCCAGGATTCCATTGAGCGTGTTATTGCCGGGCTGGAAAAGAAAAATAAACTTATTAGTCCCCGTGAGCGCAAAATTGTGGCGTATCACGAGTCGGGGCATGCCATTGTGGGCTGGTATCTCGAGCATACCGATCCGGTGCTGAAAGTGAGCATTGTACCCCGCGGCTTGGCTGCTTTGGGATACACCCTGCAAACCCCGCTCGAAGATCGCTTTTTGATGACAACCGAAGAGCTCAACGACAAAATATGTGCGCTGCTCGGTGGACGTATTGCCGAAGAGATCATCTTTGGACGGATCTCGACAGGTGCACAGAATGATCTGGAGCGTATCACAAACATGGCATTTGCAATGGTAGCCGAATACGGCATGAGCGACGAACTGGGCTATATTTCGCTAAAGGATTCCCAGAATCCAGAAAACAGTTACGGATTCAATAAAAAATATTCTGAGCGGACTGCCGAGCGTATCGATGAGGCTGTGAATGCGATCATCAAAGAGAATTATACCCGAACCAAAGAGTTGATCAATTCGCATCGAGATAAGCTCGAAAAAATGGCTGAAACACTGCTCGACAAAGAAGTGCTTGATCACAACGATTTAAAAGAGCTGTTGGGCGATTATCCAGAAGGAAAATATCCCGAAGGAATTTTTGGAACCGACAAATCATCGGGTGGATTAAACGAAGAAGATGCCCTTTCTGAAGCCGAAATTACTGACGATTAAGAGTTTTTCTTGTATTGCTGAGAGCCGATCAAATGGAGATTATTTTTGATCTCAGGTTAGCGAACAATGGTTATTAGTTTTCTGTATGACGATTGTTCCAAATTGCCTTTCTGAGCCAGTCAGATACATCTGTTAACATTCTCTTAAAATTAGAGTAACAGAGTCGTAATTGTGGCATAATATTGTTGCAATCTGGGTGTGCTATCCTTGATATGTATTGTTAAGGACAAGAACCGAAATACAAAATCAGCACACTATTGTGAATACTTCAATTCTTACAGCACACTCAAAAATTGTTGTACTTCTTGTTGCAGCAGTATGTTGTTTTACTTCCCTTACGTTCGCCCAGTCCTCAGGAAAAATTGCCGGACAAGTTGTGGACGCTAAAACCGGAGAAACTGTAATTGGTGCGAATGTTTCTATCACAGGAACTACAAAGGGAGCAGCGACCGACTTGGATGGCAAGTACACCATCAGCGGGTTAGAACCGGGCAACTACTCGATCACTGTTTCATACATATCGTATGCCAAAAAGAACATTACGGGCGTTGAGGTTGAGGCAGGTCAGACCACGAACCTCAACATTGCTCTGAAGCCCGAAACGATCGGCATGGAAGAGGTGACGGTTACCGCTCAAGCCAGCTCGAGCAGTGAGGCCGGATTGCTTTCCATTCAACGCAAATCGGTGCCCGTGCAGGACGGGTTGTCATCCGAACAGATCTCTAAAATGGGTGATGGTAATGTGGGATCCGCGATGAAGCGCGTTACCGGCATAACAGTGCGTGACGGGAAAAATATATATGTGCGGGGGCTTGGCAATCGCTACAGCAATATTCAGCTCAATGGTTCCCAGGTTCCATCAACCGATCCCAATAAAAAGGAAGCGCCCACAGATCTATTCGGCAGCGGTTTGGTCGAGAGCATTATGGTACAAAAAACCTATACGGCCGATCAAATGGCCGAATTTTCGGGCGGATCCGTAAAGATCAGAACCAAAGAATTCCCCTACGAGCGTAAGCTTAGTTTGAGTTATTCAACATCATTTAACACAGTATCAACGTTTGAAAATACTTATACGAGTCGGGGAAGTTCTACAGATTTTTTGGGATACGACAGTGGCAAGCGAAAGCTTCCGTCTGTGCTCAAAGATCAGCGGGCAACAGAGGATATTGCTGATCAGGTAATGCAGGGATTGCATAACGACTGGAATATCAGCAACAGCCAAAAGGGCATTCCTTCGCAGAGTATCAGTATCAATTATGCCAATCAGTTTAACGAGGATAAGACGCCCATTGGTATTGTGAGTAACTTCTCGTACAAGTTTGCCCGTAATTTGGAGCCAAATAAAACGGAGCGATTTATACAGGGATTTCTCGAGAATGGCGAACCTTATTTTAATACCGATTATCAAAAAAATGAGGGCGTGGAAACAGCTAAATTGAGCGGGATGCTCAATGTTTTTGTGAAGCCTTCATCGGTAACCAAATTTGGGTTAAAGACTTTGTATTCGAATGCTACCAACGACCGAAAGACGATTGTAGAAGGAGAGGCGCTTAATTTTGTGACCCGCCAGACGGTCTCAGACTTTGACCGCCGAACGATTTTTTCCACGACTTTAGAGGGAGAGACATACTTCGAAGATTTTATGGCTTCGACGCTATCTGGACATATTGGATACAATCGTGCCCAGCGGATACGGCCCGATCGTCGTTCTACCCAGTACAACGATGTTGGGGACAGTGCCTATCAGTTTAGCCAATTCGGAGATAACAACGGTCATTTCTTCTCCAATCAGGATGATCATAACTACTCGGGAGAACTCAAGTACAAGATGCAGCCGCTGGAATTTCTGGATATATCTACCGGTGGAAATGTAATTATCAAAGATCGGCGATTTACCTCACGTCGAATTTCGTATCGAGATGTATCTGCTCCGTTTTTGAGTAACGAGATGAAAGAGATGTCTCCGGGCACGTTACTTGACGATGACAATGTGTTGCAGTATCTGGAACTCACCGAAACTACTCAATTTAATGCTGATTGGTATGATGGATTTCAGACTATTTATGCTGGTTTCCTGAGTACCAAATGGCAACCGCTCGACAAGCTTTCATTTGAAGTGGGATTGCGTGTGGAACAGTCAACGCAAACTATTGAAGTACCTCAAGAATTGAATGGTGATTATGAAGAAGTATCGCGTGTGGACAGCACCAACTTTTTGCCCGCTGTGAATGTAACCTATTCGCTGAATGATAAAGTAAACATCCGAGCGGCGTACTCACAAACACTGGCCCGTCCCGAGTTTCGTGAAATATCCAACTTCGCTTTTGCCGATTATCTTGGTGGTCAGCGGGTGTATGGGAATCCTGATCTCAAGCAAACGAATATTACCAATTACGATCTTCGATTCGAGATGTTTCCCAGCGGGGGACAGCTGTTTGCGGTGAGTGCTTTTTACAAGGAGTTCGAAAATCCCATCGAAAAGTTTTATCGCCTTACCGAAGCAAATGAGGTCTTTTTTGACAATGCTCCCGAGGGAACGCTGTACGGGATTGAAATTGAAGGACGGCAGAACATAACTGATCGCCTTCAGGTGGTAGCTAATGCCTCATATATCTTCTCAGAATCGCGGATGGAAGAATCGGCTGGCAATCGCGTTGCCAATATTACCCGACCGATGGTAGGGCAGTCTCCCTATATCATCAATGCCTCAGTATTTTATGCACTGCCCGAGTGGAAAATGGACTTTTCAGTGAGCTATAACACATTCGGCAAGCGTGTTGTAACGGTAGGCAAAAATATCCAGGGGCATGATGAATATGAGCAGCCGTTCCATGATCTGAGTGCCAAAATTGACTATCAGTTGGGTCGTATTGATCTGAGTCTTGAAGCTGAAAATCTCCTTAACTACGAGCGCGAATACACACTCGGCGGTGTCACCACTTTTAGTTACAAACCGGGGATGTCGTTTACCCTTGGGGCCACTTTACCACTGTAATATTTAACTATTTGCTCACTTGGTATTAACGGTTTCTTAAAGAACGTCCATTATAATCAACCTTGAACGAAATCAACCACAAACTAATCTAAACTCATACTCTATCATGAAAAGTAATCTTACAAAATACGCGAGTCTATTTGTACTTGCTGCAGCCTTACTAGTCTCGGCTTGTTCATCTAATTCGGATGAAGAGCCCCTGGCTATTAATTCTTTCAGCCCCACTTCTGGAACGGTGGGTACGGAAGTTACCATCTCGGGAACGAGTTTTGCTCCTACCGCCGGTGATAATTCGGTGACTTTTGCCGGCAATGCTTCAGCGACTGTAACCTCAGCTTCTGAATCATCACTGAATGTAACGGTACCAGAAGGTGCTCAAACGGGGCCTATTACCGTGGAAGTTGGTGGAGAGTCTGCAACTTCAGGCACCGATTTTACTGTTGAAGAAGGCCAGGCTGAGCTTGCCATTAACTCATTCAGTCCTAAATCGGGACAGGTCGGCTCAGAAGTAACTATCACTGGGGCCGGTTTTGCCGATACCCGCAGTGGAAATTCTGTAACCTTTAGCGGTGATGCTGTTGCAACGGTTGAATCAGCTTCTTCTACGGAACTGGTTGTTACGGTTCCGGATGATGCGCAAGACGGACCGATATCTCTTGAAGTGGATGGAAATGCTGTTACTTCCAGCGAGTCGTTCACTGTTGAAGGAGAAGTACCCAGTGTGTATGAAGAAGATCTGCCCGGAAATAAATCCATTATTTCCCGTGATGAAACATGGTCTAATGACACTACGCTAACCGGACCTCATTACGTACTTCCCGGTGTAACATTGACTGTTGAGCCTGGTGTTACGGTATCGTTTGAATATCACAACGATAATGCAGATGACGTAGGTACTATTATTACACTGCCTGCCGATGACGAGAACTTTAGCGAAGATCGTCCTTCCGGACGCCTTGTAGCTGAAGGTAATGCCGATAATCCCATTGTGTTTACTTCTGCTCGTAAAGAAGTAGCAAGTTGGGGCGGAATTATTTTGGCTGGTGAAGCCAGCAACAATATCCCCGGTGGACGCGGTGAAATTGAGGGACTTTCAAGTGCTGTACAATACGGCGCCGATGTTGATGGCGGAGAGTCGTTTAATGACCAAGACGACAGTGGTACTGTCAGCTACGTTCAGATCAACTATGCCGGATACAGTATTGCTGCCGGTAGTGAGCTCCAGTCGCTCACACTCTATTCCGTAGGGAGCGAAACACAGATCGATCACGTGAGTATTTTCCAATCTGTGGATGACGGTGTTGAGCTCTTTGGTGGTACAGTTGATATCAAATACCTCGTAATTGTTGGTGCGCAAGATGATACCTTTGATTACGACAACGGATGGACCGGTCGCGGTCAGTTTTGGTTGGGTGTACAAACGTTGCCTGCTAACAAAGGGTTTGAAAACGACGGTTGTGCCGAAACGGACGAATGTGGACAATATGGAAACGGTCCAACTGCGCCACAGATTTTCAACGCAACCATTTATGGAAACGACCAGTCTAACGGTGAAACGGTATTCGGTCTCCACTTGCGTGAGCAGATCGAAGGCGAATACAAAAACATTGTGGTATCTAACTTTAATAAGTCTGGTACCGACTTTTATCCCATCTATGTTGATGAAGGGGATAACACCAATGATAACCTCGCGACCAATGGAGACGGTACATTGACATTCGGGGGTAACTTCGCCTTTGGGAATGCCAATACAAGTCAAGGGTTGCCATATTCCGCTGACTTGGGCATTACGTATGAAGATGTGCTTTTTACTGATGTTGCTGCTTTTGATTTCTCGCTTCAGTCGGGTTCTCCTGCTGAAAACGGTGGCGTTACAGTACCCAGCGATAACTTCTTTTCGCAAGTTAGCTTTAGTGGTGCTGTTGGAGTCAAAGATTCAGAAAATGACTGGACAACTGGTGCATCATGGATTAAATGGGAAGAGTAAGATACTAGCTGTTATACAATCTCTCACATCCTACATGTGAGGTGTGCTGATCACAAGGGGGTTCCGAGGAATCGGGGCCTCTTTTTTTGTTTAGGTATTTTATTTGATAAAAATGCCCCAAGGTGATAATTTTATTTGATATTTTTTAAGAGGGAACCCTGTAATTTTGAGAATCGTTGTTGAGGGTCAATATCAAAACACAAAAAGAATAACCCTTGGTTTTTGTAACACGCAAAGCACATTTTAATGCCGCACATCGGTTGCACAATCCCGAGCGATCTGACGAATGGAACAAACAGACGTTTGGCAAATGCAACCATGAGAACTGGCACGGGCATAATTATATTATCGAAGTTACCGTTGCCGGCAAGCCGGATGATGAAACCGGCTACGTGATTGATTTGTCAGAATTGAAATCAATTATAGCATCGAACATTATTGAAAAATGTGATCACAAAAACCTTAATTTGGATGTTGATTTTTTAGACGGCATTATGCCCACAACCGAGAATTTGGTGAAAACCTTTTTCGAGCAACTTGAAGCTCCCATTCAAGAGGCTACCGACGGAACGGCATTTTTATACGAAGTGTATCTCAAAGAAACCGAACGAAATTCAGCCAAATATTGTCCATATCTTTTGGATAAAGAAGTACCGCTTATTGATTAATTACCAATGAATTGCAGCAAAAACGAATGATTTCCACAAAATTGAAACGAGATTACGATCCTACTTTTACAGTTTCTGACGACTACAAAGCCAGCTTGCCTGATTTGCAGAACGGACCTGCTTCGCTTATCGAGGGAGCCAATGTCCCCATCCAGCAGGTGGGTATCTCTAATTTTAAACTGCCGTTGAAATATCCGCGTCCCGATGGTGAACTGGTTACGCTTGAGACCACTGTTGACGGCTACGTGGGGCTTGAGGCCGGTAAGAAAGGCATCAATATGAGCCGCATTATGCGCTCATTTTACGAGTTTAAGGACGATATTTTTCATCCCGATAAGCTGGAAGAAGTACTTGAGCAATACCGGCAAGATCTGGATTCTCAATCCGCTTACCTGCGGTTGTCGTTTAATTATCCCATCTTGCAGGAGAGCCTGCGATCCGGGCTTGAGGGATATCAATATTATACGGTATCTATTGAGGGCACGATGAATCCCAATGGCGATTTCCGTAAATTTATTCACCTCGATTTTGAATACAGCAGTGCATGTCCGTGTTCTTATGAGTTGTCGGAGCATGCCCGCGAAACGCGCGAAGTAGCCAGTATTCCCCACAGCCAGCGCAGCATTGCAAACATCACGGTAGAGCTTAACGAAGAGATGTTCATTGAGGATCTCGTCAAGCACTGCCGGGAAGCACTAATGACGGAAACGCAGGTGATGGTTAAGCGCGAGGACGAGCAGGCCTTTGCCGAAATGAATGGCGCTTACCAGAAGTTTGTGGAAGATGCAGCTCGACTATTGTACGAAGAGCTGAATGAAGAGGAGCGCATCCATGATTTTGTGATTCGGTGCGTGCACATGGAGAGCCTCCACAGCCACGATGCCGTCAGCCGCATCTGCAAAGGTGTAAAGAACGGTTTGCGATAATTTAGAAAAGAAAGAAACTATAAAAAATTAACCCTGACAGAGTTCGAACTCTGTCAGGGCTTTTATTTTTGGGGAGATTAATATTCGGTTCCGTAACTCTAATATAAGTTTGTCATTAACTCTATTTTTAGTCTCATCCCGTAGCAAAGCTAGGTGCCAGATAGATGTTGAAATGTTATTAAAAAAGATGTAACAGGCTAATGCAGTGCTTGATTCACCAGTTTTTCTTGTTCGGCTTTGTGCACTTTCTTCTGTCCTGCTGCGGGCGATGCAGAAGCCTGACGACCCACATATCGCAGATTTTGACTATCTTGTAGCTCTTGCATAATGCGGGGAGCTACAAACGTCCAACCGCCCATATTTTTGGGTTCTTCTTGGCACCATACAATGTCATCTATATGACTATATTCGCTGAGGATGTCATTTACATCTTTGTCGGGAAAGGGATAAAACTGTTCCAGTCGCGCAATGGCAATGTTGTCGGTATTCTCTTCCTGGCGTTGCTTGTAGAGATCATAATAGACCTTACCAGAGCAAATAACTAGCCGATCGATCTTGTTTTTGTCTTCCACTTCCTGATCGGCAATAAATGGATGATATTGTCCCTCGGACAGATCTTCTGCTTTGGAGGTAGCCAAAGGGTGTCGCAACAGACTTTTCGGAGACATGATAATCAAGGGCTTTTTGTCTTCCTGCTTGGCTTGCTTGCGCAGGATATGGAAATATTGAGCCGGCGTAGTCAGATTTACGACTTGCATATTATCCTCAGCACAAAGTTGCAGATATCGTTCCAGACGAGCCGATGAGTGCTCCGGACCTTGTCCTTCGTAGCCGTGTGGCAGCGTCATCACCAGCGAGGATTTTTGCCCCCACTTGGCTTCGCTGGACGATATATACTGGTCAATGGGAACCTGAGCACCATTGGCAAAATCGCCAAACTGTGCCTCCCAGATTACCAGGGCATCGAGCTTGGCAGCACTGTATCCAAATTCATAACCTACAGCAGCAAACTCACTAAGCAGACTGTTATAGGGATAAAAGGGCGCTTGATCTTCACTCAGATTATTAAGCGGAACGAATTCCTGATCAGTTTCCGTTCCGTGTAAAATCGCATGACGATGAGAAAATGTACCACGTTCTGCATCCTGTCCCGTCAGGC
The DNA here is from genome assembly GCA_964490705.1 of uncultured Balneolaceae bacterium. Classification (GTDB taxonomy): domain Bacteria; phylum Bacteroidota; class Rhodothermia; order Balneolales; family Balneolaceae; genus Fodinibius. The sequence goes on along the minus strand of CAZBCG010000018.1, from coordinate 8,185 downwards.
GTACCGTAGTATCATTCTTAAGCAGAGATCCAAATGCCAGTGCTTCGGCAAAACCCCAGTCGATCTTTTTCTCATTTTTGTCAACAATTTCGGCGCGCTTGGCCAGCTGTTTTAACAACTTGGGATTGGCATCGAAATCTTTGGGAACGGTGTTAAGCTTGACTGCAATATCTTTGAGTTCATCCTCGGGATAAGTAGTATCGGGGAACTCTGGCCATTCGTCCTGCGTCATTTCGTGACGATCAATCATATCGTCCGTAACCTCGAGGGGAGAGGCATTTTTCGCATCCTCAAACGCATCCCGAAGCAGGTCATCAAATTCGTCAAAAATCTCTTGTATTTCTTCTTCAGTGAACTCACTTTGTCCAAGTAATTTATCAGTGTAAATATCTCGAACGGTAGGATGATTGTCGATCTCTTTATACATGCCGGGTTGCGTAAAGGCCGGTTCATCACCCTCGTTGTGGCCGTGCTTACGGAATCCGATAAGATCAATAACCACATCTTTTCCAAACTTCTGGCGATATTCAAACGCCATTTGGATGGCATGTACTGCTTCTTCGGGGTTGTCGCCATTGACATGAAAAATGGGTGCTAATACGGCCTTGGCCAAATCAGAAGCATATTCAGTTGAACGCCCATCTTCGGGCAACGTGGTAAAACCAATCTGGTTGTTGATGATGATATGAATAGTTCCGCCGGTTTTATAGGCATCGAGCTGCGACATGTTCAGTGTTTCGGCAACTACTCCCTGACCAGAAAAGGCCGCATCTCCGTGGACAAGTACCGGTATATTTTTCTTTTCAGCATTTTCTCCGGCATGATCCTGTGTAGCACGAGTTGCGCCTTCCACCACCGGATTTACAGACTCCAGGTGGCTGGGGTTGGGCATCAGTTCAATTTCAACACTTTTGCCATTTTCGGTCTTGTGTGTCCCCTTGGACCCAAGGTGATACTTTACATCGCCAGAGCCTTGAATACTGTCGGGATCGAGATTTCCTTCAAAATCAGCGAACACCTTGCGGTACGGCTTGTTCATAATATTTACCAGGATATTCAGACGTCCCCGGTGAGCCTTACCCATAAATATTTTTTCCACATTGTCCTCAGCCGCTTTTTCGAGGAAGTGGTGCATCATGGGAATCAGGGTATCAGCTCCCTCCAGCGAAAAGCGTTTATGGCCGATATATTTCTTGTGGAGAAACTGCTCGAATGCCATTGCTTGGTTGAGCTTGTGGAGAATATCTTCTTTTTGATCTTTGGTAAGGTTAGGCGTATTGGTGGTGGACTCCATTCGCTCGCGGAGCCATTTTCGTTCTTCCAGATCGAGCAAGTGCATAAATTCGGCTCCGATCTTGCCGCAATAGGTATCGCGGAGTAGTCGCAGTATATCGCGAAGCGTTGCTTTTTCATTGCCACCCAGGCCACCGCAATAGAATTCGCGGTCCAGATCCCAAAGCGTAAGTCCGTAATATTCCAGGTCAAGCTCGGGACTGTGGCCGGGCTCATCACTCAGCGGATCGAGATCAGCAAGCACGTGTCCGCGTGTGCGATACATATTAATGAGCCGCATAACAGCAATGGCGCGCTTGTTTTGCTCGAGTGTAGCACCTTGTCCATCGAGTTGACCCACATACTTGTCTTCGCCAAAGGGCAGGGGATCATATGGAATTTCGAGATCTTCAAAAATCTCGCTATAAAAATCTTCTTCGCCGTTGAGTAAGCTGTGTATCTTTTTGAGGAAAGATCCTGATTCGGCGCCCTGAATTACTCGGTGATCGTAGGTCGAAGTCACATTCATCACTTTGCTGATGCCCAGCTTGTTGAGCATCTCTTGCGACATCGACTGATATTCAGCCGGGTAGTCAATAGCACCGGTTGCGATGATTGCTCCCTGGGTTTTCATCAGGCGGGGCACCGATTGCACTGTGCCAATCATCCCGGGATTGGTAAGGGTGAGTGTGGTACCCTGGAAATCAGAAATTTCGAGATTGCCGTTGCGCGCTTTGTCAATAAGATCGGAGTAGGCGTAGAGAAACTCCTTGAAGTTCATCTTGTCCACGCCTTTGATATTGGGCACCAACAGATTACGCGATCCGTCTTTGTTTTGTACGTCAATTGCCAGTCCCAAATTGACCTGATCGGGAATCACTTTGTACGGGTCCCCATCCTTGTACATAAATGAGTTGTTCATGTTGGGATATTCTTCCAGCGCCTTGATAATGGCCCAGGCGATGTAGTGCGTAAATGATGACTTGGGCTCATTGCGCTGTTCGAGGTGCCGGTTGATAATGGCTCGATCTTCGATCAGCATGCGCATGGGCAGCGATCGCACCGACGTAGCCGTAGGTACTTCCAGGCTCTCATCCATATTCTGGACAATCTTGCTGGAAACCCCTTTAATTTTTTCAAGCGTAGCTCCGGAGGGAATATCGGCATCGCTGTCGTCTCTTTTCTCAGGAGCTTCTTTGGCCTGGGGTTTTGTTTTGGGAGTAGTCGTTTGTGTAGATGAAGGAGCTCCGTTATCGGCTTGCGTAGCCTCAGGCTGCAGATCATCCGGCGTTTCTACGCCTTCGATTTCATCAAAATACTGTCTCCAGTGGTTAGGTACCGATGTAGGATCTTCTTTGTATTGATTGAAAAGTTCTTCTACAAGTGCGGAATTGGGTCCGAATACGGCTTCGAGCGACTTCAAAATATGTTCGTATTGAGTAGGTTTAAATTTCTGGCTGAAAAGTGCCTGAAAGAATTAATATTGAATGTTTTTTTTGGTTTCTTTCAACCATGAACAATCAAGCGTAAAGTTAACCATTGTTATATTAAATTACGATTATCTGTCAGAGATATTTTTTTGCTATTTTTGGCTGATCTAACGGGTCTAACAATGATTATGTAAACAGAATTTCAACGAAGATATGAGCAATAAAGTGAAAGAAAAAACAGGTGCTGAGCATGTGCAATGGGATCTCTCAGACCTGTATGATGCAATTGACGATCCCGCCCTCGAACGTGACAAAGAAAAGGTGTTGGATCTGGCCCAAGAATTTGCTTCCACTTACAAAGGAAATGTAGCCGATCTGGATGCAGAAGGATTGAAACAAGCGCTTCAGGAATATGAACAACTGATCGAGATTATTGGTAAAATTGGGTCGTATGCCCAGCTCAAATGGTCCACGAATACAAATGATCCCGAATATGGGAAGCTCAAGCAGGAGGCCAGTGAGCTTTCCTCCGAAATCCATCAGAAGCTGGTGTTTTTTGATGTGGAATGGCTGGCGATGGATGATGAGCGAGCAGACCAGCTGATCGAAAACGAAACGCTGGCACATTACAGGCATTACCTGGAAACCTCTCGTCGGTATAAAGAGCATGTGCTCAGCGAAAAGGAGGAGCAGGTGCTTTCAGCAAAAAAAGTAACGGGACGCAGTGCATGGAATCGCTATTTTGATGAAACCATGGGGGCGGCCCGTTTTGAGCTGGATGGCGAAGAGCTGACGCAACAAGAAGTGCTCAGCAAACTGCACGAGCCCGATCGCGATCTGCGAAAGCGTGCACATGCATCCCTTACCGAGACATTCAAGGATCACAGCCGCACATTCACCTTTATTTTTAATACGCTGCTGGCCGACAAGCATACCGATGACAAGCTGCGCGGCTACGACAGCTGGATTTCATCGCGAAACCTCTCCAATGAAATTGATGACGAAACCGTTGAGGTTTTGATCAATGCGGTGACCGAGAATTACAGTTTGGTGCATCGGTTTTATGATCTTAAGCGAAGCCTGTTGGGGTACGACGAACTGTACGATTACGATCGCTATGCGCCGCTGTTGAAAAATGAAAAAAGCATCCAGTGGGATAAGGCACGCGAAATGGTGCTTGATTCCTACACTGATTTTCATCCGCATATGGGCACCGTGGCAGGCAAATTTTTTAGCAACAACTGGATTGATGCGGCGATGAAGCCCGGCAAGCGTGGCGGAGCCTATTCGGCCAGCACCGTACCGTCGGTGCATCCCTATGTGTTTATGAATTTTGACGGAAAGATTCGTGATGTACAGACCTTGGCCCACGAATTGGGGCACGGGGTGCATCAGTTTTTATCCAGGGAACAAGGTGCGCTGCAGGCCAATACACCACTGACGACCGCCGAAACGGCATCGGTATTTGGGGAGATGCTCGTTTTCCAGAAATTGATGCGAAAACTTGACGATCCCAAAGAAAAGCTGGCGCTTTTGATCGGTAAAATTGATGATACTATTGCCACGGTCTTTCGTCAGGTTTCGATGAATCGTTTTGAGCACGCCATGCATACGCATCGGCGCGAAAAGGGGGAGTTGACGACCGAGGACTTTTCACGGCTTTGGCGTCAGACGCAGGAAGATATTTATGGAGATTCGGTAACATTGACGGATGGCTATAACCTCTGGTGGAGCTACATCCCGCACTTTTTGCATACGCCGGGCTATGTGTATGCGTATGCTTTTGGAGAGTTGCTGGTGCTGGCTCTTTACGAGGAATATCAACAGTCTCAGAATGGGTTTTCCGAAAAGTATATGGATATGCTTCGGGCGGGCGGATCAGACTGGCCGGAAAATATCGTCGGGAAATTGGGACTTGATATCACAAAACCCGATTTTTGGGATAACGGGTTGGGAGCTATAGAAAAAATGGTTCAGCAAGCAGAAGAATTAGCTAAACAGATAAACTAATTAGGGTATGGACAATTACGCGACGGCACGGGAAAAAGATCGGTCGAATGCAGAAATGATGGGGCAGAAGCGCCAGGAAAAGGCGTTGAGAGAGTTTAAGCACGTTCTTAGGGATCTGATGTTTTTACTGCGGAGTGCCTCCGAGATGGAGACGGCCTATATGTACTGGATCAACAGATCGCGCGAGCAGTTTGTGATGGAGACAAAGTCAACGGTGCTCGATAACGTGATGTTTAAGGATCGCATAAGCTTTGCCGATCATTTTTTGGATGAGTTTAAAGATTTGGATGAGCCCACGGCGGTAGAAGTGGGTGAGGATATTCCCGCATCGGCGTTATCGCACTATTACAATGATGTACCGGTGCAGTATGTAACGCTGTTGCCATTTGTTAATAACGGTGAAACAGTGGCGATCACGGTACTGGAATCCAAAGATCATATTTTTACAGAGAAAAAAAGTGATGTTATTTATTCCTACATCAATGCGTTGCGCAATGTGCTGAATACCTATCTGGAGATCAGCGACCTGTACGAACAGCAGGATGAATGGATCGATTACGAAAATGCGCTGTCACTTCTGGAAGTGCGTTGTCATCGTGCGGAAATGGTCAAGCGGATGCTTAATACTATTCAATCGTTTTTGCATGATGGCGGGGTTTCATTTATCACACAAGGTATGGACAGCTGGAGCAATGTGATGAATGCCGATGAAGCCCAGTATGCTCCGCCCATTGGCATGCAGATGGAGGAGCGATCACTGGCCTATGAAGCTGCAGAACAGGGCGAAGCCGAATTTGCTATCCATTTTAATAATAACCCCAAGCGCCTGTCGCCGCGTGAGCTGCATTCCGAAGGGGCTTCGATGGCCATCCCGCTGATGATGAAAGATCGTCGACAAGGTGTGGTTTTAGTCTATGACAAAAATCCGCTCATTTTTAAAGAATCGACCAAGCACAAGCTCATTAACCTGGTGCGCGTGGCGGGGCTGCAGATGCAGACGAATGCTCCGAACATGGAACTTGATGATTCGATATTTACTAATGAATATGGTGCTTTTTTGCCGGATTTATGGGAGCAAACGGTCAATTCAGAGTTGAAACGCATCAAAAAAAGTCCGCAGAAATATCATTCGTGGTTTGGATTAGTGACAATATCGAATGTGCCGGAATTGCGCACAAAGCTACGTATGGAGCAGCTTCAGCAAATGCAGCGCGACCTGATATCAGCATTCAATCCCAGTCAGTTTGGATTCCCGGGTATACTGGGATACCATTCCGATTATGTGTATTCCTTTTTGATCCAAAACAAAGATGAGCAAGCCGTTCAAAATTGGACGAAGGCCCTCAAGAAAAAGTTTGCGGATGCGTTTGAGCTGTCGAATGGCATCCATATTGAAACGGGCATCAAAGTTGGCTTTGTACGCCTCGATGAGAGCTACGATGATTCGTACCAGTTGCTCTCGAATGCAAAATCGGCGTTGTCGCAAGCATTGAAATCCAACAAAAATGAGGCCATTTAGATATGGGAAATTGCTATGTAATTGTGATCGACGGACTCGGTGTTGGAGCCCAAGAAGACGCCGCTGAATACGGTGATGAAAATGAAAATACGCTCGGTCATCTCTGTGAAGAAACCGGATGCAAATTGCCCAACCTGCAGCGTATGGGATTGGGAAATATCATCCCGCTGGAATCAGTTGCCAGAGAATCGGATCCGCTTTGTGCTTACGGCAAGATGCGGGAAGTTTCTGCCGGTAAGGATTCAACCACCGGACACTGGGAAATTGCCGGTGTGCAGCTCAATCAGCCGTTTCCAACCTATCCCGACGGTTTCCCGGATGACGTTATCCAGCAATTTTGTGAGGGTATAGGTGTCGAAAAAGCACTGGTGAATAAACCATATTCTGGCACCGAAGTGATTGCCGATTACGGCGAAGAGCATCTCGAAACAGGGTATCCCATCGTCTATACCTCGGCCGACAGTGTCTTTCAGGTGGCTACGCACGTGGATGTTACTCCTGTAGATACCCTTTACGAATGGTGCCAATTTGCACGCAAAGAAGTGCTGCTGGGAGAGCATGGCGTGGGGCGCGTGATTGCCCGTCCATTCCACGGTGAACCGGACGACTTTGAACGTCTTTCGGATCAGCGGCACGATTACACGATGGAGCCGCCCGAATATAATATTATCAATCGCCTGCAAGAGCAGGGGATCAAAACCTATTCCATTGGTAAAATTATTGATCTGTTTGCCGAACGGGGCTTTACGCAATTTCGTCGCACTAAAAGTAATGCGGAGGGCATATCGCAACTGTTGAGCTTGATGTCCGCAGCCTCTGACAGCTTTGTGTTTGTTAATTTGATTGATACCGATCAGAAGTATGGGCACCGGCAAGATCCGGCCGGATATGCGGAGTGCATGCAGGAGATTGACCGTGCTATTCCGGCCATTGTCAGTAAGCTTCAGGACGATGATATCCTGATTATCACCGGCGATCACGGTAACGATCCCACCTCAGAAAGTACCGATCACAGCCGTGAATTTGTGCCCGTATTGTTGTTCCCCAAGGATAGGGGCACTCAATTAAATTTAGGTACCAGAGAGACATTCAGCGATATCGCCTGTACCGCTGCAGACTTTTTTGGCATTGAGGCCGATTATCCCGGAACATCGATGCTCAATGGGCGTCAAAATAGGTAGTATTTCAATTAGAATTTGTATTTGTAAAGCTATATATTATAGAGATTAACGAGAGGAATTTATCCCGCATTAAATACGTTATCATATCCAGTGAAGTTTGATCATTTACAGATTACACCAGCTATTTTGATCAAATAATTGTCATCACACAGCAAATCCTAATTTAATCCAGCAAATCCCGTGGCTAGAAGTTCAGGTATTTCTACTCGAGAATCGGAATCACTCGACCGATATTTACAAGAGATAGGAAAAGAAAAGCTCATTACTCCCGAAGATGAGGTACGGTTAGCGAAAGAGATCCAAAAGGGAAGCCAAAAGGCTCTTGAGGATCTGACCAAAGCAAACCTCCGCTTTGTCGTTTCTGTAGCAAAGCAGTACCAAAACCAGGGACTTTCTCTTGGTGATCTCATCAATGAGGGGAACCTTGGTTTGATCAAGGCCGCCAAGCGTTTCGATGAGACTCGTGGTTTTAAATTTATTTCATACGCCGTTTGGTGGATTCGTCAGTCTATTCTGCAGGCACTGGCCGAGCAGAGTCGTATTGTACGACTGCCGCTGAATCGCGTAGGTGCACTAAACAAGATTGGTAAAGAACTTTCCAAGCTTGAGCAGGAGTACGAGCGTGTTCCTTCTGCGGCTGAGCTGGCCGAAAGTCTCGATATGACGGTTTCGGAAGTAGCTGATACGCTCAAAATATCAGGCCGACATCTTTCGGTAGATGCTCCTTTTGCACAGGGCGAAGATAACCGGCTGTTGGATGTGCTCGAAAATGA
>CAZBCG010000017.1:0-54228 GCA_964490705.1 uncultured Balneolaceae bacterium | reverse complement strand
TACTTGCTCACCTTCGAGACGACCCTCTCTGAGGTGTTTGCTTCACTAGACCCTTGTTAATTGCTAAGCTTCAGTACCTGCCAGCGTTGCCTTCATGTAATTGCGGCGCATCTCGGCAATCGCTGAAATCGAAATTCCTTTCGGGCATACGGCCTCACACTCGGCGTAATTTGAGCAATCGCCGAAGCCTTCCTCTTCCATCTGCTCGACCATAGCAATCGTGCGCTTCTTGCGCTCGGGTTCACCTTGTGGCAATCGGTTAAGATGGGCCAGCTTGGCTCCCGTAAACAATGAAGCAGAGCCATTCGGACATGCAGCAACGCAAGCACCGCATCCAATACACGTCGCGTAATCAAAAGCTGTATCTGCTACGGATTTATCAATGGGTATCGAATTGGCATCGGGTGCCGATCCCGTTTTGACGGATACATATCCGCCGGATTCGATAATACGATCAAAAGCAGAGCGATCCACAACCAAATCTTTAATGACGGGAAACGCTTTAGCACGGAACGGCTCCACAACGATGGTATCACCATCGCTGTAATTACGCATGTGCAGCTGACACGAGCAGGTCATTGCTTTGGGACCGTGTGCCTGACCGTTAATCATCAGGTTACACGAACCACAAATCCCTTCGCGGCAGTCGTAGTCAAACTCAACGGGGTCCTCTTCGCCTTTGGCAATAATCTGCTCGTTTAACACATCGAGCATCTCCAAAAACGACATATGCTCGTTGACGTTATCAAGCGTATAGTCAACCAGCTTACCGGGCTTATCGGGTCCCGCTTGTCGCCATATTTTCAGGTGGATCGTAAATGTATCAGACATAATACTTCTTTTTACCACGGAAACACTAAATCACAAAATTTCCGTGCTTTTGTGTTTTTGTGGTGAAATTACTTGTAACTGCGTTGCTTCAGTTCTACAAAATCAAATTCGAGATTTTCTTTGTGGAGCTCTTCATTCAATTCTCCGTTTACGCCCTGGAACTCCCAAGCCGCCACGTACGAATACTCTTCATCATTGCGCAGCGCTTCCCCTTCTTCTGATTGATGTTCTTCTCGGAGATGGCAACCTGCCGACTCATCACGATGCAGAGCATCTTTAGCCATCAGCTCACCAAGTTCAAGGAAATCTGCCACACGCCCGGCAAATTCTAAGTACTTGTTATAATTGGATTGTTCACCGGGCACGCGCACATTATTCCAGAACTCTTCGCGCAGATCCTGAATTTCTTTAATCGCTTCTTTAAGACCTTCTTCGCTTCGGGAAATTCCTACTTTATCCCACATAATCTGACCGAGCTCACGATGGAAATCGATCACACTTTTATCGCCGTCCACAGCAAACAATTTGTCGATGTGCTTCTGGGCGTTTTCGGCCGCATCATCGAATGCTTTGTGATCTTTGCTGATCTCATCAAAATCTTGCTGGGCAATATAATTACCCACCGTATATGGAATAATGAAGTACCCGTCCGAAAGCCCCTGCATTAGAGCACTAGCTCCCAGTCGGTTGGCACCGTGATCTGAGAAATTTGCCTCACCTGCTACAAACAATCCCGGGATATTGCTCTGCAAGTTATAATCAACCCAGAGCCCGCCCATCGTATAGTGCACGGCGGGGAAAATCCGCATGGGCTCTTCATAGGGATCGCTATCGGTAATATTTTCGTACATCTCAAAGAGGTTTCCATATTTCTCTGAAATTGCCTTCTTGCCTTCACGCTCGATAGCATCACGGAAATCAAGATATACAGCACGTCCCGTGGGACCTACGCCCATCCCTTCATCACAAACAATCTTGGCATTTCGGGATGCAACATCGCGCGGCACAAGATTACCGAAGGCTGGATATTTTTCTTCGAGATAATAGTACCGCTCGTCTTCCGGAATGTCATTGGGATGGCGATCATCGCCCTTCTCTTTGGGCACCCACACACGTCCGTCATTACGGAGACTCTCACTCATCAGCGTAAGCTTCGACTGATAATCCCCGGAAACCGGAATACAGGTTGGGTGAATCTGCACGTAACAGGGATTCGCAAATCCCGCGCCCCGCTTGTGACAGCGCCAAGCTGCCGTTACATTTGAATTAATAGCATTGGTAGAGAGATAAAACACATTGCCGTATCCACCGCTGGCCAGTACCACGGCATCAGCCTCCCAGCGTTCAATTTCACCGGATACAAGGTCACGAGTCACAATTCCACGGGCTTTGCCATCCACAGTAACAAGATCCAGCATTTCGTGACGCGTATGCATCTCAATTTTATCGTTATGCACCTGACGCATCATCGACTGATAAGCACCCAGCAACAGCTGCTGACCCGTTTGTCCACGTGCATAAAACGTTCGGGAGACCTGCGCTCCACCAAAAGATCGGTTCGCCAGCAACCCACCATATTCACGGGCAAAAGGCACGCCCTGTGCTACAGCCTGGTCAATAATTTCGTTGGAAATTTGTGCCAGCCGGTAGGTGTTGGATTCCCGGGAACGGTAATCACCGCCTTTAATAGTATCGTAAAACAGGCGCCAAATCGTATCCCCGTCATTGGGATAGTTCTTCGCGGCGTTAATTCCACCCTGTGCCGCAATACTGTGGGCGCGGCGGGCCGAATCCTGGATACAAAAACTTTTCACGTTGTAGCCCAACTCCGCAAGACTTGCCGCAGCAGATCCACCGGCCAAACCGGTACCTACGACGATCACATTGTGCTTGCGCTTATTGTTGGGCGCAACAAGTTGAATATCGTTAAGATGTTTGGACCATTTATCTTTAAGCGGTCCGGAGGGAACTTTTGAATCTAAATTCATATATCGATTTACTTTTTACCACCAAAACACAAAAATTTGTGTTTTGATATTAACAGTATTGATCAGAGAACAAATCTCTGAATTCCTTTACCAATATTTTTGACATTGAAATTAATTAAATAACCAAGTCGTTTGTTCATCGCTTTCATCCAAATTTAACTCCTTTTATCAAAAGCACATTATACCATCTTTTCCGTGATTTTGTGCTTTCGTGGTAACCTTTTATGCGATTAATGCTCCCGTTCCGCCAGTAAAGTAGATGTACAGCGGAATGAAGAGGAATCCTACAGCCATCAGGATTGCGAAAATAATCCCAACGGTGTAAATCAGTGCTGAGTATTGATTATGCTTCATCGTCAGTGATGTAAAGGCACTCCAAAATCCGTGGCCCAGATGAAAGCCAAGTAAAATCATAACCGCCGTATATCCAAACGCATACAGAGGTTTTTGAAAGGTCGCTATAACCAATGCTTTCAAGTCTCGGGCTTCATGGCCGTTGAGCATGATTGTATCCGTTGCGCCAAACTTGAATGTATCAATATGAATCACCAGAAAAACGAGCAGTACGATACCGGTAAAAATCATTGACTTTGAGGCCCAGGTCTGATGGCTGGGTCCGCCCTTGCTCTGGTACTTCTCATATCCTTCGGGACGTGCTTTTCGGCGATTCCACCAAATAGAGATCCCCACATAGGCATGCAATAGAAAAGCGATGACCAATCCCGCTTCGAGCACGTATAAAATCCATCCCATATTTTCGAGGGCATAGGTATATTCATTGAACGCCTGGGCATCCCCAAAAAGGGTGAGATTACCGAGCAGGTGAAAAATGATAAAGATGATGAGACCAATCCCCGTAATGCCGGTTAAAATTTTGCGACCTACCTGGGACTTAAGTGCGTCTAGAAATGATGGCATCGTATAAATTACTTTTGATCTGTCTGTTTGATCCGTTGCTCAAACGCCAACGTGCGGATCCTCGTTCCGAGGGGTTGAAGATGTTGTGAAATGCAGAAAAAGGCAAGGTTTGCAGAAAAAGTTTTCACTGCAAAACCTAATTCAGAAGTGTTCTAAATTGTTTTTGAGACTTGTTGTTGGTTAACCGTTATTGGTAATAGAGAAACGCTGCAATTTTATGATCCCGTAATCAATTCAACTTTTGAAAACAATTAATCAAATCATCGAATCGACCTTTCAGGAAAAGGGATCAAAGTTTATTGGTTACCTTTTTCCCGCAGCTACGGTCGATGAATTTGATAACAAACTGCACGAAATTCAATCCGATCACCCGACGGCTACACACCACTGTTACGGATGGCGACTGTATCCCAACAAGATCGAAGAGTTTGCCCAGGATGACGGGGAACCCAGCGGCACAGCGGGACCGCCGATTTTAAACAAGCTAAAATCGTATAAAGTCATCAATTGCGGATGTGTAGTTGTTCGATACTACGGCGGTACCAAGCTGGGAAAATCGGGACTCATCCAGGCCTACGGTCATTCTGCTGAACTCTGCCTGCAAAAAGCTTCCCTGCTCAAACTTATTCCCACTAAAAATTTCAGAATTAGCTATCCCTATGGCCAGCAAAAGCATATCGACCAGCTCAAAAACAACTTTGACCTGAAAGAAATTGAGGCCCAATACCTTGAAGAAGTAACACTCAAAATTGCCTGTCGGTCGGAACAGGCCGAGGCCTTCTCCTCGGCTCTTGAAAAACTTGCTCACAAACAAGTGACTACCGAACCGCTGGGTGACGGATTTATCACCATGCAATCCTGAACAGACTCATTTTTATCTGAAAATCTGCCGTGTACTCCGTACTTTAGGCTATCAATTTAATTATATTTTTGAATATATCTTACCACAGAGAAACACTGAGGAAAACCGCAGAGATACACAGACAATACAGTCTCTGCGAATCCTCTGTGCCCTCTGCGGTTAATTCTTAGCTTTATAATAACTATGAAGATCTATACAAAAAGGGGAGATTCCGGAGACACCTCGCTTTTTGGAGGAGACCGCGTTTCTAAATCATCAGAGCGTATCACAGCGTATGGTACCGTCGATGAATTGAACTCTATTGTGGGATTGGCTGCCAGTTATAAACTGTCAAAAAAGGGCAGCGATTTACTCCGCACCGTGCAGGAGCTGCTGTTTATCCTCGGTGCCGACCTAGCCACTCCCCCCTCTTCCAAAACACGGATTGATCGTATTGACGAACAGGATATTACGTTTTTGGAAGATGCCATTGACGAGATGGAGAAAGATCTCGAACCGCTGAAAAACTTTATACTGCCCGGTGGATCACAACCGGGAGCTACGCTGCATGTGGCTCGCACGGTATGTCGAAGAGCCGAACGCGCCGCGGTCGCCTGCCAGGAAACCGACGAAATTTCGGATGAATGTATAAAATTTCTTAATCGTCTCTCTGATTTTCTGTTTGTCATTGCTCGCTATGAAAACAAGCAAGCCGGCGTTCGCGAAGAAACCTGGAAACCTGAATAGTTAATAGTTATCGGTTATTGGTTTATGAGAATATTGAACCAGTAACCAATAACTAATTGACCAATAACAAATAACCAAACATGAGTTTAATGATCTCCGTCTCGGGTATCCGGGGCATTTTTGGAAGCGACCTTACTCCTGAAAATCTTACGCGATTTACCGCCGCATTCGGCAGCTGGACGGACGCGGGCAAAGTCATTGTCGGCCGCGATACGCGTGTAACGGGACAAATTTGTGAGGATATTGTCTGTGCTACGTTACAATCAGTCGGATGCGATGTTGTTAAAGTTGGCATTGCCACCACACCCACGGTGGCGATGGGAGTGCTTAAACACAATGCTGATGGAGCCATTATCATATCGGCCAGTCATAATCCCGAGGAGTGGAATGCCCTGAAACTGCTTAACAGCAAGAGTGAATTTCTGGATGACAATCAGGGTAAAAAGGTTATCGAGATTAGCCAAGATGAATCCTACTCCTACAAAAAATATGATGGCGTTGGGTTGATCACTGAAGACAATGAGCTGCTGAATTATCACATCCAACAAATTCTGGACTTACCCTACATTGACCGAAACCTCATTGCTTCGAAAAATTTTTCAGTAGCATTTGACCCTGTGAATGGTACCGGAGCCGTGAGTTTTCCTCAACTTTTTAAGGCTCTTGGAGTGGATACCGTACATGCTATCAACGATGAGCCCACCGGAATTTTTGCCCACAATCCCGAACCGCTGCCCGAACACCTGCAGGATATCTGCTCGCTGGTTAAGGAACAAAATTGCGATATCGGTTTGGTTACTGACCCTGATGGCGATCGATTGGCCATTGTTTCTAATAGAGGCAATCTGTGGGGCGAAGAATATACCCAGGCTGCGGCTTTCGACTTTATACTGGATAAAAAAGCCGGTCCTTGCGCCACAAACCTATCTTCGTCTCGAGTAGCCGAAGATGTCGCCAAAAAATATGGGCAAGAATGTCATCGTTCATCGGTTGGAGAAATAAACGTAGTTAAAAAGATGCAGGAAGTAGATGCCGTGATCGGCGGTGAAGGAAATGGCGGCGTCATCAATCCTGATCTGCACTACGGACGCGACGCGCTTGTGGGTACTGCCATGATTCTTCAATTGCTGGCGGAACGAGATATCACCGCTGATGAATATCGCAACAGTCTGCCGGACTATAAGATGCGCAAGGATAAAATGCAGCTTGCTAATGTTGACGGCGATGCAATTCTCCAAAAGGCAAAATCGGTCTATAAAGATTACAATCCGGATACGACCGACGGCGTAAAAATTGACTTTGAGGATGGCTGGGTGCACCTCCGAAAATCCAATACGGAACCAATTATCCGCGTATATTCCGAGGGCATTACATCCCAAAAAGCTAAAGAACTGGCGGAAAAGGTCGTCCAATCTGTCCAGGCCTGACTTTAAGTTTAAAGCGTGGACGCTTCAAGCAGAAACAGAAGCGTTGTCACTGTTCAGTAAGATATTTTATCACGCAGCAGACTTTATTATCTTAGTCTTCTTAAAATTGCAATCTCAGATCTCCAACTAACAGTTTTATGATCACATCCATGACCGGCTTTGGACGGGGTGAGGCCTCGGCGGGCGGTATTTCGGTCACCGTTGAGCTTAAAACAGTGAACAGCCGTTATCTCGACATTTCGTTCCGGCTTCCACAGTCTATCCAAAACAAAGAGCTCAAACTTAAAGAGTTGTTGCAAAATCACATCGAACGCGGCAAAGTAAATGTGTCCGTTCGTGTGGATAAGGCCGAAATGGGCGTTCCCGAAGTTACGTTCAATGAAAACTTGGTTGAGGGATATAAGAAGCTGCTCAACAATCTGAGAGCAACGGCGAATATCCAGGAACCGGTGAAGCTGGAAACACTGCTGGAGTTCAATGATATTTTTGAATCGCGTGAGCAGGATGAAGAAGAACTCGAACAGATCTGGAAGCTAACGCAAGAAGCAGCGGAAGCGGCAACCGAAAAGCTGGTTGAAATGCGTCGCCAGGAAGGTGCCCAGCTCGAAGAAGATCTCAACAAGCGCGTGGACCACATCGATGAGATGCTGTCGATCATCATGGATAAAATTGACGGCCGGTCTGCGGAGATTAAAGAAGATCTGCTGGAGCGCATCAACGAGCTGGTGGATAGCGACAAAATTGATCCCGACCGCCTGGAGATGGAAGTGGCCGTCCTTGTTGATAAGCAGGATATCACCGAAGAAATCGTGCGCACGCAATCGCATATTAAGTTTTTTAGAAAAGCGGTCAATAATGATAACTCGGTGGGACGCCGCCTGAATTTTTTGAGTCAGGAAATTAATCGCGAAATCAATACCATTGGGTCTAAAGCAAACGACTCTGAAATTTCGCAATATGTGGTGCAGGCCAAAGAAAGTTTAGAACAAATAAGAGAACAGGTTCAAAACGTTGAGTAAGCAAGCCAAAGGCAAAGTTATTGTAATTGTCGCTCCCAGCGGAGCGGGCAAAACGACTATCGCGAAAAAGTTACTTGCCGAATTTCCCCAAATAAAGTTTTCGACTTCGGCCACCACGCGTCCGCCGAGAAAAGGCGAGCAAGACGGCAAGGATTACTACTTTTTGAGCAACGATGAATTTGATCAAAAAGTGGAACAAAATGAGTTCCTGGAGTGGGAATTTTACAGCGGGAATAGGTACGGCACCCTACAATCTGAAGTTGATAAACTGGTGGAATCTGGGTATTTTCCCCTGCTTGATATCGAAGTGAAGGGCGCGCTCAACGTTCAGCAGATTTACGATTCAAAGGCGATTTCGATTTTTATTAAACCGCCCTCGATGGATGTACTGGCTGAGCGACTAACCAATCGCGGAAGTGAATCGGATAAATCACTCCAAAAACGGTTGGCACGTGCCAAAGAAGAAATGAGTTATGCCGATCGCTTCGATTATGCTGTCGTAAATGCTGATCTTGAAACAGCATTTACGGAAGTCAAAGAAATCGTAGAATCTTTTATTACTGACCAAAGCTGATAATATATGTCTATCAAAACGCTTGATATTGAAAAACTGAATAAAGACACTGGTAATCAGTACGAATTGATTACCATTATGTCTAAACGGGCTCGACAAATTGCCGCGAATGAAAAGCTGCAGCTGGATGAAAAGCTGAAATATTTTGAAGGCTTTGAGGATGATGACGACTTCTCGTTCAATGAGGAGCAGGAAAACATCTCCAAAGAATTTGAGAAGCTTCCTCATGCAACGCAGCGCGCTATTGATGAGATGCGTCGCGGCGAAGTGTATTTCCGCTATCCAGAAGACGAAGACTAAATTATGTTATCCGGCAAACGGATAATACTCGGTGTTACCGGAGGAATTGCAGCCTACAAGGCTGCTTTTCTTTTACGTGCCTATCAAAAAGCGGGCGCCGAAGTACGCGTTACCATGACTCCTGATGCCACGCGCTTTGTGGGGGTTGAAACCTTTGCTTCTCTTTCCAAGAACGAAATGGCTGTCGAGGTTTTTCCCGAAAATCGAGCCGCTACTGAATCGTGGACACAGCATATCTCGTGGGGCGAATGGGCCGATCTTTTTGTAGTTGCTCCCTGCACCGCCAACACGCTGGCTAAAATTGCGCACGGTATTTCTGATAATATGCTCACGGCTACGGTTCTGGCTGCGCGCTGTCCACTGTTGATCTGTCCCACCATGGATGGTGAGATGTATGAATCTCCGGCGGTGCAACAGAATCTCAAGGAAATCCAGAGTTACGGATATCATATCTTGGAGCCCGAAGCCGGCTACCTAGCCAGCGGACTCGAAGGCAAAGGTCGTTTACCCGAGACTGATATCATCCTCGAAAAAAGTAATAGCATTATTGAAGAGTCACGCGCCAACGGACCGCTTTCGGGCAAAAAAGTAGTGGTTACGGCCGGTCCCACGCGAGAGCACATCGATCCCGTGCGATTTATTTCCAATCCCAGCTCGGGCAAAATGGGGGTAGCCATGGCCGAAGCAGCACAGCGATTGGGTGCCGACGTCACGCTCATTCACGGGCCTATTCAAATTGGCATTCCAAAAGGAATGCAAGCTATTGAGATTACATCTGCCAAAAATCTTTTTGAGCAGGTTCAGGAACACAGCAGTGCCGATGTAATCATTATGGCGGCGGCAGTTTCTGATTTCACACCTGCTGATTATCACGATCAGAAAGTAAAAAAGGATAGTGCCGAATCATCCCTCAACCTCACCAAAACACAGGATATTCTTGCCTGGCTCGGTGATCACAAAAAGGACGGCCAAACGCTCATCGGCTTTGCCATGGAAACCGAAAAGCTGTTGGAAAATGCGCAATCTAAACTCGAAAAGAAAAAAGCAGACTGGATTGTGGCAAACTCACTCAGTGATGAAAATGCAGGATTCGGTTCCGATACCAATACCGTTCATCTGCTTGGCAAGGAACATCAAGAAGAGTTCTCGGGAACCAAAAAAGAAGTAGCTCAGCAGGTTCTGGATGCTATTTTTCGTCCTCTTTGATTATAGTGAGCGGACTCCTGTCGTGCCGTTTTGACTTCTCAAATCGTACGACAAAATGACTACCTTCGCCATTATGAACCTCTAGTGTACCGTTGAGCTGGTTGGTAAGCGTTTGCACCAGACTCACCCCAATGGACGACTGCTCAGCAATTGAAAAATCATCCGGCAGTCCAACACCATCATCGCTTACCTTGATGATAATTTGCTCTTCAGTTTCATCAAGGTGGATAAATATGGTACCCGATTCCCGACCTTCAAACGCATGTTTATAGGAGTTTGTCACCAGCTCATTAATCAATATAGCGCAGGGTATAGCTTGGTTGATATCCAGCGACACATCTTCAGTTTCGATATCTATATCGATGTGCTGATGCTCAAACGGCAGGGTCTCTTTCATTGTATCAATCAGCTTGTTGAGATATGTTTTGAAAGAGATATCAATAAAATTTTCTGACTGATACAACATTTCGTGCACCAGGGCCATCGACTGGATGCGCAGCTGACTGTCGTTGAGTGCATTTTTTGTCTTTTCATCTTCCGTCTCAAAACTCTGGAGCTGTAATAATCCCGATATGATAGCCAGATTATTTTTAACCCGGTGGTGAATCTCTTCCAAAAGCACCTGTTTTTCTTCGAGCGACCGACGCAATTTTTCCTGATACTCTTTCTCTTCGGTGATATCGATATAGATCCCAAATCCGGCAATGGGCTCATCATCCAAATAAACAGGAATAGCACCTAGAAGCAGATGGCGCTCTTCCCCCTCCTTGGTATATCGGACAATATCCTGATAAAATTTGCCGTCCTTAAAATTATAACCCGGCATTCGTGGAGTATCACCGGCATCCGATTTACCAACAATCACATCATCGATATCTTTACCCAAGAGTTCTTGTTCTGAATATCCGAACAGTTCTTCAAAACTTTGATTTACTCGTTGAACCTTATTCTGATTGTCAACCATAAGAATAGCTCCCGGCGCTTTCAGGAACAGCTTCCGAAATAATTTTTCGCTACGGCGGAGTTTTTTCTGGGCCTTTTTCTGTTCGGTCAAATCCCGTACAATTGCCTGTACAAAAACCTCATTGCCAAGCTCCAGTCGGTTTAAGCTCACTTCTACATCAATAGGCGTACCGTCAAGTTTTATATGCTTCCACTCAAAAACCTGAGGTTGTCCATCCAGAACCTTCTGGATTTTTTTGCGGGCCTTGTCTGCTGACTTTTGCCCATCGGGTTGCTCTTCGGGCGAAAAGTCAATAGGCGTCTTGCCCAATATTTCTTCTTTTTTCGTACAGCCGTAAATACTTAGCACCTGCGGATTACATTCTACAAATTCGGTATTCTTCATCAGAAAAATGCCGTCGTTGGCATTGTTGAATAACCGCCGGTAGCGAAGCTTGGCTTTGTTCTGCTCGGTAATATCCTCGAAAAAGGTAAGCACCGAAATAAGCTCATCATCTTCATCCCGCAAAACCGAGGCATGCACTTTTAAATCCACCAATTCTCCATCTTGACGATACAATTTCACCTCAAAGTTTGATGTATCACGCTTTCCCGAAACAACCTTTTGCATCATCTGATCGACGATATCAAAATCGTCGCCATAAAAATTAAACAAGTCCGGCGTCTTGCCCAGCACTTGTTCTTTAGAATAGCCCGTAATTTCTTTGGCTCTATTCGACCACTCAATCACCTCAAAATCAGCATTCCATTTAATAAGGGCCAGCGGGCTGTTATTCACATGATGATTTAGCTCATCGTAAGCCTGACGAGCTTTTTTCTCTGCTTCAACACGCTCGGTCACATCATGGATGAAAGCCATACGAGCATCTATTCCCTCGTACTCAATGGGATGACATGCCACCATCACATAAAATAATTCTCCACCTTTTGAGCAATGTTTTACAACACCGGTTTTATTTTTTTCATCAGGATTTCGATTGCTGATTACCTTGTCCAATGTTTCTTCGGATTCATCAGGACGGATATCGTAAAGCGTTAGATCTGATACCTCTTCCCCGGTATAGTCATACTTTTTGCAAAAGGTACTATTGGCCTTCAAGATTGCAAGCGAATCCTTTTCATAAATCAGAATAGGATTCGGATTTATATCAAATAAATACTGATCCATACTGCTGTTCTCCGCCATTAAAGATTACATCAAAACTCCCATTTATATGTCCGGTGAGTCTTGTGATGATGACAACCCAGCGCTTCGAGGCTGCGCTGCATCAACCAGTTTTTCTCACTTACCCATGCCCCCTCCAGATATTCCAAAGATGGTGCCGCCTCGTGTGTATATTGAATACCACGAGTAAATGTAAGAGCTTCCAATCCCATTTTACGAAATTCCGGACGCGTGCCATAAACAAGCGTCCGCAAATGTTTGGCGCGCCGTTTAAACCAAAACAGTTTGGGATAATGCCACCAGCGCAGGCGTCCGTCGGTCTCTTTTGAGATCTCATTCAGATCGGGTACACATACGACAAATGAAGCCGGTTTCTCGTCCACAAAAGCAATAAGTACACTCTCAGGGATAAGCACTGGCTTCAGCTTGTCAATCATATCCTCGATCGTATCTTTTGTCAGCTCAGTAAACGCCTCCTCACGTTCATCAATATCCTGATTTCTCCACGCATCGTTATAAATCCGGCGAATATATTCGGCATCCCGGTAAATATTATTCATATCGATAGGCCGCAGCTCCACCTCATCTCTATTTTCGATGCGATCGGTGATGCGCTGCATGCGATCGGGAATGGGCTTCTCGAAATTACGTTTATAGCTCCAGTGATCATCCAGCTTTTCGGCGCCGGTTTGCTCTAACAGTTCTTTGTAATACGGCGGATGGTAAAACATGCCGTAAATCGGCGGCTCTTGATAATTTTCAACCAGTAATCCCCAGTACGTATCATTTTCACCAAAATTGATAGGGCCCTGCATGGCCCGGTAGCCGCGCTCGCGGTGCCATTGTTTGGCAAAATCAATAATAGCCTGAGCAAGAGCAGGGTCGTTCTCCATCTCAATAAAACCGAATCCACCCATCGGGGGATCAAGCACCTTATCCCGCTTTGGCGTATTCATCACGGCAAAACGCCCGACCACAGTTCCGTTTTTTCGCACCAGGTATCGCTCGCATTCTCCCTTATCAAAAAATGCATTCGTTTGAGGATCAAAAATCTGTTCAATTTCGAAGCGAAAGGGCGGACTCCAGTGCGGGTAATCTTCGTAAATCCGGAAGGGAAGCTCATGAAAAGCATCCACCTGTATTGCCGAATTGACTTTCTCAAATTCAAAAGACATATGTATTCCCGATTGTAGCTTTGTTGTTCGTCAAAAAACTGCAGTCACCGTTGTATCTCATGTCCAATTTACGATAGATTTACAGCAGAATAACAGCTATTATTAGAGGCCCTAAATGCCCACTTAATATGTACATCTGGTTTGAAGGAACAAAAGAAAAAAAGAATTATCGCCCTGCTGCTGTTTGTAGCTTGCCTCATAAGCGGATATATGCTTTTGGCCACTTCTGAGGGAGCCTCAAAGCCACTGCAACCGCTTACACGCGCTGATTCACTTATCCATAGCGAACTTAGAGATTTTAACATCAACGATCAGCAAATTCGTGTTTCAACAACTTCGGTTCATTCAGATTTTGTTCGCAAAACCTATCATATCGGGGTCCCCTACCAGTTTTCAAAAACGCAGTTCCATGCTGAATTGAACAACCGATTTTATCCCTATGCCGTACAAACGCCCGCTCGCGTTACCTTTCCGCAAAAAGATATGAACATTCACCTTCTTTACAAGGATACGGTTGTCCGATCCATCATTCTACAGACCGATCCCGAGTTGACGGTTACCCAAAATCGAATAAGCCTGCTGGTGACTTTTGATAAAATGCCAGGTGAAGAGCTTATTGGTACAATCCAACAATTTGGTGAACCAATTCCCGTTGTACTCAAAATTCAGGATCCCATGCAGGCCAACGACTTTCGCAAACGGCTGGGCAGCCGATATAATAGAATTATCTTTTGGCTGCAAAACGACAACGGGCAGGATCTCATCAATACAAACCGTTCCAGCGCTATTTCGAAGCTAAAACAGCTGCAAGAAATACTGCCCCAAGCGGTGATGCTGCACCGTTTGCCTGCTGAAGAGACCGACCAGCCGAACAAATTGACTAGCAACACCAATATAACCTTTGTGGATGCCGACAATGCTCGTATGTTAGATGAACAGCTGGGCAAAAAAGCTTTTTTAAACGAACTCGATAACTTGCAGGAAAAAAATGCTCATTCCGTGGCGGTAATATCCGGCAATGAAACAACATTATCGTGGCTGAGTCAAAAACTACCTGAACTAAAAAAAGCGGGAGCCCGTATTATTCCACCACCCAAAGTTACACCCTGATATGATAGACCGACTAAATACCGACAAGTGGCTCAAAAAATTTGAGATTAACGAATTCCCCGAACCGGAAACTATTTCGCTGCGGCATCCGGTGCTGCTGTGTCACGGCTATGGCGCTATCGCATCACTTGTAAAACCATCGCCGCTGTATGATGTAGCCATGCTGCTGCGCAGCCACAATGTGTTGACGTTTGCCCCCAATATTGTGCCCTATGCCAAAATTGAAACACGCGCGCAGGGCTGGGTCAAATTAATTCGAACGTTGACACAAAATATTCCGGGCGGAAAAGTAAATGTGATCGCCCACAGCATGGGCGGTCTCGACATGCGCTATGCACTCTCCAAGCTGGATATCGCTGATCAGGTAGCCTCCTTTACGACCATCAGTACCCCGCACCGTGGAACGAGTCTGGCAGAGCTGACCCTCAAAACACCCGAGGCGATCCGCGACAAACTTGCTGATTTTCTCGACTGGATGGGTGACCGCATCTACCCCCAAACCAAGAGCGATTCCGTAGGATCGGCTGCACAGCTGACCCGGCAATATGTAACGGAGGTATTCAACCCCGAAATTACGGATGTGCCGGACATCCCCTATTACTCGTACAGTTCGGCCGTGGGCAAGGGAACTGCAGAACCGATTCGCGTGATTGCGCGCTATCAGAATAACCACATTTTTGAACAAGAAGGACCTAATGACGGGATGGTTTCGGTGGCCAGTGCAAAATGGGGAGAACACATCAAAATGCACAATCTTTCACACCTGGAGCAGATGAATCTGCGCGTCAAAGACGACCGGCGAGAACTCTATGAACAGTTTTGGCTGGATGTGGTGAAAATGCTGCACGAGAAAGGACACTAGCCGGGTAATTCCTACAACTCGATATCCTCTTTTTGTTTGAGCAGCGAATAGGCCGTCATATCATACTGGATGGGTGTCAATGAGGCATACCCTTTTTCGAGGACGTTGACATCCAAATCTTCGCCTTCGTCCAAAAGCTGCAGCCGACCCGTCATCCAGTAGTAATCGCGATTATTGGGATCCACGCGCCCTTCGAACTCTTCCACGTAACGACTGTTCGCCTGTCGCGCCCATTTGATGCCTTGCAGTGGTCCGGCCGGCACATTCAGATTCATAGTAACGCCTTTTGGCAGTCCCTCGCTGAGCACATAGCCAATCACTTTTCGTGCCGCATCTTTGGCTCCGGATAAGTCTGCATCTTCATCAAAAGAAGTGCAACTGACGGCAATAGACGGATATCCCAAAATAGTTCCTTCGGTAGCCGCGCTAACTGTGCCAGAATACAAAATATTGATGCCCGCATTACTTCCATGATTGATACCACTGACAACCAAATCCGGTTTGCGCTTCATCAATTGATCGTGCCCCAGCTTCACAGAATCTGCGGGAGTGCCCGTTACCGCCTGACCGCTAAAACGACCGTCAATTTGAAATGATCGTGACCGAAGAGGCGTATTCACCGTTACCGCATGTCCCACTGCGCTTTGCTGGCGGTCGGGAGCAATAATTTCAACATCCCCAAATTCATCGGCTACTTCAGCCAGTGCGCGGATGCCCGGCGAAAAGATGCCGTCATCATTGCAAACTAAAATTACCGGTTTGTCTTCTGAGTTACTCATAAATTCTTAGTCATATTGCTCATTCTCATTCGGGAAATCTCTGGTTTTGATATCGGATATATACTGCTGTACAGCATTAGTCATCGAGCTGTGCATATCATCATATCGACGAAGAAAGCGCGGCTTAAATTCCTTGTTTAAACCTAACATATCGTGGGTAACCAACACTTGACCATCACATTTTGCCCCAGCACCAATCCCAATTGTGGGAATGGAAAGTTCAGCGGTAACTTTTGCCGCCAACTCAGCAGGAATTTTCTCTAAAACGATAGAAAAGCAGCCTGCTTCTTCCAAATGCTTTGCATCTTCAATGAGTTGTTCTGCCTCGGAATTTTCGGTGGCGCGTACTTTATATGTCCCAAACTTGTAAATGCTTTGCGGAGTGAGGCCCAAATGTCCCATCACGGGAATACCAGCTTCCACAATTTTTGATACGGTTTTTACAACCGATTTACCGCCTTCCAGTTTCACACCGTGAACTCCGGCCTCTTTCATGAGCCGTCCGGCATTAACCAGAGCTTCTTCGGAAGTCACTTGGTAACTCATGAACGGCAAATCTGCAATAACCAGTGCCGTATCAACACCGCGCACCACGCACGATGCATGATAGATCATATGGTCCATCGTCATGGGAACGGTCGTCTCGTGGCCGGCCATAACATTGCTGGCCGAATCACCGACTAAAATCACGTCGATGCCCGCCTGATCCACAATGCGTGCCATTGTAAAGTCATAGGCGGTGAGCATGCTGATCTTCTCACCACGCTCTTTCATCTCAACGACGGTCTGTGTGGTAACTTTTTTGGGTCGATCGGATGATTGTTGGGTACTCATTTATTCCTCTTCACTTGGTACAACTGCTGCTGAAGCTTCCAATTCGCACGCCACATCATCGCCAACTTTGGCAATGCCTTCCATGGTATAAAAATTACGACGCTGATTAACGAGCGTCACCTCCATCTCAAGCTGATCGCCGGGGACTACTGATTTCCGAAATTTTGCCTTGTTGATAGCTGTAAAAACCATCAACGATTCTTCGGGATTATCAATATGGGAATGCATTAACATGATGGCACCACTTTGTGCCATTGCCTCTACCTGTAACACACCGGGCATGATCGGTCGATCCGGGAAATGACCGTTAAAAAATTCTTCATTAACGCTCACGTTTTTTACGGACAGGATGCGTCCCTCTTCAACCTCCAGTACTCGATCCACCAACAAAAAGGGATAACGATGCGGAATTAATTTTTTGATGTCTGCTATTTTCAGCTCGTCCATAAAATCGGATTTCTTTAATAGATTGATTTAATATAGGGGATTTATTTTACGGTCCCCACATAAACATAAGCAATGCCGCCGGTTAACTTTTCGAACATCTGCGAAGTAAATGCACCGGCCTCTTCCATCAGTGTAATAAAATGATTTCCCGCCGGAAATTCTGCACTTGTTCTCGGCAGGTAGGTATAGGCTTCGCGATTACCGCTGATCCACCCGCCCAGCGTGGGCATAATATACTGGCTGTACAACTCATACGGATACTTCATTAACCCTTTCGGCTGACCGAATTCCAGCACTACCACTTTGCCACCGGGTGTAACAACCCGTCCCATCTCTTTGAGTGCCTGTACCGGATCATCCACATTGCGGATACCAAAGGCAATGCTGGCAATATCGAAACGGTCATCCTCGTAGGGCAAATTCATCGCATCGGCCACTTCAAAATCGACAGACAAATTTTCTTCCGCCGCTTTGGCGGGTGCATGCTCGATCATCTCTTTACAAAAATCGGTGCCGAGAACGTATCCCTCATCACCAACCGCCTCTTTAAATTCCAGGGCTAAGTCGCCGGTACCCGTAGCACAGTCGAGCACCTTGTGGCCACTTTGGGCCCCGCTGAGCTGTACCGCCCGGCTTCTCCATATGTGGTGAATCCCAAATGACAAGATAGAGTTCACCCGATCATAATCATCGGCAATATCAGCAAACATGCGACGCACTTTTTCGCTCATAGCGTGTACTTCTTTAATCGTTTGTTCTTTTGAATTGTACAATTATCCATCGTGCTCACCATTGGTAAGATGATCGGTATAATTTAAATAAATGGGCTCAAACAGCTGGCCATCCCATTGCAGGTGATAGACGGCCCCGTTGGTATGCGGCACGCGATGCATCTGCGACAGTCCATACTGCAACCAATGCGATACCAGGATGCGAATCAAACGACCATGCAATACAAACAGCAAGTTGCTCCCCTGCTGTTCCCCGATAATTTGCTCAACTTTTCCAGCAGCACGATCCAACACTATTTCCGGACTCTCCCCTTCTTGCAAAGCAAAAGATGTATTGCCAGACTTCCAGGTGCTGTGCAACTCTTCAAGCTCGGCCTCGATCTCCGAAATTGGTTGTCCTTCCAACATCCCAAAATCCATTTCGTCAAGGTCGGCATGCGATTCCAGCGTTAGCCCGTGCAGCTGGGCTATCACTTCTGCAGTCTCCTGTGAACGCTTCAGGCTGCTACTGTACACACCATGCAGCTGGCTATCTTTCAGATGATAAGCAATGGCTTGGGCTTGTTGACGTCCGGTATCATTCAGCGATGCATCAATACCCCGCCCCTGAATTTGATTTAGTCGATTATATTCGGTTTGCCCATGCCGGGCCAGGTAAAGATTGGTCAAAGCCACAATTATTTATCCCTTCCTTTTCGGCTGCTGGCCAGTTCCACAAATTTTTGCTCCATATCTTGCACTTCGCTGGGCGCTAAATTATAGTGCATAGCATACTTGGTCAACATCATTTTGAACACGCGATCATTAAGCGAAAGTCTCTTTTCGACTCCTTCATCAATTTTATCCCACAGCATTTTGAGCAGGCCCAGTTTCATAAGGAAAAAGAACACCAGCCCCACACCTGCGGCCAGATATTGCCCATTCATCCCCACCGCACTAATCACGACCAGCGATGAAATTAACAAGTAACCATCAGTATTCATCAATTTGAGCAGCTTGCCGAGGTAGATCGTTACAAAACCGCTTTTGGATCGATACCAAAAAAAGTGAAAGGCAATCGCTATAGCCGCGGCCAATAATGGATGAACAAATACCAATAAGACCAACAGAATAGTGAGCGCAAGGCTGTCGGCGCTGCGTACCCAGGCAATGGCCTCTTCCACCAGTTTGTCGAGAGAACGCTCGTCGAGCAGGCCGGGCACAAATTCTTCGATATGCTCCGAAGTGGTATGAAACCAGTCGCCGGTACGGGTTACAATGCCCATTTGGGTTTCGAGGAATAGATCATTGGATAGCGGGTCGTTTTTTCTCATAGTTCTCAAAATATCCTTCTTTTTGCAAAAAATGAATTTTCTGTCCTAAAAAATCAGGCCTGTGCAACGGTAAGAATAGCTATCGTTTTAGCTCCCGCCTGCAGCAGAGACTGGGACAGCTCAAACGTGGTAGCGCCGGTTGTAAAAACATCATCAATAATAACAACCATCTTGTCACGAATTGCCGCTCCGTTCTTCACTTGAAAGACCCCGTCGATATTCGCCAGTCGCTTTTCCAGCGAAAATCCTGTTTGCGTACGGGTATTTTTAGTACGGATGACATCATCAATTTTGCAGATGGGGACTTGGTTCCACACCTGCTCGAATCCACAGGCAATTTTAAAGGCCTGATTAAAACCGCGATAGCGATATTTGAGATAGTGCAACGGCACCGGCACAGTAATAGTTTCCTGGCGTTGTAGTACTTCTTCCAGTTCGGGATGTCTCCGCACTCGCTCTCCGAGCTTGCGTCCCAAGTCCACGCCGATGGTTGTCAGCCGCTGGTATTTAAGCTGGTGCAACAGGTGTTGCAGGTTACCGCCCTTATCAAATTGCCACAGGGCATGCTGAAATGCAATACCATCGGGCAGCAGCGTATCACTGGAGACTCGTTCATTTTCAGGATTGGCATCCTCAAAACGATCTTCCAGGCAAAAAGAACACAGCTGACGCTCGTGCCGGGTATTTTCTCGTCCACAGCATACACACACCCTCGGAAACACAACGGCAGCTAATCCCTGTGATATCTTTGATATCATTGAAATCACATCCCCTTTTACATGAACCATTTATAGTAAGACCGTCGAGCCCTATCATCCTTACAGACGATCTTTGGCAAAAATTTTTGCCAACCGCTATATTTGTTTAGATTTACCATACTTCAATGGTTTCTTTTTATCTAAATACGATCATCTTCTATGCCCTCACTTGGAAATGACTTGGCCCGTATCCGCAAGGAGCAAAACCTGAACCTGGATGACATCCAGCGCGCCACCAAAATTCCGAAACGTATTCTCAATTCGATCGAAGATGACTCTATATTTAGTGATTTTGAGGAGAATCCAACCTACATCCGCAGCTATGTGCGGAGCTATGCCAAAGCGCTTTCTATTGATGAACAGCAGATCGTATTTGCACTCAATAAAGTGCAGAAAGGAGATTACAAGGGCTCGCTACAACAACTGCTGGAAGACGGAAAACGACAAACCTTTCAACTGGATGAGGATACAACCGATACTGAAGAGGACAACGGCGACGAAGACGAGATGATTCATGACCACACTCCGGAATCTTCTGAAACCAAAGAAGTGGAGCCCACAACACAAGGAGACTCTGCCGGAAATGCAAAGCGAAGAAAATCCGAATCGCCTTCGGTTCATTCGGTGGACTGGGCCGACATGGGGCGCCGCTTTCAACCGCTTGAGTCCACCAAATCCAAAGTGTGGATCGGGATTGCAACCATTTTGATTATTGCAGCCGTCGCCGGATATGTCTATTTCTACGAATTTAACGGTATTAATTTTAGTAATGACGATTCCCAAACCGGAGCGGTAAGCGAGGCCACATCCGAGGCAGAAGCCCCCTCCGATTCGCTACAGCTGAATATTGTACCGCCCGCAGATAGTGACAGCAACGCTCTCCCTGAAAAAATGAACGAAGAACAAACAGCAGCAGAGTCGCTAACCACACTGCCCGATACCCTAAGCATGGTAGTATATGCTGCTTACGACAAATTAGAACCCGTTCGGGTGTACACCGATATCATGGATGGCATTAATCCCTACTGGATTGAGCATGGCGACGCTGTGCGATTCCAGTTTGTCAATGAAATCCGCATTCGCGGACAGTTCAGCCGCATGGAACTGTTATTTAATGGACACGCTATTCCTGATTTCGGAGAAGAGTTTTACAATCCCGATACGCGCCTGCTGGAAATTGAGCGCAGATTCTTTGAGGGCGATTCCACCTGGCTACAATCTCCACCCGATTCCCTGGCCATTGATGCACCACCACCCACCAATATTCAAAATCGAACTTCTCTCTAATTGCTAATTGACGTAATGAGCTATCACCAATGGATAAAGAACAGGCCAAAAAACGCGTAGATGAACTACGCGACCTGCTGAATAAAGCCAACAAAGCCTATTATCAAGATGCGCAGCCATTTATTTCAGACAAAGAATTCGATGAGTATCTGGATGAGCTGGAACACCTGGAACAGCAATTTGATCTTGTCGAGCCCCATTCACCCACCCAGCGAGTAGGCGGCGAACCCAGCAGCGATTTCGAAACGGTAACCCATCCCATTCCGCTGCTGAGTCTGGATAATACCTATAACGAAGATGAACTCAATGATTTTGACCGGCGGGTTCGGGAATTGCTCGGCCATACCGATTTCACCTATCTGGTCGAACTCAAATTCGACGGAGCAGCAATTCGCCTGCGTTACGAAAATGGCAAGCTCGTACTGGGTGCCACCCGCGGCGACGGCGAACAGGGCGACGATATTACCCGCAATATCAAAACAATCAAAGACATACCGCTTCATCTCGAAAATGACTACCCGGAGGTGGCAGAAATTCGCGGCGAAGCATATATGGAGCTCAAAGCATTCGACCGAATGAACCAGCATCGTAAAGACCAAGAGCTTAACACCTTTGCCAATCCCCGAAACTCTACAGCCGGTTCACTTAAAATGCAAGATCCACGAGAAGTTGCGCGCCGACCCATTCGCTTTTTCAGTTTTGATCTTATTTTGGAAAACGACACCCCCATCACCCAGTATAAAAAAATGCAACTGCTCAAAAACTACGGACTGAGGGTTTGCGAGCATTATCAGCAGTGTGATGAAATATCGGAGGTTCATGCCAAAATTGATGACTGGAAAGAACTGCGCCACGATTTACCCTACGAGACCGATGGCGTGGTCATCAAAGTCAATGAGGATAAATATCGCGAGAAATTGGGATCCACCTCGAAGTTTCCCCGCTGGGCTATTGCCTTTAAATTTGAAGCCGAGCAGGCCACTACAATCATTGAAGACATCCGCTTGCAAGTTGGTCGCTTGGGTAAAATTACACCCGTAGCAGACCTCGAAGCCGTTGAACTTGCCGGCACAACTGTCAAACACGCATCGCTGCATAACGAAGATGAAATTCATCGCAAAGATATTCGGCCCGGCGACAGCGTAGTCGTGGAAAAGGCTGGAGAAATTATTCCACAGGTGGTGCGCGTTGTTAATCCTGATCGCGAAAATCGGAATCCCAAATTTACCATGCCCAGCGACTGTCCCGCCTGCAGCGAAGAGCTGGTCAAACTGGGAGAAGATGTGGATTGGCGATGTATCAATCCTGAATGTCCCCCGCAGATTCGTCAACGCATTGAGCATTTTGCCTCCCGCGATGCTCTTGATATCGAGGGACTCGGCGAAGCCGTCGTCGATCAGCTGGTAACACAGCAATTAATTACGACCTATGCAGACCTGTATGAACTCACCAAAGAACAGTTGCTGCCGCTGGAGCGTATGGCCGAAAAAAGTGCTCAAAACCTGCTCAATGCTATCGAATCCAGCAAAAAACAACCACTGGATCGCGTGATTTATGCTCTTGGAATTCGCTTTGTCGGCAAGACTGTGGCGCGTGATCTGGCCAACGGCTTTGGTAGCATGGATGCGCTGATGGAGGCCGACGAGGAAACGATTACAGAGATAGAGTCTATTGGTCCAAAAATTGCAGAATCAGTTGTGGAATTTTTCAATCAGCAGCATAATCGCCAAATGATAGAGACGCTTCGGGAACACGGCCTCAGCTTTGAGATGGAACAACAAGAACAGGCTTCACAAAAGCTGGAGGGTAAAACGTTTGTACTTACCGGCAGCCTGCCCTCACTGACGCGCAAAGAAGCCACAAAGCTGATTGAAAAACACGGTGGCAAAACTACTTCCTCGGTAAGTGGAAACACTGATTATCTGCTGGCGGGCGATTCGCCGGGCAGCAAATACGACAAAGCCCAAGAACGCAGTATCCCGATCATTGACGAGCAAGCGTTTCTGGATCTTATTGATGAAAAATTATAGCCCTTATGAGCATGGATGATTGGAACAATATTGGGGTAAGACTAAAGATTGAAAAGATTTCCCGATATCATTCAAGCCAACAGCCGTTTGGTAATATGAATGCGGGTTGGTATAATTTCGTAATCGAAGTATCTTAGTGTAATTAATCAACGTTTTTCGAGATGCAACATCGCCCGAAAAGCGGACTCAACTGATATTATGAGCATTCTTGAAAAATTGGGGTTGGCTCCCAAAAAAAGCCAGGGACCTCCCGTAATTGGGGAAAAGAAGAAAAAACGGGAAGAGAATTCATCATTAAAGTATAACCGGTATGTGCAGGTGTTGATCCTGCTCAGCTTTCTGGGTGTGCTTATTCTATCCGTCCCCCAAGCTTCTTTTAAAGAACCCATCAATTATACTGTCGGGGAACCATGGCGCGCAGATGATCTGACCGCACCTTTTACATTTCCGATCCAGAAAAGTACCGAAGAGATCAAAAAGGAACGACAGTCCATCCGCGAAACAACCCCGCCTATTTTTCACACTAATGGCGATGCTGAAGTAGAAATTCAGGCAAAACTGGATTCTCTTTTCCAATATATGCGTCCGCTGACAAACCGATATCAGCAGTGGCAATCGGCAAAGGATACCGAAAATAGTGCCACCAGCGACAGTATCCGGTATGTTGAACTCAAAAATCGTGCGCCGGTTCAGTTATCGAATGGCAGCTGGCAAATACTGGTAGAAAACTATCAGGAGCTCCAGGGAAACAGATCGGCCAATACCGGAGATCAGCAATTTACGGTCGTGAATCTGGAACAGCAGCTCAAAGATCTCGTCGGCGATATGCTGGATGACGGGATTATCAATGTAACAAAAAATAAATTGTCTAATGATGAAATTACGGTTCGAAATCTCGAAGAACGTACCGAACGCACGCTGAATTTGGTAAACATTCGCGATCTGCCCGAAGCCCGCGAATATGCACAATATCGCCTTTCCCGCAATTATTATGAAGAGTTAGCCAATACCGCTACTGAAATTTTTAATCGTGTCATTCAGCCCAATCTCATCTACAATAAGCAAGAAACACAAAATCGCATTGATGAGGCAATGGCTGATATTTCGACTTCCAAAGGTGCGGTTGCCCAAGGACAGGTTATCATACGCCGCGGCGATATTGTGACCAAAGAAAAATATAATATGCTGCAGAGTCTGGCCCAGGCACGTGCTCAAAATGCCAGCAATACCGAGCGCTGGCTGCGTTATGGCGGCGATGTGCTTACGATTATCGCTATTCTCACCATCTTTTTCTTCTATCTTTACCTGTACCGGCGATACATTTTTGAAAATAATGCCATGTTGCTGCTGGTGCTCATCGCCATGACAATCATCTGTGTAAGCAGCTCCATCGTGTATGAGTTCGAAAATATATCGCCCTATATTGTGCCGGTGGCCGTTGCCCCAATCATTTTAACAATTATCTTTGATTCCCGCGTGGGCTTGCTTTCTACCATTACGTTAGCCCTCCTAACGGGACTTATCAATGGTAACAATTTTGAATATGTGACTGCTACAACGGTGGCCTGCAGTTTGGGATTATTTTCGGTGCGTGATATCAAAAAACGATCCCAGTTTTTCTTTACCACTCCCGGCATTGTCTTTGGAACGTATGCTCTTGTCATTCTGGGATTCAGTATGACTACCTTCGATGGCTGGAATACCTTGGGCAATGAACTCTTTTTTGTAGGAATTAACGCCATTTTTATCCTCTTTACCTATCCGCTGATCCTGCTCTTTGAGAAAACGTTCAAAGTAACTACCGATTTTACGCTTATCGAACTCAGCGACACCAATTTACCACTACTCAAACAGCTGATGACCCGCGCGCCGGGCACCTTCCATCACAGCCTGCAGGTTTCGAATCTTGCGGAAGCCGCTGCGGGCGCGATTCGTGCCAACAGTTTACTCTGCCGAGTCGGCGGTCTCTATCACGATATTGGCAAGATGGAAAACCCCGGCTATTTTACTGAGAACCAAACCGAAATTAATGAGCACGATAAGCTGAAACCGCGCATGAGTGCACTAGTCATTAAAGCACATGTTTCCAACGGAGTGAAGTTAGCCGAAGAAGAAGGACTGCCGGATGTGATTATCGATTTTATTAAAACGCACCACGGAACGTCGCTCATCAGGTTTTTCTGGGATAAAGCCAAAAAACAAGCCGATGAGGACAAAAAGGAGATTCGTGAAGAAGATTTCCGCTACGACGGTCCCCGGCCGCAAACCAAAGAAACCGGCATTTTACTACTTGCCGATTGTATCGAGGCCTCATCGCGTGCAATGAAAGATCCTAATTACCAAAAGCTCGAAAACTTGATCGACCGCATGGTTGACGAGCGTGTTAATGAGGGACAACTCAGCAAAACACCTCTTACCTTTCAGGATATTCGTGCAATTAAAGAAACCTTCCTGAATATCTTGGTGGGCATTTATCACAGCCGCGTCGAATATCCCGATGATGAAGAGGGGAAACAAAAAGAGCAGGCAGAACAAGCTCGGCCGGATTCCGGAGACCGAATTCCCGAACATCCCGAATCGCCCGAAAGTCCGCCGCCGGTTGATGAATACTATAACTCCTAATCGCCATGCATTACGACGAGGAGCTGAAACGATACCTGCAGTTTATCAAGTTGGAAAAGAGCCTCTCCGAAAATTCGGTTGCCTCCTATAAAAATGATCTGCGTCGGTATCTGAAATTTCTGTCTAATGATCTTCGCATACAAAAACTAGATGGGGTTACCCTGCAGCACATCGAAAAGTACCTCGAAGAACTTTCAGCGATGGACCTGTCGGTACGTTCGGTATCCCGAAATATCTCAAGCATTCGCGGATTTCACGAATTTGCAGTAGTCGAGGGATTGGCAGAAGCCAATCCCGCTGAACTCATTGAGCTGCCCAAACAAACCAAGAATCTGCCGGAGGTCTTAAATCAGGAAGAAGTATCCGCTATTATTGACATTCCCAACCGTGAGACCGATGCCGGAATTCGCAATGCCGCTATCCTTGAAACGCTGTATGCCACCGGCATGCGTGTGAGCGAACTGGTAGGGTTGGAACTTGATAACATGATTTTCGAGATCGGCTTTATTCGCGTAATTGGCAAAGGCAGCAAGGAACGATTAGTACCGGTGGGAGAAGCCGCTCAATCGGCGTTGGAGCACTATATCGAAACGGTACGACCAAAATTTCAAAGTGATAGTAATCCACAAAAAGCTGAGAATAAAGTATTTTTGAGTCAGCGGGGCAATCCCCTGTCGCGCATGAGTATCTGGAACGTCGTAAATGATGCCGCCGAACGTGCGGGTATTGAGAAGAATGTGTATCCCCATATTTTTCGTCATTCATTTGCCACGCATCTGCTCGAGGGCGGTGCTGACCTGCGCGCTGTACAAGAAATGCTGGGGCATTCGTCTATCATCACCACCGAAATTTATACACATGTGGATCGTTCGCTGCTGCATCAGGTACACAAGGAATTTCATCCGCGGGCATAACAGAGTGGGTACCAGTTTTTCATCCCGATGTAAAGTTTGACAATTAACAACTGGGACATGACTACGAAAGAGTTATGAAAAACCAATCCAAAATAACAGCACTCTTAATCGAGGTACAAAAAGGCTCTACTGACGCTTATGAAGAGCTTTTTCCACTGGTTTATACCGAATTGAAAAATATTGCCTTTTCCCAACTTCAGTCAGAACGAGACGATATTACCGTATCGGCAACAGAGTTAGTTCATGAAGTATATCTTAAAATGGTGGACCAGACGCGTATCAAGGCTGAGGATAAAGATCATTTCATGGCTATTGCCGCCCGCTGTATGCGACAAATTCTGGTTGATCACGCACGACAAAAAAAGGCTGAAAAACGAGGGGGCAACCAGCGTGATGTTACCTATATCGATAAGCTGCTAAAAGTACATCACGAAGCCGAAGAACTGATCGAACTGGATACCAAGCTAGAGGAGTTGGCCAAACTTGATAAGCGTATGGCCAAAGTGGTTACGCTCCGCTTTTTTGGACAAATGACAATTCACGCAATAGCAAAAACACTGGATATTTCAGAACGCACGGTCAAACGCGACTGGGCCAAAGCACGGGGTTGGCTTTATAAAGAGCTAAAAGACGAATAGATTATTTATCAGTTATTCGTTAACTAGTTATTTGCACTAACTGGTTGGCATCGGGTTATTAACATAAATAATCACAAAAAACGATGAATCAACAAGAGTGGGAACGAGTAAATAATATCGTAGATACGGCACTTGATCTTGAGGGAGAAGAACGATCGACATTTATTAGGGAAAAATGTAGCGGAAATAAAGATTTACGATACCAGGTTACCAAGCTTCTTGATGCGATTGAACAATCCGACACCGAAGATTTCCTGGAAGGCCTCGGATCATTCCCGGCAAACCTTGCGGGCGATCTTGCCAAAAAGCAAGACGAAACGTATGCCTCCTCCCTCATTGGAGAAACCATCGACAAATACAAAATTACGGAATTGATCGGCTATGGCGGAATGGGGTCTGTATTTCTGGCTGAACGCGCCGATGATGCCTACGACCGCCAGATCGCGTTCAAAGTGATGCGTCGCGGCATGGATACGCCCTCCAACGTGGCCCGCTTCAAACGCGAACGAAACATTCTGGCCCGGCTCGACCATCCCAATATTGCCCGATTGTTGGACGGGGGTGTTACGGCTGATGGGCTGCCCTACCTGGTAATGGAATATGTTGATGGCACGCCACTGCTGGAATATTGTAACAGGCACCAGCTGTCAATCAACGAGCGCCTGGAGCTATTTAAATCCGTATGTAAGGCCGTACAGCACGCCCATAGAAATACCATTATTCACCGCGATTTAAAACCTTCCAACATCTATGTGAGCAATGACGGTACGGTAAAAGTTCTCGATTTTGGGATCGCCAAACTGATGGAGCCCGACGATCCTGAAAAAACATTTTTTGAGACCCAAACCGGAGCCCGCATTCTTACCCTGGGCTATGCCGCTCCAGAGCAAATTGATAACAGTGCCATTACCACCGCCACCGACAGCTATACCCTGGGGATACTACTGTATAAATTGCTGGCCGGCTCCCATCCCTTTGATATAGATGACAAAAATATCTCTGGAATTGAGAAGACGATATGTATTCAAAGGCCGGATAACCCCTCAAAAAAATTCAATTCATTGGCTGAGGCTAAGCAAACGGAAATTGCATCTCAGCGAAGCACAACCTCGAAAAATTTAGTGCAAACCCTGCAGGGAGATCTGGATGCCATCGTGATGAAAGCACTTCGCAAAGAACCTGAATTCCGCTATCGCTCGGTTGAACAGATGCTCGAAGATCTCAACCGCTACGATCAATCCGTGCCGCTTATTGCCCAGAGTGATACGCTCCAGTACAGAACGAGAAAGTTCATCATACGTCATCGTAATACAGTTGCAGGTGTAGTCCTCGTCCTGATCGCTATTTTGGGATTCGGAAGCTATCATATCGAACAAGTTACCGAAGAACGGAATATTGCAGAAGCAGAAGCACAAAAAGCGGAAACGGTTAAAAACTTTTTAATTGACATTTTTGGTTCTTCCAATCCTCAATCGGCCAGCTTTGAAGGCAAAGATATATCAGCCCAGCAATTGCTTCTGAATGGTAAAGAACAATTTGACCAAGAGTTAAGCAGTCAACCTGATGTATATTTAGAAATATTTACCGCCATCGGTGATGCTTTGAAAAATATCGACGCTTTTGAAGAAGCGGAAAAAAGTTATGAACAGGCCCTTTCCAAAGCTTCCGAATCTTCCGCACCTATCGAAAACAAGGTGAACCTTCTTGCAAAAATTGGGCACCTTAACACTACATGGACCAAAAATGAAAAGGCTTATAAGTCAGCTCGTAATGCCGATTCTCTTTTACAAAAAGTTGATAATCCACCCCCTGCCTTAAAAGCATCTGTTTTAGGATTGCTGGGAAGAATAATCACAGTTAGAGACGATTATGAAAAGGGGAATACCTACTTTAAAAAAGCAGACAGCATCTATGTAAACGCCGGAATTCAAGGCAGTGATGAATATATTCAAATGCTTACCGACTACGGTCGATCCCTGCTGTATGTATTTGATTTTGAAAAATCTGAGCAAGTATTATTGCGCTCAAATCAGCTACACGCTCAAAAATATCAAACCCCAACACTGACAATTGCCGAAAACTATAAGTACATCGCATGGACAAATAGAGAGATGGGCAACTTTGAAAGATCCAACAATTATTTTTTAAAATCGGTTGATTTAAAAAGTGATCTGATCGGGCCGGAGAGCGTTCGTACCGCAATTTCAATGTATCATCTTGCCCGTAATTATACCCTTGCCGGTGATTTTGAAAAATCCGAAAAACTTGCGCGACAGGTTTTACAGATCTATCAGAAACATCTGGAGCCAACAAACCAATATGTACATCAGGCGAAAAATTATTTAGCTATGGCCAAGTACAATCAAAGCAAATGGGCCGAGGCAGAAAAGTTGCTGACCAATGTCGTTGATGCAAGACGCGAACTGGATAAAGATAATAAAATGTTTTTAGCCGGGGCGGCTTCGCAACTGGCTGTTGTGTATCGGCATACGGGACGATTCCAGGAGGCTATTTCTCTCCTAGAAGAAACTATTGATATTAACGAGCGAAATCTGGGCCCGCAAAGTCGCGGTGTTGCCGTTGACATGATTAAACTGGCTGCTGTTTATCGCGATAAGGGAGACGACACACGAGCCAAAGAATACTTTTCGAAAGCAGAATCTATCTTAACGGAAGAAACACCGGAAAACCACTACCGGAGAGCTGAGCTTTATTACCATTTTGGCAAGCTTAAAATGGAGCAAGTTAATTCAAAAACAGCTCAGCAATATTTCCAAAAATCCCACCAAATTTACGTTGCCAATTTTGGTAAAGACAGTCAGCGGGCAAAGGATACCAAATCGTACATAGAACAAATGGTGGAAGCAACTATTTAATCAAAAGCACTACCTTCTTAAGTCTGTGATTGACTCTCGCATGTCACCTCAATATTGAGGGGAATCGTTTCACTAGGCAAAATCACGAACTCAAATTCTGGAGAATTACTGCCACCAACAGTACAATTTTCTGCAAGTCCGTTTAGTTCTGCCTGATACGTATTGGGATCAAGGTCTTCAATAACCGTTGTACCATTGGCCGGTAACGATACTTCCTGATCATCAAAAACCAGCATATAGCCATCGTCGTCTATATCTTCGCCGCTGGTCTCTGTTGTTACCTCCAGCGAGCCTTTCGTTGCCTCTTCAATAGCATCTGTAGCTTTATCACAAGATATGAACTGAAATGTAATCACTAATAACAATACTACGGTCTTTATCTGTATTAATCGTCCCATAACAAATAGTGAGTTGTGATTAATATTATCTTATATCTCGACTTTAGTATGCTTAACAACAAACTCGAGGATGACAAGTTATTGTTATGTCATCTCTCATTGGTAAGACCATTGCGATAGCTAATCCTTACAAAATTTTTTGATGTGCTGAACTCACCATGTTATTTCAGCTCCGGCACCCAAAATGGCGCTACATCTACGACATCATTGTCGGTAATTCGTTCGATGGAACCACTGCCATCGGCATTCATTTTAAATAATTCAGTATCATGTTGGTCTACTGCCTGATTACGTGGTGACTGAAACATAAGCTCGGTTCCGTCGGGCGACCAATCCGGATATAGATCCTGGGTCGCATCTTTGTCCGTCAACTGCTGCAGGTCACTTCCATCGGTATTGATCGTCCAAATACCACCGGTACCACTTTGGGTCTCTGCCACAAATGCCAACTTAGAACCATCCGGTGAATACCGAATGTGACTAGCCGTAGAAACGCTAAGCAGCATTTCTTCATAGCCAGTGTCATCAGGATTAATTTTGGCGATGTCAACGACATTATCTATTCCTCCGGCATTCCCTAATACGATTTTATCTCCATCCGGCGACCAGCTCACAGACTCAAATTGTCTATCGTCCGGGATAGAGCCGAAATACTGTTCATCACCACTACCATCACTATTGATTAATCCTATTCGGAAAACATTATCTGCAGTAACTAATTGTGAACCATCAGGTGACCAACTGAGATCCGTGTATTGTATAGCATTATTAGCTATTCGCTGGATGTTAGAACCATCGCTGTTCATCACAAAAATATCGTAGTCAGTAACAGCAATTCCCGTATTTCTGTTACTTATAAAAGCAATTTTAGAACCATCGGGCGATACAACAGGACTTGTATTAATATATCCGTCGTCAGTTAGGTTTTCCACATTACTGCCATCCGGATTCATTACATATATATCCTGCTCATCATCACTGGGGTTATCATCGCGATCACTGCTGAATACCACTTTTCCTGCTCCCGATGTAGCCTGGCAACCAATATTGAACGTGGTTTCCGTTGTATCCCCTAAACTGATCGTTACTTCACGCGAGGAGGTTGATTGTGTTAAGCAATTACTGGCAAGATCAATTAATTCAATATTTAAAACACCTTCATCCAGGCCCTCAATAGTAATCGTTTCATTAAGACCAATACTCGTATCCCGTTCAGCAAATTGCAATGTGTATCCATCACTGTCCAGATCTTCTCCTCCCGTTTCCGTTGTTACCTCAAGCGCTCCGGATGTAGCCATACAAGTGATACTAAAGTCCAGTGAAGCAGTCTCCCCGGCTGTCACGTCCACCGATTTGGGATTTTCACCGTCGATGCTGCAATGTTCTGCCACTCCGGTTAATTCTGCATCATAGCTTCCCTCTTCCAGATCTTCAAAAGTTACCGAGCCATTACTGTCGATCTCTTCTTCACTTTCTCCCAACATTACGGTATAGCCATCGGGATCTTGGTTATCACCGATGGTAGAAGTAGTTATTTCTACGGATCCGGTTGTGGGGTCGGAATTGTCGTCCTCGGAGTCGTCTCCGGGATCAGGTCCGGTACCGTTATCATTGCATGAAAAAACCAAGCAAAGTGCTAAAATCGGAAATATTCCTTTTATAAATCGTCTCATAGAGATGAATTTTCAAATGGGAATTCGATGATCTTCTAGATAGTATGTTGCGTAATAATAACTACAAAAGTGACAAATGCAATACACTCTTTCCGATATTTTTCTATATTCCGTGTTTTCTCAAAAAAGATAATTAATTGTTTACGCAATGAAAGTATTCTTCCGTCTCCTATTTCTTATCGCTTTCGTTTTTGTAACACAATTCCACTCGGTCTCTGCCCAGGCCGGCTGGGCCAAATCCTATGATAATGCTGTTGTCGTTACGGCTGATGAACGTGCGTCTCAAGTTGGCAAAGCAATACTCGAGCAGGGCGGAAATGCCGTTGACGCCGCCGTAGCTGTGCAGTTTGCGCTGGCCGTGACCCTACCCCGCGCCGGCAACATCGGGGGTGGCGGATTTATGGTCATCCACATGCAGGATGGCACCAACCGCGCACTCGACTTTCGCGAAAAAGCCCCGCTCAAAGCATCCGAGGATATGTACCTGCGCAATGGCGAATATGTGCCCCACCTTAGTCGAAAGGGAGCATTGGCGGTGGGCATACCCGGCGTTGTTGACGGGATGATTAAAGCACTTGAGCGATACGGCCGCCTTCCGCTCGAAACGGTAATGCAGCCCGCAATCGACCTGGCCCGCAACGGATATCCCCTTTCATGGACACAAGCTCAGGATCTCAATGAAAGTGCAAACGACTTCCGCGACTTTAAAGGATCTTCGACATATTTTTTGAAAGAAAATAGTGAGAGATGGAAAGAAGGTGATCGTTTTGTCCAGAAAGATCTGGCTGCAACACTCAATCGCATTGCCAACCGAGGCCGCGATGGTTTTTACTCCGGCAAAACGGCTGATCTGATTGTCGAAGAGATACAAAATCAGGGCGGGCTAATTTCTTATAAAGATCTCGACAAATACGAAAGCAAATGGCGCCAACCTATCACGGCCTCCTATGCCGGATACGACCTGCACATCATGCCGCCGCCCAGCAGCGGAAGTATTGCCATCCACCAGATTTTGGATATGCTGCGTCCCTACGATCTTCAAGAACTGGGATTCAATTCCGCCGACTACATACATCTACTGACCGAAGCCATGCGCCGTGCTTTTGCCGACCGGGCTTATTTTCTCGGCGATCCCGATTATGTGGATATCCCCAAAAAGACCTTGATGAGCAAAAGTTACAACAATAAGCGGATGCAGAGTTTCCGACAAGATTCAACAACCTCCAGCGATAGTATTGATCACGGCGATCTGTCGAATTTCAACGAGTCCACCGAAACTACCCATTTTTCAATTGTCGATAAGGATGGCAATGCCGTATCGGTTACCACTACGCTCAATGGCAATTACGGAAGCAAAGTTGCAGTCAATGGCGCTGGATTTTTCCTTAATAACGAAATGGACGATTTTACGGCCGAACCCGGTGAACCCAATATGTATGGACTTATCCAGGGCAAGGCCAATGCCGTACAGCCCGGCAAGCGGATGCTCAGCAGTATGTCGCCCACTATTATCACAAAAGACGACAGCGTGCGCATGGTGCTGGGTGCAGCCGGTGGACCGATGATTATTACGGCTACGCTGCAAAACTTTTTGAACATGGCGGTATTTGGGATGGATCCCCAGCAAGCCAATTCCGCTCCACGATTCCATCACCAGTGGATGCCCGACAAGCTGACTTACGAGAAGTTTGGACTAAGTCCCGACACACGTAAGATATTACTTGAAATGGGTCACAATCTTGATCCCACCGATGGCATCGGACGAGCACACAATATTTTTATCGATGAGCAAGGACGTAAATTCGGATCTCCCGATCCTCACGGTGACGGTGCGGCCGAAGGATATTAAAGACTAGATGTTGGAAGCTTGGAAATTGCTTAATA
The DNA here is from genome assembly GCA_964490705.1 of uncultured Balneolaceae bacterium. Lineage (GTDB taxonomy): Bacteria > Bacteroidota > Rhodothermia > Balneolales > Balneolaceae > Fodinibius. The sequence goes on along the minus strand of CAZBCG010000017.1, from coordinate 19,918 downwards.
CCTTCTAAGGGTAACTATTCCTGCCAACAGATCCATTGCTCTACATTGTTACTCTGGCATAATAACCTGACTGAATCCTATGGCTAACGACACCAACACTGCAATACAATCTATCGAATGGCGTGACGATCACATGCGCATCCTCGACCAAACCTACCTGCCGAATCGCGAAGTATATAGCGATATTCGAGACGTGGGACGCGTGTGGGAGGCTATCAAGAAACTGCGTGTCCGCGGTGCACCGGCTATCGGTATTGCTGCAGCCTACGGTTTTTATTTGGGGATTAAAGACCTGCCCGAAAATACATTTGAAAGCTTTTGGGTAGAAGTGGAGCGCGTGGCGGAATACCTCGAAACAGCACGTCCCACGGCCGTGAACTTGCATTGGGCGCTGGAACGGCTCAAATCCACCATCCAGGGACATAAAGATAAAGAGATTTCTGAAATCAAGGATATTGTGCTGGAAACGGCTAAAACAATCCACGATGAAGATAAACGAACCTGTAAAAAAATCGGGGAAAACGGCCTTGAGCTGGTGCCAAAGAATGCCAAAATTCTCACCCACTGTAACACCGGAAGTTTAGCTACGGGACAATACGGGACTGCTCTTTCAGTTATTTTCCATGCCCACGAACAGGGCAATGATCTACAGGTATGGGTTGATGAAACGCGTCCGCTGCTGCAGGGATCTCGACTCACCTCCTGGGAGCTGATGAATGCCGACATCCCGATGAAGCTTATCACCGATTCCACCGCCGGCTCGCTCATGCGCCGGGGCGAAGTGGATATGGTGATCGTGGGCACTGATCGCGTGGCGGCCAACGGCGACACCGCCAACAAAATTGGCACCTATCCCCTGGCCGTGCTGGCCCACGAAAATGACGTACCATTCTATGTAGCCGTGCCACTTTCGACCATTGATATGGAACTTGATCACGGCGATGACATCCCCATCGAAGAACGCGAAGGCGACGAAATTGCCAACTTCAACGGTTCGCGCGTAGCTCCCAAAAAGGCAGAAACCTACAATCCTGCTTTTGACGTCACTCCCCACAAATACATCACCGGATTTGTTACCGAGAGAGGTCTCATTGAACCGCCTTTTGATGAAAATTTCGAGCAGCTTTTTGAGGATTGATGCACTGAGCATTTATTAATGCTCTATTGTCATTTCGACCAGCGGGTGAAATCTGTGTGTGCATCTCAAAAACATAGATTTCTCACTTCGTTCGAAATGACAGAATTAAAATTGTCTTGCTGTTTAAATCAGCTAAGCTGCTCCAGTACCTTCTCTCCTTCAATTTCGCCGTGAGATCCATGCCAGATCACCTCTCCTTGATCCAGCAGTATCACTTGCGGCGACTCGTGGCGAATATTGAGCTTTGAAGCAATGCTATCCGAAGCCGACCGGTTTTTTACCACATCCAGATAATGCATGTCAGCTTTTTCTAAAATCTGCTCGGAAGCCTGCTCTAAATTACCCTTCGCTACAAAACAGACGCTGCATCGATTGCTGTGCTTATAGATAAGCTGTGGACGCTCTTCAGATCTATCCGTAATAGATTTGAAGTCGGACGGAGCGGAAATGGTATTCCAGATATCATCATCTACAGCTCCGGAAAGGGTGTCACTGATCGAATCAAAAAATCCCATAAATTTTTCTTACTGAATTTGAAGAAAGCTTTGCATGAGCCGAACATATTTCGACTACACTTCGTTGCGCTCAATATGACGGCCCAAATCTTAATCCCCTAAACAGATGCCAATATCCCGGGCCGTTTGTACGGTATCACTCTCAAGCGGTACCGATTTCATCTTACCCTCGATGCTGGTAATGGGGATGCGCCGCAGTTCATTATCCTGAAGTACCACCAGCTTGTTAAAATCGTGCTCCTGTACGCAGCGAATGGCCGCCGCGCCGAAGCGGAGCGAAATCAACCGGTCGTAGGTAGAGGGTGATCCCCCACGCTGCAGGTGACCAAGCACCACAGAACGAGACTCTTTGCCCGTCCGTTCGGAAAGCTCTTCAGCTACGCGATCCGCAATGCCACCCAGCTGTACCTGCTGCCCCACGGCCTTGCCTTTAGTGACAATCTCTCCATCCTTTTCTTTAGCACCCTCGGCCACGACAATCATCGTATAATGTCGTCCCTTGGATTCTCGCTCGTTAATCTTGTCCACAATAGAGTCATACGAGAACGGAATTTCAGGAATCAGTACTACATCGGCCGAAGAGGCAATGCCCGAGTACAGGGCAATCCATCCGGCGTAGCGACCCATCACTTCCACAACCATCAGCCGGTGGTGCGATTCGGCGGTAGTGGTAATACGATCAATAGCACCGGTAGCAATATCGATAGCGGTATCAAAGCCGAGCGTAATATCACAATTGTAAATATCATTGTCGATGGTTTTGGGGACGCCCACCACATTTACGCCCTTCTTAATCAGCTTGCTGGCAATATTCATAGAGCCGTCGCCGCCGATAGCAATAAGAGCATCAATATCGTACTCATCAAATGTTTTGATAAGATGATCAGAAACATCTTTTGTGCCCCAGCTGCCGTCATCTTTTTGATACGGCATCTCAAATGGATTGCCGCGATTGGCGGTCCCCAGAATGGTACCCCCCTGCAGCGTAATACCGCGCACGGCTTGCGCATCCAGCTTAATAAAGGGTTCATCAGTGTAAATTGATCCATAGCCATTTTTGATGCCGAACACTTCCCAGCCGCGTTTTAGGGCAGCAAGAGTGGCAGCGCGAATGGCGGCATTGAGTCCGGGAGCATCGCCGCCCCCGGTATTTATTGCAATACGCATAGACTATTCTTTTTCAACCAGTGGTTCTCGTTGCATACGAAAGACCTCTTCCAGTTCTTCTGCACCCAAATCGCGGCGCAGAATCTTAGTATTGTCATCAGTCATATCCAGGATGGAGGTCTCTTTCGAAGGCAAAGTTTGCTGATTATCAATAATAATATCAACCAATTTTTCGAACTCTCGCAAGAATGGTTCGCGATCAAAATCTTCAATGCCGTTGCCGTTCATCGACGGTTTTTTGGCGGTAATCGCCAGCATGGGATTACCGAGTTCCCGCACCAGCCCTTCGGCAATCGGGTAGTCGGGCACGCGAAATCCTACGGTCTTTTTCTTGGGATGAACCAGCAGCTTGGGCACTTCTTTGGTAGCCGGTAAAATAAAGGTATATGGACCGGGAATCAGTCGTTTAATTAGCTTAAAATTGTGATCAGAGATATGTGCAAACTTGGAGATCCCCGACAGCGAATCGCATAAAATAGTCAAGTGATCGTCTTTGCCCAGTGCCCGAATTTCGCGGATCCGCTCTATGCCTTTCTTGTTTTTATAATCACATCCTATCGCATATTGGCTGTCGGTCGGGAATAACACGACGGCACCGTCACGAATTTTATCAGTAATTTCAAAAAGTCGTTTAACATGTGGTGTCTCGGGATGCAGTTTGATTCGTTCTGCCATGTGTAAACCTCACTAATTTTTGAATATTAATACTGTTTTAGATAAGCTCGAAAATGTTCCGGGAATGATCTCCGGTTGATTGTTGTGATACTAAACGCAACGAGATGCTAACTACTATCGTCATATTTACTCCTACTTCTTAACACTTTCGAAATTCATGTATAACACATTGATTTCGGATAGTCAATTCAATTTTCAATAATCATTAAATAAAAATTGTTTTTGCTATGGATACATCAGTTCAAGCACAGTGGTTGGGACACTCGGCTTTCAAACTCATCAGTCCCGGCGGCAACACTATTCTAATTGATCCTTTTCTTTCGCAAAATCCCACAACGCCGGACGCACATAAACAACAGAATGATGTGGATTATATTCTGTTGACCCACGGTCATGCCGATCACGTTGGGGATACCCTGGATATCGCTGGAAAAACCGGCTGCACGGTAACTGCCCCGGTAGAACTTTCGCGACTCTTAGTTGGAAAACACGGCCTCGACGAAGACCAAGCCATCGAATTTAACAAAGGTGGAACGGTAGAATTCGATGATTTTACCGTCACTATGGTTTCGGCCAATCACAGCTCTTCGTTCCAGGGTGATTATGCCGGCGAACCTGCGGGACTGGTTATTTCTTTTGATGAGGATATTACCTTTTATCATCTCGGCGATACCAACATCTTTTATGATCTGGAGCTCTACGGTCAAATTTACGATCCTGATGTCATTGCTGTTCCTATGGGCGACCATTATACGATGGGCCCCGACGAGGCCGCCACAGCCTGCGAACTCATCGAAGCCGACTACGCAGTACCCATCCACTATGGAACTATGCCCGTACTTTCCGGAAACCCCGAGGACTTCAAAGCACTTACTGAAGAAGCGTGCGATACCGAAGTCTGGATCCCCGAAGCCGGTGAAAACTTCTTGGCGTAAATACAACATCTTTGTAGTAGTAACACGGCGCGCCGTATCACTACTACTGGATTTTTACAAAAGGAGTCCACTTTAAGGTGGGCTCCTTTTTCTATTGGTCCACTCAAAACATAATGTTAAGCGATTGTTAAAATTACCCAATAATAGTCCAAAATCCGCGTATTTGTTATATATTTTCTTTTGACAGAAACGTAATTGAATATTGTGACCGAGCAAAAACAACAGGAAATTGCCGTTTGGCTCATCAACAAGGTGAAGGCAGAGGGCATGCTTAAGCGCTCCGAGGCGATACCGGCTATCGAAGACGAATTTGGCGGAGAGTTTATTACGCTTACTTCCAAGGGCGACCGAACGCTTCACAAAAAAGTGCTGGAAAACTTTCGTGAACTCAAGGATGAACAAATTTCCTGGAATGTCGGGAGACAAGCCTGGCTTTTTGATCAAAACGGCGATCCCGAGACATCCACTCAGCAGAATAACCAATACACTTTTTCATTGCCATGGGCTGTGCAGGCTCAGGACGTGCCTGAAAATGCCGCTCTTGATCATCCTTCGCTATATCTGAACCGTGAGCTCGGATGGCTCGATTTTAACTGGCGGGTACTGCATCAGGCGATGGATCCGCGAACACCACTGCTCGAGCGCGTTCGGTTTATTGCTATTACATCCAGTAATCTCGATGAATTTATCCAAAAAAGAGTTGGGGGACTTAAACGCCAGATGGCCGCCGGTGTTGACGATTTAAGTCCCGATGGACGAACGCCAAACATCCAAGTTGAACTGCTACAGCAAGAAACAGCCAAAATGCAAAATGAGATTTCAAAAGTATGGAGCCAGACACTGCGTCCCGCCATCGAGCAAGAAGCATCGATAAAAATATCCAGCTACCGAGAAATCAACGATCAGCAAAAACAGAAGCTCAACGCCTATTTTGATGATCACATCTACCCTACGCTGACACCACTGGCGGTAGATCCCAGTCACCCGTTTCCGTTTATCTCAAATCTGAGTCTCTCGCTGGCCGTAAAGCTGAAGCGACCCAAACGCGATGCCTTTAACTTTGCACGAGTTAAGATCCCTACGAACCAGCCCCGATGGCTGTCGATAGAAAACGATACCTATGCATTTCATTATGTGCCCATCGAAGAAATAATCCGACAAAATATTCAAAAGCTGTTTCCGGGAATGTATGTGGAAAGTACCTGCCTGTTTCGCATTACCCGTAATGCCGATATTCGTCGCAACGAAGAAGAGGCCGAAGATCTGTTGTCGCTAATTTCCGAAGAATTACGCGAACGGCGTTTTGCGGAGGTCGTGCGCATGGAGATCGAAGAAGATGTGGACAGCGAAGTGCTGAATTTACTCAAGAATGAGCTTCGGCTCGATGAGAAAGATATCATCCACGTAAACGGGCTGCTCGACTTGACCTCCTGCTTTAATATTGCCAATAAAAACATTCCCCGACTGCGCTACGACAAATGGAATCCCGTGATCCCCAAACCGCTGTACCACGAGGGTGAAACCGAAGAAGAACAAACCATTTTCGATATCATCCGCAAAGGCGACCTGCTCGTCCACCATCCGTATGAATCGTTTTCGGCCAGTGTGCGACGGCTGATTGAAGAGGCTGCTGACGACCCGAATGTTTTGGCGATCAAGCAAACGCTGTACCGTACGTCGAATGATTCTCCCATCGTAAAAGCATTGGTGCGCGCTGCCGAACAGGGCAAGCAGGTAGCCGTGCTGGTGGAAGTAAAAGCTCGTTTCGATGAAGCCAGCAATATCGAATGGGGCAAGATGCTCGAAAATGCGGGTGTCCACGTGGCTTATGGTTTGGTGGGATTGAAAACCCACGCCAAAGTCGCCCTGATCGTCCGCCGCGAGGGAGACAAACACGTAACGTATTGCCATATCGGGACGGGCAATTATCATATTCACACCGCAGAAATTTATACCGATCTGGGATTACTGACGAACGACCCCGACCTGGGCTACGATGTAACGAATCTCTTCCATTATCTTACCGGCTATGCTCCTGATCAGCAGTATCGAAAATTACTGGTGGCCCCGAATAATTTACGCGAATCGTTTTATGAGCTGATTGAAAACGAAATAGTTATCGCTCAGAAGGGTGGCAATGGACGCATCATTGCCAAAATGAATGCTCTTGATGATGTGGAAATCATCCAAAAATTATATGAAGCTTCGCGAGCCGGAGTTCAAATCGATTTAATTGTGCGCGGACACTCGCGGCTGCGTCCACAGCTGGAGGGCTACAGTGAAAACATCCGCATCATCAGTATTATTGGTCGCTTCCTGGAACACGACCGCATCTATTATTTTGGCAACGGCGGGGATCCCAAAATCTATATCGGCAGCGGCGACTGGCGGTATCGCAATCTCAATGAACGAGTTGAGGCTATTGTTCCGATCGCGCTGCCAGCCCTAAAGAAACGGCTTGCCTCTATCCTTAAAAAAGCACTCAAGGATAACCGTCTGGCTTGGGAAATGCACGCCGACGGCGCGTATGAGTTACGTCAACCTGCCGAGGGACAAAAAGAACGAAACTTCCACAATATGATGATGAAGAATGCGCGGAAACGGGCGTTTGGGTAGTTTTTCGGTATCGGTTATTTGTTATGTGGACACTCACATTTCACCTATAACCATTAACAAATAACTAATTCACGAATAGGCCCGCAGCATAAAAAATACCATCACTCCCGTCACCGAAACATACAGCCACACCGGTAACGTCACTTTCGACACTTTGCGATGCAGCTTGAGCTTGCCCGAAAATGCCAGGTAAAAACTTGTCAAGATCATCGGCATGACCAGCGCCGAAAGAATGATGTGCGAAATCAGGATAAAAAAATAGATGGGTCTGATGAAGCCCTCACCCGTAAAGGACGTACTGCCGTGAAAGTTGTGATAGATTACATAACTAATCAGAAAAAAAGTGGATGTTACAAAAGCCGTAAGGTTAAATTTCATGTGGCGCGCAAAATTGCGGTCCAGGATTGCTTTGTATCCAAATAGCAACAGTACCGCACTGGTACTATTTAATAAGGCGTTAAGCGCGGGCAAACTGGTAATAAGTTCCGAACTGTAATCGCTCCCTCCTTTGAAATAGATCAACCAGATTAAAAAGCCGAAAGCCCCTGCACTTATTAATAGTATTACACCAATGGCTTTGGGCAGGCTAATATCTTTGAGTAAATCTATGGTTACCGGTTTTTGAGAGCTCATTTTAAAATCGTGTTGCTTCAATTTTTAATCATGGCAAAGGTAATAATAATGACGGGGATTTAGCAGTTTTCGTTCATCAAAAAAGCAACCACCCCATCCGGCCACTGGTTTGTAGCTGGATATAAGTTAACACTGTCAAGTTTTCAGTGTTTTTTGCAAACTATTCAGGAATTTGATTAAGCATTTTTGAAAAATAGATTATATTTTATCACACTAAATTTTGGTAATTGCGTGTGGCATTCCATTCTATTTAGATTCGATTTAAATATGATTAATGACATTTTTCTGGGTTCTAAAATAGAGGGAATTTCCATACCTTCAGGCCGTAACTTTTTTGAGAACATCCAAGAATAAGCAACGATAAATTCTACGTAACTTATGGCTCAGATTTTCCCCAAGTGGGCAGATGAAGTTCCCAAACGGATTTTGCTCGGGCTCATCATTTTCGCGACGGCAACTGTAGCAGGCGTTTGGTATTATTTTTCCCCTGAATACACCGATGTTGGTTATGCTCCTGAGCAGCCCATTGATTACAGCCATAAGCTGCATGCCGGCAAGCTGGACATTGATTGTCAATACTGCCACACCAATGCGTTTGATTCTAAGCACGCGAACGTGCCGGCTACACAAACCTGTATGAACTGTCATAACCAAATTGATGGGACACAAAATCCCGAAGAAGTGCAAAAAATTCGCGACAGTTGGCAATCAGGAGAATCGATCGAATGGGTGCGCGTGCACAACCTCCCGGATTATGCTTATTTCAATCACGCAGCACATGTTAATGTGGGGGTGGGATGCGAAAGCTGTCACGGCCGCGTCGATCGAATGGAAGTCGTTTTCCAGAAAGAGCCACTAAGTATGAGCTGGTGTCTCGACTGTCATCGTAACCCCGAGCAACATCTGCGTCCCGTTGAAGAGGTAACAACCATGGGATACGAAGTTGAAGATCAAATAGCCAAGGGGCGAGAACTCGTGGCCAAGAACAATGTAAATCCCCCAACCTACTGTCAGGGTTGCCACTATTAATTAAATAGGTGATACAAAACCAAACGAATCTGAATTAACGCAATCGTAACCGAATGAGCGAAGAAGTAAAGAGTCCTAATTACTGGAAGAGCCTGGGCGAACTGGCCAAGAACGATGAGTACCAGAAGTTCGTCGAGCGCGAATTCCCTGAAAACGCTACTGAACTCAACGATAAGGTTTCCCGCCGCAGCTTCTTGCGCGTGATGGGTGCTTCTATCGCGTTGGCAGGATTTGCTGCATGCCGGCGTCCCGTTCAAAAAATTATGCCGTACAGCAAGATGCCGGAAGACGTTACGCCCGGCAACCCGCTGTATTATGCATCAGCTATGCCTTTCCAGGATGCACTGGACGGTATTGTTGTGGAAAATCACGAGGGACGTCCCGGAAAAATTGAAGGAAATGAGATGCATCCTTCCAGCAACGGGAATACCAGCATATTCGGGCAGGCAGCGATTCTCAATATGTTTGATCCCGATCGCTCGCGATATGTCCGCAAAGACGGCGAACGTTCTTCGGTAAGTGCTTTTGCCAAATTTTGTAGCAACCATTTTTCTGATACCGATCAAAACATTGCCTTTGTTTCCGAAGCAAACTCCTCTCCTACTTACAATAGGCTAAAGGAGCAGACAATGAATAATTTCTCGAATGCCCAGTGGATTACGTATGAAGCATTCGGTGAAGATAATGCGCTGGAAGGCACAAACATTGCCTTTGGCCAGCGCCTGCGCACGGTCAACCATTATGACGAAGCCAATACAATCGTCAGCTTTGATGATGATTTTCTGAATCCCTCCGCCGATAAAAACAGCGTTGAAAATACCAAGCAGTTTACTGATCGACGAGCCGTTACTTCCCCCGATGATGACATGTCGAGGCTGTATGCAGTGGAAAGTACCTTTTCGCTTACCGGCTCCAACGCTGACAATCGCCTGCGTATTAAATCAGGCGAAGTGGAACTCTTTATATATGCCCTAGCCGCAGAATTAGCGAAATCCGTAAACGGACTTTCTTCCTTCAGCGGCTACACGAACAAATTTTCTGATCACGAATGGATTCCCGTGCTGGCCGAAGAATTGCTGGCAAATCGCGGTGAATCGATATTAACAGTCGGAAGAGATCATGCTCCCGAACTGCACGCCACTGTTGCAGCAATGAATGTTGCGCTCGGCAATGATGGAGAAACGGTAACCTATCACGACGTACCGCATATCGATGATCAAAATAATCAAGAAGCTTTTGCCGGTTTGGTTGAAGATCTCAACGGTGGCAATGTTGATACGGTGGTACTCGTGGGCACAAATCCCACATTTACGGCTCCAGCCGATCTAAACTTTGCGGATGCCCTTTCCAATGCCGAACAGATCGTTCATCTTTCTGATTATTATAATGAGACTTCGAAACTGGCGAACTGGCATATCAACCGGGCTCATTTCTTGGAAGCTTGGGGCGATGGCTATTCCTACACGGGAACGCGCTCCATCATTCAGCCACAGATTGAACCGCTGTATTCCGGCGTCAGTGAAATTGAATTTCTGAGCACGATCCTCAACGGTGAAAAGCCGAAAGGATACGATCTCGTTCAGGAAACGTGGCAAGATTTTTATGGATCTAATTTTCAAAGTCAGTGGGAGCAAGCCCTGCACGATGGTATCGCAGGCGAAAATAGCTTCCCTACTGAATCAGTACAAATTTCAAGTGGATTCAGCTCGCAAGTCAGCAGCTTTTTGAACAATGCCGACACTTCTGACGGTATGGAACTGGTGATCCGCGCTGACTCCAACGTCTTTGACGGACGATTCGCCAACAACGGCTGGCTGCAGGAACTTCCTGAGCCGATGACAAAGATCACCTGGGACAACGTCGCACTGATGAGTAAGAAAACAGCCGACGAACTCGGGGTCAAAGAAGCCGGATTGGGGAAATCTGAAGTAGAAATGATTGCCCTTACGGTTGACGGCACTACGATTGAGATGCCTGCATGGGTCCAGCCGGGACATGCCGACGACAGTATTACGATTACCGTGGGTTACGGACGCGAAGGCATCGGCCGTGTAGCAAATAAAACCGGTTTTGATACCTATCCGCTGCGCACCACCGAAAATATGCACTTTGCGAGTGACATCTCCGTGGAAAAGACAGGCGAAATGTACGAAATTGCCTGCACGCAAGATCACAACACCATGGAAGGTCGTTCGCTGCTGCGTCACGCTACTCTTCAGGAGTATCGCGAAGATCCTCATTTCTCTAGCTACGAATCTTCTTATGATGCAGAGATGCCGGGTCTTTCCTACGCTGAGGAGCACGGCAAAGATGAACCACTCTCAATTTTTAATTCATACGACGAGCAAGAATATCCCGATGATCAACCGCAGTGGGGTATGTCTATTGATCTTAATGCGTGTACGGGCTGCGGTGTTTGTACGATTGCTTGTACCGCTGAAAATAATATCCCGGTTGTAGGTAAGCGTGAAGTAAGTAACGGCCGCGAAATGCACTGGATTCGAAATGATCGCTATTTTGACGGCGATGTCAACGATCCGAAAGCGTTACACCAGCCGGTGCCCTGTATGCACTGCGAGCTGGCACCTTGTGAGCAGGTTTGTCCGGTAGCGGCAACTACCCACAGCGAAGACGGCATGAACCAGATGACCTACAATCGCTGCATTGGTACTCGTTACTGCGCAAATAACTGCCCATACAAAGTTCGTCGTTTCAACTTCTTTAATTATTCCAAGGAATTCCTGACAAGTGGTGACGATCCGGAAATCATCCAGATGGCGATGAATCCGGAAGTAACAGTACGCTTCCGCGGTGTGATGGAAAAATGTACATACTGCGTGCAGCGTGTGAATCGTGCAAAAATTGAGCGTGACATTGAAACAGATGGTGAAACACAGAAACCAAAAGACGGTGCTGTAGAAACCGCTTGCCAGCAGGCGTGCCCCGCTGATGCAATTTACTTTGGTGATCTCACCGATCCCGACAGCAAAGTGGTGCAAACGAAGAAAAATAACCGCAACTACCTGCTGCTTGAAGAACTCAATACGCGTCCACGCACGTCGTATCTCTCAGAACTTAGTAACCCCAATCCGAAATTGGCTTAATTTCCAATAATTTTACGATGAGCACAGATTATCAATACGTACCAGAGCCAAAACTCGTAAAAGGTGACCATACCTTTGGGAGTATTACTGATATTATTGCTAAGACTCCCTTGTCGCCGACTCCTAAATTGTGGTATCTGGCATTTGGCATTGCCAACATACTACTGATGACGCTTTTGGGAGCAATCGGCTACCTTGTCTGGGATGGAACCGGAATTTGGGGGCTTAACAATCCCGCTGGTTGGGGTTGGGCGATTATCAACTTCGTTTGGTGGGTTGGTATCGGTCACGCCGGGACCTTGATTTCTGCTATTTTGTTTCTCTTTCGACAGGGATGGCGAACGGCCATTAACCGTTTTGCGGAGGCGATGACCATCTTTGCCGTGATGTGCGCGGGTATTTTCCCGGCTATTCACGTGGGACGTATCTGGGTAATCTACTGGGTCTTTCCGATTCCCAACCAGATGGCAGCCTGGCCAAACTTTTCAAGTCCACTACTCTGGGATGTTTTTGCAGTAGGTACCTATTTCACCGTTTCGCTGCTCTTCTGGTACGTCGGATTGATTCCTGATTTTGCCACACTCCGCGATAAAGCTAAAAGCAAGATTGCCAAAATTTCGTATGGAATTGCCTCTCTGGGCTGGACAGGCAGTTTTCGCAACTGGTGGCACTACGAAAAGGCCTACATGATTCTGGCCGGACTTGCTACGCCACTGGTACTTTCAGTCCACACCATTGTATCTTTTGACTTTGCCGTATCTATGATTCCGGGCTGGCACAGTACCATTTTCCCGCCCTATTTTGTTGCCGGTGCTATTTATTCCGGCTTTGCCATGGTGCTCACACTGATGTTGATCGCCCGCAAAATTTATGGTCTCGAAGACATCATGAACATCGACATCATGGAGAAAATGAATCTCGTGATGATGGTAACGGGTAACTTGGTTGCGTTTGCATACCTGATGGAAGGCTTTATTGCTTGGTACAGTGGATATATTTACGAACAAGGGATTTTCTGGCTCTATGTCGTCGGCCCGTATGCCTGGGGCTTCTGGATCCTGATGTTCTGCAACGTGGTAACTCCGCAGTTCCTCTGGTTCAAGAACATCCGGCGCAATGTAGCACTCACTTTTGTGATCTCAATTATCGTGAACATCGGCATGTGGTTTGAGCGATTTATGATTGCCGTTGCTTCACTCTCTACTGATTTTATGCCCTCATCGTGGGATTATTATTCACCCACATTCTGGGATATCATAACGTACATCGGCACATTCGGTCTCTTTTTCACCTTCTTCCTGCTCTTCCTGCGGTTCTTGCCCATGGTTGCTATTGCAGAGGTAAAAGGTGTGATGCCGCAAGCCGACCCCCATAATTATGATGAGGAATCGCAAGAATTTGATGCATCCAAAACTGAACCTGTTGTGGTTCAACAAGAGCAAACTGTTTAGTAACTGATATTTATGGAAGCAGAAAACAACGATATTTACGGCGTCTTAGCCGAATTCCGCAACCCAAAAGAACTTGTGGATGCGGCAGAATCGGTCAAACGATCTGGCTATTCGGATTTTGACACCTATGCCCCCTTCCCTATCCACGGGATGGAAAAGGCCATGGGCGTCAAAAAATCTCCGCTTGGCTGGATTGTCTTGGGCGGTGCCATAACCGGAATGGTCGGTGCTCTAGGACTCATGATCTGGGTAATGGGATATGAATATCCGATGAACATCAGCGGTAAACCGTTCATCAATATTCCCATTTACGTGCCCATCACATTTGAATTGACAGTTCTGCTGTCTGCATTTGCTGCAACGTTTGGAATGATCGGTCTCAACAAATTGCCTCGTTTCCATAATCCGCTGTTTAATGTGGAGCGCTTCGAAAAAGCTTCTGATGACGGTTTTTTCGTCTGCATCGAAGCCACTGATGATCTTTTTGAAGAGGAAAAAGCGACCAAGCTGCTCCAGGATAACGGAGCAACACACATTGAAACCGTTTACGATTCGGAATAATCACCATAAAAATCTCTAGTTTGCATAACGATCCGATGAAAGCTTCTAAGTACTTATTATTTGCGGCTATCGCTCTTCCACTGGTACTATCTTCGTGCCGGGGCGAAAAGTTTGAAACTCAGCCGGTCCACCCCAACATGAATATGGATCAGCAAGAACGATTTGAAGCCCAAGAAAAGAACGAATTTTTTGCTGACAATCGCGCTATGCGTCAGCCTGTGGAAGGAACTATTGCCCGCGGAAATCTGAAGCAGGACAAGCAATTCTACCAAGGTATTAACGAAGACAGCAGCTTTGTGGAAGAGATCCCCGTTGATGTCACAAAATCATTTATCTATCGCGGCAAAGATCGCTATGAAGTGTATTGTGCGCCTTGTCACGGTATCAGCGGAGACGGGAAAGGAATCATCATGGCCAACAATTATGGTTATGTACCCGCACCGAGCTTCCATCTTGAACGATTGCAAAACCAAAGCGATGGCTACCTCTACTCTGCTATTGCAAATGGCATTCGCACTATGCCCTCGTATGCTACCCAAATTGATACGAAAGATCGCTGGGCTATTGTGGCATACGTGAGGGCCTTACAGCGTAGCCAGAATGTACCAGAGCAAGATATCCAAGAATATGATGTAGATCTTGCGTCGTTGCAAAAACAACATCAAGACAAAGTAGCTGCACAGAAAGCCAAAAAAGAAGCTCAAAAAAGTGAGGAAGGTGGTGGCGAAGTCTCAGTGGAACGCGGCAAACAAATTGCCAGCGAACAAGTTTGTGGCACCTGTCATTCTACCGACGGATCGCGACTTGTCGGCCCCACATGGAAAAATCTTTATGGTCATGAAGTTACACTTGAGGACGGATCAACAGTAACTGCTGATGAAGAATACTTGCGTGAATCTATTGTTGAGCCAAGTGCTAAAGTTGTACAAGGGTTTCCACCTTCGATGGTTCCCTATGATCAGCTGAGCGAAAGTGAAATCAATTCACTAATTGCATATATCAAGTCGCTGAGCGAAAACGCAAAATAAAGACAGAAATTCAAAACGTATTTTACGAATACAAATAATTTGGTTTAATCTATGAGCAAGCCCAAAATAACCGATACACTGGAGTTCCCCTCTGATCTGAACATCACCAAATCATTATTTGGTGTGGGTATTGTGGGGCTATTGGCTACGGGTGTTGGATATTTTCTTGAACACGATCAGTTTTTCTTCTCGTACCTCGTAAGCTTTGCCTTCTTTTCCAGTATTGCACTGGCCAGCTTGTTCTTCGTGATGCTCCAGCACCTCACACGATCGGAGTGGAGCGCGGTACTACGCCGCATTCCCGAAGCCATTTCTTCAAATATGTGGATTTGGGGACTGTTCATCATTCCCGTGCTATTGGGGATGCACTCGCTATATCACTGGACGCATGCCGATGCTGTTGCAAGTGATCCCGTATTGCAGGGCAAGGTGCCCTATTTGAATACGCCCTTTTTCATCGTCCGGCAGTTTATCTACTTCGGCCTCTGGAGTTTTCTTGGCTATCAGATGTACAATAAGTCGGTCGAGATGGATGACACTGGTGACTGGGGTTTGCAAACACTGTTGCGCCGCACAAGTGGACCGGGACTCTTTTTCTTCGCCATCACCTTGGCCTTTGCATCATTCGACTGGCTGATGGCGCTCGATCCGCACTGGTATTCTACTATTTTTGGCGTCTATTACTTTGCGATGAGCTTCCAGGGACTGTTTGCAGTGCTCATCCTCATTATCATGTATCTTTGGAAACAGGGGTTGCTTACGAGTACCATTCAACAGGGACATATTTATGATCTGGGCGTGCAGATGTTTGGCTTTACCGTGTTTTACGGCTACATCGCCTTTAGCCAATTTCTGCTGATTTATTATGCCAATATTCCTGAAGAAACTGTTTGGTACCTCGAACGACTCAGCGGCGGTTATGAATATTTAGCGTATTTCTATCTCTTTGGACGATTTGTGATCCCATTTGTACTGTTGCTTTCCAAGGAGGCAAAATCGAATTATAAACTCGTTACCAGCATCTCGATATTGATTCTCGTATCTCATTTGGTAGAGCTCTACTGGATCGTGATGCCGGTACTGAATCACCATGGCTTCCACTTAAACTGGATGACCATCACCAGCTTTATTGGTCTTGGCGGCATTTTTCTGGGACTCTTCTTCTATCGCTTTAAGCAGAATAAGATGGTCCCCGTCAACGACCCAAAACTTGCTGATTCGCTGAACAAACACTAAATCAACCGTTAACACTTTGAACGCAGTAAGGGTCTGCCCGCTGCGCACTAAGCATTTACATTTTCATGGCAAGCGAAGAACAACATTATACTTCGGCATTTAAAAAAGAAGTAGCCAAAAAGGCGCTTAATCAATCCAGGAAAAATCTGGATCAGCTATCTGAGGATTATGACGTGCCGGTCTCAAAGATCATGGTTTGGGCTACCGAACTTGAAAATGCCATCGAGCAGCTTGAGGTTGGATTCAGCTCCTCTAAACAGATTGAGAAAACAACCGAACCATCTGAAGTAGATGTAGAAATTTCTGATACTAAAGTTGCTGATGCCGTAGAACATGGCGTCATGCTCGATCAGCTTAATTACAAACGTCTTGTTTTTTGGAGTGTTTTTGGTACTGCACTTGTTGTCGTATTTGTGATAGCGCTCTTCGAGATGTATCAATACAATGAGCGCTTGACGCAGGAAAATGTATCTGCCAGCAGCGAATACTATCAGGTAAACCAGTTAAAGCAAGAAGCACAAGATAAACTGAATAGTTTCGGTGTTGTTGATTTGGAAAATGGAGTGTATCGAATTCCTATCGACAGCGCGATTAATGAAATCGCTGCCGATGAATAACGAAATGTATGATAATGAGATTTATAGGGCTGATAGTAGTCGTAAGCCTGCTTTTATATCCGGTAGTATCTTCTGCTCAGCTGAATAAGAAAAAACCGAGCAGTCTGCAGGATGTAGGTGTTACCGAGCAGACGGGGGAACAGATACCCCTCGACTTGCGGTTCGCCAATGCTGAGGGCGACACGGTGGCACTCAAAGAATTATTTATTGATGACAAACCGGTACTGTTGAATCCGGTTTATTATGAGTGTCCGCAGTTATGCTCGATGGTACAAGAAGCTATTTTCAAAGGCATAAAGGACCTGAAATGGAGTCCCGGCAGCGAATATAATATCGTAACGTTCAGTTTTGATCCTACTGAGAAAACACCGCTGGCCGCAAAAGACAAAAAAGAATTTTTGAACAAGCTGGATCGGGACAATGCCGAGAACGGATGGCATTTTTTGACTGGTAATAAAAAGAATATTCAACAACTGACTGAGGCTGTGGGTTTCGATGTCCAGCGATTACAAAACGGGCAGTATGCTCACGGCGCAGCGATTGTTTTTTTGAGTCCGAATGGCATGGTAACACGCTATCTATATGGACTCAAATTTGATGAATTTAACATGCGGAATGCCCTCTACGAAGCAGCAGACGGAGATATTGGCAGTGCCGCAGAACAGGTGTTACTCTACTGTTATCAATATGATGCAGATGCCAACACCTACGTACCCGTTGCCTGGAAAATCATGCAAGTTGGTGGCTTTGCTACCGTGCTAATTCTGGGTATATTTCTTGGTTTTATGTGGGTGCGCCACAGATATTCTAACAACGAAAAGCAAATAAAAGAAACGAATGGACGCGCTTAACGATCTACTTCTTCCACCGGCCAAATCGACACTGGCCCATCAGACGGATACGCTATTCTGGTTTGTTCACCTGAGTAGCCTGGTCTTGACGGTCGGCCTCATTGCCGTAATCGTGTATTTTGTAATTAAATACCGGCGACAATCAGAAGACGAAGTTACCCCTCTTATCACTCACAACAACAAGCTCGAAGTTACTTGGTCGGTAATTCCGCTTATTATGGTACTTATCGTCTTTGGTTGGGGATACCAAGTATTTATGAACCAGCGCGCGATGCCCGATGATGCCTATGAAGTAAATGTGACAGCACAAAAGTGGCTCTGGCAATTTAAATATGAAAATGGAGCGCAAACAACCGGTAAATTGCACGTTCCTGCTGATCGTCCTGTTAAGTTAATCATGAGCTCGAATGATGTAATTCACTCTTTTTATGTTCCGGATTATCGACTTAAGCAGGATGTAGTGCCCGGCCAATACACCGAAATGTGGTTTAACGCTCCCGAGCCCGGGCAATCAATTATCTATTGTACGGAATACTGCGGTACCGGCCATTCCGATATGCTGGGTGATATTATTGTACATGAACAAAGCGAATTTGAAGACTGGCTGGCCGAAAATGCCGGGGGAGCTTCCAAACCCGAAGACCTTGCACCCGCCGAATGGGGTGAACAACTCGCGCAAGAGTATGCATGTACTACCTGCCACTCTACTGATGGAAGTCAAATGACGGGACCCAGTTGGCAAGGAAAATTTGGCAGCGAAGAGCCACTAGCTGACGGTTCGACCATAACAGTAGATGAAAATTATATTCGTGAATCTATTCTCGAACCGAATGCCAAAATCGTTGAAGGCTACCCTGCTGTAATGAATACTTATCAGGGACAGCTCAATGATGAACAGATCAATGCGATTATCGAATACATCAAAACACTGAAGTAATATGGATACAGCAGAATCTAGCTCAAATCTTAAGAAAATTCAGGTTCAGCGGTTCAAGCCCGATGACAACCCTGAGAAAAACTACCTGAATGAAGAAACGGGTATATGGTCTTGGCTTACCACCGTCGATCACAAGAAGATCGGTATCATGTACCTGGCATCCATCACCTTCTTCTTCTTTATCGGTGGAATTATGGCCCTACTGGTACGTACCGAGCTATGGACCCCGGCCAAAACATTTATTGAGGCTAACACCTACAATCAGCTCTTTACCCTGCACGGGGCCATTATGGTCTTTCTTTTCCTCGTTCCTTC
Organism: uncultured Balneolaceae bacterium; assembly: GCA_964490705.1. Classification (GTDB taxonomy): domain Bacteria; phylum Bacteroidota; class Rhodothermia; order Balneolales; family Balneolaceae; genus Fodinibius. Next base: position 1,110 of record CAZBCG010000017.1, on the reverse strand, counting down.
GGTACCCACTGTACTGGGGAACTACTTTTTACCCCTGCAGCTGGGATGTAAAGATGTCGCCTTCCCCAGGCTGAACTTACTGAGCTATTACCTCTATTTAGCCGGAGCGCTCATCGCCATCTTATCAATCGTAACCGGCGGTATTGACACCGGCTGGACGTTCTACACCCCCTACTCCTCAACAACCGGAGGTGCCGTAACCACCATGGTTTTCGGGGTGTTCGTGATCGGATTTTCATCCATTTTAACGGGCGTTAACTTTATAACGACCATTCACAAGATGCGCGCTCCCGGTTTAACCTGGGATAAACTCTCCCTCTTCTCCTGGAGCCTCTACGCAACGAGTATTATCCAGATTTTGGCGACACCGGTACTCGCTATCACGCTTGCTCTTATCGGGATGGAACGAATCCTGGGAATCGGAATTTTTGATCCCGCCATGGGCGGCGACCCGGTGCTCTTCCAGCACTTTTTCTGGTTCTACAGCCATCCGGCCGTTTATATTATGATTGTCCCCGGCTTTGGTATTGTATCAGAAGTTATTACCACCTTTTCCCGAAAACACATTTTCGGGTACTGGGCCATCGCCCTTTCATCGCTGGCCATTGCTTTTATCGGCTTCCTGGTCTGGGGCCATCACATGTTCGTATCCGGACAGGCATCGCTGGCCTCTATGGTGTTCTCATTTCTGACGTTCCTCGTCGGTATCCCGACCGGAATCAAAATGTTTAACTGGACCGCCACACTATACAAAGGATCGATTGATCTGAAATCACCCCTGTTATATATCTTTGGCTTTTTCTTCCTGTTCCTCGTGGGCGGGCTTACAGGAATTGTGCTTGGCTCTATCGCGCTCGACGTCCACTTGCACGACACTTATTACGTTGTAGCTCACTTCCACTTTGTAATGGTGGGCGGTATGGTGATGGCCTTCATGGGCGGTCTGCACTACTGGTGGCCAAAAATTACCGGCCGCATGTATAACGAAACGATGGCCAAAATTGCCTGCGGAATTATCTTTGTAGGATTTAACGTCACCTTCCTGCCGCAATTTGTGATGGGCTCGCAAGGCATGCCCCGGCGGTACTTCAATTACATCGAGCAGTTTCA
>CAZBCG010000016.1:0-58975 GCA_964490705.1 uncultured Balneolaceae bacterium | reverse complement strand
TGACAAGGGCTCGACGTGCGATCGTCTGTCTGTTTTTCCAACATGTAAAGAACAATTCCAACCTCTTTTTACCTCATTTCTCAGAGCCAAAAAAACGGGATTGAACTCATTTTGTTGTTGGGTTCAACCCCGTTCGAAATTGGATTCCCAATGTAAGGTTTAATGGGGGTTCGTGTCAACAATTTTCTGGTATTTATTTTGCGAATTTTGGTAATCGCTACTGCCGTTATTTAGAGCCCTATTTTACTCCTTATTTTTATTCATAAAGGCTGTATTTGCTGGGATCTTCTTCGAAATTTTGGAAGAGTTTGACCCCCAAATAGCAAAGTGGTGTGTCGAACAGTGCGAAAAAGAATTTAAAGAGGTAAGAATTAAAAATGAGAATAATCAACTTACCGATTGTATCAATCTCATCACCCAAATTACCAGCTACAAATAAAATCGTTAAAATTGCCGTAGAATCGACCAGCTGACTTACCGTCGTTGAGGCATTGTTACGCAGCCACAGATGTTTACCGTTGGTTAAATCTTTCCAAAAATGAAAGAGGCGCACGTCAACGGTTTGGGAGATAAGATAAGCAATCATACTGGCGATGGTATTGCCAATCATAAACTCATAGACACCTTCGAAAAGCTGAAGTCCTCCGCTTACTCCCCCGGTGTTGGGCAACCAGTGATTCAGAGTCATCAAAAAGAGCATAAACACGTTCATCCAGAAGCCAACCCAGACTACAAGCTGTGCTTTTTTTCGGCCGTATAATTCGGAAAGCAAATCCGTTGCTAAAAAGGTAAAGGGATAAGCAATTACCCCCACGGGCACACTCATGGTATAGATGTGATCTTCACGAATCAGCGGCGGCACAATATCCAGCATCCAATCGGAGAGCTCGACGGAGAAAATAGTTACAAACTTTGTGGTACCAATAACATTGCCCAACACAAGTGAGGTCAAAAAGATACCCGCCAATGATAAGAAAAGTGCATCCCGTTTATAGTCTATTTCGGTTCGGGAGTGTCGGTCGTCCATTTATTATATAGATTAAATTGCGGCCAGATATTTAATGTTTGTCGCTGCAATGATAAATTATATAAAGAGAAATTTCAGCTTTAGTGTTTCTTGTTAACATGAGCAATTCTGTTTATGCCCTTATAGATTGCAATAATTTTTATGCCTCGTGCGAGCGGGTCTTTGATCCAACACTGCGTGGCAAGCCCATTGCCATTCTTTCGAATAATGACGGATGCATTATTGCCCGTTCACAAGAAGCGAAAGAAGCCGGTGTTGAAATGGGAGTGCCGGCTTTTAAAATTCGCGGACTCCTAAAACAAAAAAATATTGTTGTTAAATCCTCGAACTATGCTTTGTATGGAGATATGTCACGACGGGTGATGGATACACTGCAGTATCTGACTCCCAACGTAGAACCCTACAGCATTGATGAGGCATTCATGGAGTTCCCCAAACTAATTGCTGATGATCTTGACAACTTTGGGCAAACGATTCAATCTACGGTAAAACAGTGGACCGGACTGCCGGTTTCGGTGGGTATTGCCCCTTCTAAGACATTGGCAAAAGTTGCAAATGAAACGGCAAAATCTCATCCCAAGTATAATGGAATATTAAACTTTGTTGACAATCCTGCTGTCGATGAGATTTTAAGGCAAACAAAACTTACTGATATCTGGGGGATCGGACCGGGCCTGTCGCAACGTCTTTTTAAAGAAGGAATTACAAATGCCCTGGAACTCAAGCAGCAGATCAACAGGCGCGAATGGGTACGCAATCGCCTTAACGTTACCGGTCTGCGAACGGTGATGGAGCTCAACGGTGATCCCTGCCTGGAAGTGGAAAACATCAGTGAGCCCCGCAAGGGTATCATGACTTCACGATCTTTTGGAGAGGCGGTCACTGACCTCAAAGATCTCAATGAAGCTGTAGCGCAGTTTATCAGTATTGCAGCTGAAAAGCTGCGGGCTCAGGAATCCGTAACTTCGATGATTCATATTACACTGCGCACCAATAAGTATTCGAAGTACAAATCGAAGCACAAGCACCGCATAAGCCTGCCGCTTGGCATGCCCACTGCCAACACTTCTTTTCTGATAAAGTGTGCCCATGCTGGACTACAGCAGCTATATAAGACTGGACTTCGATACAAAAAAGCAGCCGTCATGCTCACAGGCATTTTACCACAATCTTCGGTGCAGGCCGACCTATTTAATGACCAGCAATATTCGGTCGATCAACATGAACTGATGAACAAACTCGATGAAATTAATACCCGGTATGGATCGGGCACGGCTCATTTTGCAGCAACGGGTATCGAGCAACCCTGGGAGATGAAGCAAGAACATTTGTCACCAAAATATACGACCTGGTGGAATAACATTTTGGAAGTAACTTGTTGATCTTCCGGCCACTTTATACAGCAGTTGCATAGCAGTCTAAACCAAGCTTTTTTATAGGCTATGCTATAATCCCGACAAGAACTAAGAGCAATAAATGTCCCTTTTATTAATCGCCCCCAATCGTGATATGTCCCCTTGGGAAAAAGCCCTGCATGAGGTGGATCCCAATCTCGATATTGAAATTTGGCCGGAGGTCGAAGATCCCCAGCGCGTGCAGTTTGCCGTTAGCTGGAACCAACCCAAGCACGTCTTGGATAGCTACCCCAACCTAAAAGCGGTGTCGTCGCTGGGGGCCGGTGCCGATCATTTGCTTAAGGATGAATTTCTGCCCCAATCAGTTGATATCTGCCGCGTGGTTTCAGGATTGCTCATCCAGCAGATGAAAGAGTATGTATTGGGAGCCGTACTCAATATTCAGCGAAATTTTGTGCATTATATCCGCCAAAAAGATCAGAGGACTTGGCAAGCCCATAACCATACGCTGGCCGAAGATCTCGAAGTAGGCATTATGGGATTGGGAGAACTCGGCCGTCCGGTGGCTGCACAACTGGCACAAGTGGGATATTCGGTTTCAGGATGGTCACGATCTCCAAAAGAGTTACAGGGCGTTACCACTTTTGCCGGCAACGACGAGCTTTCGGCTTTTCTTGAACAGACCCAGATCTTGGTTTGCCTGTTGCCGCTGACTTCAGAAACAGAAAGCATCCTCGAACTTGATTTATTTAAGCAGCTCAAAAAGCCGGCATGGATTATCAATGTGGCTCGCGGCGAACACCTGGTGGATGAAGATCTGATTTATGCCCTCGACAGTGACATATTGCGCGGGGCCTGGTTGGATGTGTTCGAAGAAGAACCGCTCCCCGATAAACATGCGTTCTGGAATCGCGATAATATCATTATCACGCCCCATATTGCGAGCATCACGCAGCCTTCAGAAGTGGCGGACCAAATTATTGATAATTACAAACGAGCGCTGTCGGGCATGGAACTCAATCACCAAGTAAACAGAGAGAAAGGGTATTGATAGTAATGAGTATTGAGTAGTGAGTTGGATAGAATTTATTGCCTCTCCTTACCAACCCGTCCTTTACTACTGATCAACATCAATGGGATGGACCCAGTCGAAGGGATCCTCAATGCGTCCGTGCTGGATGCCGGTAATGGTATCGTATAGTTTTTGCCCGACCGGCCCGCGGGAATTTATATCGAAGGTAACCGACTTCCCATCGTGATGCACTTCATCAACCGGAGCAATAACCGCGGCCGTCCCGGCCCCGAATACTTCTTCCAATCGACCATCACGTCCCGCACTCATAATCTCTTCGATATGAATGCGCCGTTCTTCGACGGGCATATCCCAGTGACGAGCTAATTTGATCACCGAATCACGTGTAATGCCCGGCAGGATTGTACCACCAAGTTTCGGTGTTACGAGCACACCATCCATCACAAAAAAGATATTCATCGTACCCACTTCTTCGATATACTGATGTTCGTGGGCATCCAGCCAGAGCACCTGATCGAATCCATTTTCTTTGGCCTTTTGGGCGGGATAAAAACTGGCGGCATAGTTTCCGGCGGTTTTAGCATGCCCTACTCCGCCTTGCACAGCTCGGGAGTAGTTCAGGGTAGTCGTCAATTTGACCGGCCTGTTATAATACGATCCCACCGGAGAGGTAATTATATAGAATCGATACCGATCGGCAACACGCGCTGAAATTACCGGATCGAAAGCACAAATAAAGGGGCGGATATATAATGTGTTTCCTTCTTTCTTGGGCACCCACTGATGATCGAGCTCTATGAGCTGCGTGATCCCCTCCAGAAACACCCCTTTATCAACAACCGGGATGCACATTCGCTCACACGACCGGACCAAACGTTTGTAATTTTCTTCCGGACGAAACAGGTGCACCGTTTCTTCATCAATATAATAGGCTTTCATACCCTCAAATACCGACTGTGCATAGTGCAGCGAATTCAGTGCCGGCATCACTTCAATAGTTCCGTACGGCTTTATTTCAGGCTGATGCCAATGCCCATCTCTATACTCCACTTCCAGCATATGATCAGAAAAAATGCGGCCAAAACCCGGATCATCCAGATCCACTTCATTGATGCGGCTGGATGATGTCTTCAAAACTTTAAATGCAGTATCAGTAGTCATAATAATTACCTTATTAAATCTGCCTTAAAATACGGGCTTTTCGGAAGAATCCCTTATAAAAAAGGGTAAAAAATAAGCGCAATGTCCACGATGCGATAGTCAGCCACAACCTAAATACTTGAGAATATTCGCATCTTAAAACAAAATCAAACAAGACTATTGTTCGTGCTATTTTATTTATGCCACAGGCCGGTAGTCAACAACATCTAAGCAATAAAATTTCCAGTCCGCTGGCCAAAGACGATCTAAAATCTCTTTTCCGATGGAATTTCTGTTCGCTATATTTACGGCGACTCAGCATTTTTTTACGCCTAATATATTTTCATTTTGATGGATAAGCTTCAGCCTCTTTTCGATGAACTTAAAGATACCCCCGATGGACCTTTTTTCAATCCCTGGCACAATGTTGATTCCGAACACGAGCTAAATTCAGATGGACCTACCATCCGAAAAAAACAGCTTCGAGCTTACCTCAACGAACGACTTGATTCTGCAAAATATCTATTCATCGCGGAGGCGCTGGGCTACCAAGGCGGACATTTTACCGGCATTGCCATGACCTCCGAGCGCATTTTGCTCGGCCACCACAAATCGGTGCACGGCATTCCCGCGGATGGAGCTTTTACCTCAATCGATCCCAAGCGGACCAGCAAGCCCAAAGTCAACGAAAAAGGGATGTCGGAGCCTACGGCCACTATCATGTGGAAGGCGCTGTATCAGCTGGGGATAGATCCGTATGAAACCGTACTTTGGAACGCCCTGCCCTGGCACCCGTACAATCCCGATGATGGGTTGCTCAGCAACCGCACGCCCACCGATTCAGAACTCGAAAAAGGCTACCCGTCGCTGCGGGTTTTTCTGGATATTTTTGCTGATGCACAAATTATTGCCGTGGGACGAAAATGTGAACAGAGCCTCGATGCCTTTGGGATCTCATCCTATACGCCTGTTCGTCATCCCGCCAACGGAGGCGCCCCGAAATTCCGCCGCCAGATGAAAGAATTAATTGAGAATTAGGAATTACGAATTAAAAATTCTCCCATCCCTAATTCTTCATTCTTAATTCCTAATTTATCCAGTGCTTTGCATGGCTGCGGCCACTCCGTTGATGCTCAAGAATAGTGCATCGCGCAGCGAATTCTCACTATCCTCATCTTTTTCTTTCCAGCGGTCCAGCAGTTCGGTCTGCATCATATTCAATGGATAGGTAAACGGATTTCGGAATCGAATCGACTTCTTAATTACGGGGCTGTTATCCAAAATATTCTGCTGTCCGGTAATCTTCTTGATCGCCTTCACCGCCTTCTCAAAATCGTTGGTGATACGATCATGAAACGATCCGTCATCAATATCCTCATAAATACTGGATGTCGGGATATGCGTCCGTGCCATTTCGCGCTGTGCATTATCGAGCACCGTCTTAAAAAATACGCCCTCGTTATACCACTTCTGCAGCTGCTCCATCTTTTCATCCTGATCCATCAGGTCATCCAGCGCCTTGCCAATGCCATACCAACCCGGCACGTTGTAGCGCACCTGTGTCCACGCAAACACCCATGGAATGGCCCGCAGATTTTCAAAATCGGCAGCCTTGGCACTGCCCCGCGAAACGGGACGCGACGCAATCGGCAGCCGACTGATATGCTCGATCGGCGTTTTGGAGGTGTACCAACTCCAGAATCCCTCATCATCAATCAGGTTGCGATATTCTGCCATTGATTCGTTGGCAAGCTGTTCCATCGTTTCGTTAAAGGCCTCTTGCTGGGGATGTGCTTCGGGCTCGGAGACGGTCACGCGAATCATTGCATTCACGATCTGTTCCAAGTGACGACGCGTAATCGATGCCAGCGAATAGCGGAAGGAAATCACTTCTCCCTGCTCGGTAAAGCGGATACGCCCATTATTGCTGATGGGCGGTAGCGCCAGAATCGCCTGGTTGGATCGTCCGCCTCCGCGACCGACTGTTCCACCGCGCCCGTGGAACAGTCGAAAATCAACATTATAATCACGGCAGACTTTGCCTAGCTGTTGCTGCGCTTTTTCGAGCGCCCAGTTGGCCATCCAGTAGCCGCCATCTTTATTACTGTCGGAGTAGCCGAGCATAATTTCCTGCAGGTTATCACGCGCCGCCAGCTGCTGTTGATACAGCGGACTGTCGTAAATTTCGCTCATCAGCCGGCCGCATTCTTCGAGATCTTCGATGGTCTCAAAAAGCGGTACCACATCGATCTGACTTTCAACATCCTGCTGGTTATAGCTCCACAGCCCCATCTCCTTGGCCAGGATAAATACTTCCAGCATATCACTGACACCGTGAGTCATACTAATGATATAATTACCAAAGCTGTTGGGATCGAGCTCCAGCATCTGCCCGATAATGCCAAACACTTCCAGCATCTGAGCCGTATTATCATCGAGCTGGGCACGCACCGGCGACAATGGACGCGGATTTTTCAGTTCCTTGGTAAGCAGTGCTACTTTTTCATCTTCATCCAGCGATTGATAATCATCCGTGACTTCGCCTACTGTAAGCAGCTCCGCTACCGCCGATTCGTGCTTTGCGCTGTGCTGACGGACATCCAGACCGGCCATATGAAAACCGAACGTACGTGCGCGCACCAACAGGTGTTTGAGCTTGCCCTGCGATCCCACGCATTTGAGTCCCGATTCAGAAAGGCTGTCGGCAATGAGCTCCAAATCAGCAATAAAATCCTGCGACGTATATTTCTTGGCCTCTTCTAAAACCTGATCCGGATTGCCGGACTTCGCCACCTTCATTTGATGCTGTAACTTGTGCATCATGTGTGTCACTTTGCGGCGATACGGCTCCTGATTATACAGCCGCTGATACCGCTCTGAAAGCGGGTCGCCCTGCTGATCTTCTTCGAGCGAGGCAGCCAGCTCATCCGAAATATCATACTTATTCTGCGAAATACTCAAATAGCGACGCAGATCATCCAGCTCATCCAGATAGAGCTCCATCACAATTTGGCGCTGCTCCAGAATGGTCTCCCAGGTTACATCCGATGTTACATTGGGATTTCCATCGCGATCGCTGCCGATCCATGAGCGATACTTCAAAATCGTGCTAAAATCCGGCACTTCATCATAATAGGTTTCAAAAGCATTGCGCAGATCATCGTACAACACCGGAATGGTCTCCCAGATGGCATTGCGGAAATAAAACATCCCGTTTTCGACCTCGTCTTCGACCGTTACGCGCTCGGTACGCACTTCGTCGGTAGCCAGCAGCAAGTGGATCTCATTGAAAATATCCATCTTCATCTCCTTGCGCTCCGAAGGCGTAAAGTCCTGCTGGCGCAACTTCCCAATCATCTCGGTGATGCGCTGCTGCTTGATCAACACGCTGTGGCGACGCGCTTCGGTGGGATGCGCCGTAATTGTTGGCTGGATGTCGAGCTTAGCAATAACATCGGCGGCCTCTTGCGCACTGTATCCCTGATCTTTTAAGTAATACACCGCCTCGGCAATGCTTTCGCCGCGCGGCGACTCGGGATCGGTATGGATGGCCCGCTCGCGGTTAATGCGCGTAATTTCGCGCTGCTCTTGCGAATTCATCAAGTGAAAAAAGACGGTATAGTACCGCAAAAAGCTCGAAATCTGATCGGTGGACAGATCATCAATCTTCGACTCCAGCTCCTCAAAAGAGGCGTCATCCCCTTCATTAAAAGCCTGTGCCGCCAACTGTGGGAAGTCGATCAGCGTTTCCAGGAATGCAGCCTCCTCTTTCTCACTCACAATATCTTCCAGAAAGTGCGTAAGCAGCTCTACCTGTCCCGCTAATTCTTCACTGATTTCACTTTTATCTCCAAACGTCGTAATAAGTTTTTCCCAATGCATCGATTCACTATTTTATCTACTAGAAAGATGAAGCTTAAAATGCAGTTTTAATTGTAAAAAAGACAATTATGCCTGACCGTTGCGATTGGTGCGAAAATACGTTTGAACAATATGTGCGCTACCATGATGAGGAATGGGGCGTACCCGTACGGGATGACCAGACTCAATTCGAGTTTCTTGTGCTCGAAAGCGCACAGGCGGGGCTGAGCTGGAGCACCATCCTGAAAAGACGCGAAGGCTACCGGCAGGCATTTGCCAATTTTGAGGTAGAACAAGTAGCTCGATTTGATGAGAATAAAATCCAGCAGCTGCTTAACAATCCCGAGATTATTCGCAATGAACTGAAGATTCGGGCAGCCGTGAGTAACGCCCAGCATTTTATTGAGATACAAAATGAGTTCGGCAGTTTTTGCAACTATATCTGGGACTTTGTGGATGGCGAACCCATCCAGAATCACTGCCAATCCCTCGACGACGTTCCGGCCAATACCGACATTTCGGATATCCTCAGCAAAGACCTTAAAAAGTGGGGATTCAAATTTATCGGGAGCACAATAATGTACGCCCACATGCAGGCCACCGGCTTGGTGAATGATCACCTGGTATCCTGTTTTCGGCATAAAGAGATCATAAAAATGGCATAACAGCGTATAATCGGTTATTAGTTTGAATCCCAATCGCAACTGATTTTAGGCTAACAAAGAGGCTTATTTTTTCTATATTTACACTCAATTAAAATTCCGTAAAAAAAGTACTACGCCTATTATGCGATCGATGTTCTCTCTGGAAGAAGTTGGTGAGATGCTCGACATGAAAACCAGTGAGGTGGAAAAAGAGATTGAGACTGGTCACTTGACCTATTCGTTCCACGAGGGTGAAAAGCGCATCACACTTTACGATCTGGAGAAATATATGGGAGCAGAACAAACCCGGAAAATCACACAGGATTATTTAGCAAATAACGAATCCTAACAGTATAGCGCATACTTTCCCTCTCTTTTTTGCCCTCTCTATGTTTATCCCTTGACCTTGGCGGTCCAGTTATCAATATGATCGTTGATATATTGTACCGAATAGCCCGCACGGTTAAGCATGGCCGCCGCCACTGATGCACGAGCGCCCGACCGACAATGAACCAGCCACGTCTTATCACGATCCAGCTCCTCTTTCTGATCCATCAATCGCGTATGCGCAATATTCACTGCTCCCTCGATATGTCCTTCCTTAAACTCCGTCATTTTCCGCACATCCAATACTTGGTTCTGGGGATTCTGTAATAATTCAGCCGTTTGCTCAAAGTTAATCGTGGTAATGCTCACTGCTTTTTCACTTTCTCCCAGAAAAACCTCAAGCTCATTCGGCGTAACGTATCCCCGGATGTCGTCGAGGCCGATGCGCACTAAATCGCGAACAGCCTGCTCAACATCATCCTCATTAATAATCAGATAGATCGCTTCATCAGACTCTATATATGAACCTGCTACTGTATTAAACTGTTTGTTAAACTGAGACAGTAATGAACCTTTCAAATGACTATTCATAAATGGCGTGCGGCTGCGGGTATCTATTACCGCATTCCCCGACTGTTCGGACAAGTCCGCAATTTCGGAAGCCCCCATTTTTGTGGGATTCGGCAGCGCTCCCAACACCTTGGGACCGCTCCGGTTTTCGCGCTTCATCCGCGCAAAATACAACGGCGGCTCGGGCTGTCCGTCTAACACAAAGTCCACAAAATGCTGCTCAGTATCCGAAGCCAGAATTGAAGGATTGAACCGCAATTCATACCCCACCGTTGATTCGGGCACGGCTCCCAGTGCTTTGCCACAGGCACTGCCCGACCCATGACCCGGCCACACCTGTAGATATTCCGGCATTTTCTTAAACTTCTCCACCGATTGAAATAACTGCCTGGCTGAGATATCCATCGCTCCTTTTTGACCTGCAGCAGATTCCAGCAAATCCGGGCGGCCGACATCTCCTACAAAAACAAAATCTCCGGTTAAAATGCCCATCGGATCGTCAGCAGTTGCTCCGTCGATCACTAGATAACTCACATGTTCGGGGGTATGGCCGGGAGTATGTTTCACTTCAAACTGAATATTACCTGCGCTAAATCGATCGCCCTCTTTCACCAGTTGATAATCATAAGAACTATTGTTCAACCACTCGTATTTCCAGTTGGCGTTGCCTTCATCCGAAGCATAAATCTTAGCTCCGGTCTCGGCGAATTCGCGAAGGCCCGTCAGGTAATCCGCATGGATATGAGTCTCGGCTGCAGCCACAATACGAAGCCCTTCATCGGCGGCTAATGCCTGGTAACGATCGATATCCCGCATGGGATCAAAAACAATAGCTTCACCGGTAGCCTGGCAACCAATCAGATAGGCATACTGTGATAGTTTTTCTTCATGTACCTGTTTAAAGAACATACAATATCACTTTTGAAACCTTCTCGTTATCGTGCAAAAATCTACATAAAATTGCTCATTAATATAACATTCTGCAATACATATTTAATATCTGTTTTATCACTATTACTATACATATTGCATTACAAAGTAATCATATTATAAAATTGCAATATCTTTTCCTCACTTTGCAAAGTTGAACGCATTCTTTAATATTGCAATCGCCTAAAAATATAATATAAACAAGGAGTAATGATGCTACGACATATCTTAATAGCGCTTACGGTGCTGGTGCTTACGGTCGGGGTCTCAACCCAGTCTGCCAACGCACAATCACTGAGCGAATTCAAAGAAAAAGTAACGGAATTCACCCTCGATAACGGGCTTACCTTCATTGTTATTGAACGACCTGTAGCCCCTGTTGTCAGTTTTGCCACCTATGTTAATGTTGGTGGAGCAAACGAGCCGGTAGGACATACCGGAATGGCTCATATTTTTGAGCATATGGCCTTTAAAGGAACGCACACCGTTGGTACTACCAACTGGCAAGCAGAGAAAAAGGCGCTCCAAGAACTTGATAACACCTATCAAGAATGGTTGGCAGAAAAATATAGTCCCGATCCAGATTCGGCAAAGATGGACAAGCTCTGGAGCGAATTTAAAGACCTACAAGAAGAAGCGGGAGAGTATGTTGTGAATAACGAATTTTCCCAAATTATTGACCGCAATGGCGGCACGGGAATGAATGCCACTACCAGCCAAGACCGCACGAATTATTTTTACAATCTCCCGGAAAATCGTCTGGAACTCTGGTTTAGTCTGGAATCCGATCGATTTAAAAATCCGGTATTCCGTGAGTTCTACAAAGAGAAAGAGGTCGTACGCGAAGAGCGACGCATGCGTACAGAATCTCAACCTATTGGTCGGCTGATTGAAGAATTTGCTGCCGTAGCATACACTGCTCATCCCTATGGACGTCCAACGGTAGGCTGGAATTCTGACATCACAGCAACAACAATGGAAGATGCTCGAGAATTCTATAATACCTATTATGTACCCAACAATATCACCTTTGCCATTGCCGGTGATGTAGAACCGGCAGAAGCCAAAGAGCTGGCCAAAAAATATTTTGGTGATATGGAATCGGCACCTGAACCACCACCCGTTTATACAAAAGAACCAGAACAACGCGGCGAACGTCGATTTACAATAAAAGGGCAATCGCAGCCATTCTTTCTGATGGGATATCATACCGTACCGGAAGAACATCCCGACTTTCAACCACTGCAATTGCTGGGGAGTATCTTGTCTGGCGGACGTACTTCCGAACTCTATAAGCGCATGGTCGATGAAGAAAAAACGGCGCTTCAGGTAAGTGCATTTAATGGATATCCCGGTACCAAATTTGAAACAATGTTTGCTACGCTAGCTATCCCCAACCAAGGCGTTGGCGTTGATACGATGGAAACCACTATCCTCGATGAAATTGAAAAAATAAAACGGGGTGAAATCTCCCAAGAAGCACTGGACCGTGCACGGACAAATGCCCGGGCGAATCTAATTCGCAGCCTGGATTCCAACTCCGGACTCGCTTCATCATTGGCCTCAGCCGAAGCAATCCGCGGCGACTGGCAAAAAGTCTTCACCGACCTCGATAAACTACAGGATGTTACCATTGATGATATTCAACGTGTAGCTAAAAAATATCTAACCAAAGATAATCGTACGGTCGGGGCTATTGTTACGCAATCAAGCGACGAGGAGGTTGCCGATGCTAACTAATAACCCATCACCCAAAACACTTTTTAAGACCAAGACATCAACTATTATGAAAAAACTAAGCATGTTATGTTTGCTGGTTGCTTTCGTAGCTTCTTGTACCGGATCCCAACAAACAGCCGATAGCGAAGCTGAAAGAAGCGAGCAAACGCAAGAGACGCAGAATCCATATGAGAATATGGAATTTCCGGAACTGGCTGATTTTGAAAAGCCTGAAGTAGAAACATTTACAACTGATAACGGCATCAAATTCTTCCTTGTTGAGGATAATGAACTGCCGCTCATCAATGTAAATGCCAACATTCGCACCGGCGGCGTTCAGGTCTCGAATAATAAGGCGGGGCTGGCTTCAATCACCGGTTCAGTTATCCGTTCGGGAGGTACTGAAAACTATTCGGCGGACTCACTGAATGCTATGCTCGAAAATAATGCCGCCAGCATTGAAACCGGCATCGGTTTTACCTCGGGCAATGCCAGCATGAATGTCCTTCGGGATGATTTCGATGAAATTCTGCCGGTATTTGTGGATGTGCTCACCAATCCGGCCTTCCCAAAGGATAAAATTGAGCTGGCCAAAACCCAGACTAAATCCAGCATATCGCGCCGCAACGATAATACTCAGCAGATCGGATTCCGCGAATTTGATCGCCTTATTTACGGCAAGAATTCGGTTTACGGTCGCAACACTGAATATGCATCGGTAAATAATATCAGCCGTGAAGACTTGGTGCAGTTCCACGAAAATAACTTTGTGGCCGAAAATATGATGATCGGTGTGGTCGGTGATTTTGAAGCAGCAGAAATGAAAAAGAAACTTCGCAATGCCTTTGGTGATATCCCCGCAGGCAACGAAAACGATCTCAATTTCCCCGACGTCAATTACAACTGGGAAAGCTCAATCAATTTTGTCAACAAGTCGGATGTAAACCAAAGTTTTGTGCTGATGGGTCATTTAGGTGGCATGCGCGATAATCCCGATTATGCCAAAGTTCAGGTAATGAACCGGGTACTCAGCGGCGGCTTTTCGGGCCGACTGATGCAGGTTGTTCGTACCGAAATGGGGCTGGCATACTCAGTTTTCGGTCAGTACGGGATGAATAGTTTTTATCCCGGTAACTTTTATGCCGGCGTTATGACGAAAAGCTCAACCACGGCCGAAGCCATTGATGCTATCATCAAACAGATTGAGCGTCTGCAAAAAGAGCCCATCACCAATAAAGAACTGCAGGATACCAAAGACCAGATTCTCAATTCATCGGTTTTTGAATATGACAGCTACGAAGAAGTGCTGCGCCAGCAGATGTCGTATGATTATCGCGGGCTGCCCAGCGATGCATTTGAGCAATACATCGAAGGGGTGAAATCAACGACGATTGAAGATGTACAAAACGTGGCTCAGAAATATCTGAACCCCGACAGCCTGCAGATTTTGGTCGTGGGCAACAAGGATGAAATTGGCGACCAGCTGCAGAAATACGGCGATGTTGACACTGTTGATATCAGTATTCCAGAACCCGGCAGTGGCGACCAGGAAATGGTCAAAGGCAATGCCCAAAAAGGCCAGGAACTACTTGCCAAGATGGCCAATGCCGTGATCAATACTGATACTGAACTCAATACGCTTATCCTTGAGGGAGAAGTAATGATGCAGGGACAAAAAATGCCGATGACGACGACCATTAATTATCCTGATGCCATCACCCAAAACGTTCAGGGACCAATGGGAGAGGTTCAACTGATCTACAAGGATGGGTCCGGAACCATGAAGGTCGGCGAACGCGAGCGTCCCATGCCGCCACAGATGGCCAAGGGACTAAAAACCACGCTCAATCGAAGCTTTATTTCGATTGCTAAAAATGCAACCGATATGGATCCCCAGTTCTTGGGTACCGAAGAAGTTGACGGTACAACCTACAATAAGCTCAACGTTTCGGTGAACGGATCCAACGTTACCCTGCTGCTCGATCAGGAAACGAACTATCCTGATGTGGTGCGCTACAAGCAGTTCAATCCACAGGCAGGTAGCCAGGTAACCGTCGAAAACCGACAGTCTAACTGGCAAGTTGTTGACGGGGTCGCATATCCCTACTTGCAAGAAACCTTGCAGGATGGATCCAAACAGTCTGAAGTGACTTACGAAAGTCACGAAGTCAACAAGTAAGTACATCAATTTTCTGATTCAAAAGGCCGGAGCAATCCGGCCTTTTTTTATTTGACATTGAAAATAAATTGGGGCGATAAAATCATATCCCGGAGATCCACTGAATTACTGAAGATATTTTCTTCTCAGTTTTCAATCCCCTACTATTCAGACGGAAGTAAATATCAATCAAAACCAGAACTATGCCACTCTTTACGTGGGAAGACAATCGTCCCGAAGCCGATGAATACAGCGAATTTTACCAGGGATATATTGAACAGGTAACCGGCCCCAATGTGCTGCAAACGCTCATCAAGCAGGGACAAGAAACCTATGCGCTCATCCAGCAGCTGACGCCCGAAGAAGCAGCCCATCGCTATGCGGAGGGAAAGTGGAGCGTCAAAGAAGTAATCGGTCACCTCATAGACACCGAACGCATTATGGCCTATCGCGCGCTCTGTATCAGTCGCGGTGAAACAGCCTCGCTGCCCGGTTACGACCAGGATGAATACGTTGAACAGGCACATTTTGATGAACGTAATCCCCAAAATTTATCCACCGAATACGACGCCCTGCGGAACGCCAACATTAGCCTTTTTAATAGCTTTAACGAAGAGCAAGTTCTCAGGAAAGGCACCGCCAATGATACCACTGTTTCTGTTCGAGCGATAGCTTACATTATCGCCGGACACGAACGACATCACCTGGATATTCTCGAAGAAAGATACGGTATCGAGCATTCAGCGAATGGCTTGGAAGAATGATCCTGCCCGATTCGTTACCTCACTCTCAAAATCTAATATCCGGTGCACAATCGCTTGGGGATCTGCAATCTCATCAATAAATACCGAGGTTGTATCCTCGAGCCACTTCCAAATTTCATCCCGGCGACCGTCAATCGAATCCAATGTTTTAACGCCCAGCTGCTGTAGCGCGGCCACATTACAAGCCTGTTCATACTGATTCTTAATCGGTATCGCCAGTAGCTTTTTCCCCAGGTACATCGCCTCTGCACAGGTTTCAAATCCCGCATTGCTGATGACTCCGCGGCACGAAGCAAAACTATCCAAAAACCGTCCGTTACTTACAGGATAAACCAAGCAGTTTTTCGACTGATGGGCTTCGGTGCATGAGGGAGAAAAAATGTGCCAATCAACGTGAGAAAACGGTGCAAACAGTTCTTGCAACACCTCGTGATGATAGGCCGGTAGATACACCGTAATATGATTGGATTCAGTAACATCCAACTGCCGAATAGCTTTTCGGATAATTGGTGGCTCCACAAAGTCATCATAGCGTTGAAAATGAAATCCCAGCGGAAAATCGACGGGCGCAAAATGCTGTAGCAGTGCTTCGGCGACGAGCGATTTCGTTTGCGGGCGCGGGGTATTCGGGGACAAAAATGCAGCCTGGTGACTTAATCCCACCGAGGGAATATTCTGCAGCTTTGCCGACCATGCCGATACCGGCTCGTAATCACTGATGACCAGATCATAATTGCTGAGCGGAATAGACCGAACATCCGTAGCAAACCGCACGGGATGGAAATCGCGCAGCGTATCGAACACCGCCACCCCACCATTGTTGTCATAGGTCAGGCTGATGCCATACTTCTGATATTTTAACCATCGATCGACAACTGGCTAGCATGCCCGCTGACCATCACATCAACCGAGGCATGCTTGCGCAGTTCGGGCAACAGCTCCCGTGCCCGGCTGATGTGACCATGTCCCGTGCCTTGTATGCCATAGAGAATGTTCATCGGATGACCGCTACCTCTTTGATTTTTTTACGAACAGGTACCATCACCGATGCGTCTTTGTCGATAAATTCATCCTCGGCATATTTATACATCGTCCACTCACCGCCCTCGTATTCCAATGCCGTTAAATTCTCAATCCAATCACCGGAATTCATATAGATGACTGAGCCCTCCTCATTTTGGTATCCCCTGATTTTGGGCTGGTGAATATGTCCGCAAATGACATATTCATACCCGTTTTGGATGGCCAAATCCATCGCGGCCACTTCAAAATCATCAATGAACTGTACAGCTTTTTTTACGCTGTCTTTAATCCGTTTGGAGAGCGAAATTTTATTGCGACCCATCTTCTGCATCATCCAGTTCACGATTCGATTCAGCAGGATGAGCATGTCGTAGCCCTTGCCACCAATTTTGGCTATCCACTTTGTTTGCTTCATGGTGATATCAAAAATATCCCCATGGAAAATCCAGCATTTTTCACCGTTGAGATCCAGCACCAGCTTGTCTTTCACAAAAAGCGGCCCCAACTGCAGGCTCGAGATCTTGCGAATTACTTCATCATGATTCCCCGTCAAATAATAGACATCAGTGCCGTTGGCCATCATACTCAAGAAGCACTTTACCACCTGCATGTGCGATTCGGGCCAGTAATACTTTTTGAAATTCCAGATATCGAAAATATCGCCATTGAGTACAAGTATCTCCGGCTCAATAGAATTCAGATACTGTGCCAGCTCTACCGCATGACATCCAACCGTTCCCAGGTGTAAATCGGAAAGCACAACAATATCAACTGCTCGCTTATTGGTCATAGACGATAATGCGTTTTTGATCAATAAACGGAGCTTATATTACGAAGCAATTGCCCGACTGTTAATTCTTAATAATGGTTATGTTAAGCCAGTTTGACCCACGTGTTGCAGGCAATAGCACTTAATCTACATTCCCAGGCAATTATTTTTTTACATTGTGACTTTCAATCGGCGATACGACAAACTTCAATCATCTCAAAACCTCCGATACTATGGCTGACAATTCCAAGCAGAAGATTGTGCACGCACACCTGCCAAAAGATGAACAGTTCACCACCACGCTGACGGCGGGAAAACACGAACAGCTTGCCGACGAGCCTACCTCTGTGGATGGTGGCAAAGACCAAGGACCTGACCCCTATGACTACCTGTTGATGTCACTCGGTTCATGCACGGTGATGACGGTCAAGATGTATGCCAACCGAAAAGGCTGGGAACTTCATGATGTGTATATGGAGCTGCGGCACAACAAGCGCCATGACGTGGATTGCGAACATTGTGATGATCCCAAAAGCAAAATTGATATCATCGAAAAGGAACTTATCATCAAAGGTGATATGAGTGATGATCAGCTCGATAAGCTGCTGGATATTTCAAAAAAATGTCCCGTGCACCGGACACTGCTGGGAGACATCAAAATAGAGAGCTCGGTTACACGTAAATAAGCCTGACGATAAATCATCAGGCTAAACATATTGTGGAAGCTCACTTTAAGTGAGCTTTATATCCATTAGCTCACGGATTCATCTGTGAGCTAATAAAAAACAAAGACCCACAGAAAAATAGCGTCCACTTTGAAAGTGGACGCTATTTAATCAAAAACTAATTCACCGCCTCAGGTTCCTGTCCATCAGCATATGCTTCCATCGGTACACAGCTGCACATCAGGTTGCGATCGCCATAGGCATCATCCACACGACCGACCGCCGGCCAGAATTTATTAAAGCGCAGATAATCCAGCGGAAATATTGCCTTTTCTCTAGTGTATGGACGATCCCAATCCTCAGCCATGGCCACGCGCATGGTATGGGGCGAATTTTTAAGCACATTATTTTCGGGATCGGCCTGCCCTTCTTCGAGCTCTCGAATCTCTTCACGGATCGAAATCATCGCCTCACAAAAACGGTCCAACTCTTCCTTGGTTTCACTTTCAGTCGGCTCAACCATCAGCGTGCCCGGCACGGGGAACGACATCGTAGGCGCGTGGAATCCGTAATCCATCAGGCGCTTGGCTACATCAATAGAACCAATACCGGCCGAATCTTTAAACGGCCGCAAATCCACAATAAATTCGTGCGCCGTGCGCCCATTTTTGCCCGTATATAAAATAGGATAGTGATCTTTGAGCTTCTCCTTCAGGTAATTGGCGTTCAGAATCGCATATTTTGTCGCCTGGGTAAGCCCTTCGGCACCCATCATTTTGATATAGGCATACGAGATCGATAAGATACTGGCACTGCCCCACGGTGCGGCTGAAATTCCAGGGATCGCATGCTCACCACCAGTTTCAATTACGGCATTCGTTGGCAAAAATGGTCCTAATTCTTCGGTAGCAACAATCGGACCCATTCCCGGTCCACCGCCGCCATGCGGAATACAAAATGTTTTATGGAGATTCAGGTGGCACACATCGGCGCCAACTTCAGCAGGACTCGTCAGCCCCACCTGCGCATTCATATTCGCACCATCCATATACACCAACCCACCATAATCATGGATTAGCTGGCAAATTTCTTTGATATCTTCTTCGAATACGCCATGCGTAGATGGATAAGTCACCATCAGTGCCGCAAGGTCATCTTTGTGCTCCTCCACCTTTTCGCGCAGATCATCGAGATCAATATTGCCGTGCTCATCGCACTCGGTCACGACTACTTCCATGCCGGCCATCACTGCACTGGCGGGATTGGTGCCGTGTGCAGAATCGGGTACGATCGTCACATTTCGATGATCTTCGCCGCGATGTTTATGGTAGGCACGAATCGCCATCAATCCGGAAAACTCTCCCTGTGCCCCGGAGTTCGGCTGCAGTGATACGGATGGGAAACCGGTAATGGCTTTCAGCTGATCTTCCAGCTTTTCAAACAGCTGATGATATCCCTGTGCCTGATCTTCGGGTGCAAACGGATGAATTTTGCCAAACTCGGACCACGTCAGCGGAATCATCTCGGCGGTAGCATTCAGCTTCATCGTGCACGATCCGAGCGAAATCATCGAATGGACCAGTGAAAGATCTTTATTCTCCAGCTTCTTCAAATAGCGAAGCATCTCGTGCTCGGAGTGATATAAGTTAAACACCGGGTGCTCGAGGTAACTGGATGTCCGCGTCAATGCCTCAGGATAGTCAACCGTTACCGACTCTGAAAGTGCCGCAACATCAACGGAATTTTCTACCTCTTTTACGAATGCAAAAATGGACAACAAATCCCGAACGTGATCCAAATCTTTGACCTCATCAAACGCAATTCCTACAGCCGCCTCATCGAAATAACGAAGATTAAATTCGTGTTTGAGTGCTGTTTTGCGCAGTGCTTCTTTTTGATCCTGATCGGTCAGCGATACCTTCAGCGTATCGAAATACAGCTCGTTCTCTACATCAAAACCAAGCTCACTCAAACCCTGATCAGCAATTTTTGCCAGTCCGTGGATGCGCTCGGCAATGCGGCGAAGTCCTTTTGGGCCGTGATAGACGGCATAAAAACCGGCGATCACCGCTAGTAATACCTGTGCTGTACAGATATTCGAAGTTGCCTTTTCGCGACGGATATGTTGTTCGCGGGTCTGCAACGCCATCCGATAAACGGGATTCTCTTCAGTATCCTGCGTAACGCCAATAATGCGCCCCGGAATCTTGCGCTTATATTTTTCGCGCGTAGCAAAAAAGGCGGCATGCGGACCGCCGTAGCCCATCGGTACGCCAAAGCGTTGGGTCGATCCCACAACCACATCGGCACCCATTTCACCGGGCGGTGTCAGCAGGGTCAGGCTCAACAGATCAGCTGCCACAACCACATTTACATTATGCTCGTGGGCTGCTTCAATCAGGCTTGAATAATCTTCCACTGATCCGTCGGTAGCCGGATACTGCAGAAGGATTCCAAAAAGCTTTTCGTCAGTCACATCCAGCTCGTTATGATCCCCGACGACCACCTCGATATCGAGCGGCTCGGCCCGGCCCTGTACTACATCAATGGTTTGGGGATGACATTGCTCGGAAACAAAAAACGTATCGGCTTTTTTGCGCTTGGCCCCGCGCCGTGTAGAATACAGCATCGACATACCTTCAGCGGCGGCGGTT
The DNA here is from genome assembly GCA_964490705.1 of uncultured Balneolaceae bacterium. Taxonomy (GTDB): domain Bacteria; phylum Bacteroidota; class Rhodothermia; order Balneolales; family Balneolaceae; genus Fodinibius. The sequence goes on along the minus strand of CAZBCG010000016.1, from coordinate 38,336 downwards.
CCCTCATCCAACAGCGAAGCGTTGGCCAGCTCGCGTCCCGTGAGATCCGAAACCATCGTCTGAAAATTGATGAGCGCTTCCAAACGTCCCTGTGCAATTTCGGCCTGGTAAGGGGTGTACGCCGTGTACCAACCGGGATTTTCAAGCACATTCCGCAAAATCACGTTGGGCGTCAACGTGTCGTGATAGCCCATACCAATAAACGACTCATAAATCTCATTTTGATTAGCTAATTCACGAAATTCTTCTAAGAACCGATATTCGCTCATCGGCTTATCGAGCCCAAAATTCTCTTTCAGGCGAATGCCCTCAGGAATAGTCTCGTCCATTAGCTGGTTCAGGGATGAAGCTCCGATATCGGAGAGCATTTCGTTGGTCTGGTCTTCATCAGGACCGATATGGCGATGCAGAAAGCGTTCTTTATCAAAATTGATGCTCATCAAAAGCAGGAGTTTAGTTTAAAAATCACTGTGGTTTGAATAACAAATAAGTGTGCTACAATGTTCTGTACTTGCGCAACAAATGATGCTGCCTTTCGGGCGCAAATCAAATGGAAGAAGGTAAGCAAAAACCGCTACAATAAACAGTCACCTTCACCAGAAAGCAACAGATTGAAATCAGTTTTGATACCCAGAACCTAAACAGATGTAAAAGAACGTAATTCGGCAACCTATAAAGATCAGGGAGCAAATTTCACTTTTCATTTTAGTAACAATTTTTGCTTACTTGTCACCTAATTCTACAACTTAAATATGAACTTATGAATAAAGTAATTGCTCTATTTTCAACCGTATGTTTGGCTGTTCTCTTGGCTGCACCCGCTTGGGCACAGGACGATAACAGTTATAAAATTGTGCTTAATCCCGAAACGGTGAACCTCAATGTTGATGACACTGCTCAAGTTAACGGAACCGTTCAGGATGCCAACGATACTGTCGTTCAGGATTCTGTGGGATTTTATTCCCGAAGCCAAGAAAGCGTTACGATCTCGGCCAGTGGAAAGATAACGGCACTAAAGCCGGGCAATTTCGAGATTATTGCCTATGCGACGAGCCCGAATGACGAGCAACTGCGAAAGTTGTTGAAAGTCAATGTTGCTTATCCGCCAATCACGGAGATCAGCTTTAAAAATATGCCCTCGAAAGTGTATGATAATACGACGCTACCCATCACCTATGAGATGAAAGATGCCAAAGGATTTAAAAGAGAAAATGTAGAAGTGGTTTTTTCTTCTTCTGATGAAGCCATTGCCAGTGTTGACGAGTTTGGTCGTCTAAAACCTCATAAACCCGGTAACGTCACTATTACAACAATGGCTGAAGATGTCAGCACATCTTGGGAAGTGCAAGTTGTAGAAAACCCGGTCTCATCTATTGCGCTCAAACATGAGCAAAAACGTGTTCGTACCGGAGATGTGGTTCAGTTCAATGCCATCCCCAAAAACAGTAATGACAAAACGATAGACGATGTGCCGGTAACCTATTCTTTCGTTTCCAAAACGGATGACGATCGTGGTGAAGGTGCATCGGGACAAATTCAGCAGGATGGTCGATTTGTTGCCAATCAGCCGGGACTGTTTACGATCGTCGCCAAATCGGGATCAGCAACAGCAGAAAGCACCGTTCGCGTGGATCCACGCAATGTGCAAAAAGACCTGCAAGTGGTAGGCCATGGACTCGTCAATGATGTACATACCTCTGATCTGTGGATCTGGGAAGGTGTTGACGGCGGCGATTATGCCATCACCGGAACTTGGGGCGGCAATGGCGAAGCTTATTTCTGGGATGTCAGCGATCCTTCAAACATGACCATTATCGATACCGTAACAGTTGACGCACGCACGGTCAATGACGTTAAAATTTCGGAAGACGGGCGCATTGGCGTAATTACCCGCGAGGGGGCTTCGGACCGTAAAAACGGTATTGTAATCCTGGACGTCAGTGATCCACACAATGTGAGTATTATCTCAGAATATACCGATGGGCTCACCGGCGGCGTGCATAATTCCTTCATCTATAAGGATCATGTTTTTGCCGTCAATAATGGACGTCGCTACGATATTATTGATATCAGCGACCCTGAAAATCCCAAAACCGTAAGCCGCTTTGAACTTGATACACCCGGTCATTCGGTCCATGATGTATGGGTCGAAAATGGCATTGCGTATTCGTCCAATTGGGATGACGGCATTGTCGCCGTTGATGTAGGAAGCATGCCTGCGGCTAAGTCGCCGGAACGCCACAGCACTGGTGTTGGCTCGTTTGAAAATCCCGTGAAGCTGGGCAGCTATACTTATCCCAGCGGATGGAACCACGCGGCCTTTCCGTTCAAAAGTCAATCGACGGGTGACTTCTACGTAGTAGCCGGCGATGAAGCGTTTCCCAATGGACTCAGTATTAATGAAGGTCCCACGGTGCCCGCCGGCTGGATCCACTTTGTGAAATTTGAAGGCGGCTGGGATTCCCCCAAAGAGGTTGCGCGATACCAAGTCCCCGAGGCAGGTACACACAATTTCTGGGTCAAAAATGATACCCTGTACATCGCTTACTATAATGCCGGGCTCCGCATCGTTGACATCTCCGGTGAGCTGATGGGGAATCTCTATGAGCAGGGACGAGAAATTGCCAAGCACGTACCAACGCATCCCAATGGACATATCCCCAATGCAGCCATGAGCTGGGGTCCACAACCCTATAAAGGATACATTTTTGTATCCGACTGGAATTCGGGCCTGTGGGCGTATAAGTTGCAAGATCAGCAATCTCAGGGCACTCGATAATTACAACATTCTTTTGATATGCGATCACTGAAACAAACCATATTTTCGGTACTCCTTTTCCTTTTCGCATGGACCGGTTCAGCACTGGGGCAAACCTATCATGTATATGTCACTGCCGAATCGGATGACGAAGTTTATCAGGTTGCGTTTGATGCGGAAACCCAGAAGGGCTCGGTCACGGATGTGATTCCGGTGGGTGAGTATCCCACAGAAAATGAAGGTCCGCACGGCATTAATGTAGGGCTGGACGGAAAATACTGGTACTTATCGGTGGCGCACGGCAATCCCTACGGCTGGCTCTACAAATTCAAAACGAAAAGCAACAAATTCGTAAGCCGTACGCAGCTGGGGATGTTTCCGGCCAGTATGGAGATTTCCAAAACTACGGGATTGCTGTATGTCGTCAACTTTAACCTGCACGGTGATATGGAACCAAGTTCGGTTTCGGTAGTCGATCCCGAAACAATGCGGGAAATTACAAAAATTACAACCGGCATCATGCCCCACGGGTCGCGCATTACCGAAGATGGAAAACTTCAGTATCACGTGTCGATGATGACCGACGAGCTGATGGAAATCAATACTGCAAAGATGGAGGTCAGCCGGCGATTGAATATTGCCAAAGGATCGAAATCGGCGAACCAGCATTCGGATATGAACCACGACAGCATGGCAAAGCCACAGGCCAAACCAACCTGGGCCGATCCGCATCCGAGCAAAAACCTCGTGTATATTGCCAATAACGGCTCCGATGAGATCGTCGAAGTAGATACCGAGCAGTGGAAAGTAACACGTCGTTTTACAACGGATAAAGGAACAGCGCCCTATAATCTGGAAGTAACCAATGATGGCAAATATGTTATTGCCAGCTACAAGGGATCGGGCGAAACGGGGATCTGGAACCTTGAAACGGGCAAAGAGGCAGCCGTCATCAAGAACAGCCGCAACGTAACACACGGAGTAACCACCTCTCCGGACAGTCGATTTGCATTCATCTCAGTTGAAGGCATTGGTGGGCAACCGGGCTCGGTTGATGTGATCGATCTGCAAACTCTTGAGCGAGTGGATGTCATTGAAGTAGGCAAACAGGCCGGCGGTATCATCTTCTGGAAGACAACAAACTGACTAATCCCTACCCCTTAAGTACACCATTTTTTTATCAAAACATATTTTTAGTCTACACTAAAAATTCTTTTTTATTTAGCTTAATTTTTGATATTATTTTGGATTCAATAATCAAATAACTATTCCAATAATGATTGAGTTAGCTGAATTAAAAGACTTTTTCTACGGATTAAATCCCATTTTACAGAGCTTGTTCGGTGGATTATTCACTTGGGGATTGACAGCCTTGGGTGCTGCACTGGTATTCTTCACTCGAACAGTTAATCAAAAAGTGCTGGATGCTATGCTTGGCTTTGCGGCCGGTGTAATGATTGCCGCCAGCTTTTGGTCACTACTGTCTCCTGCCATCGAGATGGCCGAAGTTCAAGGCATACCCGGTTGGCTTCCGGCCGTAATCGGATTTCTTTTGGGCGGTGTCTTTCTGCGAATTTGTGATGCGTATATGCCTCATCTACACCTGGGATTTCCGATGGAAGAAGCCGAAGGCGTTGAAACCTCATGGCGACGCGCCACGCTTTTGGTCTTGGCGATTACGCTCCACAATATCCCCGAAGGTCTTGCTATTGGGGTCTTGTTCGGAGCAGCGGCATCAGGAATTGAAGCCGCCGGCGGAGCTACTGTTGCCAGCGCAATTGTGTTGGCTGTGGGAATTGGTATTCAGAATTTTCCAGAAGGCACAGCTGTTTCGGTACCGCTCAGACGCGAAGGCGTAAGTGTGGGAAAGAGCTTTTGGTATGGTCAGCTTTCAGGCGTTGTAGAACCTCTTTCTGCAGTGATTGGTGCAGCAGCCGTTCTTATGGTGCAGCCGATCCTCCCTTATGCGCTGGCCTTTGCAGCCGGAGCCATGATCTATGTGGTGATTGAAGAGCTTATCCCGGAATCTCAACTCAAAGGTAACACTGATATTGCTACCTTAGGTACTATGGTTGGCTTTAGCATTATGATGCTTCTCGACGTGGCATTAGGTTAATTTGTTGAAAAATTTGCTTTATTGGTATTCGTGATCTTTCTTAAATGATCACAAATAGTGCTTATTACCATTACCAGTAAAGCAATCCTATGAGTGACGAAAATCCCAAAAAAAATGTGCTGATCGTAGAAGATGACATGATCATCTCTATGGTACTCGAGCGTATGATCACCAAGCTGGGGCATCATGTTGTCGATAAGGTTATCACCGGACAAAAAGCCATCGACTGTACTTTTGAATTATCTCCCGATCTTATCCTGATGGATATCCAGCTTAAGGATAACATCGACGGGATCTCGGCTATGCAAAAGATTCGAGAAAAGTCTGATGTGCATGTTATTTATATTACAGGTAACTCTGACCAATACAATTTATCAAGAGCCCGCGAGACGAATTTCGTGGATTACTTGGTGAAACCCATCCAGATGAGTCACCTGAAAAAATCGATCCATAAAGCCTTTTCCGAAAACATCTCGGAATAATTTTTTTCCTGCCTGTAATTCTTTTTATTGCACTTAACATCAGAAAAAGCAACGGCCTACAAATACATACGAATCACCATATGGGAGCAACCAGGATATCATTTAAAGGGGACGGCAAGAAAAATTTCGTCCGGGAACTAAAAAGCGAAGTCAACGCCTACTTCGAAGAAAACGACCTTTCGAAGCATGCAAATGCTCGAATGATTACCAAGACAATAACTCTGCTCACCATTTATTTTGGCGCATATGCGCTAATCATGAGTGGCAGCTTAGGGATATGGAGTATGGCCGCACTCTGCTTTGTTATGGGAATTGGGATGGCCGGCATCGGGTTCTCAATATCGCATGATGCCTTGCACGGGGCTTACTCTTCGAACAAAACAGTGAATCAACTGCTCGGCTATACTTTTGATTTGATGGGGGCCAACAGCTATATCTGGAAAATCACCCACAACATCATCCATCACACCTACACGAATATTTACGAACACGATGAAGATCTGGAGGTTGCTGAATTTATCCGGCTTTCGCCTAATGCCGAATATAAACCGGTGCACCGCGCACAACATATTCTGGCCTTTTTCGCCTATGGATTTGCAACGCTGTTCTGGGCTTTTGTCAAAGATTACAAGTATTTTCTTCAGTCCAGCCTGGGGCCCTATGAAGATAAAACTCATCCGCTGAAGGAATGGGTTATGCTCTTCATCACTAAAATCATGTATTACGGATACACGCTCGTACTACCTTATATGCTGCTCCCTGTTACCTGGTGGCAAGTGGCCATCGGCTTTCTAATTCTACATTTTACGGCAGGCATCATTTTGGGCGTCATCTTTCAGCTGGCACACGTGGTCGAAGAAACCGAACATCCCACTGAAAATGAGGAAGGCAATATCGAGAATGCCTGGATGGTTCATCAGCTGGAAACAACCTCTAACTTTGCACATGACAATAAGCTGCTCTGCTGGTACATCGGCGGACTCAATTACCAGATTGAACACCACCTGTTTCCCCAAATATGCAGCGTGCACTATCCCGAAATCAGCTCTATCGTACGTGATGTGGCAGAAAAATATGGCCACCCCTACAATTATCACGAAACGTTGGGAGTTGCTATAAAATCTCACTACGAAACCCTTAAGGAGTTTGGCAATCCCGCCAATGCATAGAGTCAACTGCTGCTGTTGCATTCCTGCCCTGCCATTGCTATTTAATATATCTGTAAAAGGTGATAAATAAGTTGTTGATCTGTCGCCTTTTGCTGTGCTACATTACAATATATTCAGCCATAATACCGGCAACAGCCGATAAACAGGGAGGGAATTATGGAAGCGAATTTACTGGTAGCAGCATTTTCGGGCCTTGTGGGGGCAGTTATTTTAACCCTGCTAATGTATCTGCTTAAAATATTTGGTCACAACCTAGACATCCCCTATCTCATTGGATCTCGTTTTGTCAACATTGAAAAAAGAGGACAAGTCTATTCCATGGGCATCATCCTGCATCTGCTTATCGGAGCCGGATGGGGCGTACTTTACGTAGTCCTGCTTACAGCTATGGTGGTAACACCAAACTGGCCGGCAGGCATTTTATGGGGATTTGCACACGGCATTTTTGTGGGATCGATGATGGGCATTCTGGCAGACACGCATCCCTACATTGGCGAAGAGAAACCGATTGCCCATCCCGGTATTCTCGGTCAACGATGGGGTGATCTGATGCCCTATTGGATTTTGGGTCTGCACATCATTTTTGGAGTCAGTACCCTGGCCATCTATTACCGAATTGTGTTCGGCTAAATTTAGATTCTACTCTGGGATAGTACTGCCTGGAGAGCCCGATTCTTCTGCATCAGTCAACAGTGAAGAATCGGAGTGCCCATTGCTTAACCATTCTTTGTAGGCGTTGGCATCTTCGTACTGTAGTTCTCGAACTTTAAATGAACGCCCCTGATTTCCACTGGCCACGTGGACAATAAGATCCGTCAAGTCCAATCGCGATTGAAAGGGATTTTGTCGCACCTGTGTAGCCTGCACGCGATATTTTTTGATGATGGCCGTCGTTTTACTCAACAGGCGCGAACTCATAATCAACGTATCTTCACCCGACTGAACCTCGGCGTCCAGGTATTGTTGATAGCCCAGCAATAGCATCGGAATCAACACAAACCATGAATAGACTCCATACGGAATGATGCCCCATGCAAGTCCAATAATAATCAGAGAAATCCACACCATCCGCAGCAGATAACGTCGCAATCCCGTTTTGCTGATAGTGACACTATTCTCGACCTCTACATCATATTCCGGTATTACTTCGCGAATAAAATCATACATCTGCTTTTTGGGGATGAGCGGAAACAGCGTATTCGAATTCCCCTGATCTTCGCCGTATCCTGCACTTTCGATCACCAGCGAAGCATAGCCAAACGGCTGACGCATGATCTCTTCTCTTATCTGTACTGCCTGGATACGATTGAACGGAATGGTAAGCTGGGTACGCTCAAACAATCCTTTGGAAATGAGCAGATCGTTTTGCCGCACCTCCACTTTGAAATCATAATAAGTGATAATCGTACTCAAAAATGAAAACAACCACGAGATGGCAATTACAGCAATAACTGTCATCACAACAATCATTGCCGATGTGGAGCGAGGCATGTGGGTTTCCACAAATTGGATCATTTGCTCTTCCGAAATCACCTGGTCAATCTGCGAAAAGAAGGCCCCCACAATGGATAATGCCACTCCCATTCGCCCCGAGGTGGAAGCCGCAATAATCAAATCATTGGTACTCAATTGATATATTTTGTGGTCGGCTTCCTCCTCAACCGCTGCATCATCTTTAGCCTCTGTTGACTCCTTGCGCAGCAACGTTTTCAATTGCTCGGCTTTTTCCCGAGTGATTGCATTTATTTTTGCTTCTTTGGAGCTGCTGCCAGCCGTTTTTACTTCTACCGCCACCAACCCAAATAGTCGCTGCACGACTCCTGCCGAAATATCAATCACTTGAATGCGATCGGAGGTCAGGTACAGTTTTTTACGAACAAAAACGCCCTGCTCAATTTTCAGTTCCCCATCGTTAACGCTGTATTGAAATCGAAGCCATGAAATACTACCCCAGATCAGTAAAGCGATGAATGTGCCAAAGATCCAATAGAGCGTAAACTGTCCCTGATCGCCACCACTTCCTACAAAAATAAGAATCAGGATGGTGATAAAATTCGCCCTGATGATATCAAAGGCGTTAGCCAAAGCAGCAGCGGGATGTTGTCGTTGGGCTTCAAACATCTTCTTTGGCCAGTCGGGCAAATTTAGAAATTTGATCACGCACAGTATCAGCCGTTTCTTCATCGAGGGCGGGAATGCGATGCGTTGTTGCGGCCGTTGAAATAGTTACATCAGCCAAATTATAGGAGCGCAGAATCGGCCCCTGCCGCGTATCTACATGCTGTACACGCTTTACCGGAACCAGTGTTCGGGTAGTGATGAAAATGCCGCTTTGCAGATCGATCTCATGCTCACCCACTTCGTAATACCAATGCTGCCAGCGAATTTCGGGATAGAAAAAAATGATCAATCCCGCTACAACGAACACGACTGCTGTAATAGCACCAATCACCCAAGGAGAAAAATCTGCACTGCCCGGCCAAAAGGCCCCGTATAGCCACAGAAAAAACGGAATTAGTATAAGGAAGAAGCAAAATATTGTAGTGGAAAGGCGCCAGGCGTCAATAGCCGATGTCGATAATTTGTGCTGGGGTGTAGAGCGCATATTAGACTCGATCAGTTCAAATCAAAAAAAGTATATATAAAAAAAGCCACTATGCAGTGGCTTTTCAAAATTAAATCGGGATCTGTTATCCTTTATTTTTAATGTCTTGGATTTCAAGACGAACTTCCTGAGAAAGCTTGCGCAGGTTTTGGAGTCCTTTGCGAGCGCGGGTTCCGGCTGCTTTATTTCCTTTCTCGTAAAATTTTGACATATCGTCTTCGATACCTGCGACGATACCTTTGAGTTCTTCAAATCGGCTCATGTTCGTAGTGTTATGTTTTGGTTGATAAGGAAAAGACCTAGCTTCTCCCTCGAATGATTTCATCCGAATAAATAGCCCCTAATTTAGCATATTCTACGTTAAAATCCCGTAATTTTTTATTTATGCGGATTTTCTATCAACTTGAACATCACTGGCATTAGGCACGGTGTAGAGCAGTGCAAAACCAATCACAAATAAAACCACGATAATACTCATGCCAATGCGCTGGCTATCAGCAATAAAGGTAAGCCATCCCACCAAAAGAGGACCAGCAAAGGCCGTTACCTTGCCCGAAAGTGCCATCAGGCCAAACATTTGGTTTTCGAGTCCCTCGGGCGAAACACGCGCCATATAGGTTCGGCTGGCCGCTTGGACCGGTCCCACAAATATGCCGAGCGTTAATCCAAATGCCCAGAACCACGTGAGAGTGGAGACCAGCAATACTCCTGAGGTAGTAACAATAAGACCAACTAAAGCGACTAACATCGTCACACGGCTTCCTACTTTATCATCCAGCCAGGCAAAAATAGCCGCCCCAATACCCGCTGTTAAGTTCAGGCCGATTCCAAAAATGAGAACTTCGCGCTCAGTGAGATCAAAAGTGCCGGCGGCATAGATTCCGCCAAAGGCAAACACGGTAGCCAATGCATCAATAAAAACCATCCGTGCTACCAAAAATCGCACGATGTGCTTGTATTCTCGCACATTATTGATGGATGTCTTAAGCTGCTGCCATCCCGATTTAGCAGCCTCCATCAACTTGAGATCGGTTTGTGGTCGATCAGAGGTAACCCAAAACAGGGGAATGGAAAAAAGCGCATACCAGACGGCAACAAGCAAAAATGTTGCACGCACATGCTCGGCCCCGGCTTTGTCTAATCCGAAGGGCGGATGCTCAACATCCACAAACACAAAGAGTGCAACAACGAGGCATACCAATCCCCCGGCATAACCAAGTCCCCACGCCCAGCCCGACCAGCGCCCCATGCGCTCCTCGGAGGACAAATCGGGCAGCATGGCGTTATAAAAAATGATGGCAAACTCCGATCCGATGGTCCCCAGAAAAACGAGCGCCAACGCCAAGAAGATAAAATCCTGGGAGGGTTCGACAAACCATAATCCTGCTGTGGCCAATACGCAAAGTAGTGAAAACCAGCCAATCCATGGTTTGCGGCGACCAAGCTGGTCGGCAATGGCCCCCACAAATGGAGCAGATATTGCAATCACAAATCCCGCGGCACCAATGGTATTGCCCCACAAGGTGTTGGCCAATGTCTCATCCTGCACAACCGACTGAGAAAAATAGGCGGCAAAAACGAACGTTTGAATGACAGCAAAAAATGCACTGTTAGCCCAATCGTACATCGCCCACGAAAAAAGACCGGCAAAAGACTCTGTATTTTGCTTTTTGGGCTTGTTCATCTCAAACTTTTTACACAAAATTCACTCCTATTATGAATGGAATAGTTGGGAAATGCAATTTGTTATTTGTTAGTGATTACAATCTGAAAATAGATAAGAGCTATGACCTCGAAACGACAAGATCTAATTTACATCTACGATTCTGATCACCAGAAAATTATTATGATCGACAGTGAGACCGGTGAACAGGTAAGCGAAAAAAACGATGATGTGACTTCATTGCTCAAATACTTGCATGAACAAGATCGGAGTGTTTTACTTCGAAAATTTGCGGTCTGGTGCACCCGTCAAATTAATGAAGATCTAAAACCCATCCAGAAAAAAATCCTGGATCTGGCCGAAGAGGCCATTAGCCAGCAGGCCAGCACCGAGGAGCTGCTGGAGTTATATGAAGAAACTGAGGGCGCTGCTATAGCTACCGATTCTGTGGGATTACGCCAGGGAGAAGAAAGTGCGCCGGCCTATCTGGCGGCTCGGGAATGCATCAATCCCGAACCGCTCGAGGGAGCCATTCAAGCGGCTCGGTTTCACCGAATATGGACAGAAATGAAACAGAACGAAGATGGTAATTCGGTACTGAAAGAGGTCAAGGCGGAGGCTGAAAAAGATGTTATCGACCAAGTAAAACGGCAACAGACAAACTATCTGCTGGATTTGATGAACGAGTAACTATTTCGGCCGTTTCTATCCTATTTTCGTGTCTGAAAACGTTCAGTCCCCAGTTTTCCCATAATTGTGAAAGAAAGGGCGTTTGCCTATATTTGTGATTACCTGTGAGCACTTTATACCTATAACACATGTATAGCAATAACGGTAACATATTATTTGTCTCTGACGAGGAGCAGGCCCTGAATCGATTCCGGCAGTCGCTGGTATCATCTTACAACCTGTTTACGGCTTCTTCTATACGCGAGGCGCATCAGTTGCTGTTAGAATATGACATGCATGTAGTGCTGGTCAAGCATAAAATGCCGGGTATGAGCGGATTACAGTTTTGTGAAAGTATTTCTCATGATTTCCCCAATCTGAATAATATTATCCTCAACAGTTCGGATGAAACCGATTCGCTGGAACGGGCTCATAAATCCGGTAAAATATTTCGATTTATCCAGGCCCCCTTTTCCCATTCGGAATTGCGTATGGCGATTGACAATGCCTTGAATCTGCATAAAACAGAATTTGAAAAGCGTCAGCTTTCGGACCAAATTTCGGAGTACGAAAAAAATCAGGAAGATATTCTGGAGCTCTTTAAGCGCTATGTACCCGGTGAAGTGGTATCACAAGCACTCAATACTGATAAAGAGGATATCATGAAACCCGGCGAATCGCGGGTGGTGTCGGTGCTTTTTGCCGATATGCGAAACTTCACGAAATTGACGAGTCAGCTTCCGCCATCTGAAGTAGTGGCATTTTTGAATGATTATTGGGATGTTGTCTCGACCTCCATCAAAGAAAATAAAGGATCGGTAAATAAGTATATTGGAGATGGACTATTGGCCGTGTTTGGGGCTCCCGTCTCATATATCGACAATCACGAGAATGCCATTCGTGCCGCACTCGACATGGTTGATTCTCTGGACAAAATCAATCAAAAATATGCCGACAAGCTTGGTGCGGAAATAGAAATCGGTATTGGCATTAACAGTGGAGAAGTTATTGTCGGCAATGTGGGCACCAACGATTTTATGGAATATACCGTTATCGGGAACACGGTAAATATTGCTTCCCGGCTTGAAGGACTTAGTAAAGAAAAACCAAATTCGATTATCATCAGCGAGCATACCTACGAACTCATCAACCATGCATTCCAAACATCGGAGCTTACAGAAATCACTCTTCCAAAAAGCCAAAAGACAATACGCTATTGCGAAGTGATCGGCGATAAGCCCGGCAATGTTTTTCCGATGAACTCGAAGAGTAATATCCAATAACTCTTCGTTAATTCACCGAAAAGGTGAGCTTAAAAACAGCTCCTTTTCCCCATTGGTAATCTCGGTTTCTGCCTGCAGTTGAATTGCAAATGCTTGAATCAGCATCGATCCCAGGGAATCATTGTTATCAAGGGTAAAATCTTGGGGCAATCCGGAGCCGCTATCTGCAACCTCAAATTCTACTTGACCATTATTTTTTCCAAACTGATGTTGATATTTCATAATTTGTAATAAGCCATTTTCATTGTCCCAAAGGACTATTTAAATCCCTACATTGTTAGGCTCTTTATTCAACCTGTGGTTTCATTTTTCGAGCACCATTGATAAAATCGTCAACGATATGCTTGCTGACGAATAACCAATCTATACTGTTTGAAAGCTGATTCTGCTTTTGTAGGTTAGTAGCATTATAAAATGCTTTACTATAAAACATATCACAAGAGTGCGGAAGCTGACTGGGTCGTTTTCGTCCACGGTGCGGGCGGCAGTTCGTCGATCTGGTTCAAGCAGCTAAAAGCTTACAAAGAGGAGTTCAATGTGCTACTGGTTGATCTGCGCGGCCACGGTAAATCTAAGGGTATGCTACAAAAGTATTACGAGGATGAGTATTCCTTTAAGTTAGCCAGCCAAGACATCTTAGATGTACTCGACGATGCAGGTATTCAAAAAGCACACTTTGTAGGTGTATCGCTGGGTACAATTATCATCCGAACCATCGCCGAGATGCAGCCCGATCGCGTAGAATCCCTGGTGATGTGCGGAGCCATTATGCGGCTCAATATTCGCTCCCGTTTTCTGGTGGGATTGGGACATCTATTTAAAAAAGTGGTACCCTACATGTGGCTCTACAAGCTTTTTGCCTGGATCATCTTGCCGCGGAAGCACCATTCTGAATCACGAAACTTGTTTATCCGCGAAGCAAAAAACCTGTATAAAAAGGAGTTTATGAAATGGTTTAATCTTACCCATGAGGTAAATCCACTGCTGAAATATTTCCGGGAAAAGGAGCTTCAAATCCCCACGCTATACGTTATGGGAAGCGAAGATTATCTGTTCTTGCCGCCGGTTAAAAAGATGGTGAAAGAACATACCAAGTCGTTTCTCGAGATTGTCCAAGAATGCGGGCACGTTGTGAATGTAGAACAACCGGATACCTTTAATCGGCTTTCGATCGGCTTTTTAAAAACCAACTGATTGTTGGTCGTTTTGTTGCAAAATGCCATAAAGCTGCTATCTTGCAGTGTTCTTTCAAGCCTAATCTTTATGTGATGAGAACAATTTTCTTCAGCCTGCTTTGTCTCGGATTGATATCCATTGCAACTCCCAGTTTTGCCCAAGAATCATCAGTGGATGCTCTCATCACATCGATGTACGAATCGATCTCTTTTACCGAGGATAAAGATCCCAACTACAAAGCCTTCAAAAATTTCTTTATTGATGATGGACGACTCATCAGTGTAAAAGATACCACTTCTTATGCACTGACGCCCACCGACTACGAACAAATGATGGGCAAGCAGCACAAAAGCGGGGCGATTATTGCCTTTACCGAAAAGGAACTTCATCGCGAGACCGAAGTCTATGGCAACATCATGCATGTATTCAGTACCTACCAAACACATCTGAAAACGCCCGACGGCACGGACTCGGCCCGAGGCATTAATAGCATTCAGCTGATGAAAAAGAACGGACAGTGGAAAATTGTATCTCTTATCTGGTATGAAGAAAACGAGGCCCATCCGCTACCGGAGAATTATCTGCCGGAAATGGATAACAACTAAGCAGCTACCGGATCAGATAATTCAGCACATCGTCCCAGTCATTAAACGGATCTTTTCCGAAATGAATATGCTCTCCCGAAAAATCGGATACGCCATTCGCCGTGCGATCATCGATCAAATAGTCTCCGGCATTTAAGTTTTTGTTGTGGCTTAAAATCAGTCGCTTGTAGGCGGCTTCGGGTAAATACTCCTGTACCCAAAGCAGCTTGTCGATCCAGGCGGTGGGATTACCCCATGGCGCCGTTGATAAAATGTAAGTGTCGTAATGCCCGCTGAGTGTCCGAAATCCCTCAAGTGCACCATCGATGGGAGGCAGATTGCTGAAAAAGTTGGGGATCTCATCCAGATCGCCCTCGTATTCTTTTTTCACCTCCTCCGAAAGCTGATCTACGCCCCAGGGAAAATCCACGAGCACATTATCCATATCTACATACACAATCTTTTTCATATCACCCGTATATTTGCTTACAGATGCTGATCCGCCAGCAGGCGGACAGCATGACATATTTATTGTTATGATTATGGTACCAAAATAACCTTGCCGATATTCTCGCGCTCTTCAATATAGCGATGCGCATCAGCAACATCATCAAAAGCAAAGGTTGTATCCACATGGGGATTCACCCAGCCTTCGGTCACCCCATCGAGCAGGGTTTGCATCCAGGTGCGGGCCTTTTCATTTTCGTGCCACATATGTCCCAAGTTGACCCCAAATACACCTCTATTTTTATCAGTCAGCGGCAACGGATGAAAAAACGGCATTTGTACCACAGCCTTAAGCATATTCCATATGCTCTTGATACCGCCTTTCGTACCTTCACTGGCAGATGAAACCCCAAACATGCCCAACCGCCCGGTCGTGCGGAGGGCGTTATAACTGCGCTTCCATTCTTTACCGCCAAGCGGATCGGTAATCAATTCTACACCGCGACCATCGGTCAAATTCATCAACACCTCTAACCAATCGTTATTGCGATAATCGATGACGTGATCCAATCCGCGCTTGGTCAAAAAATCGTGCTTGCGCTTGCTTGCCGTACCGTAGGTTGTAGCCCCGATATGCTGAGCAACATCCAGTGCGGCAATGCCTACGCCGCCACCTACATTGTGGATCAAAATAGACTCGTAAGATTGCAAAGATCCCATCACCGTAATAAGCACGTGGGCTGTAAGATAATTTACCGGGATAGCTGCAACCTCCTCAAAAGTTAATGTCTCCGGTTTTTTAAACACTTGACTGGGCGTCACCTGCACCTGTTCGGCCTGGCCGCCAAAACGCGTCATGGCAATTACTTCTTTTTCGAGCCAATCCTCATCCACATCATCGCCAACCGAACTCACAATACCCGAAACTTCATACCCCATCACACAGGGTTTCGACGGCCCGTCGGGATACTGCCCTTTGCGCGCCAGGATGTCCGCAAAGTTAAGTCCCGACGCTTCTACATCAATAACTAATTCATCGGACTTCGGTACCAGATCAGCTACTTCTTCAACATCCAGCACCTCGTATCCCCCATTCGATCTGTTTAGAATCTGTCTCATAAAAATTATTTCAGTTGTACATTATTAACTCCGAACCTATCCTAAGCATTCATATTGACGATCTCAATACAATCGATCAATATTTGAAACAGAATGATTCGTGAATACCAGCAGGACTTTTGTATCTTTGGCTCGCTTTAACAGATGACTTGATTTTTGAATCGCAAAGTTTTTGGATGACTGCTTCCTCCCCATTTGAACAAAATTCAACCAGCAAAAACATTCTGCTAGTTGCCGGTATTGTACTCATTGCTATCAACCTCCGCCCCGCTTTGGCAGGTGTGGGGCCACTGGTCAGCACCATCCGTGAATCCACGGGACTTTCCAACGCTATGCTGGGACTGCTGACTACCCTACCGCTGCTGGCTTTTGGCGTACTTTCCACACTCACACCGTTATTTACCAGGAAGATAGGCATCGAAGGCACACTGGCACTGGCCATGGGATTGCTATCAGGTGGAATTTTACTACGGGTTATTCCCTCGAACCTAGCCCTTTTTGGAGGAACATTGCTGTTAGGTATTGCCATTGCTTTTGGAAATGTACTATTGCCCAGCCTTGTAAAACGTGATTTTCCCAATCATACCGGCATTATGACGAGCGTCTATTCCAGCATGCTGGGGCTGGGTGCCACGTTAGCAGCCGGCATCAGCGTACCGCTGGCCCACGAACTCGGCTGGGGATGGCGATGGTCACTCGGATCATGGGCGGCGCTGTCGGTATTGGCTTTAATCATCTGGCTGCCACAACTGAAAAATCTGACCATCCCCAAACAAAACCGCAGCTTCCGTAAAGCGATGAAAAACCTGGGCAGCTCCAAAACTGCCTGGCAAGTGGCCCTGTTTATGGGATTGCAGTCGCTGGCGTTCTACGTGATTCTGGCCTGGTTGCCCGAAATTTTACAAGACCGCGGACTCAGCGCAAGCAACGCCGGCTGGATGCTTTCCCTGTCGCAGGCCATGGGTGTGGTGGGCACTATCTTTGTTCCCGTCTGGGCCGAAAAGATAGACGACCAGCGTAAATTAGTGTGGGCATTAATGATCGCTGAAGCCATTAGTCTGGTTGGTCTTATGCTACCCGATGCTTTTCTCGCTGGGTTATGGGCTTCGCTCATTGGGCTGGCGCTCGGCGGTAGTTTTGGACTGGCTCTCCTCTTTATCGTGCTTCGCTCACCCGATACACAAACCGCTACCGAACTCTCTGGTATGTCGCAATCCATCGGTTATCTATTGGCTGCCGTGGGACCGACTCTTTTTGGGGCCATGTATGACATTACACAAGCTTGGTTTATTCCACTGCTATTCTTACTGATCATTGCTTTTGTTAAGCTTGTCTTTGGACTGGAGGCTGGCCGTCCACAACCTATTGAAAAATAGGATTTCGATGTTCACCCAATAAAAAAAGCGGATGCCCTTGGAGAAGCATCCGCCTTGTAAGCACGCAATAAGATACCGGAAGTTAGGCTACCTTCACATGCACCTTTTTGCCTTTTACTCGATTTTTATTCATCGAGCCAAGTACTTTTTCGACATATTGCCCTGGCACATCCACAAACGAATGCTTGGGAAAAATATCAATATTGCCAATTACATTGCCCGGTATATCCGATTCACCGGCAATAGCACCAACCAGATCTCCGGGATATACATTATTCTTTTTTCCCACATTAAAATAGACCTTAATCATGGCTGTATCGTCATAATCATGGACCTGCTGTCCATTTTCTTCGGATTCTGTAGCCGCTGCTTGCATTTTCAACAAGGCCGCAGCCACTTCAACAGTGGTAAAGCGATCATCGCCAAAACCTTCTATCTGCTCGATGCAAGGGCGTAGATTTCCTTTTTCCAATACTTCTACTACTTCTTCCATGAGACCGTCCATTCTCGATACACGAACATCGGCCACGGTGGGCATTCCCAGCGGATTTAATTGTGTTTTGATCTGACGTTCGATCGTCCGCAGTTGCTTGCTTTTGCTCTTGGTAGTAAAAGTGATGGCCATGCCCGAGCGTCCTGCTCTTCCGGTTCGACCAATCCGATGTACATAGTACTCAGGATCTTGCGGAATATCGTAATTAAACACTACTTCAATATCTTCAATATCAAGCCCACGAGCTGCCACATCGGTACCTACCAAAATATCAATAGCACCGGATCGAAATTTGGCCATCACGCGATCGCGCTGATTTTGATTGAGATCGCCGTTAATAAAATCGGACGAATAACCCCGCGATTGCAGCTCTCGTGTTACCTGCTCGGTTTTACGCTTGGTATTGCAAAAAACCAAAGCCAGCTTAAATCCGTTGATATCCATAAAGCGACAAATAGCTTCGGTACGAACCGAGTCGCGAACCTCTACCACATACTGCTCAATATTAGGTGCCGTCACCTTTTTACGCTCAATAGTAATAGTCTGCGGGTTATTCATATAACGATTCATAATTTTCTTGATGCCCTTCGACATCGTAGCCGAAAACATAATCGTCTGTACGGGACCGTCGGCGTAAGAAAGAATCTGTTCCATATCATCCCGAAAGCCCATATTCAGCATCTCATCTGCTTCATCAAAAACCACTCGCTTCAAATGGTTGAGCTTCATCGTACCGCGGCGCAGGTGGTCAATTGTTCGTCCCGGCGTTCCCACAACAATATGCGCACCGCGTTTGAGGGCTTTGATCTGTCGTGAAATAGATTGCCCGCCATAAATCGGGATTACCTGCAGGCCACCGATATGCTTGCCGATCTTAATGAGCTCTCCGGTTACCTGTATTGCCAGTTCTCGGGTGGGACACATAATAATCGTTTGCACTTCCGAGGTGCTAACATCGGTCTGTTGTACGACCGGTATCCCAAAGGCCGCCGTTTTACCGGTACCTGTTTGCGCCTGCCCCACAACATCTTTTTGCTCTGAGAGTGGTGGAATACATTTCTTCTGCACCGGAGTGGGAGTTTCAAAGCCCATCTCTTGCAGTCCTTTAAGAATAGGATCACTGATATTTAGTTCATTAAAACTAGAGTCTGTCATAAAATTGAATAAAAAATGAGTATTAAATAATTACCTGACGCTAACGCATGTACTTTTAGTACCAGCATAGACTGCTGCCATCCTAAAACCGTACATTAATGCGAGGCGCCGACAGACCTTGGAAGGGATGTAAGAACCTGTATATCAAATAGGCGGGATAGAAAGTAACATCAGAACGGGAGAAGATACGGCTAATTACGCAGAACACATACTTTTTTAAAAAATTAGCAGGCATTTTATTACTCTAAAGTGCTCAATCTGTAACAAATCCAACGTTTAGAGTTCTTTAATCTAAAGCATTGATAACGAAAGACCTCTCCATTCGCATCCTCATAAGACTTTTTGGCATTCATTAAATTTTGTTAACAATATTCTCTACAGGCATAAATCTTCTGTAAATTTTTATCGAACAAAATTAATTCATCTGCTATGGGGCAACAACAGTTACTCTTAACCATATTAGTCACAATCATCATCGGTATTGCTACAATTATTGCCGTTAATACGATGCAGCAATCTCGTATCGAATCCAACCGGTCATCAGTCCGCCAAGATATGATTATGGCTATCACCGATGCGCGAATGTATTACCAAAAAACCGAAGTCTTGGGAGGCGGGGGCAATTCTTTCGACGGGATAACCGCAAATCATATCATCTCAATTGATACCAGTAACGAGAATGGGACGTACAGTATCTCCGGATCTGGTAGCTCGGTAACAGTTGAAGGCACCGGCAATTTTGATGAAGTAGCCTTATCAGCAACAGCTACTATAAGTTCGGGAAACCTCACCATTGCATGGTCGGAACTCTAAGGCCACATAATTTCGATACGTTATTCTTTTCCTATACTCCCCGCATGGGCGGCAGCCCTTTCCTGAACTTCTGCCTGACTTTCTTTTTCCACACGGGCCTGCTCGGCCGGACTGGCAAACAGGATAAATACCCAATCCCGCCATCCTTCGGCCTCCTTCAGATCATCCCAAATAGCGATAAACTCATGAAATACCAGATACACCGGGTTGTATGATTCCGGTGGTTTGGTTATTCCGTAATTGGGCGTATTCAACTCGGGCTGAAAGGTCCCAAACATACGATCCCAGATAATAAAAGTGGAGCCGTAATTTTTATCTAAATAATGATCGTCTTTAGCATGATGCACCCGGTGGTGCGATGGCGTAGTAAAGAAAAACTCAATGGGTCGCGGCAGCTTGTCGATAAGCTCGGTGTGAATCCAGAATTGATATAACACTGCAATCTGGTGACAGATAAAAAAGACCACGGGATGAAATCCTGCCATTGCCACCGGCAAGAAAAAGATCACTTTAAAACCCTGCACCCACGACAACCGGAAAGAAACTGAAAAGTTATACTCCTCCGATGAGTGATGCGGAACGTGCGTTGCCCACCAGATGCGCTGCTCGTGAGCTACGCGATGGGCCCAATACCGACAAAAATCCAAAAAGAAAAAGCATGCAATAAACGACCACCAGGTGTAAGGTACACGCCACGGCACCAGATTGTAAAAGAATAATACAAGCGCAAAGATGCTTATTTTAGTAACTGAACTGACAATAATATTACCGATCCCAATTGCCGTAGAAGCCCAAAAATCCTTGGAATCATACAGATCCCATTTGCGCCATGCACTTAGTCCCCATTCAATAAACACGAGGGAGAACATAACCGGTGCTGCGTAAATAATGATGGGGGGCAAGCCCATGTCAATAAGCTCTTGAATCGTAATCAGTTCAGGCATAAAAGTAGCCGCTGCTTTGAATTAATAATGCTTAACTTATTGGATAACAAAACCAATTAAAAGGTCTTTACTTGCATATCAATAACCAACATCAACAGTAGTTAGTACAAAATAATTTTCTCAACTCTACCGCCAAAGAATCATCATTTCATGATTTGGAAAGCTTTCCATCCTCCGGCTTAACCGTAAGTACGGGCATATCCAGCGACTGGGCTACTTTTTCGGTCGTTGATCCGAGTAAAAGGTGTGCTAGTCCGCTATGCCCGTGTGTTGCCATCACAATTACATCAGCATGCTCACTTGCATATTGCTCGATTCCCTGATGGGCCGAAAATCCTTTGTCGATCACTGTTTTACAATCAATTCTACGACTCGATGCGCCATCGGTAACGACAAGTTGATCTTCAAAATCAGCTTCTCCGTGACTTATTTGAATGTGATCCAGCCCTTCATCCACCAGATAATTATTAAGACAATCGATGAGCTCATCATAGGCATTCACCTCATCACTTTTTTGCGGATTTCGTCCTTCATATTCCAATCCGCTGCCATATAATTCTCGAACATGATACAAGGTTATTTCAGCCCCGTAAATATCCGCCAGCGAAAGTGCCAGCGGCAATGCGGAAAATGAAAGCGAAGACCCATCGGTGGGAACCAGGATTTGCTTAAGTCCCTCCGAAGACAAACTTTCATCAACATTAAAAACAGGTACTTTAGAATGCCGAATAACCCTGTCGGTTGTTGATCCGCGTAGCAGATGAGACCCGTGATGACCTTTCGAAGGCATCACAATAAGATCGTAGCTGTTTTGTTCAGCCAGTTCTACAATCGCCTGCGAAGCTTTCCGCTCAATCCGCAAAATGGCCTCTCCTTTCGTCTCATCGGTAAAAAACTCATCCATGGTTCCAAGCAGTTTCCGCTTCACCTCTCTCTGCACCGTCGGATATACCTCTTTGTCAGCATTGTCCAGCGGGGTCTCCAGGCTTTCCATGCTTTCGCTAAAATATTTGAGCGTTGGAATCACATGAACCAGATCTATGTGAGCCTTAAACCGATTGGCGATTTCTTGAGCATGGGTTAAAGCAAATTTAGCATTGTCTGAAAAATCAGTCGGTACTAATATTTTTTTGATCTGCTTCATGAGGAATGAGCTCTTAAATTAGCGATTGATCATTACATCAACATTATGTTTCCGACCGCAAATAGTCAAGCCCCAAAACCATAAAGAGCCCAATTAGCACTCCCCATATCCCGTCCCATAAATGTGCCGTTTGGGCTCCTTCCACCGTTGTATCAGGTAGATAGGGATCACTGCTGATAAGCTTATTTTTTACCGTCAATAATTCTATCTGTTTCAACGCATCATTATTAACATTGGGATTAATCACTTCGCCAAGCCGTTTAAACTCGGGGCGATTTTCATCAGGCGGATTTTGCCGCAACTGCTTCGCCTGTGGACTGGTATATTCGATCACTTGCCGCTCGCTTACAATCTCTTTATACGTTCGATCCTGATACGGCCAAATCACATATAGCGATCCGATTAAAAACCCAATGAGCACCGCCAGTGTTTTTGCCTCATATCGATTGAGCAGCCAGGATAGCAGTCGCGAAAACAGGGCCAGTCCCACAACGGCCCCGAGCACAAAAGGTAACAATGCCAGTAACCCACTTGTGGTATCAGCGGTACCTAGCTTGCCAACCTGTGACAGAACAAAATCATACTTACGGAGGATAAGCAAAATATAAGACCCCGAAATGCCCGGTAAAATCATGGCACAAATCGCTACCGATCCACTTGCAAATATATAAAGTGGTGAGTCGGGCATATCGGCCGGTACCAGCGTAACCACCCAAAATCCGATGAGCGCTCCAATCAGAATCATAAGCCCATGAATCCAATTAAATTGCTCAATCGCTTTTATAAGAATGACAATAGAGCCGACAATCAATCCAAAAAAGAGCCCGAAGATGAGCTCGGGATCGGTGAACATATATATCTGCAAGGGCACCACTTTGGTAAAAAAGAGCACGGCACTGAAAATCCCGGCCAGTAAAACGACCATAAAGCGCCAGTCCACACTCTGTAGGGCCTCTCTGAATTTGAAGGTGAGCAGCCGCTTGGCAAACTGAACATCAAAGCTTTTGATGGCATTGATCAGGCGGGTGTAAATCCCCACAATAAGCGCCATCGTCCCGCCGCTGACTCCCGGCACAATATCGGCCGATCCCATTAAAAAGCCTTTGAGCAACAGAAAGGGAGTTTCTTTCCAGCTGGTGGAATCACGCCTTGTGTCTTGATTGTTCTGGTCAGTCTCTGGCAATTCAATTAAGAATTAGAAATTAAAAATTAAGAATTGATGATACCGAAGATATAGGAGCTGGCCTAATTTTTCATTCTTAATTTTCAATTCTTAATTCGCTTACTCCTGCCAGCCTTTTTTGCCGATGAGGGGTACAAACTTAAAATCGCTGTAGTGCTCTTTTTCGTACTCATCCTTGCGAATTTTAATGATGCGGACCATCTCTTGGCGCTTGTCATCGCCCACCGGAACCACCAGGCGTCCATTGAGACTCAACTGCTCAACCAGATCATCGGGCACCACCGGCGCGCCGGCCGTCACAACAATGGCATCATAAGGCGCATAAGCCGACCATCCCAGCGTTCCGTCGCCCAGTTTGGAACGGACCGAATAGCCCAGTTCTTTGAGCGTATCACGAGCCTTTTCGTATAGCTCTTTATGGCGCTCCACGGTATAAACTTCAGCTCCCAACTCACATAAAATGGCCGCCTGGTACCCCGAACCGGTGCCAATTTCGAGCACCTTTTCGCCGGGTTTCACTTCCAGTAATTCCGTTTGACTAGCCACGGTATAAGGCTGCGAAATCGTCTGCTCTTTCCCGATAGGCAAGGCGGTATCTTTATAGGCACGATCTTCTAAAGCGGTATCCACAAACACATGACGCGGCACAATATTAAAGACCTCCAGCACCCGCGGATCATCAATACCTTTTTCCGCCAGCGTATTTACCAAATTTTGTCGGCGCCGTTTAAATTTTGGATTATTTGCGTCGGATCCCCAATTCAACATAGTTAATCAGTATTCTACCAACCAATTCGCATTATTTTATAACATAAGGAACTTGTGGCAATAAATTCGATTTTAATTGTACTATCTATCGGGATCGAATTATATTTTTTGATATAAATCAATCAACAGAGACCTCTTTTTATGAAAACTTTTTTGAAGGTTGCTGCCGCCATCCTGGCCCTGATCATTATTATCGCCGTGGGACTCAATCTCTATTTCACGGATGAGCGCCTCAAAAACATGGCTCTGCCTTACGTTAATGATGCAGTAGGACGTACGGTCGAAGTGGAATCCATGTCGCTCACCTTCTTCAGCACCTTTCCACAGCCGGGACTCAGCATCGAAAAGTTGCATATTCCCGGGCAAACACCTTCACCTTCCGATACACTCCTGTCTCTGGATCAACTGCTGGTCTCCGTCGAACTCTTTTCACTGATGGGCGACCAAATCGAAGTGTCTGAAGTTGACCTCCGAAATCCGAAGTTTACCTATGTCATATATCCCGACAGCAGCACCAACCTCGACTTTTTGATGACGACCGAAGAAACTCCCGAGGATACCGCATCGGCTGGCCTTGCCGTCAATATTCCGTCATTTCAGGTTTCAGGTGGGCAATTTGGCTACCGGGATTCAACCTCCAACACCAGTGCCCAAATCAACGATCTCAATGCCGATATTTCGTTGCGCTACGCTGATCTCATTCAAAGTACCATCAACCTGCAGCTGGGCAGCGTTTCGGCCTCGGCAGATGGCTCAACATATCTCAATAACCTGCCGCTTGCATTCAATCAGCAATCTACTATCAACCTCGAAAATGAAACATTTACCATTGATGAAGGAACGGTTTCTATTCGCGGCATGGCGCTAAACTTATCGGGATCGATTTCGAACTGGAGCGATTCCCTGAATGCGGATCTCTCCTATCGTTCATCATCGGATAACTTTGGGGAATTGCTGCGGCTTGCACCCCCAAGCTACCAAGAAGATCTATCGGGCATCGAAACGCGCGGATCCCTCACTATCGACGGCACGTTAACAGGTGCCCTGCTGGGCGACCGGCTTCCTGATTTTGATCTCAATATGCAGGTTGGAGATGGCTACCTGAAATATGAGAGCGTTCCCAAAGCCATCGAAAATATTTCGGTTGATGCCCATGCAAATCCGTCGGCTATCACGATAAACAGTATGTCGCTGGAAGCCGCAACGAACACCTTTTCCATGCAAGGAATCATCAATCAGCCGATGGAAGAGCAGCAGCGCTCGATTGATCTCAAAACGAATCTGAAGTTTGATCTGGCAACCATTAAGGAATTTTATCCAATTGATGAAGATACGCTCGAAATGCGCGGGATGTTTACCGCCAATGCCACGCTCAAGGGCAAAGCCGATCAGATTGAGCGATCGGTTCAAAGCGGTTCCATTTCGCTTACTGATGGATTTATCAGCCACAAATCACTGGGCAAACCCATCCAAGATATTACGCTGCAATCAAACTTGAATGGCCCTACTCTTTCTATTGATAATGCCAGCTTCCAAACCGGCGACAATAATCTCTCGGCCTCGGGCACAGTAAACAATTACCTGGGCGAAAACCGATCTGTTGATCTTCAACTCAATGGCAATGCGGATCTATCCCAAATCACAGATTACTACCAGCTGGAACCGACGATCACTTCGCTCACGGGCAGCGCGGATCTCGACCTCAATATGTCAGGACAACCGGCCGACCCTGCTAACATGCAGTTTAACGGGCAACTTACGGCCAAGGGCGTTAATATGGATGGAGAGGCGATGGTCCAACCACTCAACAACCTTAACGGAGAGCTGAGTCTTTCTCCCAATTCTGTTGATCTCAATAAGCTAAATTTCAACCTCGGATCGTCAGACTTTCTCCTCAGCGGATCACTCGATAATTACATGGAATACCTGAAGGCCAAGGAAAATCGCAGTACGACTCCGCACCTGTCGGGATCGTACAAAAGCAAATTGCTCAACGTCGATGAACTGATCGACTGGGAGGATACTACGGCAACCGAACCAATCCCTATTCACCTGCCCGACCTCAACAGCTCAGTGACCACAGAAATATCAAAAATGATTGTCACCGATGTGCCCATGCAAAACCTGCAGGCCAAGGCCAGCATCAGTCCAACACAGATTACACTCGAAAAAGCTACGGTTGAGTTATTCGACGGAGAAGCCAGCGGAACGTTTACCTGGGAAGTGCCCCAACCCGACCGCACCATGATCAGCTTCAGCGGATCACTCGACAGCCTGCAGGCCGAAACGTTTTTCCGCGAATATCCCATCCTCGGTAAAGACAGTGAATTGCATAAATATTTATCCGGGGCCTTTACCGCCAATGTTGACTACTATTCCGAACTCGATGTGTATCTGCAACCCGTGATGAAAACATCCACGATGGACGGCGATTGGGGGATGACGAAAGCGCGTCTCAAAGGACATCCGCTGCAAAAAAAAGTAGCTTCATTTATCAAGGCTGATGAATTAAAAAACATGGCATTGGATGAGTGGAAAAGTACCTATACGCTCAAAGACAATATTTTTACAATCGAAGATCTGCGTTTGACCAGCGGCAATATCGGCGCCGAGATGAACGGTACTCAACATATGATTGAGGGCGACATCAACTATCAGATAAAGCTGTTTTTACCCGGCCGATTCAAGAAAGCTATTGCGTCGATAATCACCCAAAAAGCGGCCAATGCCCTTACCCAAGAGAACGGCACCATCATGGTTCCGTTGCGCGTTCGGGGCACCTATGAAAAACCGATTGTAACACCTGATGAAAAAACGATAGCTCCCATCGTCAAAGATTATCTGAAAGATAAAGCAGGCGACGTGCTTAAAAATTTATTTGACGGATAACATTCTTCATAGCCAGATTACTGTCATCCAATGAATTCAATTTCATTCACCCGACTTCAAACCCAGAACTCGGGTGAATTTTTTGCCTAATTAACCAACTCGGATAATATCAAATGCAGATTGTCAACTATTCGCGCTAAACTTTATCTTTGACTTCAATAAATTTTGTGAGCAACCAAGAGTCATCCCTAGCAAATGGATTCATTACATATTTACAATACGCTCAGTCGATCGAAAGAAAAGTTTGAACCTATCAAAGAGGGCTTTGTCGGTATTTACGTCTGCGGTCCTACGGTCTATGGGGATCCCCACCTCGGCCACGCCAAAAGTTACGTCTCTTTCGATGTAGTGATCCGCTACCTCCGCTACCTGGGATACAATGTGCGATACGTCCAGAATATTACAGATGTGGGTCACCTTACCGACGATGCCGACCAAGGCGAAGACAAACTCGAAAAACAGGCCGCTATTGAGCAGCTGGAACCCATGGAGATTGCGGAAAAATATACCTACAACTATTTCCGCGATATGGATCTGCTGGGCGTGCAGCGTCCCGATATTTCACCCCGTGCAACGGGACATATCATCGAACAGATCCAGATGGTTGAAAAACTGCTCGAAAACGGCCATGCCTACGAAACCGACGGCAACGTCTATTTTGATGTCTCTTCGGATGAAAATTACGGCAAGCTCAGCGGCCGCGATGTGGAAGAGCAGGAAAGTGGCAGCCGCATTGAAACGGCCAGCGACAAACGCGATCCCAAAGATTTTGCGCTCTGGAAAAAGGCCGACGACGGACATATCATGAAATGGCCGTCGCCCTGGGGCATGGGATATCCCGGCTGGCACGTAGAATGCTCGGCGATGTCCACCAAGTACCTCGGCGAACATTTTGATATTCACGGCGGCGGCATGGATAATCAGTTTCCGCATCACGAGTGCGAAATAGCCCAGAGCGAAGGCGCATTCAACAAGCCGTTTGCCAACTACTGGATGCACAATAATATGGTCACGCTCGAGGGACAAAAAATGGGCAAGTCGCTGGGCAACGCCATTTCACTGCACCAGTTTTTCTCTGGCGATCACGAGTTGTTAAGCCGCGCCTGGGATCCACAAATTATTCGATTTTTCTTGCTGCAAAGTCACTACCGCAGTACCACCGATTTTTCCGAAAATGCGCTTTCCGGTGCCGAAAACGGTCTCCAAAGCCTGCAAGAAATGGTTCAGACCATCGACCAAGCGAATGTTGAAGAAGCAGACGACGAAGCTTACGATCTTGATCAGCTGCGCACTACGCTCGAAAGCAAACTCAACGACGACTTTAATACGGCACAGGCCATTGCCGTTCTTTTTGAAGAGCTGAAGGCTATCCGAAAGAAGATAAACAGCGGGGAAATCCCGTCAAATATTGAAGACATCCAAGAATTCTTGCACGAATTTGTGGATGGCGTGTTGGGACTCTGGCCACAGCAAGAACAGGCATCCGCCAAAGGTGATAAAACGGAAGAACTGATCGAACTGCTGATCAA
This sequence comes from uncultured Balneolaceae bacterium, assembly GCA_964490705.1. GTDB lineage: Bacteria > Bacteroidota > Rhodothermia > Balneolales > Balneolaceae > Fodinibius. The sequence goes on along the minus strand of CAZBCG010000016.1, from coordinate 9,971 downwards.
CTTCCGTAACAAGGCACGCCACGAGAAAAACTTTGAGCTTTCCGATGCCATCCGTGACCGCCTAGAAGAAATAGGCGTCAAATTGATGGATGGCCCCGAAGGCACCGACTTTAAAATTACTAAACCTGAAATTTCAAAGACAAAATACGAAGAACACAAAGAAGATTTAGATATCTGACATAAGACTTATTACTTTCTACTCATCACTTATTACTTAACATCAACATATGCAAAATTCTGACCATCTAGTCTGGGATATTGACCCCGCCGCACTCAAATTTGGCGTTATTGAACTGCCCTTTCCCATCGCCATCCTGGGTATTGTCGTTGCCTTTGTATTTATTTATTTGGGATACCAACGGTTGGTGCCCGATGATCTCGAAAAAGGGGAAGAGCCGGACATCCCGCCACTCAAGTTCTGGGGATTAGTTATCGGCTCGTTTGTACTCGGCCAGCTCTTATTTTTAGTATTTCCCTCTCCAACCATCACCGAAATTGGCCCTATTGAACTCCGCTGGTACAGCATGCTATTTGCTGCATCTTTTCTAGTGGGATTTGTGATCACCCGCACGATGTTTGAACATGCCGATCGAGATCCACTGGAAGTCGATCAGCTTTTTATGTATGTCATTATTGCCACGGTAATAGGTGCGCGATTGGGACATGTTCTCTTTTATGATCCTTCTTTTTATCTACGATATCCCGCACAAATTTTACAGGTATGGCATGGCGGGCTGGCCAGCCACGGAGCCGCTGCCGGTATTCTGCTTGCCCTCTATCTATTTGTCCGTAAAAAACATGACATGAGTTTTCTATGGCTCACCGATCGCGTGGTAGTGGTTGTGGCCATTGCAGGCGCCTTCATCAGGACGGGGAACTTTATGAACTCCGAAATCGTGGGAGAACCCACCGAAATGGCCTGGGGCATCATATTTGCGCGACTCGATATGCTTCCTCGTCACCCAACCATGTTGTATGAGGCAATCCTTTGCATTGCTGTTTTTGGGATCCTTTGGAGAGTCTATAAGAGTTACAACAACAACCCGCCCGAGGGCGCTCTTTTCGGATTATTTTTAACAATCTTATTCAGCGGACGCTTTCTGCTTGAATTCACTAAAATGGAGCAGGCCGCTTTTGCTGCTGACTGGATTTTCAATATGGGACAATGGCTGAGCGTGCCGCTTATCGCTGTCGGCATCTGGCTGATCACCAAGAAAGTAGATTGGAAGAAGTCTCCTGAGATTGAAGCTAACACATAACAAATTCATTACACGCCTATGCAATCGTTAGATCCCGAGATCAAAGAAAAAATTAACCAGTGGCTGAACGGCAGCTACGATAAAGAAACCAAAGCTGACATCCGCCAAAAGCTGGAGACGGAAAAGTATGATGAACTGACCGATGCCTTCTATAAGGATCTGGAATTCGGCACCGGCGGGCTCCGCGGCATTATGGGTGTGGGTTCCAATCGCGTAAATAAATACACCTTCGGGATGGCCACGCAGGGACTCTGCAACTATCTCAAAAAGAAATATCCCGATACCCAGATTAAAGTGGCCATTGCCCACGATTGCCGGAATAACTCTGAATCCCTGGCACGAGTTGTTGCAGATATTTTTTCCGCTAACGGCATTTATGTGTATCTGTTTGATGGGCTGCGTCCCACCCCCGAATTGTCATTTGCCATTCGCGAATTGGACTGTCAGGGCGGTATTATGTTGACGGCCTCTCACAATCCCAAAGAGTATAACGGCTACAAAGCTTATGGAGCCGACGGCGGACAGCTGGTATCCCCTGAAGACAAGGCCGTGATGGAAGAAGTCCAAAAAATTGACAGCATTGACGAAGTCAACTTTGACGGGAATGATGAAAATATCGAGATGATTGGCGAAGCCATCGATGAAAAATATCTCGATGCTATCACTGAACTCTCTATTTCTAAGGATGCCATTGCTCGGCAAAAAGATCTGAGCATTGTATTTTCTCCCATCCACGGTACCTCGGGCGTGATGGTGCCCCCGGCACTGGAGCGCTACGGATTTGAAAATGTATCGCTTGTGGAGGAACAGATGAGCTATGACGGTGATTTTCCGACTGTCGAGTATCCCAATCCCGAAGAGGAAGAAGCACTTTCAATGGCGCTCAACAAAGCCAAAGCTATTGATGCTGAACTCGTGATGGCTACTGATCCCGATGCGGACCGCGTGGGCATTGCGGTAAAAGATAATCACGATGAATGGGTGCTGCTTAATGGAAATCAGACCGGTACGCTCATCATCAATTATATGCTCAATGCCTGGAAAGAAGCTGATAAATTATCTGGCAACGAGTATATCGTTAAAACGATTGTCACCTCGTATCTGATTGATCGCATTGCCGAACAGTATGGCGTGGAGTGCTACAATACGCTTACGGGCTTCAAATATATTGGTGAACTGATGACCGAACTCGAGGGCAAAAAGCAGTTTATTGCCGGCGGCGAAGAGAGCTATGGCTACCTGATTGGCGAACACGTGCGCGACAAAGATGCAGTTGTTTCAGCAGCTATTATTGCCGAGATGACCGCCTATTACAAAGATCAGGGCAGCAGCTTATTTGAGGCGCTGTTGGATATGTATATCGAACACGGCTACTTTCGTGAGCGATTGGTATCGGTCTATAAACGGGGACGCGAAGGCGCACAAGAAATTCAGCAGATGCTGGCAAACTATCGCAATAACCCTCCGGAATCGCTGGGCGGTTCTAAGGTTGTGACTATCAAAGATTACAAAACACAGGAAGAGAAAGATCTGAAATCAGGAGAAACAAAATCTATTGATTTGCCTACGTCAAATGTTCTGCAGTTTATTACCGCAGACGGTTCTATCGTTTCCGTTCGTCCATCGGGCACAGAACCGAAAATCAAGTTCTACTGCAGCGTAAATACCGATCTCGAAAGCAGAGCACAATTTGATGAAAAAACGGACGAACTGGAAAAACGAATAGACAAAATTATATCTGATTTGACAAATTAAATAGTGAACAATACCGAGCGGTAATTAATCACTTAGTACAAACGGGAAAGCTGTCACATACTCTTACTTAACACACTGCCTATTTTTTGTAGCAATCCCAAGCTTATCATTAACACTAGGTTAACTTTTTGATAAGGTCATTTAACTTATCTGCTACAATATCTGTTTCTTCACCATATTTAAATTCACCAATTATTACACTACCCGATCTATCATCTGGATGTCCCTCATGTTCTAAAACATCTATGCCCAACCGTTCATTTATAAATTTACCAAAGACTTTCTCATCTGATGATTTTCGATCCCATACTTCTATTCTATATCCTTGCGGAGTCAGACGTAATTTAATCTGTATCTTGCACTCCCCTTCTTGCACCCGAACTACCCTTTCAAAATATCTGACATATTTAAGTTTACCTTTTGCTCTATATGTTGATGGGATAAAGTCTGTATCTTCATAATCTACTAATTCTTCAATTGCATCAGCTTTAGACTCAACCTCATTTTTAAATTTGTTGAATACGTTGTCATAAAAGGATTCAATATCCTCCCTATTGTCACTCAAAAAGTTTAAAAATTCCATGGTGAGCTGGGTTCTTTTGTTCAAATTTCGAAGTGTTTTAATTAAATCAGCAAGATATACAACAATTTTAGCATCGGCTTCAGGCAAAGCTTTTCCTAATCTTTCTTCCAACTGATCAAAGAATTCAGCATAGGTAATAAATTTAAAATCATTCCCTTTCCAATCCTCAGGCTTCTCTTTTTGCGTCTGCGACAGCACAAGAAATACATTCTCACTTTCTGAATTTTCTTTATTGATGTAATCTTGGTAATCCTGCAAATCATTATCATGAAGATGATGATAAATCTTATTTTCGATTGCTATACAATGTGTTTCAGTTTTTATAACTAGATCGATCCGATTATTCTTATATGTCGTTACCTCCCTTTCAACATCCAATACCGAAGAGTCAGATGGTAGCTCTTCCTTATCTAATTCATTTACAGCGTTCAGCAATGATTCAACAAATATTGATGAAAAGCCATGCTTATAGCCAGACTTCAGAAAGAATTGAAGTACGTTACTAATTACATCCTCGTAGTGAGGATATCCTGATATTTCAAAAATGGTAGGCATATACTCTGGAATAGGATCAAGATCTTTAAACTCTGATAACAACTGTTTTAATCTTGTAAGCTCACTTTCTGTTATTTCCATAATAATACTCTTTATTTAGTTAAATGGCTTTTCAATGGGGAAGCTATCAAAACCAATATTTGTTGGTTGAAAATCATGAGAAATATTTTTGTCAGCGCATATTTCAGCTAACGTCATAGGAGAAGAAGGATTAATATCACTACCTAATACATCAGCTATTTTTTGAGCTCTTTCTGGTTGTATCTTTGTAAACTCATGCATTCCCTTCATTCGTCCCTCTCGCAGTAACGCTTCATCTATATTGTTTAAATCAGTATTGAAGGTGCAAATTATTTTGAGGTTAAGAAAGTCAGCTAAGAACCCATCTGTTAAATTCAAAAGATTGGATACTGCACTGGAATTATCTGCCTTCCGTTCCATTAACACTGTTTCAGCATCTTCTATGACTAAGATAGAGTCAGGATAATTCATGAGTAATGATATTAGATCTGGCGATGTAAGACTCTCTGTGAAAAAGGGCGAAATGAACAATGCTTGTTTATTAGTTTTACTCAACACATCTTTGATAAAGCTTGTTTTGCCTGTCCCAGGTTTACCGTACATCAAATACAAACCACTCCCATCTTTTGTGTCTAATTGCTCGGTAACATCCCTGTGAAACTGCTTCGTCTGTGGATCCAAATATTCAATGATGGAATGTTCAGGAAGTGAATACTCAAACGTTTGTACATCTAATCCCGCCCCTCGGCTTACAATAATCCCAATATTTCGAGATTTACTTTTCTCTTGTTCAATGCTAATAAATCTCTCCTTGATATCTGATATGGTTTCATCTTCAATCTGTGGATCACTGTATAAAAAAACCCTCTTACCTCCGTGGAAAATAGTCACACCGCACTCTAAATGTATTAGAGTAGTTTTAAAAACAGTTCCATCGGATTTGTGCTCTTCATTCTTTATGTAGTTCCCTCTTTCCCATTTATGTTCTTTTTTGATATAGGTTAAGAAATCATTCCATTTCTTATTATCGAAACTATAGATTACTACCCTATCAGGAATTCCTCCTGTTTCAGCAATATGATATGCAAAACCCATTTCATAACTGTGTTCAAATACTTTTAATAACTGATCTGTCTTCATAAATAATCCATTTTCCTTTTCTTCAATTTATTTGCAAGCTAACACAGTAAACCGTATTGTAAATACTGTTTAATAAATTTCTCCTATGCCGTTAAATAAGAATGCATACTTGCGTTATCAGGTCATCGATGAATGTTTAACCAAGCGGTCGATGAAATACCCCTCTCCTGAAAAATTACTTGAACAAATAGAACGGATCCTTGACCAGCGAATATCAAAAGAGACTCTCCAGAAAGATATTCGTGATATGAAAAAGTCCTCATATTTGGGATTTGATGCCCCTATTAAATATTCTAGGTCTCACAATGGCTACTACTATGAGGATTCAAACTATACCATAAAGAAGTTTCCCGTTGACTATGAAGAAAAAGAATCCGCTGAATTTGCTCTGGCCCTCCTGAATCAAAGTGGATCACTTCCTTACCTAAATAGATTTAAAAACTTTGTAGAAAGAGCTCTGACTTTCTCCAAAGTTGGAGATCAACTACAGGAAGACCTCTCCAGATATATTCAATTTGAAGAACCTGTTACTGTAGAAGGATTGCAATGGATTGAACCGCTGGTAGATGCTATCCAGCTAAATCATGTCGTAGAGATTGTTTACACGTCAATACGAGGAAAAAAAACGAAAGAACGAGCGTTACATCCTTACCTACTGAAAGAATATGATGACCGTTGGTATGTATATGGCTTTGATGAACGATCTGAGGAGGAACGTATCTTTGGGTTAGATCGCATTCAATCCTTAGAACTCAACGAACAAAAAGACTATCGATATTTTAAGGGGAATCGAAAAGACGTTTTTAAACATACCATCGGAGTAAGTCGTTTTGTAGGAGAACCAGAAGAGATAGAACTTAAATTCTTCTATCCTTAATCAGAATATATTCTATCAAAACCTATCCATGAATCTCAAGAAGTTATACAAAGAGATAAAAACTCCATAACAATTAAATTATATCTCAGAATTAATTATGAATTGAGGGCTCTTATCAGAAGTTATGGTGAACAAGTTAAAGTTTTAAAGCCAGACAACCTGTTGGAATAAAGTAAAAATCACTAATCACTTCCCTATTTAATCCTATTCTAAATTTTAGTATCCCGCTGGATTAGCAATGCGCGCTATTTATATTGTGCTCCATAAATAATTATCCCTATGGCAGAGCTACTCCAACATCCGGCAACCGACGTTTTCTTTTATGCCCTGATTACAGCAGTGGCAACAGGGCTGGGCGCCCTTCCCTTTTTCTTCTTCAAAGATCTGACCCGTAACTGGCTGGGGATCTCCAATGCCATCGCATCCGGCCTGATGCTGGCCGCCAGCTTTGGATTAATTTACGAAGGACTCAACCACGATCTTTGGTTTACCTTTTGGGGCATCATAATCGGACTTGGCTTTATCATCCTAAGCCAACGCGTGCTCGACAAATACGATGACCATTTTTCCATCAAGCATATCAACAAGGCCGATAGCACCAAGATGCTGCTCATCGTGGGCATTATGACGCTCCACTCCTTTACGGAGGGCGTCAGTGTGGGCGTCTCTTTCAGCGGCGGACTCGATCTCGGGTTATTTATCACCACGGCTATTGCTGTGCACAATATCCCCGAAGGCCTTGCAATAAGTCTCGTGCTCATTCCCCGTGGCGCATCTGCGGCCAAAGCCGGCTGGTGGAGTATCTTCTCCAGTCTGCCCCAACCACTGATGGCCGTACCTGCTTTTTTATTCGTAGAAATATTTCAGCAATATCTGCCTATGGGACTCGGATTTGCCAGTGGAGCCATGATCTGGATGGTTTTTGCCGAACTCATCCCCGACGCCCTTGAAGAAACCAATGCCTCAACCGTTGCCACAACCATCACTATTTCGATTGCCCTCATGATCGTCTTCCAGGTGCTCATCGGTTAATTGGAAATTCTATTTGCCCCACCGTCCAATATTTGATTACTTCAACCAATCCAAAAGAATTTATCCTAACCAGATCTCTATTATGATGAATGTGTCAAAATCGCCACACAAATTATTGATCCTTTGTTTACTGTTGACAGGATTCGTATTCCAGCAGCAAGCCTTTGCGCAACAGAGCGATCAATATTCAAGTATCAAAGAAGCGCTATCAAAAAGCAGTCAGCTCAGTGGATCCAATGGGCCAGAAAATGTTACCTGGATTGACAACGGCAACCGGTACTCATACATGCAGTACAACCAAGAGACCGAGAGCATGGAGATTCGGGCTTACGATCCGGCTATCCAAGAGGATGAGCTGATATTCAACGATACCGAGCATACGTTTCCCAACTCGGATTCTACCTTTGAATATTCGTCATTCCAATGGTCCAATGATTCAAAATATCTGGTCTTTCGATCGAATTTTCGACCTGTCTATCGTAACTCAGGCATTTCGGACTACTACCTTTATTCCATTGAAGATGGTACCCTGGAACTTCTTGTTGAGGATGCACGAACCGCCGAACTCTCTCCCGATGGACAAAAGATTGGCTACGAACGTGATGGCGATCTGTTTGTGTATAATTTGGCATCCGAAGAAGAAACACAACTCACCAACAGTGCTCAAGAATATTTCTATAACGGACGCTTTGGCTGGGTCTATGAAGAAGAATTTGGACTGGCACAGGCATGGACATGGTCACCCGACAGCAAACATATTGCCTATTGGCAAACCGATGAACGGCACGTTAACATTTTCCAGATGACGGACTATTCCAGCCAGCATCCCAAGTACGAGAAAATCCCCTATCCCAAAGTGGGCGACGAAAATCCCAAGGTAAAAATTGGGATCATTAATATTGAAACAACCGATCAGCAGTGGATGGATATCCCCGAGGGCGGATACATCCCGCGCATCTATTGGACGGCCAACAATGACAAGCTGGCTATTGTGCATCTGAATCGTGCTCAAAATTATCTAAAACTGCAATTCAATGACATTAATACCGGCAACAGTCGTCTCGTGATGGAGGAACAATCGGATGCCTGGATTGACGTGTTTGATTTCTTTGCGGGCATTGATCACCTGTTTTTCTTCCCCAAAGACAGCGAAGAATTTTTCTGGATTTCGGATCGCGATGGCTGGAGCCATATCTACCGCTACGGCTACGACGGTGAAGTTAAAAATCAGGTGACCGACGGCAATTGGGAAGTCACCTACGTGCATACCGTTGATTATCGCAATAACCGAATTTATTACAATTCCACCGAGACCTCTCCCCTCGAGCGGCACCTGTATTCCATTAATTTTAGCGGCCGCAATAAGATGAAGCATACCACAGCCGAGGGTACGCACGACATCAGCATGGGCTCGAACGGCAAGTATTTTATTAATCGCTACTCCAATACATCAACCCCAACTCAGGTTGAACTCTGGAATACCATGAAGGGACAGATTGAAGTGCTCGAGAATAATGCATCCGTTGATGAATTTGTGTCTTCAAACAAGTATTCGCCGCGTGAGTTGTTTTCATTTACAACCTCCGATGGTCAACAATTGGATGGGTACATGATTAAACCCTTCGACTTTGATTCGACCAAAACCTATCCTTTGGTACTCAATATTTATGGCGGACCCGGATCGCAGGGCGTATATAATGAATGGGAGTCCAGCGGTTGGAATCAATATCTGGCACAAGAAGGTTTTGTAGTCGTGAACGTAAACAACCGCGGCAGCGGCGGATATGGCTCGGAATTTGAAAAAATAGTGTATAAACAGCTCGGCAAATGGGAGGCCCACGATTTTGTAGAGACGGTAAAACATATGGCCGAAAAAGACTGGATCGACGGCGACAATATGGCCATCCGCGGGCACAGTTACGGCGGATACATGACGACCTACACCCTGCTTACCCATCCAGAGGTATTTTCAGCAGGCGTTGCAACCGCCCCCGTTACCGACTGGCGATTTTATGACAGCATCTATACCGAACGCTATATGGGACTGCTCGAAAACAACAAAGAAGGCTACGAACAAAGTGCCCCGGTAACACATGCCAAAAATCTCGATGCCAACCTGCTGCTTTCTCATTCCACGATGGATGAAAATGTGCATGTTCAAAACACGATGCAGCTGATGACGGCCTTCACCAGCAACGGTATTGATGCCGATTTACGGATCTATCCCCCGGGTGCTCACGGTGTTGCCTTTAACACCCCCAGCTACTACCTGCTTTACGAAACTTATACCAACTATCTGATCGAACATCTGAAATAAATAGTGGTGCTGCTATCCATAGATACGATAACTTTTGAGATAGTTTAGGTGTTCTTGTAGATCCTGAAACAAGTTCAGGATGACATGGAGAGTGGTTTTATCACATTCGCACTAAAAAAATGCCAAGCCTTATCAGCTTGGCATTTTCTTTTTTGGGATAAAAACCGAATCAGGTTTCTAGGAATTGCCCTATCTATCTGCATTTTTCTGTAACATTGCATTCAGCTTTTCTCCACCCCGAACTCCAAAATCCAGCGTACGTATGGGAAACGGAATCATAATATCAGTTTCTTCGAATGCTTTCATAATGGCTATTATAGCATCACTGCGGGCAGACAAAAAATCAGAATTGGATTTAAAATTCACCCAAAAACGAATTTCAAAGTTAATTGAGCTTCCGCCAAATTCATCGTAATAAAATTCGACTTCTTT
>CAZBCG010000015.1:44117-65755 GCA_964490705.1 uncultured Balneolaceae bacterium | reverse complement strand
TGATGGGCTCGCAAGGCATGCCCCGGCGGTACTTCAATTACATCGAGCAGTTTCAATCTTTCCATCAGGTTTCGACCATCGGTTCATATATCCTGGGCCTGGGCTTTGTGATGATCTTCTACTACCTGATGAAATCTCTCTTCACAGGAGAAAAAGCCTCTCCCAATCCCTGGGGTAGCCGGGCACTCGAATGGCAAGTACCACCTTTGCCTCCGCTGCACAACTTTCATCATACCCCGGTCATTGTGAATGGTCCTTACGACTATCACAAACCGATGGAAGAGTTCCAGCTTGGACTTGCAGAATCGGGCAACGGACACGGCCATGACGAAGATGTTGAAGTAACCCAAGAAGGCAAAGAATTTAGTGCCGAATAATTGAAACCGAATTTATAACACAGTACAACCTGATTATGGCAAATCATTCATCATCTGCATCGTCACAATTTATGCAGCACCACTTTGTGGATGCCGAACAGCAATTCGATGCGGCCAAAATGGGAATGTGGATCTTTCTGGTTACAGAAATCCTCTTTTTTGGCGGACTCTTTGCAGCATATATTGTCTATCGCTTGTGGCATCCCGAACTATTTACACTGGCTTCTGAAGAGCTTAACACACTCTGGGGCAGTGTAAATACAGTCGTTCTTATCGGCAGTAGTCTTACGGTTGCCATGGCTATTAAATCAGCACAGCTTAACCAGAAGAAAAATATTGCCATCAATCTGGGTATTACGCTGGCGCTGGCCGCTGTATTTATGGTAATTAAATACTTCGAGTGGACCCACAAGTTTCATCTCGGCATTTTTCCGGGCGAATTTTACTCCTTCGAAGGTATTGACCATCCAAAGGCCAACGTCTTTTTTAGCCTCTATTACCTGATGACCGGCCTGCACGGTATCCACGTTGTGATTGGAATTGGTCTAATGGCCTGGCTGCTATGGAGATCTCTGAAAGGGCACTTCGACAGTGAGTATTATACTCCGGTCGAAATCACCGGCCTCTACTGGCACCTTGTCGATATCATCTGGATTTTCCTCTTCCCACTCTTCTACCTTATTGATTGATAACTCTAAACATTTTTTAGCTCATGAGCGGACATCACATATCAACAGACAAAACATTACTCAGCGTCGCAGGAGGTTTATTTATCCTGACGATTTTAACGGTAGCAGTGCATTACATCCATATTCCGGGGCCATGGTCAATTATCGTTGCCATGGGGATCGCTATTTTTAAGGCAACCTTGGTAGCTGCATTTTTTATGAATCTCTACTGGGATGACCAGTTCAATACATTGCTACTTGTAGCATCACTTGCATTTTTTGCACTGCTGGTGGGCTTTACGCTCCTCGATACCTTATTCCGCCCCGAAGTGATGCCGGCATTCTAGCAGCTTATACTTTTGCAGGATTTCAAAGCCGATTGGGGGAAACTCTGATCGGCTTTTCTTTTTAAGTACAAATTGCAGAAAATTGAGAGGGAAGCTCTCTCCTGTCAGTGCATTACCTAGCATTACCTAAGCTGTGAGGGAGTTACACTCCCGAACAGTCAAAAATTACAAATCAGGCAGGGTTTCATCAGAATTCATCACCAGCAAGAGCAACAAAAATTCAAATGCTATGAGAAAGGCGATTCCCGTCAAATGGATCACCTGATAAACAGGCGGTAATGCCAAATACCAAAGACCAACACCCGTTGCAATCTGAAGCAGAATGAGCCCAAAAACAGTCATCCCCATTTTTTTGAGGATCCTATTTTCCGCCCACCAGTACGTTAAATAAAATACAGCGCCTCCGGCTATTAACACCAACCAAGAAAACGATCGGTGAACTTCATCAATTAATCCCACGCGTGAGATCCATGTTTCTCTGGGTGGTGGGTCAGCCAAGTTTTTCAGCACATCGATCATCTCCCGTACCTGCGTGCCGAATACAAGCTGTACAAAGGTGCAAGTGATTAAAATCCCCATTGCGATAAATAGCCACCGGCTTGTTGGTTTAGAAATATGTACACGCAATTGCTCTTGCGAAGCCTTGAATACGGCATAAATCAATACCATCATAATGATCATCGCCAGCAGCATGTGCAGCGTAATCAACCACTCGCTGAGTCCCGTCATTACCACTTGTCCACCCAGCCAGCCTTGCACAACCACCAGAACAAATGCGGCCGCGGAACTGTACATTACCACCGGATTTTCTTTGCGATACCGAAATGACAACGCAAACGTGGCTGTAATAAGCAATCCGATAATTACGCCGATCAGTCGGTTAATATACTCAGTCCACGTTTTAAAGACATTAAACTGCGACAGATCAAACTGGGCGGGCAGCTCAGAAGCGCTGGTAGGCGGAATCCACAGGCCAAAGCATTTGGGCCAATCGGGGCATCCCAGCCCCGCGCCAGAGGCACGTACCAATCCCCCTACAAAAATGAGAAAGACGGTAGCGCCAACCGTTGTTAATGCCACTTTTTGATAGGTATTCAGTTTCATAATCGTATTGCGTTAATCCCCGAATGGTTCTCGGGATAAAATTGATTTATACTTTCAGAGAGTAACAATTTTCAAAAAAAAATGATACCTTAAGGCCTCTTAAAATCACAGCTCGGCATGAAGTTAAGCACAGATTTCACCCTTTCAAAGTTTCTGAATACGGAAAAGATCGCCGCCTATTACGAGCTTACCAAGCCCGGCATTACGCTTACCGTATTGGCCAGTATGCTCATTGGTTTCATCCTGGGATCCGGGAGCGGAATCAACTATATCACCATGCTGCACGCTACATTTGGGACCTGGCTTATCGCATCAGGAACGGCCGCGCACAATCAGTTTTTAGAATGGCGTTTCGACGGCAAGATGAAGCGCACCAAAAAACGTCCGGTGCCAGCAAGTAAAATCAGCCCCAAGCAAAGCGTCATCTTTTCCCTGAGTTTAATCTTCGGAGGACTCATCTATCTGATGTCCGTCGTCAATTTCGTAGCCGGGCTCGTATCGCTGCTCACCACCCTGATCTACCTCGGCATCTATACGCCCATGAAGCGCGTATCAGTCGTTAACGTATTCATCGGAGCTATCCCCGGGGCACTGCCCCCTGTAGGCGGCTGGGCGGCCGCAACCGGACATCTGGGCAGCACTGCCATGTGGATTCTCTTCGGTATCGTCTTTCTCTGGCAGATTCCGCACGTGATGGCTATCGCCTGGGTGTGCAAGGATGATTACTCCACCGCCGGCTTTCAGATGCTGCCCAAAAATGATCCAAAGGGATACAAGGCCTCGGCCCTAATTCTGCCCTGCCTTGTTGCTTTGCTGCCGGTCTGTTATGGACTTTATTTTGTGGGGATGAACAGCTGGATTTATCTGGCAGGAGCACTACTCAGCAGCCTCGTTTTTCTGTATTATGGCGTCGTCTTTGTGGCAAAACGAGATAAACCATCCGCCAAAAAACTGATGTTTGCCTCTTTTGGATATCTGCCGGTTGTCTGGGCGTTTGTGATTATCGACCTTCTGGTCATCGGGTAGATCTTCTGCAATACAAAACTTGTAACATCCGGTTGCTTATATACTCTATAATTGTGATGCTACACGTACGAAATGGGTTAGATCATCGTTATCCCAATAAACTGAACATCCTGATATGCGCTACTCTTTAATCATTATATGTATTGTTCTATTCGGATTATCCAGTAGCTCCTGCAACTGGGATTTAACTTCCCCTGATGATCCGGGCTCCGATCCCGATACAACCTCGAACTTTCAACTTGCCAGCTCTTCGAACTTACCGAGTGGTCTATCGACAACTTCTCACGGTGTAACGGCCGTTGATATTGACAATGATGGTGATCTTGATCTGGCTGTTGCTATGCAGCTCGAAACAAATAAATTGCTTATCAATGACGGTTCGGGAAATTTTCAGAGTCGCTTCCTGACCGATCAGCCACTGGATTCCCGAGATATCGTGGCATCCAATTTTAATGGCGATACCTTTGCCGACCTGTTTTCTCCGACCAACGGCTCCCAAACCAGTGAGTTAGCCATGAATAACGGCGACGGTACCTACTCCGATATAAGCAATCGCATCTCCGTAACAGGTAATTTTACCTCTGCCGATGTGTTTGATATCGGCGAAGATGGAAGTTTTGATATTTTGATTGGAGGCAATGGACAAAATCAGCTTCTGCAAAATAACGGCAATGGTTTTTTCAGCAACCAAACCTCCCAGCGATTACCACAAATTTCGGACGTCACCCAAGATGTCACCTTCGGAGACATTACCGGCGACAACAGTCCGGATATTATCGTGGCCAACGAAGGGCCCAACAAAATTTTAATCAACAACGGCACGGGCTTTTTTACGGATCAATCCACGCGATATGCTTTTTTGAATCAAGCCGAAGAGAGTCGCGAAACTGCACTGGCAGACGTTGACAATGACGGCGATCTCGATCTCTATGTAGCAAACTCTAACTTTTCCGGAAGCGCCGCCCCCCAAGATCGGTTGCTCATAAACGACGGCAGTGGCTTCTTTTCGGATGGTACCGCCGATCGCCTACCTACGCTGACCATTGACTCCTTTGTTGCGCAATTTGCCGATCTTGACGGAGATAACGATCTGGATATTGCCGTCGGAAATTACAACGGTGGCATCCGCATTTTGCTAAATAACGGCAATGGTTTTTTTAGCGATCATACCGACGATTGGATTCCCGACGAATTCTTCCCTCAGACTATGGATCTGGAACTGGCCGACTATAACGGGGATGGCAAAGTTGATATCTATGTGGCCGTCCGCAATGGTAATGATCAGCTGTTGTTACAGAAATAGAAAGCCATTTCCCTTTTCTGAGAAATATGCCCCACACTTTTAAATTGTCAGAGGGCATTTTTAGATGATAGCCCTGCAAATTTCCAAGCTACCTTTCCGGATACCAATCCTTAAGTCGAACCTCAATATCGTCATTCTTTTCGATCACCATCTGCTTGAATTTTTCGGTATCCTGTCCGCGATAGTGATAGGGATACACAATCTCAGGGGCAAAATCGAGCACCGCGTCTGAGGCCTGTTCCACATCCATAGTATAGGGCAAATTCATGCAGACGAAAGCGACATCAATATTTTCAAGTGAGCGCATTTCAGAAATGCCTTCAGTATCGCCAGAGATATACACGCGTTTATCAGCAAAAGTAAGTACGTAGCCGTTACCCCACCCTTTTGGATGATAGGCATCATCGCTTTCCGGCAAGTTGTACATCGGAACTGCTTTGATGTCTATGCCGGACTGACTCGCATTCTCCCCGTTATCCAAAATCACCAGCTGATCACTGAACATATCGGGAAGTTCATCTGCCACCGACTGGGGAACAACTATTTTGACTTCTTCCGTATCCAAGGCTTTGAGCGTTTCTGGATCCATGTGATCACCATGAGCGTGGGTAATCAGAACTACATCGGGGGATTCCAACCCTTCAAATGCGGATGCACCACCAGTGGGATCGATATAGACATCTTGCCCATTCCAGCTGAGTACGAGTGTTCCATGCTGAATCGGCTGGACGGTAAGATTTCCGTTTTTAGTTTCTATCTGATCCGCTTCGGGATACTGGCCATGGGCATTAAAGGTTAAAAAAGCTACCAAAACAAAGGTGAAAAACATCGAGATAGGTTTCATAGAAACTCCTTCTAAAAGTTAAGATGAGTAGCTATAAACAAAGAAGGACTTTTTCTTGAATGGGACAAATGCTGGTAAAGAGTTCTCCTTCCATATTTGTAGGGAAGGAGTCAGAGAATGGGTCAAACTAAGGCGCCTTTCCATTCGCCAAACGACAAACCCAGCCAACCAACGAAATATCGTTTTCAGATGGACGCCACCTCAGAGGTGGAGTCCATCTAGGAACCAGGGTCCCAGCTGGTAACTAACTACTCATAAATCCCCGGATATTTCGCCGGATTTGCTTCATTCATCAACGCGTAAACTGCTTCGAAAATATCCTCTTCGTTGGGTTTGGAGAAGTAGTCTCCATCCGACCCGTAGGCTGCGCGGTGCTCTTTTGCCGTGAGACACTGCGGCTCAGAATCCAGATAATAATAACCTTTCTGTTCCTGGATCACCTTGTTCATCATAAAGGCCGACGCGCCGCCGGGCACATCTTCATCCACAAACAAAATGCGGTTGGTCTTTTCGAGGGACTTCACAATATCGTGATTGCGATCGAACGGCAGCAGCGTGCGAACGTCAATCAGCTCGGCTGAAATGCCGACTTCTTCAAGTTCGGGCAGTACCGATTCACAAATATTGCAGGTTGATCCGTATGACACAATCGTGATGTCGGTACCCTCGGAAATCACATTCGGAATACCCAGCGGAACCGTAAATTCGCCGAGATTCTCCGGCATATCTTCTTTCAAACGATAGGCATTGAGCGGCTCAACCATCAGCGCAGGATCATCGCCCTGTAGCAATGTATTGTACATCCCCGCTGCATCAGTCAGATTTCTAGGTACACATACGTGAATGCCACGCACGCCATTGATGATCATCCCCATCGGCGAACCGGTGTGCCAGATACCTTCGAGTCGATGTCCCCGCGTACGCACAATAAGCGGTGCTTTTTGGCCGCCCATACTTCGATAGCGCACTGTAGCAAGATCATCACTCAATCCCTGGAAACAGTACAGCAGATAATCCAGATACTGAATTTCCGCAATGGGTCGCAGACCACGGAGCGCCATCCCGATGCCCTGACCCAAAATGGTAGCCTCACGAATGCCCGTATCACGGACACGCAATTCACCGTACTTATCCTGCATATTCTCGAGTCCCTTGTTTACATCGCCGAGCTTTCCGGTATCCTCACCGAATACCAGGGTCTCGGGATATTTTTCAAAAAGGGCGTCAAAATTGTCACGGAGTACCACCCTGCCGTCAACGCCCTCGGGATCATCGGGATATGTGGGGGGAATCTCTTTGACATTCAGCGGGGAATCTTCTGTTTCGCTATACAGATGCGTATCATATCGCTCTTTATTTGCTTCGTTACTTTCGTTCAGCCACTGCTGTAATTTCTTTTTGCTGTTGAGTTCTTCATTCCGGACTATTCGCAATGCTTTGCGAGCCCCTGAAACAATATATTTGCGGAGTGGCACCAACGGCGCCGACATCTGCTTTTTGATTTTTTTCAGCTCGTTGGCACTTGCACTTTCCGAAGCAAGCTCGTCAATTAGGCCACTAACCGTTTCTAATTCCTCTTTCAGCTCACCCTTAAATGCGTTCCAAGCTGCTTTTTGGGCATCGCTCGCTTCGGTTTTCGCCTCTTCCTCGATCTCAGCTATTTCATCTTCCGTGGCAATATCCTCATCAAGCAGCCAGCTGCGCGTCTTGTTGATACAGCAAAATTCTTCTTCCCACTCCAGGCGCTCTTCGGACTTGTAGCGCTCGTGCGATCCGGATGTGGAGTGTCCCTGCGGCTGAGTAACCTCTTGCACGTGAACCAGCACCGGCACGTGTTCTTCGCGGGCAATGCGTTCCGCTTTTTCATAGGTTCCCATCAGTGCGGGATAATCCCAGGCTTTGACAGTCAAAATTTCGAGTCCATCTTTCTCTTCGGTGCGCTGAAATCCGGCCAGCACATCAGAAATACTTTCTTTGGTGGTCTGATATTCGCGGGGAACAGAAATACCGTATCCGTCATCCCAAACAGACAGCACCATAGGCACTTGCAATACCCCTGCAGCATTAACGGTCTCCCAAAAAACGCCTTCCGAGGTACTGGCATCTCCAATGGTACCCCAAGCGATTTCATTACCGGCATCAGAAAACTTTTGAAACTCCTCTTTATCCAAAAGGTTATCATGGTCGCGGTAAATTTGCGATGCCTGCGCCAGCCCCAACAAACGCGACATTTGTCCCGCAGTGGGTGAAACATCCGGCGATGTATTTTTCATCTCAGTTAAATCTTTCCAGCTCCCGTCCTTATTGAGGCTACGCGTACTAAAATGGCCATTCATTTGCCGTCCGCCTGTTTGTGGTTCTTCATTCAGATTGGCATGGGCATACAGCTGGGCAAAAAACTGCTGCACCGACATCTGATCTATCGCCATCATAAATGTCTGATCCCGATAATATCCCGAACGGAAATCACCATCTTTAAAATATTTTGCCATTGCAATCTGAGGCAACTCTTTGCCATCTCCAAAAATCCCGAATTTGGCTTTGCCAGTGAGTGTTTCTTTCCGGCCGATGTATGAAGCTTCTCTACTTTTTACCGCCAGTTTATAGTCATTGAGAATCTCCTGCTTCTGCTCTTTGGTGTAAGAATCTGCAGACGATTTTTTACCTTTTTTCTTGGTTTGAGTACGTGCCATAATATCTGTTTTTCTGTTAAAACTGTGCGACCTTAAAAACCGGTGAGAAATTCATGTTATTCCATAAATCCGCCCTTGGTCATTTTAATGGGATCCAGTGCCTGATCCAACTCTTCGTCACTGAGATCAGTCATCTCACGTGCTACCTCTTTGACCGGTCGCTCCTCTTTAAATGCTTTTTTGGCAATCTTGGCTGCGTTGTCATACCCGATAAGAGGATTGAGTGCCGTAACCAACACTGGATTACGTCCGACCATATCGGCAATACGTTCGCGGTTTACCGTCAATCGAGAAACCGAGCGGTCAGCAAAGTTAGCAACCGCATTACTCAACATCTTAATAGATTCCAGTAAATTATGAGCAACGACCGGCAACATCACGTTAAGTTCAAAGTTTCCGGATTGTCCCGCCACGGTAATGGCTGAATCATTACCGATAACCTGTGCACAAACCATCGTCACCGACTCTTCAATCACCGGATTGATTTTACCCGGCATAATGGATGAGCCCGGCTGCAAAGCTTCCAGTTTGATTTCGCCAATTCCACTGTTGGGTCCGGAGTTCATCCAGCGCAGATCATTGCCTATTTTCATGAGTCCCACTGCAATAGTTTTAAGCTGACTACTAAGTTCTACGGGTGCATCCACCGTGGACTGTGCCTCAAAATGGTTTTCCGCTTCACGAAATTTGATGCCTGTTTCTTCAGAAAAAGCTTTCGCCATCTCTGCTCCAAACTGCGGATTGGTATTCAACCCTGTTCCAACGGCTGTACCCCCCTGCGGAAGTTCGGTCATACGATCGAGTGCCGTTTCCAATCGCTCAACACCTAATTCAAGCTGCCGCGCATAGCCGTCAAATTCCTGTTTAATCGTAACAGGCATCGCATCCATCAGGTGCGTACGGCCCGTTTTGGCCACATCGGCAAATTCCGACCCCTTGTTTAAAAAGGCTTTTCGCAGTTTCGACATAGCAGGAATTAACTCATTTTTAACGCCCAACACCGCGGCCAGTCGAATAGAAGTGGGAATAACATCGTTAGAGCTCTGTCCATAATTCACGTGATCATTGGGATGAATATCCGTGTCTATACCTTCGGACTTGAGCTCATTCGCGCGCCGCGAAATAATTTCGTTGGCGTTCATATTGGTGGACGTTCCCGAACCGGTTTGAAAAATATCGATGGGAAAATCACCGTCATGCTTGCCATCCATCACTTCCTGGGCAGCCTGTTGAATCGCTTCAGCAATCTCCTTGTCAAATTCTCCCAGCGAAGCATTAATCTTGGCGGCATTTTTTTTGACCATCCCCAGTGCATGGATAAATGCTCTGCTGAAACGAATATCACTGACCGGAAAGTTTTCGACTGCGCGCTGTGTCTGTGCTCCATAATAGGCCTCTTTGGGCACCTCTACTTCTCCCATAGAATCTTTTTCGATACGAGATTCACTCATATAACCAACAATTTTTAATGCATATTTCTTTTCTCCTCACTTAAAGAAGCAAGCATAAACGAGAATTCAAAGGTAGGAAATTTTTGGGAAATTTCGGAGTTTGGGGAGCTACTTTAATTTCGATCTCAAAATATCACTCTCTGAAGAATATGAAAGGGGAGGCACAGTTTTATAGCTCCTGAGCGTACATCCGATACGTCTTTTCGATATGCGCGCCAATCTTTTCGGCCACCTGTATCATTGTCTTGTTAGATTCAAGCACCCAGCTGAGTTCGGACGATTTATATCCCACTTCTTTCCCGTTTACAATGGCCTCTTTGTGAAGCATCGCATCAATACCCTTGCCCTGATATTTGGGAAGCACGCCCATCAGTGCCGTGCGAATTTGGTTGATATTTCGGCGGTGCCAAAGCAATTTGAAGATACCCGTGGGAAATAACGTCCCGTCGAGATGCTTTAGCGCTTGATTTAAGTCTGGCAACGCGATGGAAAAAGCTACCGGCTCTCCATCCACTTCGGCTATATGGGCAACTTTGGGATCTAAAATCAGTTTTAAATCTTTAGCAATATCCTGGAGCTCTGCTTTTTTAAGCGGGATGAATCCCCAGTTGCCGGACCATGCTTTGTTAAAAATATGCCTGACGATTTCTACCTCTTTATCCAGATTTTTAAGATCTATTTCGCGCAGGTTGAACTTCGGCAGGCGGCGCTTAATAATCTCTTCGGCACGATACATCCGATCCAAATTAACTGTAGCTTGCGTCACCCGAAAGGCATACATATCCATCTCTTTCCCGAACCCGGCATTTTTAAGCAAGGTATCATAATACGGCTTGTGGTATGGCATCATAATGCTGGGATCGTATTCAAATCCATCCACCAAAATGCCTATTTCATCCATCATGCTAGGATTAGCCGGACCCAAAATATCGGTATGCCCGCGCTCGCGAAGCCAGTCGGAGGCCACCTTTACTAACAAATTAGCTACGGATTGATCATCAATACACTCGAAAAAACCAAAGAAACCCGTTTTGTTATCGTGATGTTCGTTGTATCGACGATCTTGAATGGCGGCTATGCGACCACATATTTCGCCATCCTGCTCGGCAAGAAAAAGGGCGATGTCTCCATCGTCGTAGAACGGATTATTATCCTCATCAATGAGCTTCTTTTGCTCTATCTTTAAGGGAGCAATCCAGTGTTCATCATCAGCATAATGTTGATAAGGAAAGTTTAAAAACTGCTTACGTTCCTGCTTAGTGGTTACAAGCGTGATGCCATTTATCCGCTGCAAATTTTCCACAACCTAGTCGGCCTCCAACAGGGAGTGCCCATTTTGGTCTATGAGTCCCTGTTCAATACCGACTTTTCGGAAGGCTTCCAAAATACGGTCGAGATGATCATCGGTGTGGGTAGCCATATAACTGGTGCGAACAAGCGACTGACCACGCGGCACACCGGGAGGCACAACCGCATTGACATAGACACCGGCTTCAAATAATCCTTTCCAAAACTCAAAGCAATCTACCATTTCGCCGATAACAACGGGAATAATCGGAGTCTGGCTCGTCCAAACATTAAAGCCCATCTCCCGAAGTGAGCTGCGCATATAATCGGAAATTTCTTCGAGCCGCTCTAGTCGCCATGGCTCTTCCTGAAGAATTTCGAGCGCTTTCAGTACGGTTGCAACATTTGCGGGCGGCATGGAAGCACTAAAAATATGAGCCGGTGAATTGTGGCGGATATATTCAATCACTTCCTGATCTCCAACCAAGAAACCGCCCAGCGAAGCAAAGGATTTGGAAAAGGTTCCGCTTATGAGATCGACTTCATCCATCAGACCATGAGTAGATGCCGATCCGCGGCCTCCTTCTCCTACAACGCCAATAGCGTGGGCGTCATCAAGATACAGCCGTGCGCCATATCGCTCTTTGAGTTCAACCAACCTGGGTACTTTGGCAATCGTCCCCGACATCGAAAATACGCCGTCACTGACAATTATTTTGCCTGCTTTTTCGTCTGCACGTTCTAACAGCTTTTCGAGCTGTTCCATATCATTGTGCTGGTAACGCATCGTTTTGGCATTGGAAACGAGTGTGCCCGAAACAATACAAGCGTGATTATCTTTATCAGAAAAGATAATATCGCGACGACCGGCGATCGTCTGGATCGCTCCTTCGTTAGTCTGGTAGCCTGTACTGAAAAGCACGCAGGCATCTTTACGCATAAAGTCGGCCAGCTTTTCTTCCAGCTCCAGATGAAGATCAAGCGTGCCGTTCAAATATCGAGATCCTGTGCATCCCGTTCCATAGGTTGTTATCACATCGCGTGCAGCTTCAATAACCCTGGGATCGTTGGTCAATCCAAGGTAATTATTCGAACCGGCCATTATTACTTCCCGTCCCTCAATCTGAACAGTTGTTCCATCAGTTGCCTGCAGGGGCTTAAAATAGGGATAGAGCCCCTGTTCTTTGATTTCTTCAGCTTTTGTAAACTCGTAAGCCTTGGAAAAAATATCGTTTGTTTTTACATCAGAATTGGATTGGGCCATTCGTCCTTTGTTCGGCTTTTTGAAGAGTGCTTATCAACGTAAATATACTTCCATATTAAGCATCAATCAAATTATGAATAAGATATTGTAAAACGCGATGCTTAACTCAGAAACGTTGAATTACAGATTGTAAATATTCGAGATATCGTTGGATAACATATTGCCAGCTGAACTGTTCTCGTACATAACTACGCGTTTGCTTAGAAAAATGTTCCAATTCATTTTTCAGCATCTCTTGCACTTTTTGGGCAAACATATTGGCATCCAAAGGAGAAACCCGGTACCCATTTTTACCATTGGCAATCACATCTTTAATACCTTCGATATCGGCCGCAATGGCTGGTGTGCCAGCCATATTAGCTTCCAGTAGTACAATCCCAAATCCTTCCATATTATCTTCAACCGGTATGTTGGGCATCACAAATAAATCAGCAGCAGCGTAAACATGTTTTAGGATTTGGTCGGGCTGTTGACCCAATAAAAATATGCGATCACTGAATAAATCTGTTTGTACTAATTTATTGATATCCTCAGCTTCAGGACCATCACCAATCGTTACATAAATAATGTTTTCATCAAGTTTGGGCATCACCTCACGGATAAACCATTCGTGACCTTTACGCTTTATAAAACGCCCAACGGTAAGTAATATCTTTTGATCCGATTTAGGGATCTCAAATAGTTCATATAACCGATTTCTAGCCTCATTCTTGTCCAACAATTCCCCAAAATAATCTTCACTTATACCATTCGGTAAAACGACTGTTTTGTTGGGATCTGCTCCCCGTTCAATGCATTCCTTTTCGGTTGCCCGAGATACCGCAATAATTCCATCAAGGTATCCGAATGCCTTTGCAATTGCCCGCTGATAAATGGGATTTGGCAACACCGCATCACGACCGTGACAGATCGCAACCATCGGCACCGACACTCTGTATTTTATAAGCAGGGTAATAATGGCCGTCACCATCGAAGAGAAAATTATAATGTCAGCATCAATTTTCTGTGCCTTTTGGGGAAGGAGCATCACATTTTTAAGAAGAAAGAAGATGGTCTGCAGCCTGTTAAAATCTGCAAAACGTTCACCACTTCGTTAAAAACACTCACCGATTGCTTCTTGTCCAGCTCCTGATTCAGCTGGGAGCTAACCCGTTGCATACCACCGATATTATCAACCAAAGCACCCTCAGGTGGATGAGTATGTGAAACATACAGGATATTCAATAGCACAAGAGTTTGAGAGTTGAAAAAGGATTATGAGCTTGCCACGTGCTTCGCGACCATCTCCTCATAGGTATCAAAAAGCAGCTCAAAGTGATCATCCATTGTACCCACTTCGTGTTGGGCTGCTTCCTCACAAGCGTCAACCATCGAACTGCGATCACGCTCAATAATTCGGTTCAATGCTTCAGCCAGCGTATGGGAATCACCACCCTCATAGGTTTCGGCATAGCCTTGACTTGCTAAGTCTGCCGCTCCCCCTCTTTGGGGTACCACCACCGGAATGCCGCTACAAATCGATTCAGCCACTACAATGCCATACGTTTCGGCCGATGATCCATGCACAAAATAATCGGATGACGCCAAGATATCCGCCAGCTTTTCCCGGTTATCGGTAAAACCCATAATCTTCAGGTTATCGACATTCCGGGATTTAAAGTTTATATATTTTCTGATTGGCCCATCCCCAAAAACCATGAGTCCCATGGGCTTATCCTGGGATGCCTTCTCAAATCCTTCGATAATTGTGCCCAGTCGCTTTTCGGGATGATGGCGGCTTATGGCAATCAGCAGGATTGCTTCTTCGGGCAATCCCAAATCGGCAAGTAGCTCGGCTCGGAGTTTCTCGTCTCTCCTATCAGGGCTGAAAAAACTTTTGTCGATGCCAAATGGCACGGGTACCGGATTTTTGACGCCAAAGGTTTCAATGCGATCGGCCAGCCAATCACCGCTGACGAGCGTCATATCAAAATTATTGCTCAATTTTTCTAGATATCGCCAGTAAAAACCAAACAGCTTATCCACCCTGTTGCGGCCCAGCCATCCGCTCAGCAACGTTTGGGGATAAACGGCTACGGGATCCTGATGAAAGATAAACGACTTTAATGCCTGTCCGCCCCACCGAGCTACAAACCATCCGCCCGTCCATGGCGAAGACCCTTCCACCACATCGGGCTGCTCATCATCCAGAATGCGATGTACCGCCTTTTCTCTCCACAGAATATAATAGCGCGGATCAACCGGCAGCCGCGGACCTTTTACCCAGATGACCCGGCCGCCATAACGCTCTTCGGTGCCCCAGTCTTCACCTGGAGCAACAATCACAATTTCGTGCCCATGCTTTGCTCCCGCTTCAAGCTTTTGGTTGATATAGGTTTTTACGCCCCCACCCTGATCGGTATAAAATTCGGCAACATCTATAATTTTCATACAAGAAAACGCTTTCCTACCAACATTAGATCTAAAATTTGAGCGCCGGACGTGGTTCTTCCATCGCTTCGCGATAGTTTTCGAGCAGCTGTCCGTTCACATTTTCCCAAGAATAGGCAATAGCCTTTTGCCGAGCAGCCTGCCCCATTTCTTTCCAAAGTGAATGATCGTCTATAATTTGGGATACCCGTTCGGCAAAAGCCTTGGTATCTCGGGGGGGCGCTAAAAATCCATTGACCCCCGACTCTACCAGCGACCGGCTGCCCGTAGCATCGGCTACCACGCACGGCAATCCGCTCGACATCGCCTCCAGTGTCACATTACCAAAGGTTTCGGTCTCGGACGGAAACAGAAACACATCACTGCTGGCATAAGCACAACTCAAATCATCGCCGGTAACAAATCCGGTGAAATGAGCCTTCGGCAACATGTGTTCGAGCTCTTTTTTAGCAGGACCATCACCTACAATCATTGCCCGTACATCGGAGTGCGTTTGCTGCAGCTTTTTGATCGTATCCACAAAGGTCTGGAGATTTTTTTCCCACACCAGACGCGAAACAAAGGTGACGACTTTTTCATTATCCTCAAAACCCACCGAGCGACGCCATTCCATATCTCGAAAACTGGGATTAAAATCATCAGTATTTACACCACGCGCCCAAATACGGATACCTTCATCAATGCCCTCTTCATTGAGTTCATCGGCCATTGAGGGAGAAGGCACATAAATGTGCTTACACTGGCTGTAAAACCACCCCAGATACTTCCAGCCGAGCAGCTTCAACATCTCCAGGTTGTAATACTTTAAATAGCTGGTAAAATGCGTATGGTACGAGGATACAATCTGAATATCGTTGGCCTGCGCCCAGCGCATTGCTCGAAATCCCAGTACATCGGGAGTAGCCAAATGAATTAGGGTGGGATCAAATTCGCGCAGTCGGTTCTGGGCAGACTCCGGAAATCCCACCGTAATACGATACTCCGGACGACCCGGCATCGGTACCGACGGCACCGAAACAAACTCTCCTTCGTGATTGATTTCAGGCTCATCAACGGTGGGACCAAAAACAATAACGGGGATATTGTTGTCTTCCAGGAAAGCCACCAGCCGATTGAGCGTAAGCGAAACCCCATCCTGAATGTGATTATAATTTCCAGTGAAAATTGCTACTCGAAGATCACTCATAAATTTTCCAATACATCATTCATATTTGTATCTTAACGGAGCGTCAAGATTACTTATTTCTATAAGCATTAATAACTTAATTCGTGTAATCGGCGTTTGGTTTTGGACTTTTTTGTTCTTCAAAACCAACGTTACAGGCGCCGATTAGAATCTCGTAAAGCTCCCAAATATACAAAATTTGATGAAAGCCTTCGTAACTGGCGGAACTGGTTTTATTGGAAGCCACCTGGCAGACCGTTTAATCGAATCAGAGGAATATTCAGACGTTCGCTGCCTGATTCGCAACAACGAAAAGTGGCTCAAGGGCAAAGAATTTACACGCGTCAAAGGTGATCTTGATGACCTCGCTGTGCTTAAAAAGGCAGTCAAAGATGTGGATGTTATTTTTCATATCGCCGGCCGTGTCATGGCCTCCTCCTACGATCAGCTACGGCATGCCAATGTGGATGCCACCGAAAACCTGTTGCGCATTGCCCAAAAGGAAGGCGTCCCCAAAATAGTAGTACTTTCATCACTTGCAGCGGTAGGGCCCAGTGAAAACGGACCGATTACCGAAGATCAGCCGATGAATCCCGTTAGCAATTATGGAAAATCAAAAAAAGAGATGGAGCAAAAAGTTCACGAGCTGGCGAATGATGAAACCTCCATCACTATTTTACGTCCCCCGGCAGTTTACGGTCCGCGCGAAGATCAGATCTATGCCTTTTTCAAGATGATGAATAAGCGCATCTGCCCCATCATCGGCAACGGCGAACGACCGCGCATTTCAATGGTTTATGTAGGTGATGTAGTAAATGGCATCCTAAAAGCGACTGCCCATAAAAGACCGGGCGTGCACACCTATTTTATTACGGATGATAAGGTGCACACCTGGAATGAGATTCGGGGAACTACATCCAAAGTGTTGGGTAAAAAGACGGTGCCGATTTATGTGAAACCTAAGTTTGTAAAAAAAATCGCCGGTACGGTTGAAAAAACTGCATCATTTTTTGGAATTTATCCCGTTCTAAACAGAGAAAAAGCAAAAGAACTTATTTTAGAATGGACTTGCTCCAGCGAAAAGGCCGAAAAGGAACTTGGCTATGTGCCCGAATACTCGCTGGGCGAAGGTATTTCGCGCACAATTCACTGGTATCAACGACATCATTGGTTATAATTTTATGAAGACATCTTGGTCAGTATTATTTTCCGTTTTTCTATTCACAATTGCTACAACCACGGTCGCCCAACCCACCCTCGAGAAAGATTATTCCTATGTGATGGAGATTCCGTCCATGATTACCATGGATAGCTCTCCCGCACACCTGTATGCGCTGTCGGATTCCGAAGGCATGGCGGTTTTTCGAACACATCCCGATACGCTGCAGTGGCTGTATTCCTCAACGGGGATGGAACAGCGCGGCAATACGGTAACGGCCGATATCCGCTTTGCATACCTATTCGGTGACAGCCGTCGACTTACCGTGCTCGAACCCACTTCGGTGCTGGGCGTATATTCATCGACATATCTTCCCACCAATCCGCTGGATGCCAAACGCATTGGACAAAACCTGTATGTGGCACTCGGTGATAAGGGCATCGGCAAATTGTCACTGCGCACTCCCGCATCAGTTGATTCGACGGTTACATTTGTAAATCGCTCGAAATTAAGCGATGTCTTTATTCGGGATCTGGAAGTAAGCGGCAACCAGCTCTTTGCGCTTTCAAAAGACAAAAAATTATATCGGTTTAAAGAAGATCCCGAATCCAAAGAAATTTCGCTGCAACAAACGGTTGATTTAACCCATCCCTTGAATCGGATTTTTCTCGTCAACAATACGCTGTTTGGTTCGGATCCCGATGGAAATATTTTTGAGATTGATGCCAAGGCGAACCTGGCCGGGCTGGGCAACATCGGCGAAACGGTCAATAAAATTGAAGCCTGGGGCGACTGGCTGATTATTCGCGGCACCTCCAATCGGCTGTGGACATCCTACAAAAATCGCAGTCCCGAACTCTGGAAGAAAGATCGCAAGGCAAATAATTACTTTACCGTTGCCAAAGGTGTTCTCTGGCTGTGCGAATATAATCAAATAAGCAAGGTTACATCTTCGGCTCAGAATACAGGGTCACAGCAAAGTAGCAACAACCAAGTAAATTTTTCGGGCACACTGAGTTTACAGGAGATCCCCAATCAAAATGTACCGCATTCCAAACCACTATTGTTGCCGATTACTTTTAATGGGAATGTGCCTGCCAATGCTGTTAAAATCACTTATAACTCTCGGGATATCAGCAACGCCAGCGTGCGCGGAAACAGTTTTTACTGGCAACCCACTTCGGATGATGTTGGGCAACACACGGTGAAATTGATAGCTACGGCCAGCGGCGGACAAACCGACAGCACCAGCTTTAATATCGAGGTTCGGTCGTTTAATGCACCACCTCGGTTTGCACCCATTCGGCCGATCAGCATTCCCGTGGGCGAAGAGTTTACCCTGCCTATTCAGGCTACCGATCCCGATGGAATGAATAAAGATCTGGTACGGTTTCTGGGTGTGGATATGCCGGACGGAGCTTCGATTAATGAATCAACGGGGATGTTCAGCTGGACCCCGGAAGCTCGTCAGGTGGGAGAAAATCAGTTCCGGGTTATTGCCACCGACCAGTATGGGGCGGCAAAATCTACTGACATTACCATTAAAGTAGTTGAAAATACCCAGCGCGAAAATTCGGGCAATTAGTACTCTTTTTAACTTTTCTGATCTGTTTTAGTCCTTTGACCGATACCGATTTCCAGAATAATTTGTTGGCTTGGTACGACAAAAATAAACGCGATATGCCGTGGCGCGATTGCGGCGATCCCTATAAAATATGGATCTCCGAGATTATGCTCCAGCAGACGCGCGTCGATCAGGCCACGCCCTATTTCGAGCGATTTATGGAGCGCTTCCCCACTGTGCATGATCTGGCCGAGGCCGATCAGCAAGACGTACTCAAAGTGTGGGAAGGACTCGGATATTACAGCCGCGCCCGCCATCTCCACGATGCCTCGAAACTGGTGGTTGAAGAATTTGACGGCAAGGTGCCCGATACGTGGGACGAAATTAATGAGCTCAAAGGTGTGGGACCTTACACCGCTTCGGCCGTGCTGAGTATTGCCTATCAAAAAAAGCATGCGGTTGTGGATGGTAATGTAATTCGTGTGCTAAGTCGCTATTTCGGTATTGAGGATGATGTGCGCAGTACCAAGACGAAGAACACTATTCAGGATTATGCCGACGATTTGATTTCGGATGAGCGTCCCGGTGATTTTAATCAGGCGGTGATGGAACTCGGCGCAACCGTTTGCACTCCATCCAATCCCGATTGTGAGAAGTGCCCGCTGCAAGCAAATTGTGTGGCTTATAAAACGGTCAAAACCGATGAAATTCCTTATAAATCACCGGCCAAAAAACGACCGCATCACCAAATTGGTGTAGGTATTATTATGAATGATGATGACGAGGTGCTCATTGCTCTGCGTCCCGAAGATGCGATGCTGGGCGGCATGTGGGAATTCCCCGGTGGCAAGCAGGATGACGGTGAAGAAATGGAAGAAACGGTTATCCGTGAACTCAAAGAAGAGCTGGGGGTTGAGGTTTCCATCACCAAACCGTTTATGAAACTCGATCATGCGTATTCCCACTTTAAGATTACGATGCATGCGTATTTGTGCGCTTTGGAAGGTGGGGATCCAAAACCCAAAACCAGCCAGGAAATTCGCTGGATTTCAATCGACGAGCTGGAAGATTATCCCTTCCCGAAAGCCAACCGCAAGCTCACCGATAAATTGATGAATATCGATAACGGTCAGCAGGAACTGGAAATATAACCTTATAACGTGCAGCTTACTGTGAAGCGTGGACGCTTCACAAAGCTTTAGATTGGAAAGATAAAAATAACATGTCATCCTGAACTCGTTTCAGGATCTTGTGTTTTTAAATAGTATAAGAGTTAGATGCTGAAACAAGTTCAGCATGACACGATGTTTAATTCGTAATCCTTTTACCTGTAGAAGTTGTGCTCCAAAAACGTTCTGAAGATCAAATTAAAGAGCTGCGTCCTTTCTTAGACCACTGGGTGGATCGCATCGAACAGCCGGAATACATCGATGACGACCCCGTGCTATTTATGCACGCATTCAATGACAAGGAGGATCAGCTGCTGGCGGGATTTTTTGCCGCGACCATGGCCTGGGGACGTCGCGATGTAGTGATCCGAAAAGTGCGCGACTTGCTGGACCGCATGGATAATCAGCCGACGAAATTTATCAGCAATTTTTCTGATCGCGATGCCAAACGCTTTGAGGGATTCAAACACCGAACCTTTAAGCCGGTGGATATGAAATGGCTGACGAAAATCCTGCAGTCTATTTTGTTGGATTTCGGATCATTTGAAACGTTCTGGGAACATTGCCAAGAACGAGCGGTACAAAACGATCGGCCGCTGATGTCTGTTTTCCACGAGCAGTTTTTTGCCCAGCATCCCGAGGCCCCGCAGCGCACGCGCAAACACGTATCCAATGCAGATAAAAAAAGCTCGTGCAAAAGACTCTATTTATATCTCCGATGGGCCGTCCGCAAGCAAAGTCCCGTTGATTTGGGATTGATGAATTTCATCCCTAAATCGGAACTGATGGTCCCGCTGGATGTGCACGTGGCTCGGCAGGCTCGTGCCCTGGGACTGCTCACCCGCACGTACAACGACTGGTGGGCGGTGCAGGAACTTACCGAAGCCTTGCGGCTTTTGGATCCCGAAGATCCTGCCAAATATGATTATGCGCTCTTTGGACTGGGGATCAATCCCGATAGCATTCCCAATGACATGATTTTAAATCCAGAAGTTATATTAAATTAGTACCACGCCGCTTTTAAGGCCGTTTGCAATTCAATTTTCTCGTTTATTATGTTAAGAAAACGGATATAGGTTTAATTAAAATAAAATCATTACAAGGAGAGATTATGAAATCTGCAGACAAGGTTTCTACAGTTCTAATTTTATCATTCATACTCACATTTGCTAGTTGCGATATAGTAAAAGATAAAGTGGAAGAAGCTTTAGATGAATTCAATTTTTCAAAAATAGATACCAACCTGCCAGGAGTTGCTAATTCTTCGGTAGCATTGGGTGATCTCAATGGAAATAACAGGATTGACATTGCGCTCACCGGTGAAAACTCGGACGGCCAAGATATTACCAACTTGTACCTAAACAATGACAACGGCTCCTTTGAACAAGCCGACGCCGGACTCAGCGGCATCTCTAATGGGTCAGTGGCACTTGGCGACCTCAACGGGAATAACAGAATCGACATTGTGGCTGCCGGACAAGGCGAATCTACCGTTTATCTCAACCAGGGAGAAGGGCAATTCTCAGAAGCAGGGGCCGGACTTACGGGCGTTTCCAACGGGTCAGTAGCCCTGGGCGATCTCAATGGTAATAACAGGATTGACATTGTCCTCACCGGTGAAAACTCCGATGGTCAGGATATTGCCCGCCTGTACCTGAACAATGACAACGGCTCCTTTGAACAAGCCGACGCCGGACTCAGCGGTATCTCCAACGGCTCGGTGGCACTCGGTGACCTCAACGGCAACAACAGAATCGACATTGTTACTGCCGGCCAAGGGGAATCTA
>CAZBCG010000015.1:0-44017 GCA_964490705.1 uncultured Balneolaceae bacterium | reverse complement strand
GACCTCAACGGCAACAACAGAATCGACATTGTTACTGCCGGCCAAGGGGAATCTACTGTTTACTTGAACGAAGGCGGAGCCAATTTCTCACAAGCTGAAGCCGGGCTTACTGGGGTTTCCAATGGGTCAGTAGCCCTGGGTGACCTCAATGGCAATAACAGAATCGACATTGTCCTCACCGGTGAAAACTCTAATGGCCAAGATATTGCCCGCCTGTACCTGAACAATGACAACGGCTCCTTTGAGCAAGCCGACGCCGGACTCAGCGGCATCTCCAACGGCTCCGTGGCTCTCGGCGACCTCAACGGCAACAACAGAATCGACATTGTTACTGCCGGCCAAGGGGAATCTACTGTTTACTTGAATGAGGAGGAAGCCAACTTCTCAGAAGCAGAAGCCGACCTCACAGGTGTTTCTAACGGCTCGGTAGCCTTGGGCGATCTCAATGGCAATAACAGAATCGATATCGCTATAACCGGAAATGGCGAAACTGCAATTTATATGAATGAAGGCAATGAAGCTCTAAATTGATAGAAAGAGCTCTAAAACTGATAGGTAACGGGGGATAATTCGAAAATTTTGAGTTTTATACCTGTGCAAATGGTTTACCTTATTTAGTCCACACCAAGCATCAATAGCTGTAACTGGCACAGTCAAAAAACTACTATAGCCGGTAGCTATAAAAGAATTTACTGGGTAGATGATCTCGAAGATCTCACCAAGCATAATTATGCGCTCTACGGGCTGGGAATTAATCCTGACAACATCCCGAAGGATATCATTTTGAATCCGAGTATCATTGCTAACTAACAAGAAATGGTGTGCGATTTTTCTTTGTTATAATGTGTGGATTTGCAAAAAGATCCTTATATTTCGCGTCCAAGAATTGAAAGCAAAACAATTTTTATAGTCTATGGTTGGAGTTAAAGTAAAAGATAACGAAAGCATTGATCGAGCCGTTAACCGGTTCAAAAAACTGGTTGCGCGTTCACGAATTCTCAATGAATACAAAGAGAATCAACAATATACGAAGCCTTCGAAAGAACGTCGTGAGGCTTTGAAGAAAAGTATTCGTGAACAAAAGCGTCGCAGTCGCCACCAGTTCTAGGAACAACTTTTTAGTACAGAAAAAAGCTCTTTAGTTAATCCTGAAGGGCTTTTTTTATTACACTCATAATATTTGAGGAGCTCACAACATTAAGCCCGTTCTTCTTCTGCGGCTTATTGGCTTTGGGCACAATAGCGTGCTCAAAACCGAGCTTCTGTATCTCTCCCAATCGGTGATCCACTTTATTGACCGCACGCACTTCGCCTCCCAGTCCCACTTCGCCCAAAAAAGCCATCTCATCTGATATTGGTTTATCAATCAGGCTGGAAACAAGTGCCAGCATGACTCCCAAATCGGCTGCGGGATCGTTGACTTTCAATCCCCCGGCAATATTGAGATACACGTCCTGTCCGGAAAATTGATAACCGCCCCGTTTTTCTAAAACAGCTAACAGTAACGAAAGTCGCTTGTAATCAAATCCATTGGCCGTACGCTGCGGCGTGCCGTAATTGCTGGGCGTCACCAGTGCCTGCACTTCTACCAACAACGGACGCGATCCCTCAATAGAACAAATCACCGCATTCCCACTCACCTTGCTGTCATATTCCGATAGAAACAGCTGCGATGGATTCAAAACATCAATAAGGCCTGATTCTTTCATCTCAAAAACGCCCACTTCTTGTGCCGGACCAAACCGATTTTTGATGCTGCGCAGCATCCGGTAATTGTAATTGCTGTCGCCTTCGAATTGGAGCACCGTATCCACCATATGTTCGAGCACACGTGGACCGGCAATAGCACCATCTTTGGTAACGTGGCCAATGACCAACGTAGTGATATCCTGCTTTTTGGCAACTTGCTGGAGCAGTGCCGCACATTCTTTCACCTGCTGCACACTCCCGGCCATGCTCGTCAACTCGGTACGATAAACCGTCTGAATCGAATCCACGATCAGCAGGTCGGGATCGAGCTTTTGCGCTTCGGAAAGCACTTTGCTGATATCTGTATCGGTATAGATATAAAAGTTATCCGAATTGACGCCAAGCCTTTCGGCCCGCTGCTTAATTTGTCCCGCTGATTCTTCACCCGCACAATATAAAATCTCTAAATCTGGATTGGATTTACCAATCTGCAGCGTAAGTGTACTTTTCCCAATGCCCGGATCGCCACCGATTAACACAAACGATCCCGAAACAAATCCGCCGCCGAGCACGCGGTCAAATTCTTGAATATTGCTCAAGAATCGCTTTTGGGAATCCGAATCAATATCGTCGAGCTTTTGGGGCGGCTGGGAATCATCAAGACCATCAACTTTGCCCTTGTGCTCTTTCTCGGATTTCGTCTTACGCTCAACCTTGTGCTCCTTAAACGTATGCCACGCGCCACAGTTGGGACAGTTCCCCAGCCATTTGGTGGAGGTGTGTCCACAGTCGCCACACATATATTGAATGCGATCTTTGGGCATCTGTTGTTATGAGCTTTTGCTTTCTATCTCTGCAGTTTCTGCGACATCAGAATCGTCGTTTTTCAATTCCACAACCGAGCGATTAATGTACCATGTGGTAGCCATCATTCCCAATCCCACAGTGATGTAATACGTTATAATGCGCCATGCAAAAACGGCCAGACCAATAAACGCTTTGCGATCAATCAGCGGCCCCTGGAAAATAGCGAATAATCCCTCGACGCCTCCACTACCGCCGGGCGTGGGCATAATCAAAAAGGCTAAATTCATGGCTAAACTCCGAAGTACCGATAGAATGACATCCGCCGGTAATAAACTAAGCACGACAATTGTGGGCAGCGCAACACGGCACAGCCACGACATTGTGGACAAGAAAAAAGCCTTCAACAAAAAGCTGGTTGGCTTTTTGCGAAGCTCGTGCGAATACGCTACAAGATTATCCGTCTCTTTCGCAACTGTATCCTTCCAACGCCGAAGAATAGGCAATTTAAACAGCCAATTTACTACCTTTTTAATGGCATTCGGATTTTTAAGCACGCCATAAGCCATCAATCCGGCATAACTCAGCAAACCAATATAGAGCAGCACCATTGATGCATGCCCAATCATACCGGTATTATTCGGTACGATCTCAAAGAAAATACCTGATATCAACAAGATGGGAACAGCCACTGCAAACCAAAGCTGATCGAGCAGTACACTGTATAAAATAATGGCTGTCGATTGGCCCAAATTAAATCCCTCTTTGGTCATGGCATATGTTGCCATCGGGGCACCTCCAATAGTAGAAGGCGTAATTGAAGAAGTAAAATCCCAGCTAAGCATAATCCGAAAAGATGCCAGCCAGCTCAGCGACTTTTCGCCTAAATAGCGTATTTTGGCCGCTGAAAAACCCAATCTCAAAAACGATACTACCACAGCGATCAAAAGGCCGGGCATTCGCTTAGCCTTCAAATGTTCCAGTACGCCGGGCGTGTAGGTCAGGTAGATCAAAAAACCCATCGTGGCGATACTCAGCCCAATGGATATGAACAAGTACTTTTTGGAAAAATACTTATTGGGATTGTCCTGTATTTGATTATTGCTTTCAGACAAGAGAAATAAATAATTTTGAAAAGACGTACTGTATTTTATGGATACAGTAAGTGAAAGCCATCAATAACTAATAATTCAAAAAAAGGGCCTTATGGTTTTGTTCCATAAGGCCTCTCAGGATAGTCAAAATTAAATTTATGCTACGGTGATATTCTCATCCAGATACACATCCTGGATGAAGTTCAGAATACGAACTCCTTCTTTCATCGGACGTTGAAACGCCTTGCGCCCGGTAATAAGTCCCATTCCACCGGCTCGCTTATTAATTACAGCCGTTCGGATCACCTGCTCAAAATCGTTATCTCCGGATGCACCACCAGAATTAATCAATCCGGCCCGCCCCATATAGCTGTTTGCTACTTGGTAGCGTGTTAAATCGATAGGATGATCGCTGGACAACTTATCATAAATATCTTCATCAAGCTTACCGTAGGAAGAGTCGCCCATATTCAGTGCTTTATATCCACCATTAAGTGTCGGCTGCTTTTGCTTCACAATATCAGCCTGAATCGTAACGCCCAAGTGGTTAGCCTGACCCGTAAGGTCAGCGGCTGAATGATAATCGGTACCATTAACTTTAAACGCTGAATTCCGAGTATAGCACCACAGGATAGTTGCCATCCCCAGTTCATGCGCGTGTTCAAACGCCCGGGCTACTTCCTTAATTTGTCGGCTGGATTCCTGCGATCCAAAATAGATTGTTGCACCAACGGCCGCGGCTCCCATCTCAAAAGCACGATCAACCGTACCGAACATAATTTGGTCGTACTCATTGGGATAGGTCATCAGCTCGTTGTGATTGATTTTAACGACAAATGGAATTTTATGGGCATATTTTCGTGCCACTGCCCCCAGTACGCCAAAGGTAGAAGCAACACCGCTGCAACCGCCCTCAATGGCCAGCCTCACAATGTTTTCGGGATCAAAATAATCGGGATTGGGCGCAAATGATGCTCCGGCAGAGTGCTCAATACCCTGATCGACCGGCAGGATAGAAATATATCCCGTACCGCCAAGACGACCGTGATTTAACAATTCCTGCATATTTTTAAGTACCCGCGGATTGCGATCCGACGGTCCCAGCATATCATCTACATACGACGGACTGGGAATGTGCAGCCGTTCTTTTGGAATCGTTTCACATTTATGCGTAAGAAGATCTTCTGCTTCATCCCCAAGTAGTTCTTCAATACTTTTTGATGCTAAAGCCATAGCGTTACTCCCGGTATTTCAGTAAAAGTTAAATTTATTCGTCTCCAATATAAGTGATAAAACATGAAATGACTAGTGACATACCTACAGCTTACCGGTTTAATTATCCAGATAGTACAAATCGCACTTCCATCTGAAAATCTGTATATTAGCACTCTAAAATTACAAACAAATAAACGTTGTTGAGTATGAAAATCGGTGACCTTGATTTAGGGAACAAACCTATTTTATTGGCTCCCATGGAGGATGTAACGGATTCTCCGTTTCGCACCATCTGTCGCAGAAAAGGAGCAAGCATTGTTTATACCGAATTTATCAGCTCGGAAGCTATTGTCCGAGATAATGATCAGGCTATGCATAAGATGCATTTTACCGAAGAGCAGCGACCCTTTGGCGTGCAAATTTTTGGCGGACGTGAAGAAGCAATGGAAGGGGCTGCTCAAGTAGCTCAAAACGAAAATCCCAATGTGGTTGATATCAATTTTGGATGTCCGGTATACAAAATTGCTAAAAAGGGGGCTGGTGCAGGATGTCTCCGAGATCTGGATATGATGCAGCGGATGGCAGAAACCGTTGTTAATGCCGTTGATGGCATCCCGGTAACAGCTAAAACGCGGCTTAGTTGGGATGACCGCTCAATTAAAATTCGGGAAGTCGCTCTTCGTCTTCAATCAGTCGGCATCAAAGCACTGGCTATTCATGCCCGAACCCGTAATCAAAAATACAAAGGTGATGCGCGCTGGGACTATCTTAAACATGTAAAAGAGACCCCCAGACTTGAAATTCCCATTATCGGCAACGGTGATGTCACTTCTCCCGAAGATGCCAAACGCATGTTCGACGAAACCGGCGTTGACGGTGTGATGATTGGTCGCGGTGCCATCGGCAATCCGTGGATTTTCGAACGTACCAATCACTATCTGGAAACCGGTAAATTGCTGCCAAAACCTACGGTTAAAGACCGCATTGACCTATGTGCCGAGCAGCTTCGACGGTCGGTAGAACACCACGGTGAACGCTACGGCGTCATCATCATGAAAAAACATTACGGACAGTATTTGAAGGGTGTGCACAACAGTCGTCAGCTCAGGGCAGCCATCATGGAAGAAAAAGAGATGGATCCCATTATTGATCTGCTGATGACCTTTAAGAACCAGGAGATGTTTGCCCGAGCATCGTAATTGGGTGAATCATTTCTACGCTCCAAGCGTATGCCCATGCAGATGACTAATAAAACATTGAGGTCAAATTATGTGGCAACGCTTATTTCGACTATTGGCAACCGGATTAAATGCCTATAGCTTTTATGCCAATCCCCTTCGATTTGTAATCAGCATTCTCTGCGTAATTTTAATTCCCTATCTGGCTTATCTCTTTTGGGGGGTAGTAATCATTATCGCTTTGATTGTGTTGGGCATCTATTTTATCTACAAAGCGATTACCAAAAGTAGAAAACCTCCTCGCCATTACTGATTCGCAAGCAGATCATTTAGCTTCATTTGAAACCCTAATGACAAAAAGAAAGACTTGTAATCAAATGCTACTTGGTTCGTAGGCATAGAATAGCCTATCTGTCCTTCTAATTTTACCGTTTGCCATCCAAGACGAACAAACAGACCCGGTTCAAAAAAGGTACCGCTCTCATTCTCATCATACGTAGCACTGCTCGTCTCAAATTCAGTAAATATTACGTGCCCAAATCGAAAGGATAATCCGGCATCTACCACATCGGTTTCTAAACCAATATTTGGCTGAACAAAGAACTTACCGTATTTGCCCGTTGCCCGAATCTCTGACGATGTATCATTAAAAATAGAATTATAGGTACCCAACGCTGATGCAGATCCTCGACCAAATCCCGACATAAACTCGAAACGCCCGATACCACCAATATTATCGTAATACTGCACCCCGATCTCACCGTAGGTATGTTTATGAAAATCCTCATCATCCTCATCATCCCGGGCAATCGAAACTGCACCCAAAATTCCAATATTATCCGTAACCGCATAGGCCAACTGAACATCTGCTCCGTTCGTACCGGAATAGCTGCTCAACGAGGCTTCCCCCTTTTCATTTAGCTGATGCGTATGTCGTGCACTGGGAACATATACTGGTGCACAACCGGCTGCAATAAGTGCCACCATCAAACAGCCACAAAACCCGATTTTAATTCCTTCTATTTTCGATTTCATATCTATTCCTCCGTTTGTGAATTGTCCGGCTGAGATTCTTGAAAGTTCTTTTCTGATTTCTCAATCATTTCGATAGGTATGGCTTTACTTGCCGACCCGGCATATAGCGAAACATGGGGAAATGGAATTTCAATTTCCTCTTCGTCAAACCGTTTTTTAATCTCTTCCTGTATAGAATTTTTCAAAAATATCCACTCGTCAACCGGTGCCCAAATTCTAAAATCCAAATCAATGGATGAGGTACCAAAAGCTTCAAAAATAATTTGCGGTTCCGGCTCGCTGAGCGAATATTCATTTTTTTCGGCTACATCCAGCAAAATTTCGCGCACTTTTTCGATATCTTCTTTATAGGCCACCGATACTTTTGCACTAAATCGACGAATGGGGAACCTCGTCAAATTAATAACTTCTGTTTTGATGATGGTTTCGTTGGGAATACGCACAAACATATTATCAAACGTGCGAAGTTTTACCGACAGAACATCAATCGACATTACAATTCCTATTGTACCACCCACATTAATAATATCATCTACCTTGAAGGGTTGCTCTGCAATTAAGAACAACCCGCTGATAATATTAGACACGCTCGTCTGCGAGGCAAAGCCGAGCGCTACACCCACAATACCTGCACCGGCAAGCAGCGGAGCCAAGCTTATGCCCAGCTGTCCCATTACGGTAATAACCATCAAAATAATGCCGGTATAAAAAACCACCTTGCCAGCCAGCATACCGTAGTGAGGAGCATATTTTTTGGTAAAAAAGCGACGAGCCCATCCCCGTAATAACAACAAAACGGGAATACTTATGACAACAATCAGCAGCACCCTTATGATCTGGTGCACTGTTTCTTCCGACAAATAATTGTAAATATTAAATAGATCCATTGATATAAAATGATTTAGCGATCAATCAGAGCAGTATCTTTAAAAAAGCGTTTAAATGTTCGAGTGGCTAAACTCTTTTGTACCTGTTTCCTCGGCTTGGTAAGCAGCTGTTTTTTTGTGATTCCATCGGGAAGCTTTCCCGTCATAATAACCTCGCTGTGTAAGTCTTCTCCCTGGAAAATAATCTGCGTTTCATCGGCCCAAAGCTCATCATTATGCAGATACATACTTAACCGCTCTACCCGGAAACAAAAATTGGAAAAGGTAAGCTCTTCATCAGATTTATTATCAACTTTTATTGGACAGCTTACCAAATAAGGCTTTTTATCGACGTGTGACAAATCTCTGCGCGCCTTTGTAGTAGCATGATAGCAAAGCTCTCCCTCGGTAAAAGTACCAAACCAGGTTCGCGACAACTTTACCGCAGGCAATTCGATTAGTTGATAACTATTATTAGCCGACGATATACGAACCCAGATAGGTATGCGGGTAAATATTTGTATCCGGGTTGCGGAACTTACTTTTAAACTGTACTCCGAATGCACCACCAGTGGCTTATCGGGATAAACCGGAGAAACAGTAACTTCGGGAGAACTATTTTTATGTGCCCAGCGCGACCATTCCACATTTTTGGGAGGCTGATTGGAGCTGGCTTTTCGTTTAAGTTCATCATTATACACATGGGCAATCCAAATCTCTTCATTCCTGTATTTTATCCACAGATGCAGATCCCCAATAGTAATATACTCTACCTGGTTTTCTGCAAGTGATCGATTCCCCCAAATCTCATGCTCCATATATCACTGTCTTTTTAAATAGTTTACATTTCGGATGTTAAAACATCAGTATCCATAAACGGTTGCAACACTTCAGGAATTTCGATACTGCCGTCTTTCTGCTGATAGATCTCCAAAATGGCTGCCACTACACGCGGCAGCGCCAACCCCGATCCATTAAGCGTATGTAATGTGGCTGTATCGGCGTTATCTTTGCGATAGCGCAGCATCATGCGCCGCGCCTGAAACCCCCCAAAGTTCGAACAAGAGCTTACTTCGAGCCACTTCTTTTGACCGGGACTCCAGACTTCGAGATCGTATTTCTTCGTCTGCGTAAAACCCATATCTCCAGTGCACATTAACAACGTCCGATATGGAATATCAAGATCTTCGAGCAGCGATTCAGCATATTCGCGCAAGCTTTCGAGTTCGTCATAGGCCGTATCGGGATGTACCATCTTCACCAACTCCACTTTGTCGAACTGGTGCAGGCGATTAAGTCCGCGTACATCTTTGCCGTATGAACCCGCCTCTCGACGCCAGCAAGGCGTATATGCGGTGTAATAGAGCGGCAGATCATCCTGAGAAATAATTTCGTCGCGATGGAAGTTCGTCACTGGAACTTCAGCCGTAGGTATCGTAAAAAACTCATCCCGCGGAATTTCATACATCATATCTTCTTTGTCGGGAATCTGTCCCGTGCCACGTGCCGAATCTTCATTTACAAAGTAGGGAACCTGTAACTCCGTATATCCATTGTCGGTGGCCTTGTTCAAAAAGTAGTTGATAAGCGCGCGCTGCAGTCGGGCAATGGGACCAACATAAAACGGGAAGCCGGCACCCGTCACTTTTGATCCGCGCTCAAAGTCGATCCAGCCCTGCTCTTCAACCAGTTCCCAATGCGGCTTTCTCCACTCTTCTTGGTCGGGATCACCCCAGGTTTTAAACACTTCGTTGTCATCTTCGGTCTGTCCCACCGGCACCGATTTATGCGGCACATTGGGAATACGCAGCAACAGATCATCGCGCTGCTCTTTCAACGATCGGAGTTGCGTTTCTTTTTCTTGAATATCTTCTTTCAGCTTACTGGTATATTCAATGATTTCCTGGGCTTCCTCTTTCTTACCCTGCCCCATGAGTTCGCCAATTTTCTTGGCCTTGGTGTTACTTTCACTACGGAGCTTATCTGTCTCCTGCACCATCGAACGCCACTGTTCATCAACCTCAATCACTTTATCCACAACATCGGGATTGGGCTCTCCCTTGTGCTTCATCCCCTGTTTAACTTTTTCGGCGTTTTCTCGGATATATGTAACGTCCAGCATTCGTTAACGTACGTTTTTTGTTAGATTAATTTGGTTGGCTAAAGATAAAAGAGTTTTATCAAAGGTTTGAACCCGAATTCAGTCTTTTAGTGATAGTTAGAAATTGCAGTTTAAGCAAACGAGCAAACACAAAAACGCTTGAATCCCTAATTATTTAAAGTTATTTTTTATAATTCATAGAAAATTTAGGAAAATATGGGTTTTTATGGCACAGGGACTAGATGAGATCGATATTAAGATTTTAAAACATCTACAAAAAAAGGGACGTGCTCAGCGGAACAGGCTGGCCGAAATTGTGCACCTTTCGGTACCTTCCGTTTCTGAGCGGATGCGAAAATTAGAAGAAAAAGAATTGATTCAAGGATACCACGCAGTCCTGGATGCCAAACGATTTAAATTCGATGTCACGGCCTTTGTTTTTGTAGAGGTGGACGGTTCAGAAAATTATCCCAGATTTATCAAAGCAGCCACCGATGAGCCCGAAATCCTGGAGTGCCACTCTATTACCGGTGACGGTTCGCATATCCTGAAAATTCGCACCGAAAATACCGCCTCCTTCGAAAAACTACTTTCCCGTATCCAATCGTGGGATGGGGTGAGCAAAAGCCGCTCCAATGTAGTACTCAGCAGTTTTAAAGAAACCAGTGAACTGCCGATCGAAAAAACATTTGAACCCAAATAACCATATTTCAGACTCTTCCATTGGCATATTCTAAATACTGCTCCGTTGCCTTAGCTCTTTTTATACTATTGATCAGCAATGCGGCTGTGCATGCCCAACGCACAATCGGAGTCGATTGGCAGGTGCCTGAAGATTCTCAAAAAGCAGTTCAACAACTCGAACAGTTCGACAACCTAGGAATTTCCATAGTCAAACTTACCCCTCCCTTGCCATCCAATGTTTGGGATACTGTTAACGAGTTGGACTTCAGCATCTATGGCAATGTGGGCATCACCTATCCCAGAACAAAAACCTTTGCCAATCCTGATTCCTCATTTATTAATGTAATTCAAGAGCAGTCTTCGCTGCTTCTGAGCAATCCATCCGTCAAAGCCGTCGGACTTTTTTCATATGGCCCTATTCAGCAGAAAAAGTTTCGTACAGCTATTAAGCCATTCATTTCGGAACTCAAAAAGACCGGTATCCATACGATATATGCCGCGATAAGTACTCGTCAAACTCTCCCAAAAGATTCACTTGGTGTTGATTTTATCATAAGGGATATCTCGGTAAGTCCCCGAAATATTAACAATTTTTCGGTAGATGATGGTACAAAAATCGGGGCTTATCAATATTATCCTTCAGCTTCACTCAAAAAATATATTACCCCCTTCAAGCAGTTTATAGATGCTACGGCCGAGAATCCTCAAAAACCGATCTTTGTCAGCAGCAAATGGTTACTTTCTGCTATAGAAACACACCCCTCATTTACAACAACAATACAATCGTTAACCACTGAGGCTGATCCTATTTTTTTGATGCCCGAAGAGTCGCTGCCCGCTTCGCAGCAATCTCCCGTACCCATTATTTTGCTGCTTATCATCTGGGCCAGCGTGGCACTGCATTACAATTCGAGTCCGTTATACCGCAAGTCAGTGTTTCGCTATTTTAACGCCCATAAATTTTTTATTGATGATATTTTTCAGCGTCATATCCGATCTGTACTTCCGGCCATAATTCTCATTTTTCAGAATGCTGTTTTAATGGCAGCAATCCTTTTTGCTTTTGTAAAATCAACTGTTAGTCCACTGGGATTAGATGCCCTGTTTTCCCATTTCTCCTTCCTCGGCCTATTTGGAAAAGGGGCTGGTTCACTTGCTATCTGGATGGCCCTGTTTTCTCTGTTTATTGCATTTTCGAGCATTATCTGGCTGTATATCAGTCACAAGCGGATCAATTCACTCACCCAAATTGCCATCATCTACGCTTGGCCACTACAACTTAATCTACTTTCAGCAACGATACTTATTGTTCTTTTTGCCTCTGGAGCAACAATTTGGCTCATTACAGTCACCGGAGTGTTGGCTCTGCTAATACAGCTATTGAGCTTTGTTATCACCTCGTTTGATACTGCTCGATTTGTTCCATCATATACACTGCTGTATATATTGCTCACCTCTGGACTCTATCTGATTATAATCGGCGGCCTGCTCATCTGGGGATTGACCACTTTGGGCTTGCAGGATATTATTGCCTTGATCCTTACGCTCTAAGCAATCTCTTTTCTCAGACGTGCAACGGGAATATTCAGCTTTTCCCGATACTTACTAACCGTGCGACGCGCCACTTTATACCCCCGCTTTTTGAGCTTCTTGGCAATAGCCTGATCGCTCAGTGGACTTTGCTTGTCTTCATTATCCACAATCTCTTGTACCGCATTTTTGACCTCCCGGCTGGATACCTCTTCACCGCTCTCTGTTTCCAGTCCTTCGCTAAAGAAATATTTCAGCTCAAAAACACCAAAATGCGTCTGTACATACTTGCCATTCACCACACGCGAAATTGTTGAAATATCCAGGTTCACGCGTTCAGCAATATCTTTCAGGATCATCGGCTTGAGGCCTTCGCCGTGCTTAAAGAAATCTTCCTGGAGCGCCACAATGGTCTTCATCGTATTCATGAGCGTATTCTGGCGCTGACGAATAGAATCAATAAACCACTGGGCCGACTCTACCTTATTCTTGATAAAGTTTTTGGTTTCTTTCGTCTGTTTACTTTGGTCTTTTTTATTTTTCAGATCATCCCACATCTCTTTATATCGCGGAGATATCCGCAGCGGCGGCACATTCCCGTTATTCAACTCAATAACAAAATCGCCCTCTTCTTGTTGGCCGTTTTGGTCTCGGCCAGCCGGTTGATAATATACCTCGAAATCGGGCTCAATATAATTTTGTGTATCATCAACGGCACTGCCGCCCCCGCCCGGCTTGGGGTCTAATCCCGTGATGTAATCAAAGGCCGCCTTGAGCTGCTCATCATCCACATCTAACTTCTTTTTGAGCTTGCGAAAGTGCTTTTTCTCAAACAGCTTCCA
Organism: uncultured Balneolaceae bacterium; assembly: GCA_964490705.1. Taxonomy (GTDB): domain Bacteria; phylum Bacteroidota; class Rhodothermia; order Balneolales; family Balneolaceae; genus Fodinibius. The sequence continues at coordinate 30,979 of CAZBCG010000015.1, read as the reverse complement.
GTGATCGCGAAGCATGTCAATTGCAATCTCTCGTGCTTCCGATTCCTCATTCATCATCTCGAGCTGTACAAGCAGGCAATCACGCAGATCGCGCGATGCAATTCCAATAGGATCCAGCCGCTGAATCTCCTTGCGGACTTTTTCGACCTCCTCTTTATTGGTGAGCGTCCCGTGATTGAAGGCAATATTATCGACCACCGCCTCAATTTCGCGGCGAAAATATCCATCCTGATCAAGTGACCCCAAAATCTGATCGGCAATGAGCTTCTGCTCATCATCAAAATCGAGCAGACTCACCTGTTGTTCCAGCTCCTCGAGCAACGACTCATGATAGGGATTAGGCAGATCGCGCCAGGTTTCGTTGCTACCACCAGAATATCCCGAACCGCCACTATAGTTTTCGCCGTCGTACTCGGTATTTTGCATGAATTCATCCCAGTCGATCTCTTCATTTTGATCCACTGGATCTAGTTCTTCAGACTGCTCCGATTCCTGTTCTTCCCACTCCGATCGATCCAGCTCTTCCAGCGATTCCTCGCGTTCGGCTTCTTCCAGCACCGGGTTTTCTTCCAGCTCCTCTTTGATGCGTTGCTCTAACGCTATCGTCGGCAGTTGCAGTAATTTAATATACTGGATCTGCTGCGGTGACAGCCGCTGCTGCTGCGACTGCTTCTGATTCATCTGTTGGCCGGTTTTAATCATGATGCTACGGCCCCGTCTTTTTCCATTCGTATTTCTGTACATCTTTCACTGAATTCGGCATACCATTCTTCATCATATCGCCGAATCAACGCTTTCTCCAAAAAATCTGACAAATAAATTCCTTCCCGTTCTCCTTTTGCACATGCGGCCGAACAAAGCCGATCTACATACTCAAAATTGGCATATTCAAAATCTGCAATTTTTTTTAGGCGCATCGGAAACAGGTGACAACTTACCGGCTTTTCCCAGTCAATACGTCCCTCTAAAAATGCTTTCTGGATGGCGCAATAGGCCACGTCATCATCCCCGTACAAAACAAAGACACACTCTTCATTATCGCGACAGTTAATTCGCTGCCCGTTGGATGATGATTGTTGAATTAAACCCTCTTTGTCGACTGTTTCGCGCGCCGAGGGATGCAACTCATCCTCTAAAAGTTCATAGGCTTTTTCAAGTTCCGGAATTTCATCCTCCGATACCGGCGCTCCGGCATTCCCCACCACGCAACACGCTCCTTTGCACTTAGGCAAATCACAGGCAAAGGTTGCCGTGGCAATATCTTCGGACAATATAGTATCTTGAACTTGAAACATGGGTTATAAGATACCCTTTCTACAGTCGAACGTAAATAATGAATTTACGATCAGGGAATACGAAATCCCCATTGACTAACTGATGTAGAGCACAATTGTGTGAATATGGTGCTTTTTACCTAAGATAGATAAGCCTTGTTATAGCAACTCAGGAATTACACTAATTCAAAATTTTTGCCGGCTGTTTGGCGGACACACTCCGACATTTCGAGCTCCAACAGTTTCGGCATCAGTTGATGGGTAGGTTTGTCCAGCTTTTCAGCCAACTTATCGATATGTAACGCATTTTCTTCCAGCATCTCACAAATCTGAGTAGAAAAATCGTCCAGGTCTTGCGATTTCCAGTTCTTCTTTGGGGATGGTTTCTCTTTAGATTCTGTTTCATCAGCCTGGTCAATATGGACCTCAATCTCAGTGAGAATATCATCCACATGTTGTACCAGCTTGCCCATGCCGCGTTTGATGAGGCTGTTACAACCAATGGCGTTGGGATGTCCCACCGGATGCGGAATCACAAATACTTCCCGGTTCTGATCCAGCGCTGATTTTGCAGTAATCATACTGCCCCCGTCAATGCCCGAAGCTACAACTAATGTGCCTAAACTCATACCACTGACGATGCGATTCCGAACGGGAAAATTACCCATTTCGGGAGCCGTACCCAGCGGAAATTCCGAAATAACAGCACCGCCCATTTCCACAATTTTTGCAGCCAATCCTTTATGATCACTCGGATAAATCCAGTCAATACCTGATCCCAAGACCGCCACTGTTTTTCCGCCGGCATCCACGGTTGCTTTATGTGCCGCCCCATCGATGCCGTAAGCCAGTCCGCTGGTTATCGTCAAGTTGTGTTCAACCAGTTCTGCCGCAAATTTCTTTGCCATTTTGATGGCATATTTCCCGGCTTTTCGTGTTCCCACAATCGATAGGCCAGTGGTATTGAGCACGCTGCGGTCACCCCTAAGCCAAAGCATGAGCGGCGGATCGTAAATTTCGCGCAGCAGAGTAGGATAATCGTCATCCCAGTACGTCATAATCTGCGCACCGGTTTTCTCGGTCTTCTCGAGGATCTCATCAACATTATCCCAAGCATTAAAGGTGACCACTTCATCAGCGGTTTTGGGACCAATGCCGCGAATAGATTCTAGCTCGTGTCGCTCTAAGCGAAAGATAAGCTGCGGATGCTCAACGGATTGTATTAGTCGCCGGATGCGCTGCGCACCCAGGTTGTCCATTAAATGAAGGGCAACAAATTCTCTTACAGGCGGCTCAAACGTCTTCTCGTGTAGATTCAATGTCTTGTAGTTTCTCCCAGATGACTTCTTTCAGTTCATCTATATGGTAGTTGGTTGCAGACGAAATTTCAACTACCGGAATATCAAGATCCACTTTTTTCTCTTCGTCGAGCTCATAATTCTCTTCCAGATCCATTTTTGTGATGGCCAGCACGCGCGGTTTGTCGAGCAGATCAGAACGATACGATTTCAATTCCTCGAGTAAGGCATTGTACTCATACTCAATATCCTGCTGCGAGCTCACCATAAAGAGCAGCACATTATTACGCTCGATATGACGCAAAAACTGCAGTCCAAGACCGCGTCCGTCGTGCGCCTCTTCGATAATGCCGGGAATATCCGCCATCACAAAGGTACGATAATCGGGCATCGTTACCACTCCAAGATTAGGCTGGAGTGTCGTAAACGGATAGGAATCAATCTTAGGTTTTGCTCCCGACATTGCCGAAAGAAGCGTACTTTTCCCGGCATTGGGGAATCCAACCAGACCAACATCAGCGATAAGTTTGAGCTCAATTTCGATAGCCCGCTCTTCGCCTTCTTCACCGTCTTGTGCGTGGCGCGGCGTTTGGTTCGTTGCGCTGCGAAAGTGCCAGTTCCCAAGTCCGCCTTTACCGCCTTGGGCCACAACAATCTCCTGCTCGTGTTCCGTAATTTCTCCCAGGCGCTCTTTGGTTTTAGCATCATAGACGACGCATCCCATGGGTGCCTCGAGAATTTCATCCTGACCGTCTTTGCCTTTCTTTTTGCTGGGGCCACCGCGCTCACCGTCTTTTGCATTCACATATTTACGATAACGGAGATCCAGCAACGTATTCAGCTGTTCATTTCCTTTGAGGATCACATCTCCGCCATCGCCGCCGTCGCCACCGTCTGGACCGCCTTTGGGCACGTATTTCTCCCGACGAAAATGCACCGATCCCGGTCCGCCGTCGCCGCCGGTCACATAAATTTTGGCATAATCAGCAAACTGTACTCGACCCATATCAGAGATTTTCGATAATAAAATTATTCAACATCTTATAGAGATGCTTCCGCGTGTTACCTCCATAAATGCCGTGACTTCTATTTGGATAATACATCGTCTCAAACTGAACGTCTTCGGCTATCAGTTTATTAACCAGCTCCACCGAATTCTGGAAGTGTACATTGTCGTCGCCGGTTCCGTGAACCAGCAAATAATTTCCATCAATTTGATCGGCATAGGTAATCGGTGAGCCTTTTTTGTAACCTTCGGGATTCATCTGCGGCGTCTGCATAAAACGCTCGGTATAAATCGTATCATAAAATCGCCAGTTGGTAACGGGTGCAACCGCTATCGCCGTATTAAAAATATCACCGGCCTGCGCCAACACCAAGCTCGACATATAACCGCCGTAGCTCCATCCCCAGATACCTACGCGATTTTCGTCCATATAATCATGCTGATCGAGGAGATATTTGGCTGCATCAATCTGGTCTTTGACCTCGTACTGACCCAGCTTCTTGTACACCTGCTTTTCAAAATCGCGTCCGCGTGCTCCCGTACCGCGATTATCAATACTTACAATGATATACCCCTGCTCCGTCAAATAGCGATGCCACATGGAACGCTGTCCCGAACCAAAACTCTTGGTAACCATTTGGCTACCCGGTCCGCCATACACGTAAAACAGCACCGGATATTTTTGGGAAGAATCAAAATCGTGCGGCTTCATGATGTATCCGTTCAGCGTGGCTTGCTTCAACGGGATCTCGATATATTCTTTTGTGGGCATCGCATACGTTGCAAGCGTATCCTCAAGGGTGGCATTGTCTTCGAGGATGCGCACTTGTTCCCCATCGGATTTATGCAAAGTATAAGTAGAAGGCTCACCGGGCGACGAATACGTCTCGATATAATACTTGTAATCGCGGCTCATATTGATGCTGTTCCAGCCTGTGCCGTCACTCAGCTTTTGTTTGCCGCTGCCATCCAAGTTGATGCTGTACAGGTGACGCTGCAGAGGAGATTCTTCGGTACCCAAATAGTAGATTTTACCCGAGTCCTCATTGTAGCCGAGGTAGTTCGTGACCTCCCAATTGCCTTTGGTAATCTGTCGAATCAGCTTTCCGGACATATCATACAGATACACGTGATTGTAACCCGATTCTTCGCTAGTGTAGATAAATTGTTCCCCATTTTTGAGGAATTTTAAATCATCATTTACATCAATCCAGGCGTCGCTGGTTTCGGTTTTGATGATTTCAGTATCACCCGAATTCACATTAGCTAACATTAAATCCTGCTTATTCTGCAAGCGGTTCATCCGCCGAATCGCCAGCGTATTTGGATCTTTCGTCCAGTTGATACGCGGGATATACTGGTCGTTTTCAGATCCTACATCCATCCAGGTTGTTTGTTCGGATTTTAGATCATACACCCCAATCTTGACAATAGAATTCTGCTCACCGGCTTTGGGATATTTAAATTTTGTCAATCCGGGATACAGGTCACCCCAGTCCGTCATAAAAAACTCCTTCACGCAGGTCTCATTAAATCGATAAAACGCAATTTTTTCTCCATTCGGTGACCAATACCACGCTCTGGCAATGCCAAATTCTTCTTCATACACCCAGTCGGTGGCCCCGTTGATGATCTTATTAAATTCACCGTCAGTAGTAATCGCTTTTTCCTCACCGGTTTTCAGGTTCACTAAATAAAGATCATTTTCCTGAACAAAGGCAGCCTTCTCTCCCGATGGGGAAAGTTTAGCATACTGCTGTTTTTGATCAGATTTGGTCAGCTTTTGGATTTCCTCGGCCTCCAGATCATAAATAAAATAGTTTTCGCGCGTGCTTCGTCGCCAAATGCGCTCTACATCGGTTTTGATTAGAATTCTGGTTTCATCGGATGAAAATTGGTAGTCTTGAATGATGATTGGTTTGCTGCGGCCTTCCACTCTTAGCTCAGAAGTCGCCACCAGCACCTCGTAATCGCCAGTAAGGATATCGTATTTCCGAAGTTCGATATCGTTTTCCGTTCGTTCCAGGGTCGTGTAATACTGCCCGTCTTTCATCCAGTTTACATTCTGAATGCCGGATGGAGAAAAAGTACCATCGGTAACATGATGGAAGGAAAGCTCTTTCTTTTGCTGAGCATGGGAGGGCTGCAGAATCCAGCCCAAAAAAACAAAAAGTAATAAAAGCTTTTTCATGATCTTATAAATGAATGGATTAACCGCAGAGGACACTTTGGGCTTCGCAGAGAAATACAATGAATAAACTCTGTGCACCTCCGCGTTAACCTCTGCTGACTCTGTGGTATATCTATTCTTCGTACTTGTGGAGAAGAATCTTAATCAGTTTGGTGAGCTTGCCTTTTATCTGGTTACGCGGCGTTATGAAATCCAGGAAACCGTGCTCGAGCAGATATTCAGAGCGCTGGAAACCGTCGGGTAAGTCACGGCCAATAGTCTGACGAATCACGCGCGGACCGGCAAAACCGATAAGCGCTTCGGGTTCTGCAATATTGAAGTCACCGAGCATGGCAAAACTGGCCGTTACGCCACCCGTGGTGGGATTGGTCATCAGCGATATATAAGGGATCCCCGACTCTTCGAGCTGTGCCAGCTTGGCTGATGTTTTCGCCATCTGCATCAAGCTGAGTACACTTTCCATCATCCGTGCGCCACCGGATTGCGAAATAATAATCAGCGGCATTTCATTTTCTCGGGCATGATCAATAGCCATACCAATGCGTTCACCGACTACCGATCCCATACTGCCGCCAATAAAATCAAAATCCATACAGGTGATAACCACGTCGAGGTCGTTCATCTTGCCAATACCTACACGCACGGCATCGCTGTGGCCGGTTTTTTCCTGATACTCATCCAAGCGATCGCTGTACTTTTTGCGATCCTCGAATTCCAGCGAATCGGTGGGTACGATATCCTGCCCGATCTCTTCGAATTTTCCTTTGTCAAACAAAAAAGAAAAGTATTCGTCACTTCCGATACGAAAGTGATAGCCACTCAGCGGATCCACCCAAAGATTGTCTTCGAGTTCCCGTCGATGCACCGTTTCACCGGTTTTGGGCACTTTTACCCAGACGCCTTCCGGCATCTCTTTACGCTGATCGGTTTGTATATTTTTGTCCTTACGTTTAAACCAAGCCATAGAGAGTCGTTTTCATTTTCTGTAAATGGAACCCAAAAATAATGATTATCGGTCGAAGGGAAAATGTTTTATTTGCTGGTCTTTTCCCCTACCTGCAACATAACCGAGATATAATACCACATATTCAATTTAATATTGAATTATTTTATATTAAAGTATATACCTTTTAATTATCTTTTTTATTTATAATGGATTAGTAATGAGTACATATAAGACAACGCCAGGCTTCTAGAAAGATCAGATGAAAGACTATGAAAACTAAATCTTATCCACCGCTTCCGCTTAAGGATTGGGAACCAACCAAAATAACCCTGCATCTATTTGCTCAAATTGTGGGCAAAATCCGCATGGAGCTTATGCCCAAACAAAATCACTGGTGGCACGTGCCGTTATACGTTAGCACCCGCGGACTAACCACCGATTCGATCCCGCTTGATGGCCGACTCTTTGAAATCGAATTCAATTTTGTAAATCACAAGCTAAGTGTAACCACCAGCGAAGGCACTCAAAAAAGCTTTTTGCTGAATGATGGATTGAGCGTAGCCTCATTCTACAAGCAATTATTTACTATTCTTGATGAACTCAATATTGATGTCAATATACTGGCCAAACCATTCGATCATGAAAGTACCATCCCTTTTGCCGAGGATGAAGAACATAATTCTTATGATAAAGAATTTATTGAACGTTACTGGCAAATTCTGAAACATACAGACAGGATTTTTAAAATATTCAGCGGTCAGTTCTGTGGAAAAACCTGCCCAGTGCAACTTTACTGGCATAGTTTTGATCTGACCGTAACTCGTTTCTCAGGAAAACGCGGTCCGGATATGTCCGAAGCAAGCCAAGTAGAACAAGAAGCCTATTCTCACGAGGTTATCAGCTTTGGATTCTGGCCGGGTGATCAAGATGTGCGCAACCCTGCTTTCTACTCTTACACTTATCCTTCGCCAGAAGGCCTTGACCATGAACCGCTGCAACCCGAAGCCGCCGAGTGGGTAGAACAAAATGGAAGCCCGATGGCCCTGTTAATGTATGATGATGTTCGGAATGCAGATAACCCCGAACAAACCATGCTCGACTTTCTGGAAAGTGCGTATCAGGCCGGGGCCAAGAGAGCCAATTGGGATGCCGAAAATTTCAGACAATAGACAGAAACAACCCATAGATAAAATTGTAACTGCTAATCCAAATTATTATGAAGGAACATCACAAAGGAATTCACCACATTACGGTACTAGCTGGCAATGCACAGCGCAACGCAGATTTCTATGTCAAATCGCTGGGGATGAGGCTCGTAAAAAAATCGGTCAACCAAGATGACCCGGGCACCTATCACCTGTTTTACGGAAATGCGGAGGGCAGCCCGGGCTCGGGGCTCACCTTTTTCCCCTGGCCGATGGCGCGCCAAGGGAAACCCGGGCTGGGCGAAGCAGTCACGGTATCACTTGCTGTTCCTCCACAATCAATGGGCTTTTGGGCTGAACGGTTTGGCGCAGAAGGCATCGACTTTGACGGTCCCTACAATCGTTTTGGAAAACAACGAATCGGGTTTCGGGACCCCGACCGGCTACAGCTGGAGCTCGTGTTCGATGAGCAGGCTACACAATTGCCCGGCTGGGATGAAAGCATTATTCCTGCCGAGCACGGCATTCGAGGGTTTCACGGAACAACCTTGCACCTGAAAGAAACTGAGCCTACGGCCAAGGTTTTAAAAAATATATTCGAATTCCGGGAAACCGACCAAGATGAAAATGGGAAGCTTTATACTACTGATGCTCCCATCGGAAGCTCGGTAATTATTGAAGAGGGAGAAGAAAAACCATCTGCAAACGGAAGGGGGATCATCCATCACGTAGCATTCCGTGCTAAAAATGATGACGAACTAGCTTCTCTTAGGGAAAAGGTAATCGAAATGGGACTTAATCCCACCGAAGTTATCGACCGTCACTGGTTTCATTCTGTTTATTTCCGGTCTCCGGGCGGTGTACTGTTCGAAATCGCAACGGACGGACCCGGTTATGATGTGGATGAGGATCCTGACAAGCTGGGCCAGAAGCTGATTCTGCCGCCCTGGCTGGAATCGCGACGAGAGATGATTGAAAAACGATTGCCGGAAATAAACGTTTAGTGCGTATTTGAATAATGCTTAGTATCACAACACGAAATATGCAGATAACTAATCATTAAATGAGATCCAATAGATTAAATGTCATTATTCCGAGTTGATCCTGATAATTCCTTTGACGGACCCCATCAGAACCAAGAGCCCAAAGAGCATGGTGCCCAGCTTTCGCGCGCCAAAGCTGCCATGATCATGGTACACGGACGCGGAGCTACCGCTCAAAGTATGTTTCCCCTGGCTGATGAATTTGCCCAACCGGACTTTCATTACGTGGCTTTGCAGGCACAAAATCATACTTGGTATCCGTATTCATTTTTAGCACCAAAAAAGAAAAATCAGCCGGGTATAAACAGCGGATTGCAGGCTATTTATGATCAAATACAATCGCTGAAAAATGCAGGCATCGACTCTGAAAATATCATGTTGCTCGGCTTTTCGCAGGGTGCGTGTCTGGCTACTGAATTTGCTGCCCGTCATCCGCAAAAGCTAGGCGGAATTATAACTCTGAGCGGCGGGTTAATTGGTCCGAACATCAATAAGTCGATTATACAGGATCGATGGAACAGACGCCGGTATTTCTGGGATGCAGCGACGCTGATCCGCATATCCCCAAAGAACGCGTGGATGAAACAGGAGAAATCCTGCAAAAGCTAAATGCCCAAGTCACAAAACGGATTTACGAAGGGATGGGACATACGATCAATCAGGATGAAATCAAGACGATTCGCGGAATGATGGCAAATATTCTTCATAACTAAATTTACCAATTGCGAGATATTGCACTGTTATATAACCACAGAGTCACGCCGAGGAAACACTGAGCTACACAGAGAATCTTTAAATTATTTGCCTCTATAAAACTCTGCGAATACCTCTGTTTCTCTCTGCGGTAAACAAGATTTTGAAGGAATAGAAAATATAACTAATCCATAAATGCTTTAATTTTATAGACATGACTCAACAAATTAAGATACTCGGTTTTGCAGGCAGCCTTCGGCAAGGTTCTTATAACAAGGCCCTGTTGCGGGCGGCAAAGGAACTGGCACCTTCGGCTCTCGACATTGACATTTTCGATCTGGCGGACATTCCGCTGTACAATGCCGATGTGGAAGCACAGGGAGATCCGGAACGGGTGACCGAATTCAAAGAAGCTATTAATACAGCAGATGGTTTACTTATTGCAACGCCGGAATACAATCACGGGGTACCGGCCGTCACAAAAAATGCTATTGACTGGGCCTCACGTCCTGCCAAAGATGCTTCACTCAACGAGAAGCCGGTTGGAATTCTGGGTGCTTCTCCCGGTATGACGGGTTCTGCACGTGGTCAGAGTCAGCTCCGGCAAGCTTTCGAGTTTACCAATTCATATTGCATGCCCCAGCCAGAAATCTTGGTATATCGCGCCCATCAAAAGTTTGATGACGACGGAAACCTGACAGATGAAGCTACTCGTAAATATCTGGGCAAATATATGGAAGCCCTGCAAGACTGGGTACTCAAATTCAAATAACCAAGCCATTATGACTATAACACGACTCTATACCGGTGACGACAATGAGTCTCATTTTGAAGATATTGAAATAGCACTTGAAAATGCAGGCGATATCGGACATCTCTCAAAACTGGTAGAGGCCACCGGACTTATCTTTCGCAAAACAGATCCCGATTACGACTACGACTGGCATAATGCTCCGCGGCGGCAATACATCATCATGCTGGACGGTGCTGTTGATGTCGAAATTGGAGATGGCACAATAAGACGTTTTTCAACGGGTGATATTTTGCTGGTAGAAGATACCACGGGGCAAGGCCACAAAAGTAAAGCGGTAAATAACCAGCCCCGCACTTCGGTATTTGTAACGCTCGATTGATCGAGGCCGAGGCATCTGACATATCTCGCTTTAAAGTTTCAACCTGATCAGCTATAATAGAATGTAACATTTCGGGCAGTGCTCATCATACATTCAAAAAACATATAGCAACAATGCCAAATCAAGGAGAATCGAATACATTTTGGATTCAGTCCATGAATCCCCGCAATCCCAATGAAGAACACCGCCAAGCCTCATTTTTAGAACTATTTTTTGACCTCTGTTTTGTAGTTGCCATTGCGCAGGCGGCTACCCAACTGCATCATGCCCTTGCTGAAGATCATATCGCTTCGGGCATTATCAGCTTTTCTATGGTGTTTTTTGCCATCTGGTGGGCCTGGATGAATTTTACCTGGTTTGCTTCGGCTTACGACAATGATGATGTACCCTACCGCATTGCAACTTTTGTGCAAATTACCGGTGCCCTGATTCTTGCAGCCGGTGTTCAGCGTGGATTCGCTGAGCAAAACTTCAATGTAATATTCATCGGTTATCTGGTCATGCGATCGGGATTGGTGAGCATGTGGATACGGGCAGCAATCCATGATCCGGATCGAAGATCTACAAATCTACGATATGCTATCGGAATCAGCGTAGCGATGGTTGGATGGGGTATCATGTTCATCACAAATTATTGGCCGGTATGGGGATTTGCTACCATGGCTCTGATAGAGTTGGCGGTTCCCACCTGGGCTGAATATATGAAAGAAACGCCCTGGCATCCCGGACATATTGCAGAACGATACGGACTGCTGACGATCATCGTGTTGGGCGAATCGGTACTTTCCTCAACCCACGCCGTACAGGTTGCCCTGGATCAGCAGGGAACAACATTTGATGCTATGCTGCATGTAGTAACCGGGGGATTGCTCATCCTTTTTTCGATGTGGTGGCTCTATTTTTCTAAACAAGCTGAAGATTTTCTGGCTTCCATTCGCGTTCCGATTTTGTGGGGCTATGGACACTATTTTATTTTTGCCTCGATTGCAGCGGTGGGTGCCGGACTGGCAGTCAATATTGATCACATTACAAAACAGACAGCGCTAAGTGATGTTGGAGTTGCCGCTACCATCACTATTCCGGTAGCTCTCTTTTTGTGCATGCTGTGGTTTTTACACGTCCGATTTCAACAAAACCGACCGTCTTATGCCATTCTGTTTACGGTAGCCACCGCCGCAGTACTGGCGACCACATTTTCCCCGTGGCCTATCCTCTTAACGGGATTTATTACTATAGCTATGGTTACGATTGGCGTGGTAATTTCACATCAGAAAAGCGTCAACAAGCAGCGACAACAGGTTAATTAACGTGCAATGATCTGTAATCAACAGAAACAAAAAATATCAAAAACGATAGTTCAGGCTTAGTCCTACGTTGCCATCATATTGCGGACTGGCAACCGGAGCCACGGTAAGATTTTGTTTAGACGGTTCTTTGTCTTTGTTGAGCACGGAATACAGCAACCAGCCGCTCGTAGCCATCGCAATGCCACCGGTGATGTAATCGGCCGTAGAATAGTTGGAGTGATTCGTCAATCCCAAAGCAACAGTGGACGCACCCAAGGCTACGCCGGCAGAGGAAGAAACGAGGTTACCTGATTTTTCTAATGCCAACATGCCGTTGATTACAGTAAAACCAACGTTAGCTCCAATCAGGATCGATTCCGTAGATCTACCGATTTTATCTGGAATAACGGACTGACGAGCACATCCATCGCTAAAACAATAGGCGGGTTGAATCATTGCCAGCTCTCGAAGAGTAAATCCATTTCGTTCGGCCCAATTTTTGAGCAATTGACTCTCCATTTCGAGTACATACTCATACTGGTATTTGCCGTTAATTTTTTCGGCGACCTCGCGCCCCATGCTCTGCTCAATAAGATAGCCCACCGCACAAATACGTCCCTCACGATCAATAAAGTTCGGCCGATGCTGATTGGCAAATGCATTATTCTGCGGAAATTCTCCACGCTGTATATAGGTTTCCAGCCGGTTTAAATGTTTTTGGCGTCGCTGTTTTTGTGATTTCGTAAGATGGCTCACATCCCGTTGCAACAACTTTTGCTTTACATATTGCAAATGTGTAGTAATCCGTTTCTTTTCAGATGTAGATGAGACAGGTGCATGTCCATAAGTGGCAACGTAACTCTCATCCCCAATGACTGCATTAATGGCGTCAGACTTTTGTGTTTTAGACCACTTTCTGGACAACTGTGAATCGTTAAAATCGATGGGTAAAAACGATCCCAAGACAAACATTAGTAAAAAGAAAAACAGACCCAATGATTGTTGTGATATTTTCATGTCTCTTTCTTGATTTCGTTGTGTATTACTATCCTACAACCAATACACCAATAAAAGTTCAAATGACTACTGTCTTTTCCCAGTTTCCGAGATCAATTTACTTGGTTGGAAGTATAATATTTCGGCTCAAACGATTCGGGCTCTTCTTGATGATAAAACTGCTCAAATCCTGATTGGTAAAGCCTGATAAGCGATACTGCTGAAATTTCATCCGGACCAAAAACTGTGGCTTTTTCTTTGACGGCATCGCTTATGCGTTTCAGGCCGGTTCCCACAACGATATCATCGGCACGAACCATATCCTCAAACGCCTCGATGGGAATGACCTCCACCTCGTCATCCGAATATAGCTTATCCTCCTGGTACTTAAACTCTTGATGGTAAACGTGCACGCGTCGCGCATCAATAATGCTATGAATAGTTTGAGGAGTGGCTGAATCATTAACGCCCTGCATCGCAAAAGACGCCAGCGTATTGATGCCGATAAGCGGCACCTGTGTTTGAAAAAGCAACCCTTTGACCGCACTGGCGCTAATCCGTAATCCCGTGTAAGAACCCGGTCCCTCGCTGACGAGCAGTGCATCCAGATCGGCTATCTCAAAACCGTGTTCTTCCTGCAACTCTTCGATGAAAAGAAACAGCTGTTCGGAGTGCGAGCCGCGCCGCTCTACACGCTTTTCATACACCGAGTTTCCACCAAAAAGTGCTACCGAGCATACATTTGTGGCTGTTTCTAAAGCTAAAAGCATACAAAAGATTTTGAGTATTTAACCGGAGAGAACACATAAGTTTTGCAAAGAATAATCAAAATTAGGGTCATAAGACATATCTGATTTATATTATAACCCAGAAACCCAGCAGACCCAACCCCTCTATATCTTCATACCACCATATCCCTCCTTTTTAAGGAGGGGCGCAGGCCCTGTGGAATAGAGCCCAATTTCACAGGGCAGGGGTGGTTGAACTCTAACTTTCAATGAGCCAAGTTGCATTACTTAACTCCACCCAACGATTGTAAAGGTTATAAAGTTGAGGAAACAAGTCAGTTGAAAACTCCTTCTGCGCAATATTGATATTGTATTCGTAGTTCAATGTACCGGATTGTATATCATAACGCTCCCGAAATTCTGCGCCCGGAAGCTCCATCAAACGATTTTGTTTGCCGGCTTCAATGCTGAATCCCGAAGGAAGATCAATTGTGTAGGAAACATCCAGCTGCTCGGGGGCATCCAGCGTGACGGGCAGTGTACGATTCTCATCCTCAAAGGGATTTTCCATGCGATAGCCCACAATCATGGGACGAAATTCGAGTCCATCTGTGAAGCTGGTAGCATAATTCTCAATCGAAAAGTGCGCCGAAATTTCTACGGGATTCTCGTAATCGTCCAAATTTCTAATTTGTACGCTATCCAATTGTAAATTCGTATATCCGTCGAAAAGAGCACGGCTGATAATCTCGGAATCAGGCATTCCATCGGCCCGCTGTTGGCGCATTTGCTGGACGGGATATCCCCGCTGGCGGGATGAGATGGTTCCGCTCAGATCTCCATCCGAAGCCAATTCGGCATCCAGATCAACATCAATATCAAAGCTGCTTTGGGCCGGGGCAATATCGAACCAAGAAAAGGATTTCGGCCGCAGCTCCAATCCCTGGTCGTTATACATCTCCACGGGAATGAGCCCGGGCTGGCTGTGGGGAAAACTAGCATCCAGCAGATAACTTTCTCCGTTGATTCTCGTGCGTACCATCTGAGCATTAAACTGGTAAAAAGACGGAAAATTCTTGTCGATGGTACCGGACTCACGCGTGGAAGACAAGACGGGATGCGCCTCGATACCTGCTCCCCACAACATGGCCGTTAGTGTTTGATTAATTGCAGCTTGGTCGGCCGGATCTCCCTCCAGCACTTGCTCATCATTCGTTGTGCTATATGGAGAATGTGCCCCTGAAAAATTTACTCGTCGATTCAGATATCGAAAAATGCTGTCCTGCACCATTTTGGGAGAAGCATTGGAAAGAGCTTGGCCAATAGAATCCCCCTTTGCCTGCGCCGTCTCATTTTTGCGGATCACCTCCAGCGGATTCGTTTTTCTTCGCAGCTTTGCCACCACTACTTCCCAGCTGATATCCAGCGTTTGACGCGGATTGCCAAACTGGTTCATCAAAAATTTGAGCCGGGCACGGTGATCGTTAAGCGAAGTGATAAACGGCTCCTCTTTCGTAGGTGCAATATCGTAGGCCATCCAGCGCTCGGTAACAACGGGCGGCGGCTGGGGAATGGTAAAAATCTTGGGTACCGAACTGGTATCCGTATAGACAAAATCGTTTTGCAGATCACTGCTGTAATTCTCGGTAAACTTCTTATAGCGCAAATATTTGGGATAGGTGATCGTCAGCTTGGCCGCTGCTGTGGGTACCCGGTGCGATAGAAAAAAGTCGGGCAGCTCTTCGATATATCGACGCTTGATGGTATAGCGATATTCCAGCACCGCCCCGTCAATCACCGACGGCATCGTAAATTCTTTGACGTTATAGCGCGAATTGATATTAACCGTGCGGATATCGCCCTGTTGCAATGCTTCTTGCTGACCCGATGACCAATGCGTCCATCCCCGGATATCCGAAATTTGCTCCATATCATTGTCAAAATAATAGGGAATACTGATAATGGACGCTTCGCGTGCCGATTGGTCAAAAATCTTAAGCCGAACGTGATGATCAAGGATAGCTACAATGGAACCGTCCTCTTCAGTGAAAGAAACATCAATTTCTTTATTGGTGATCATGTATTTGGCATCGGGGAAATCGGCCGGTGCCGAGAGAGTAAACAGCGAATCGGGGATCTCCCCAAACTCCGCATCCTGAAATTTCTGGGCAAATCCATCAGATAAAAAAGTACCAAGCAAAAGGAAAACAATTACTACGTAGCGCAACAAAAATCTAAGCATGAATTGAAATTTAGAACTCAATAACGATCGAGCCGGGCTTTCATTCTGCGACAATTGTTATTTCTGCTGATACCACTGATCCAGTTTGGGACCTAAAATTCGATTCCAAACCGCATATCCGCGATCATTGAGGTGCAGTTTATCATCAACAAAAAACGAGTCATCTGGCGTACCGTCCGTCCCCAGCAAAGAGGTCGCCAGATCCACATAGTAGAGCTGTGGGTGTTCTTGATTGTAGGCTTTTATTTTCTGATTTGCGGATTCCATGGCCGGCCAATATTGCCAGCGACTCGAGCTCGGCTTGATGGGTACATACACAAAGGTGACATCAGAAAAATCCTCGAGAATACGATTGGTGATCTCTTTGTAATCGGCCATCACCTGCTCCACCGGTTTTTCGGCAGCTACGTCGTTATCCCCGGCATACAAAATGATGAGCGATGGATTATACTTTTTAATAACCTGATCATAAAAGTACTGCACATCGGAAATATGCGAACCGCCGAATCCCCGGTTAATTACCGGATACTCGGGAAAAGCCTCATGCGTTTCCCACATGCGGATGCTCGAACTTCCCACAAACAAAATCGCCTGCTCGGGATAACTATTCTTGGCATCCCACTGCTGGAATTGTGCAATTTCCTGATCAAAATGTGCGGGATCGGGATCATTTTCAGCCGTTTGTGCCCAACCCACCGACTGAACAATCAGCAATAATAGAATAAGCAAACTTCGTTTCATGAACGAACCTTTTCTGTTTCGTTATAGGTTATTGACAACGAACTGCTCTTTATTATAAATCGCTTCGGCACGACCTTTTATCTGCTTTCCAAGATATGGAGAATTACCGGATTTCGATCGCACCTGCTCTTCACCAAACGTCCATTCCTCATCGGTATTAAACACCGTCAAGTTGGCCACTGTACCCTCTTCTATTTTTGGGATATCAAGATTCAGAATCTCACGTGGCTTTTCGACAAACTTGGTGAGCAGCTGCTCTAAATCCAACGCTCCGGAATCCAACAGCTGACGCACACTCACGCTCCACGCCGTTTCCAATCCGATAATGCCGTTGGGCGCATAAATGAATTCCACCTCTTTCTCTTCGATGGCATGTGGTGCGTGATCGGTACAGATTGCATCGATCGTACCGTCGGCCAGTCCCTCAATCATGGCGTCCACATCTTCTTGCGTGCGCAGCGGGGGATGCATTTTGACGTTGGTATCAAAATCGCGTCGTTCGATTTCTTCGTCTGTCAGATCAAAATGGTGCGGACACACTTCGGTCGTGATGTTTACGCCATCAGCCTTGGCCTGACGAACCAGATCCACCCCTTTTGCCGTGCTGATATGCGCCACGTGGATATGTCCGCCGGTAAATTGTGCCAGCAAAATATCGCGGGCTATCATCACCTCTTCGGCGATGCCCGGCGTGCCGTCAATACCCAGCCGCGCCGACTCTTTGCCTTCGTGCATGTGTCCCGGTCGCGACAGTTTCAAATCCTCTTCGTGATTGATGATCGGCATATCCAGCATCGAGGAATACTCCAACGCCACGCGCATCAGCTGCGAATTATACACCGGATCACCATCATCACTAAACGCCACAGCACCGCCCGCTTTCATATCACCCATCTCGGCAATCGACTTGCCTTCACGCTCTTTGGAAACACAGCCGATCGGATGCACTTCGACGGGCAGCTTCTCGGCTTTTTTCTTGATAAACTCAACTACATCCCGGGTATGAATAGCCGGATTCGTATTGGGCATGCAGGCTACTTCCGTAAATCCGCCAAAAGCCGCTGCGGCACAACCGGTCTCGATTGTCTCTTTGTGCTCATAGCCGGGCTCCCGCAGGTGGACGTGCATATCCATCCATCCGCCCGAAACATAATCGCCATCAGCATCATGCGTTTTTTCATTTTCATTGGGATCTAATTCGACGCCAATTTCAACAATTTTGCCATCCGAAATACGGATATCGACTTTCTCAGATCCATCGAACCTGCCGCCAACCGGCATCACATTTTGGAACAGTAAATTAGGTGTGTGACTCATACAAACTTTCCGTTATTTTTGATTGCAAATATACGTGTTTTAATCAGAATTCAATAACCGTGCTAATAGCGGCCAGCTATGAGGTATCAGCTCTCAGAAAAGAGAACTGACTGCTGAAAGCTGTCCACTGAAAGCTTTTCCCTATGTCTCAATCTGATCTTTTTGCTTCATCTACCCTTTCCGTCACTGAACTCACGCAGGATATCAAAGCCCTGCTCGAAGGCAATTTTATGGATGTGAACGTGGAGGGCGAAGTCAGCAATGCCAGCACCAGTCGCAGCGGACACACCTATTTTACGCTCAAGGATGAAGATGCCCAACTCTCGTGCGTCATTTGGCGGGGCGTCTCGCGATCTATTGACGCCGAAGTTGTTGACGGACAGCAGATCATTGCCGGCGGCGATATTCAAGTGTATCCCCCGCACGGGAAATACCAACTAATTGTGCGCTCGCTGGAACAAGCCGGAAAAGGAAAACTCCAGGAAGCATTCGAAAAACTAAAAAAGAAACTCAAAGAAGAGGGGTTATTTGACGATGCTCACAAAAAGGCATTGCCAAGATTCCCATTCGAGATCGGTGTTATCACTTCGGCTACGGGTGCAGCCTTTCACGACATTCGGGATACACTGGAACGACGATGGCCACTGGCAACGGTGCGGCTGCATCATGCCAGCGTGCAGGGCGTGAATGCGGCACCAGAACTGGTGAAAGCTATCAACTTCTTTTCGGATGAACAGCAGGTGGATCTGCTTATTATCGGTCGGGGCGGCGGCTCGCTGGAGGATCTCTGGCCGTTCAACGAAGAGGCGGTGGCCCGTGCCCTCTTTGATTGCAAAGTACCAACTATCAGCGCGGTGGGACACGAAGTTGATTTCAGCATTTCTGACTTTGTCGCCGACGCCCGCGCCGCTACACCCACCCAGGCAGCAATCGTCGCTACGCCTGATGTGAATGAAATCCGCATGTTTACGGATGATTTATCTACGCGCCTCCATGATGTAATGGATCGACGAGTAACAGATCAAAAAGAGCGCGTACAGCAGCTGGTACAGTCCCATGCCTTAATGGCGGTCAAGCAAAAAGTGACCAACAGCCATGACAAGGTGAACAACCTGATTGATCGATTGAATCACCGTAAAGAAGTCCATTTCATGCAGTATCAGGAGAAGCTGCAAAATCTTAGCCATCGGCTCGAACTTAACAATCCCAATGCTGCACTTGAACAGGGCTATTCGCGCATCTGGCAAGATGATGGTTGGGTTAAATCGCTGGATAATTTTGATGCCGACAAAGAACTGACGGTTGAATGGGGAGATGGAAAAGTGGAAGTCAATGGCTGGGTCTAATCTAACCTGACGATAAATCATCAGGCTAGATATTACTTGAAGCTCACTTGAAGTGAGCTTTCATTACCTTAAATAAGAAAAGGGATCTGGGGCGAATCCGCTGGTCCCGTATATACGGAATTGCTGACAAAAAATAGACATCACCAGTCGCATTCTTGGTTCAGGTTGACCTATTTTTTTACTCACCATTTCCCACCTGTGCAGGATAGCAACCCAGTATTTTCAATGCACTGGCTTCTTGCTCCAATTCTTCCATTGCAACTCGTGTATCAGGATTGGCGATATTGCCTTCAATATCCAAATAAAACTGGTACTTCCACGGTTCGTTGGGCTTGGGACGCGATTCGAGCTTGGTCATCCGAATATCGTGATCGTCAATTACATTAAGACATTTGATCAGCGCACCTTTGTCGTGAGAAGTTACCATCAGCAACGACGTTTTGCACGGAATCTGGGCATCTACTTCCACCGGATCACGACTGACAATCACAAAGCGCGTAAAGTTTTCCGGCTGATTAGCCAGATCTCGCTCCAGAATTTCAAGTCCGTATATACCCGCCGCATAACTTCCTGCAATAGCAGCCTGAGATAAATCACCATCCTCGAGAACTTTCTTTGCCGACATCGCTGTGTCGATATATGATTCAATTTTACAGTCGTGCAGCTTTGCCAAATAATTGCTGCACTGTGCAATCGCTTGCGGATGCGACATAATCCTGCGAATTCGATCTACCGAAATGGGCTCGAGAGCCAACAGGCAATGAATAATGCGAATGGCTTCTTCGCCCACAATGTGCAGGTTTTCATCCCGCAAAATGTCGTAGGTCTCATTGATCGATCCGGCCGTGGTATTTTCAATGGGCAAGATTGCATAATCTACCTCTTTCTCCTCCACCGCTTGTGCCGCCTGACGAAAAGTATCGTAACCGAAACAGTGCACATCCGAGTAGCGCTCTTCGAAATGACGATAGGCCGCCTGGTGACTGAAGGCTCCGTCGGTACCCTGGTATGATACCTTAACTTTATCAGAATCTCTCTGGGCATTCTGATGATCGACCAAGCTGTGGGTTTGAAACCGAACCGAGTGATGAATAATATCTTTAAACAGCTGCTCGGCAAAATAGCGATCCAATCCGGCTTCTCGAGCAAGCTTAGTTATTTTATTAAGCAATTCTTCTTCACGTTCGAAATCCCGAATATTACGATCTTCATCCATTTTTAAGGATGATATCTCCCGAACAAGTTCTTGGCGCTTGGCCAAGGCATCGATAATTTTCTTATCCGTTTGATCTAATAACTTTCGTATGGAATCGAGTTTATCTGCCATTAATCTTGAGTAAAGTTTTATTTAGTGTTCATTTACAAAATAGTATCTGAACCTGCCACATTTGAGTAAACACCCAGTTAAGGTATATTGCGGAGTTCAAATAACAATTAAAAAATGAACAAAAAACACAAAAGAATTATATCAGAGAGTTTAAACTGGATGTGATTCGGAAAATTTTTCTCTTCATACTTCCCTAATTTAATAATGAAACATCATTTGTCTACAACTTGATGTGTCTCTATTTTAGAAAAGCTCTCAATATCTAACCGACCTACATGACAAGGGTTAAGGGCCGCACGAAGCAAACCAAACAGACGGCGGGATTGCATGACATCTAACTTAGGCTGGCGAAATACTGTTTGAGGATTTGAAATCCCAAGCTTTTTCAAGCAATCTACCACTCAATTATCCGCTACTTGCTGGTATTTCTGAGTCAGAATAATTTTCACATCAAAATTTAAGAAGCTTATTCTTATACGCTTATTCCATAAGGTTAAAGCGCTTTTTCCGGACTTGGGCTTCCTGATTACCAGGATTTGGTATTGGTACGTGAACCGGGCAGACAAGGAGCACCGGGTTACTTTTATGAATTACGGGTATGCTGATGACCAGCCGCCTCAATTAAGCGACTGCGATGTTCATAACCGCTACCCCCTTCAGCTATACGACTACACGATTTCTCAAATTCGGTTGGAGGGAAAGGAGGTGCTGGAAGTGGGCTGCGGCCGCGGAGGCGGGGCAGAATATCTTGGCCGGTGTTTCCGTCCCGCTAACCTGATCGGTATGGACATCAGCCAGCAGGCTGTTGACTTTTGCCTGAAGAAATACAGGGATAACAAACATCTGTCTTTTATGTGTGGGGATGCCCTGGCCTTGGAGCAGTTGTTCTCCCCGGAATCATTTGATGTGGTGGTCAATGTGGAATCTTCCCATCGCTATACGAATTTTCCGGCCTTTGCAAAAGGTATTTACACTATTTTATCGCCGGGAGGCCACTTTTTGCTTACAGATTTCAGAAAATCAGACGAATGGGAACAAGTACAGGAGGAACTCCGGGAAGCCGGCCTTACAATGATCCGGACAGAAGACATCACCTCTAATGTTGTCCGGGCGCTTGATAAGGATTCTGCCCGGCGTGAAACCCTTATTGAAGAAATGACGCCCCACATTTTAAACAACGTGGCCCGGGAATTTGCCGGCACCAAGGGAACGGATCTCTACCGTTCCTTTGCCAACGGAGAACGGCTTTATTACACCATGGTACTTCAAAAACCAGCGTAAAAGACAATCTCTCTACCGTCCCCTTTTTGTTGCAATGCTCTGCGTTGCGACAAGTATATCCCGAATATTACAATGCAGAGCATCGGAACGAGATGAGATAAAATTAGGATGTAGATTTTCGATATCGGAAAATGGCGGCCGGTAAAATAAATGCTGCCATCAATGCCAGCAGACCAACGAACTGCTGCACCTCCACCCAGCCGGCACCTTTCAACAGAACCATCCGCATGATTTTGATAAAATGCGCTACGGGATTTAAAAGCGTTAAATCCTGCGCCCAGCCGGGCATACTTTCGATCGGTGTAAACAACCCACCCATGAGGATAAACACCACCATCAAAAACCAAGCGATGAACATCGCCTGCTGCTGGGTGTTTGTCACTGTTGATATGAAAAGACCAATGCCTTCTACTACGAGCAGGTAAATTCCGGCGATGGCAAACAGCAGCCACACGCTGCCAACGAACGGAATCCCAAAACCTACGTTTGCAATTACCAACCCAACGGCCAATTCAAATAGAGCAATAATCCAGAACGGCAGCAACTTAGCCGTCACAAACTGGTAGCGTTTAATAGGCGTTACATTAAGTTGTTCAATCGTCCCGATTTCGCGTTCGCGCACAATATTCATCCCTGACAGGAACATCCCGATCATCGACACCAGCACCACTAAAATACCCGGCACCATATAGTTGATGTAATCCAAATTGGGATTGTACCAGCTGGCGGGAATAATTTCGATGCCTGCTCGCTGAGCGCGATTTGTTTCTGCAATTTGAGGCTGAACCTCCCCGCCAAAATCCTGAATAATAGATCGGCCATATCCCTGGATGAGTCCTGCCGTAGCGCCATCCACGGCATCGATATTGAGTTGTACGGCCGTTTGTTTACCTGATTCTACATTGCGCTCAAAATGGCGGGGAATCACCAGCATCATACGGACTTCATTTGCGCGCATTAACTCAATTCCGTCATCGACATCGTGCGATTGACTTTGCAAGTTAAAATAACCAGAGGCCTCAAATTTATTAACCAGTTGCTGAGAGGCTGCCGACTGATCAAAATCCACCAAATGAAAATTGACTTCCCGAAGCTCGTAGGTCGCCGCAAATGAAAGTACAACCAACTGTACCACCGGCATCAAGAAGATGATAGGCAGCATCCCCTTGTTACGAAAGATCTGCAGGAATTCTTTTTGTAGTAAGAACTTAATTGTTCTCATTCGTCGTTAATCATGTCATTAATATTTTTTTGCATTCAGCTATCAGCCTTCAGCAAGTAGTTTCTCACTGATTGCTGAAAGCTGAGAACTGATAGCTACTCAAGTCTTTCCTTAAAACTTTTGACGCTGAGTGCAATAAATCCGAGAGTCATCAGGACTAAAATCAGCGTTTCTTTCCAGATGAAAATTAGTCCGGAATCTTTGAGCATGATGCTTCGGACGATCACCAAGAACCACCGCGCCGGAATGAGATTGCTTATCCACTGTAGTATGACCGGCATACTGGAAATGGGAAAAATGAACCCTGAAAGAAGTACCGTAGGCAATAGTAATCCGGCCAGCGAAACCATCATGGCGGTCTGCTGATCATCGGCACGGGTAGAAATCAACACGCCGAGCGCCAACGCCGTAAAAATAAATAGCAGGGATTCTCCCAGGAACAAACCGTACGACCCGCGAAAAGGAACGTCAAACACCCATTCGGCCAACGCTAAAATGGTAAGCACATTCACAAATGCCAGCACCAAATACGGCAACACTTTGCCCACGATAATTTGTCCCGGGCGCAACGGCGAAACGAGCAGGATCTCCATATTTCCCATCTCTTTTTCGCGCGTGATGGAGATTGATGTCATCAGGGCGGAAATAAGCATGAGAATCACAGCGATAAGTCCCGGCACGAACAGGTTTACGCTCTCAAGCTGGGGATTAAACAGCATATTCACATTCGTTGCAATTCCACCCTTCTGGAGCTGCCCATTCTGAGCCATCCGCCGCTGAAAATCCACAATAATGGATGCAGAGTATTGCTGGATAAGCTGCGCTAAATTAGGATTGGAAGCATCCGTAATCACATTCACTGTCGGACGTTCGCCACGCTGGAGTTTCCGCGCAAAATCAGACTCAAAGACCAAGACCTCATCGATTTCGCCCTGTTGAAAAAGCTCCTCTATCTCGTCATACCGCTGAATTTCACCAGCCACCGTAAAATAATTTGATGCATCAATTTTATTGATCAGCTGGCGCGTAACCTGATCACGAGAGGAATCCAGCACCATCACCGTAGCATCTTCAACTTCATTCCGGATGGCAAAACCAAACAGCAACATCTGGATGATCGGCATCCCAAACAACACAAGCAGCGTACGTTTGTCGCGGTAAATCTGTTTAAATTCTTTGGTTACAAATCCTTTAAATGCTTGCATGGTTTTTTAGCTATCGGCTATCGGCCTTCAGCAGTCAGCAAATTCTGATAGCTGAGTGCTGAAAACTGATAGCTTAGATTAATCTGCTCTTTGAGCTCCTCTTGCCAACGTTATAAAAACTTCTTCAATATCTTCTGCTTCAAACTGTTGCTTCAAACCGGCCGGTGTATCAAGGGCATCAATGCGTCCATCCACCATGATGGAAACACGATCACAATATTCGGCTTCATCCATATAGTGGGTCGTTACGAAAACGGTAGTTCCCTCATCAGCAACCTTGTATATCTGCTCCCAAAATTGTCGTCGCGTGATGGGATCGACGCCGCCGGTGGGCTCATCCAAAAACACAATATCCGGTTCATGAAGCAGCGCAATTGAAAACGCCAGTTTTTGCATCCATCCCAGCGGAAGCGACCCAATACGCTTTTTCTGTAGCTCTTCCATATCCAGCATAGAAACAAGCTGATCGGATTTTTCAGCAATTTTCTGATCCGTCAATCCATAAATGCCGCCGTACAACCTGATATTTTCGCGCACCGTTAAATCTTCATACAGCGAAAACTTTTGGCTCATATATCCGATCCGCTTTTTGATCTGCTCGGGCTGCTCATAGACATCAAATCCCGCAACGGTAGCTTCGCCTTCGGTGGGAATCAACAGTCCCGTAAGCATGCGCATGGCGGTTGTTTTTCCCGCGCCATTGGCGCCAAGAAATCCAAATATTTCACCCTTCCCTACTTCAAATGAGATATGATCCACGGCTGTAAAATCGCCGAACTTTCGCGTTAGGTTATCGGCTTTAATCATCAAATCATCCATGACCGCCCCCCTGCTCCATCAATCGCATAAAAGTATCTTCGATGTCGGGCTGTACTTTTTTCACTTCGGGATTAGTAAAATTTTGGGACTTTAAAAAGTCCAGAATTGTATCCGCAGTTGCGTCCAATCGTTGGTCCGTATAGTGCACGTATTCTCCAAAAGGTTGTACAGACTTCGCGAAAGAATAGTCCCGCAGCACCTGGATAAGCCTGTATTTATCCTTGGACTTGACGGCCCAGAGATTGCGGTCAAACTGGTTGGTAATTTGCTCAGGCGTATCAATCGACAGAATCTGCCCCTCTTGCATGAGCGCGATGTGATCGCACTGCTCCGCCTCATCCATGTACGGTGTGGATACAAGAATCGTAATCTCCTCTTCCTTAAGCTGATGCAGCATCTGCCAGAATTCCTTGCGCGACACCGCATCAACGCCGGTAGTGGGTTCATCCAGAAAAAGCACTTCGGGCTTGTGGATAAGCGCACAGCAGAGCGCTAATTTTTGTTTCATTCCGCCGGATAATGCTCCAGCCAGTCGATCATCAAACGGTTCAAGCTGGCTATAAATCGGTTTGATGAGATCATAATTTGCATCAACCGTCGTACCAAAAACGGAGGCAAAAAACGACAGGTTTTCTTCTACGGATAAATCCTGATAGAGCGAAAAACGTCCGGGCATATATCCCACTTGGGGACGAATCTTTCGGTAGTCTTCCACGACATCAAAATCCAACACGCGGGCATCTCCTGAGTCAGGTGTTAGCAGGGTGGTAAGAATGCGAAAAATAGTCGTTTTTCCTGCCCCATCGGGACCGATCAAGCCAAACAGTTCGCCGTGCCCCACCTCAAAAGAAATGCCTTTAACGGCTTCCTTAGAACCGTAGCTCTTGGTAAGATTTTGGACGCTGATTGGTTTCATAATCAAATAATGTCATCCTGAACTTGTTTCAGGATCTCTAATAATTAGTGTGCATATAGATGCTGAAATAAATTCAGCATGACATGGTGCTGGATTTTCAGAAATTTACCTCACCTGGCATCCCGATTTTTAAGACACCATCTGGATTCGGCACTTTTACCTTGACGGCATACACCTGCGTGACGCGCTCTTGCTTGGTCTGAATCATCTTGGGCGTAAATTCTGCTTCCGATGCGATCCAGCTAATATGTCCGCTAAACTGCCGGTTTTCTTCCGCGTTTTTATCCACAAGCACCTCCACCGACTGCCCCAATTTTATGGACGGCAGCTGCGCACCGCTCACATAAACACGCAGTTCAAGCGTATCCAGATTGGCAATTTGATACAGCGGCTGCCCCTGACCAATCAACTCATGCGGCTCAACATAGGTCGTCAGCACCGTCCCGTTTATGGGATTAGTGACCACCGCATCACTCAATTGCTGATTCAACTGATCGATTCGCGCTTGGGTCGCATTAATTTCTGCCCGCACTGACTGCTTCTTCGTTTGCAGGGCATCAATCTGCTTGCGGATCGTCCGCACCTTGCCCTCAATATCATCAAGCTGTTGCTGAGTAGCCGCACTGTCGGTTACCAAATTTTGGATACGCTTCAAATTTGTTTCGGCAGTTTGCAGCTGCTCCTGTTGTACATCTACCTCGGCATTGATATTTTCAATCCTAGTGCGTGTCGCTTTCAACTGTGCTTTCAGTTCTTCTTTCTGCAGGTGCAGCGTGGTCGTATCAACTTGTGCCACCTGCTCTCCCGCCGATAATTCAACTCCCTCGCTAACTTTATAAGTCAGAAGTTCACCGGAAGCTTTTGATGAGATCGTTGTCTCCGTCGCTTCAAACTGTCCATAGGCATCTGATTTCTCATTCGTCGCACATCCAGCAAGGCCACACGCCAGCAGAAAAAACAAAATCCAAAACTTATCTGAGTTCTTCATGGCATTATTTCTTTCAGTTATTTGTACGTCGCGATATAATTTCAAAATCAGCCTGCGCCTGAGCCAGCTTGGTTTTTCGCAACAACATTGCCAGCCGTGCCTGTGTCGCTTTATGTAATTCCGTGACATATTCGGTGGCCGTAAGGGTCCCGTTTTTCAACTGGCTCGACTTTTCGGCCACCACTTTCTGCCGCAGATTGATAATTTCTTGGTCTCGTTTAATTTGATCCTGTAACAATTCAATACGCTCTCTTATCTTACTTAATTTGCCCTTCAACTGACGCTCGAAAACACGTTCTTCTTCAGTAATTTTTTGCTGCTGCAGTTCAAAAACCTGCTGTCTGCTGCTTGCATTTCGGGCATCCCAAAAATTCCACTGCACTTTTAATCCCACCATGTAGTAGGGATGCAGATCGTTTTCAAAAACGTTAAAACCTGGGCGACCATAGGCAGCGGTCCCAAAGGCAGAAAGCGAAGGCGTCTTTTGCGATTGGACTAATTCCTGCTGCAAATCAAGGGCTTTGCGATTGATTTCAAATAATTGGAATTCCGGACGCAGCTCTTCTATTGAATCATGAAATTGGAAATTCTTGAAAGACGATTTCAGTTCAACTTCGGGATTTACTTCTTGGCCGATTAATTGACTGAGCATCTTATATCCCGATTGGATATTTGCCTGAATTTCGGAGGAATCTTGTCGTATTTTTATGAGTTCCGCTTCTAGAATATATTGTTGGCTGGGCAGAAGCACTCCATTCTTAACTTTTGATCGGACCTCCTCAACCTGCGATTGCAAACTTCCTGATAATGTCTGAACGGCTTGAAGCTGCTTTTGAGCTAATAAAATCCCAAAATAAACCTGGCTAATTTGCTCTTTAATTTCTCGTAATTCTATCTCGATAGCCTGCTGTTCTTGTTTCCCTTTGATCTCTTCCAGCTTTTTTTGAACGCCTACAGCCCCACCATTATAAATCGTTTGGGATACATCCATCGTCAACTTGTACTGATCTTTGCTTAAATTAGGAGGCGAAAATTGTCCGCCGGATGGAAAGGACAAATCGGTCACTTCTGACTGATACGTTGCCGTTGCTCCGACACTCAATTGCGGATAGGCAGCTCGTCCGGCGATCGTTTTATTGAGTTCTGTAATCTTATCCTGCAACTCGTTCTTTTGAGCCAGTGGATAATGATTCTCAACCCGATCGTAGCAATACTCCAGAGTTAGGGTATCGGGCGGTTCCGGCTGGACACCAATCAGTACAGTAAATATGACGACAGCTATCATGACGAACTCACTTTTTTACGGCATTGAGAATAAACTTGGGTAATGCTTTTTTGCGACCCTCCAAAAACTGCTGATATTGTTCATCGTCCATATCGAACACCGTTTCAATCATGGGACGTGCGATAAGCGGGAATACACAAAGTCCGATGGTATTAATGATAAATTCATGTGGTGCGATTCGGATCATCGAACCCGATTCAATTTCTGCTTCGATTTGCTTCAAGAAATATGTTGGAATTTCAATGCCCGTATTCCCCACAAATTCCTTGAATCGCTTGGGATGCTGATTCATCTCGTGAATCACAAATCGCGGCAGATGTGGTTGCTTCTCAAAAATTGAATAATACGTTTCCACCAGTTTTTCGATTTTTGGGACAAATGCCAGATCGGAATTCAGCACCTCGAAAATAACCGGAATGAACTCCCTGATACTTTCCTGGAATACCTGCTGAAACAGTTTGTCTTTACTGCGAAAATAATAGTGCAGCATCGACTTGTTGATGCCCGCCTCGTCAGCAATTTCTTGCATTCGCGCCCCGGAAAAACCCTGCTCCTGGAACACCTGTTTGGCAGCTTCTAAAATTTTCTCTTCTGTTTCTAATTCTTCTGTCATGAGATCAGGAGTTTTTGATTTCATTTTAATTTAGCATGGTTAACTAAATATTTCAATCATTTAGTTGGATTTTTTAGTTAACCATCGTTGCCAAATCCCTTAAAAACAAAAAAGCCTGCTAGAAATTAATCTAACAGGCTTTTTATCAAATAGTTGGCTTTAACTTCATCCAATTCGAAGCTTCAAATCCTCAATCTTCTCGAGAATTTCTCCCCGATCCATTTCTTGGTAGCGTTCGGGCAGAAGCTCTTTGGATGTGCATTCGATAACGGCACTCAAGGTTTGCAGTTCCACTTCTTCGGGATAGGTCGGCGGAAGAAAATCATTAAGTGCCAAATCAAGCACTTCAGGTGTTACTTTTTCATCACCATTAGCTGCCGCCCGGAATTTTGCTCTGGTGAGCGCTGCTTCCATATCGGCTCCGGAGAATGATTTTAATCCCTGTTCAATAACCTGTGGCGTATATTCTTCGGTAAGCTCAAGACCGGTTTTCTTTTTCATCGCTTCGTACAGCTCAATCCGCTCTTCTTTGGTATGAGGCGCAAAAAGTGCCAGGTGCTCTTCGGCCCGGCCCTGCCTTTTCAAATCTACCGGCATCAGATCGGGACGGGCGGTCATCAGAAACCATAAAATTTCGCCGCGATTGCGGGTATCGCTCATAAAGCTGGCAATTTGTGAAAACACACGGCTCGAGACACCGCTATCCCCACTTTGATCGCGATCGCCGAGATACGCATCAGCTTCATCAATCATCACAGCAACGGGAGCCATCGCTTTGAGCAGTCCGAGTATTTTTTCGAGATTTCCTTCGGTTACGCCCTGCCACTGGCTACGAAAGTTTTTCAGCTTCACCATCGGAATACCAACCTCATTCGAGAAGCAGGTAACAAGAAATGTCTTGCCGGTACCCACGGGACCACAGACCAAATATCCCATCGGCAGCACGTCTTTCCGGCCCTTTTTGAGTGCCTGCACGGCATGACGCAGATGCTGCTTCACTTTGGTGTGGCCGGCAACATCATCCAGCGTATAATCGGTTTCGACAAACTCGAGCAAGCCGTAAGCTTCGGCTTCGATCAGTTCTTTTTTGGCCTCCGAAAGACGATCATGCGTAATCTTTTCCTTATTCTCACTGGCGTTGGAGAGAATACTCCGCAGGTTAATGAAATTGAGTCCCGCCGTCTGCTGAGCTACCACTTTTTCGCTTACCTCTGAAATCTCCTTAAACTCATCATCCGGCATCTCATGACCGATAAACTGCCGGCGCTGCTCTTGGTTGGGAATACTTATTTTGATGTCGTTGGTATAGGGATTTTGAACCAGCGTCTTATTCAGATCAGAGAGATTTTCGGTAAGCAAAACAGTAGTAAAATCCGCAGCCAAAAACATGGGATCGTGCGCCCATCGCGACAGATACACCATCGAGGTTCGATCTTCTGACCCCGTTGAGCCGGCCTCGTTCATCGGCACGATAGTTTCGGCATAATCGACGATGAGGGCAATGCTCTTTTTATTGTCGATGCGAACGCGGAAATACTGCTCCAACAATGAAAATACACGCACCGGATCTTTCGGCAATTTATTAGCGTAGTCGGTGCCCAACAGTGAATCGCGTCCCGATAGCGCCTGGTTAAAATCTTTCTGCGTCTCCTGATCTCGAAAATAGATACCCGACGACCGATCGTAGAAAACCACATAATCCCGCGCGCCGAAAAACTCTTCCGACAAAAATGATTTAAGACGAACAAAATCTGTTTTCTCCTTTTTCTTCAGCGGCACCAAATCGTGCACGTTGCCATGCAGGATAAACTGATTAATCGTGCGGCTTAAATATTTCTGGGCGAATTCCTGCGCCCATTTTGGATAATGATCGAACATGGCTATGCAGTTATCAGTTATCAGTTATCAGTTATCAGTTATCAGTTATCAGTTATCAGT
>CAZBCG010000014.1:0-66714 GCA_964490705.1 uncultured Balneolaceae bacterium | reverse complement strand
GGGGCGCGCCCCTGAGGTCTTTCTTCGTGTTGCACTTACTACTTGAACTCAGGTTTTAATAAAAAAGGGTCCTAAACCTCTCGATTTAGAACCCTTTTTGAAAAGACTAAAGTATGAAACTATAACATTAGAGAACCATGCCCAGTGGATTTTCCAACATGCCTTTAAGCGTATTTAAAAATTTGGCAGCACTCACTCCATCCACAATGCGATGATCACTGGAAAGCGTGACTTTCATTCGCTTACCGACTACTACTTCTCCCTCTTCAACAACGGGCTCTTCGCGGATAGCTCCCACTGCCAGAATACAAGCATTAGGTGGATTGATAATCGCGGTAAATTCTTCGATGCCGAACATGCCGAGATTACTTACCGTAAAGGTACTGCCTTCCATTTCTTCGGGCTGTAAGCTACGATCTTTGGCTTTACTGATCAGCTCTTTGCCTTCGGCAGCAATCTGTTGCAATCCTTTTTGATCAGTATTATTGATCACCGGCGTAACCAATCCTTCATCAATACCCACGGCTACTGCAATATTTACGTCACCGTGTTCGATGATCTTATCGCCCTGCCACGAACTATTGATATCGGGATGCTGGCGAAGCGCGGTAGCGCAAGCTTTAACAACGATATCATTGAAGCTGATCTTGGTCTCACTAATCTCGTTGAGTTGCTTTCGGGCATCCCAAACAGCCCCCATGTCAATGTCAATAGTTTCGTAATAATGCGGGCTGCTGAACTTACTCTCCGAAAGACGTCGTGCAATGGTTTTACGCATTTGAGAAACGCGATGCTCTTTATCCTCTCGGGAAACCGTCGCCGCGGGTGCAGCCGGAGCTTTAGAAGGCTCATAACTTTCAATATCACGTTTAATAATACGTCCGTGTGGACCGCTGCCTTTCACATTCGATAAGGTAATGCCCTGCTCTTCGGCCATTTTGCGAGCTAGCGGGGAGGCTTTAATACGTCCGTCATCAGTTTGACCATTTTCTTTCTCATCCAGATCACCAAAAACCGGATCGTAATCTTCTTCCTCATCTTCGGCGTCTTTGGATTCCGTTTCCTCTTGCTCATCAGAATCTGAATCAGAAGAACCACCAGACTTAGCCTCTTCGAGCAGATCGCTAATATCTTCGCCCTCTTCGCCAATAACCGCCATCAGCTGTCCCAGCGGTACGGCATCTCCTTCATCAGCAAGAATTTTGAGGATCGTCCCGGCGTCAAATACTTCCACCTCCATCGTCGCCTTGTCGGTCTCGACTTCGGCAATGATGTCGCCGGATTCCACTTTATCTCCTTCTTCTACATTCCACTTCGCGATCACGCCTTCTTCCATCGTGTCGCTAAGCTTGGGCATTTCAACTTTAACTGCCATATTTTTGAATTATGAATTTTGAATTATGAATTTTGAATTACAGCCCCATGGCGCTGATGTAAATGACTTTTTAGTGGTTATTTAACATTCAGCATTCAAAATTTAGAACTACTTTCTGTAGGTAACGGTATTCACTGCATCAATAACCTGGTCCGCACTGGGTAACCATTCGTCAAACAGATTCTTGGCAAAGGGCGCATTCGTATCCGGAAGCGTAACGCGCTGCACGGGTGCATCCAAGTAATCAAACGCCTCGCGCTGGATCAGATACCCGACTTCAGCCGCCAATCCACCAAACGGATGTGCCTCATCAACAATTACGCATCGGTTAGTCTTTTTGATAGATTTCACAATCGTTTCCATATCCAGCGGCTTAACCGTACGCGGATCAATAATTTCTACTTCTACATCTTCTTTGGCCAGCTGTTTCGCGGCCTGCGTTGCTATATGATACATCTTTCCGTGAGCTACCACAGTCACGTCCGCTCCTTCGCGCTTCACCTTGGCTTTGCCAATGGGGATCGTAAAATCATCTTCATCAGGCACTTCGCCTTTAAGTCCATACATCTGCTCCGACTCCATAAACAGCACCGGATTGTCATCCCGGATAGCAGATTTTAGTAATCCCTTTGCATCGGCCGGCTCGGAAGTATAAATCACCTTTAGGCCGGGGAAATGCGCGTACATCGAATCATACGACACAGAGTGCGTAGCACTTAACTGTCCCGCTGATGCATTGGGTCCACGGAAAACAATGGGAATATCCACTTGTCCGCCCGTCATATATTTCGCCTTCGAAGCATGGTTGATAATTTGATCGGCCGCCAGCACGGCAAAGTTAAAGGTCATAAATTCAACAATGGGACGAAGTCCATTCATCGCGGCCCCTACGCCAATCCCGGCAAAACCAAGCTCGGCAATGGGCGTATCAATCATGCGTTTGGCCCCATATTTATCTAGTAGCCCTTCGGTTACTTTATAGGCGCCGTCATATTCGGCAACCTCTTCGCCCATCACAAAAATATTTTCATCCTGGGCCATCTCTTCGTCAATAGCAGCCCGAATTGCTTCTCTGAATTGTAATTCAGCCATTTCTAATTTGTTGGTTCAAAGTTTGATTCAAAAAAATATTTTATCTGTTACAAGGGCTTTTACCCTTTCCACAAGATACAAGATGCAGGTAACAGGATACCCCGCATCCTGAATCTTGCATCTTGAAACTATGTGTGAAACGGATAATCATCTTCCACAAACATGTGATCGTAAAGTGCTTCCTTCTCGGGGAAATCACTTTCTTCAGCAAAATCGATTGCTTCCATCACGGTGTCTTCCACAGAATCATGAATCTCATCAACTTCATCCTGATTAAGAATATCCTCATCCAACAAATAGTTCTTCAGCGTTCTAATCGGATCTTTCTGCTCATATACTTCAAGCTCTTCTTTGCTGCGATACTTCATCGGATCCGACATCGAGTGTCCGCGATAGCGATAGGTGCGAATCTCTACCAGCCATGGTTCAGAATTTTCACGCACATCTTCGGCAATTTCTTTCATTGCTTCATAGACGGTAAACACATCCATACCGTTGATAACTTTGCTCTTCATCCCGTACCCTTTGGCACGTTCATGAAGTTCGCCAACCGAGTGCCGGTGGACTGCGGTTCCCATCGCGTAGCCATTATTTTCGATGGCATAAATACAGGGCAATCCCCAGTTTTGGCTCATGTTCAAGGTCTCGTGCAGCGCACCTTGATCAACCGCGCCGTCTCCCAAAAAACAAGCCGTAACGCGATCATTTTGCTTGTATTTATTGGCAAAAGCAATGCCACCGCCAAGTGGGATATGTCCGCCTACAATTCCATAACCGCCCCAGAAATGCTCTTTAACGTTGGCAAAGTGCATTGATCCGCCCTTGCCTTTTGAACAACCTGTTACTTTTCCATAGAGCTCGGCCATGCCTTCTTTTGGGGATACGCCTCGAACCAATCCCCAGCCGTGATCGCGGTAAGCTGTAATAATATCGTCATCATCATTAAGGGCGTACACCGTACCGGTCGATATCGCTTCCTGCCCCATGTAAAGGTGCAAAAAGCCACCAAATTTCCCTTTCTGATACATCTGCATGGCACGTTCTTCAAAACGGCGCTGCAGATACATCTGTTCAAACATATTCACCAAGTCATCTTCAGATAACCCCAGCGATTTATGCTTTTTCTGAGTAGGCGAAGGCAATTCCGTACTGCGGACTTTTTCACCATTATTATGAATACCCGTTCCGCTTGGCGTAAATGTAATTTCTTCTGTTTCGTTCTTTTTCTTAGCCATAATATCTAACTACAGCAAATTAGCTGTTAAAACGTTTCAGTTGAATGTTCACAAAAAATCGGAGTCCGAAAATATACCCAAAATATTCGAGGATTACAGGTCGAGCTTACTCAGAATACCTGATAATGATTGATGGCAGCTGATCAAAAATCTCATTCAATTTTTCGGGCTTACGTCCACCGGCCGTGGCAAGATTTGGCTGCCCGCCGCCGCCACCACCGAGCATCTGTCCCAGTTCACCGACAAGGGCACCAGCTTTCAAATCTTTTTCGCTTATCAAATCATCAGTAACAGCCGCCATCACATATACTTTCCCTTCTTCAGGATCTTTGGCGCCAAGCACTGTAATGGTCCCCTTTTTACTTTTTTCGAGAGATTCATAGCCCAGCTGCTTCAGCAGATCCATATCGGCATTGGGTACTTCGCCGGATACCAATTTGATGCCTCCATCTAGTTCTTGAGCATTCTGTAGCAGATCATTGAGCTTCGAAGCACTTTGCTGATGCTGCAATCGCTCAACCTCTTTTTCCAGTTCCTTGCGTTCTTCGATCAGCTGATTGATATCCCGAACGATATCACTGCTCTGTCCCATTTGAGAGCGAATATCTTGCACCAGCTGCTGTTCGGAACGCAAATACTGATCCACACTTTTGCCCACTTTGGCTTCTATCCGACGGATACCCGCTGCTGCCGACGACTCACTCAAAAACCGGAAGTAGCCAATTTCTCCGGTCGCTTCTACATGCGTGCCGCCGCAGAGCTCCATCGAATAATGCGGATCAAAGGTAATGATCCGAACCTTATCACCATATTTTTCGCCAAACAACATGGTCGCACCGCGCTCTTTGGCCTCATCAATCGGCACGTCGCGGTCTTCTTGCTTGGCAATATTCTGCTGGATACGATCATTCACAATCTCTTCAATCTGCTGCAGCTCCTTTGGCGTAATTTGCTCAAAATGCGAGAAATCAAACCGCAGGTGATTTTCATCCACCAGCGACCCTTTTTGCTGCACGTGATCGCCCAATACTTTTTTGAGCGCCGCATGCACCAAGTGTGTAGCCGAGTGATGCTTTTTTATTTCGCGTCGGCGATCGGCATCTACAGTAGCTTCCCACTCTCCACTGGGATCGTCGGGCAGTTGATCCACAAAATGTACATAGCCGTCGGACGATTTTTGCACATCCAGCACGCGCAGGTGTTGTTCGCCATTACTGATAATTCCCGTATCGGCCACCTGACCACCGCTTTCAGCATAAAAGGGGGTTTTTTCTAAGATGATAGCATGCTGCTCGTCATCTTTTCGCAGTGCCTTGATCTTGGTTTGAGCAGAGAGCGAGTCGTATCCCACAAAGCTAAACTCATCGGTATCAGTTACTTTGATCCACTTCTTTTGTGATGATTGATCGACATTAAACTTACCGGCCGCACGAGCGCGATCTTTCTGCTCCTGCATACGCTTGTTGAATCCTTCTTCATCCACCTCAACACCTCGTTCGCGGGCCATGAGCTGTGTTAAGTCAATGGGAAAACCATAGGTATCATGCAGCTTAAAGGCATCTTCGCCTGAAATCTTGTCTTTCCCTTCCACCATCTCATTAAAGAGTTCGATGCCCTGTCCCAATGTGTTGAGAAAACTCTGCTCTTCGGATCGAATCACATTCTGCACATAATCCTGCTGCTGGACCAACACGGGGAACACATTCTTAAACTGCTCAGCAAGGGTTGGAACCAACTTGTGGAAAAACGGCTCTTTCAAGTCCAGCTTATCCCAGCCGTAGCGAATAGCCCGACGCAAGATTCGTCGGACGACAAAACCACGACCTTCATTACCGGGCGAAGCTCCATCAGCAATAGAAAAACTGACCGCACGAATGTGATCGGCAATGACGCGCATGGCGATATCAATTTCTTCATCATCGCCGTACGACACATCGGCCAATTCACCGATTTTATTCAGCAGGGGCTCAAAAAGGTCGGTATCGTAATTGGATTTCTTATCCTGGAGAATGGCACACATGCGTTCAAAGCCCATACCGGTATCCACGTGCTGGTCTGGCAGTTTTTCTAATGAACCATCAGGCTGACGGTTAAACTGGATAAAAACCAAGTTCCAGATCTCCATCACGCGCGGATCGTCCATATTTACCAATTCAGCACCATCGAGCTCCTGGCGCTCTTCATCGGGACGAATATCAACGTGCACTTCTGAGCATGGCCCACAGGGACCGGTATCACCCATCTCCCAGAAATTATCGGTCTTATCAAACTTGAGAATATGATCGGGATCGATCGAAGTTTCTTCTTTCCACAAATCAATAGACTCCTGATCTACCGGCAGACCGTCGTCCTCATCACCTTCAAAAACGGTAGCGTAAAGGCGGTCAGGTTCTAATCCCCATTCATCAACCAACAGCTCCCAGGCCCAGCGAATCGCTTCGCATTTAAAGTAATCACCAAACGACCAGTTGCCGAGCATCTCAAACAATGTATGGTGATAGGTGTCGTGACCTACTTCTTCGAGATCATTATGTTTACCGCTCACGCGTATGCAGCGCTGGCTGTCAACGGCACGCTGCCAGGTTTCGCCATTTTTTTCGTAGCCCGACTGTTCTCCCAGAAAGATCGGTTTAAACTGGTTCATCCCCGCATTGGTAAACAATAGGGTGGGATCATTTTGGGGCACCACCGGTGCACTGGGCACCTTCAGGTGCTCTTTTTCGGTAAAGAAATCTATAAATTCCTGACGAATTTCAGCGGAGCTCTTCTGAGACATTAAATTTTATTCTAAGATTGTAGATTCTTCAGACCGTTGAAAATAGTAAAAATTAGCGATCAACTCACCTTAAAAAGCAGTTTCTATTTCTGCTTGCATCTAATTCTCTAATGCCTCTCTTTTATATATTGATCAACATATCCATCTAAAATATATCGTACTGCTATGCGTGCTATTTTCAATCATTTCTTACGGGGTCTTCTGCTTCTATTTCCAATTACTGCAACCGTATATATTATTTATATCAGTGTTCGCTGGTTGAATAATGTGTTTAATGATCTGCTGTATGACTGGTTGCAGATCGACATTCCCGGGTTGGGACTTTTGACCGTATTTGTTGTTGTAACGATGATTGGGGTTATATTTTCGAGGGCCTTTACTCGTCCCATTATTATTTATTTTGAGAATTTTCTGCAGCGAGTCCCCATCATAAAAATTATTTATACTTCCCTTAAAGAACTCACGGAAGCTTTTGTAGGCGATAAAAAACGCTTCAATAAGCCTGTACTCGTTCGATTGGGAACAGCGGAGATACACCGGATGGGGTTTGTAACGCAAAAAGATTTAACGCAACTGGGGATAGATGATATGGTCGCTGTTTATTGTCCCCACTCATATAACTTTTCTGGCAACCTGTTCATTGTTCCTTCTGATCACGTTCGTCCGCTGGACTTAAACTCGACAGATGTAATGAAGTATATTGTATCGGGTGGTGTTACGAATATTAAGAAGAATCCTTAATAAACTTCTACGAACGTTCGCGACGAAGGCTTGACGTATCGTTTAAGGTCTTTTTCATCCCACTCTGATGGGAGTTTACCGGCCGCAGGTTCTCGGATATCCAAATATTGATTGAGTTCTTTTTTGCCCAGTGCCGTATAAATACCACTTTCCATTCCTTTGAGTCCACAGATATACATTAAGGTATTATCTTTCTCAAGCAGCGGATCGAGCAGTTCGGCTTCATCCCATAAACAAGTTTGTACATATTTTTTGGATCCGTCATGACGACGGGATTCGCGCGAAACATGCGGTAAATAATGAAAGTTATCATACTCCTCATCCAGAGGTTCAAACAGATCAGCATAAAGCAGATCGGTGCGGTATGCACAACCGAACACAAGAACAATTTCATTTTCAAAGCCGGCATCCAACAACTCTTTGATCATGCCGCGATATGGGGCAATACCCGTTCCCGTTGCAAAGAAGACGTAATTAAAGTCCTGGGCATTTTCGGGAAGCAGAAAACGCCGTCCGCTGGGTCCGGTCATTTTTACTTTATCTCCGGGTTTGAGGTCTGCCAGATAATTTGAACAAACTCCCAGATAAAGACGATTGTCTTCCAACTCTTCAATCGTTCGCTTAACCGTAGTTGATACCAAGTTGGACTTCCCGTCCTCTCCCTCGGTGGGTGAAGCTACAGAATAGAGTCGTAGCTTATGATCTCGACCATTCTCATCTTTCCCCGGCGGCAAAATACCGATCGACTGCCCAACACGCACATGTCCCTCAAGATCAGTGCCGGCAATATCAAAGGTAACATGACGCACATAGTTGGGGCTGCTCTCTTTTGTGCATATCCTGTTTTCTACGACGGGCACCTCAACAGGATCTCTGGGCGTATAGATATTTAATTCTACCTCAGGAAGCTTAATCTCAGGCATAAATGCGGCGTAAAAATCTTTATTTAGATCTAGTTTAAATGGCATTGAATTTGTAAATGTTCTGCCAAATAAACAAGGTCAAATTGCCTAAAATTCACCCAAAAAGTAAGAGCCCACCATTCATTGGCAGGCTCTTAATCATCAGTTTTAAGACGCTCCGGCTTAGAGATAAAACATCAATCCAGCAGTAAAAGTATTGCCGCTGTACTCACCGCTAAAATCCTGTTCATTGGTATCAGAATTTAAGAACAGGTAACGATAATCAAAGTTCAATGCAGCATTTGAGCTCAAGGGGAACTCAACACCAAATCCTAAGTGATAACCTAAATTAAACTCATCATCATTTTCATTGCTAAAAGTACCTTCATAGTCATAGATTGTATAATAAGCTCCTAAACCGGCAACTCCATATGGAGCAATATTTTTGCTAACCGGCAAAAACAACAATGCTGAACCAGTGACAGGCACAAATTGGGCTGTTACTGTTTGATTCGGCGCTACGTTGTATTCTTGTCCCGCACGATATTCAATAGATCCTTCCAGACCAAAGGCCGATCCCATACGGATACGAGATTGCGCACCAAAGTAAAAATTGCCTTCGTCGGCATTATTGGCTTTGTAATATCCCAGCCTGGGACCAATGCCAATCGTATTTTTGATGGCCGCATCCGTACTTTGTGCTTGTGTTGTTGTAAAGGGAGCAAGTAGGAATGCAAATAGAGGAAATAGTAGTAGCTTTTTCATAAGAAAAATGTTTGTTATTGAAGTACATCCCCTTGTAATAACAAACATTTCAAATTGTTCCAGCCACTACTGGTTGCTGATATGATATCGAATCAGCTGTTCTATAGAAGGAAGTTCTCCGCCCTGTTCTTCGATTAATGCTTCGGCTTCGGAGGTTGTTACCCCTGTATCCTTAAGACGGATGAGTTCTTCTTTGGTGATATCAGTATAGCCCAGATCGTGTAGGTTGCTGGTATAGTATGCTGTCACATCATGTTGACGAAGTTCTACCAGATCATCAATCGTAAGGTCGTATCCCAGTTCTTTCATCATTGCGGCAAAAGTCGAGGATACATCATTCTGGCTGAGACGCACCACCTCGTCAAGCGTAAGATCGGAATAGCCCAAGTCGCGCATACGGGATGTGAATGTTGCCGTTACCCCTTGCTGGCGGAGCTCAATCAGATCTTCGCGGGTTAAATCAGTATAGCCCATCTCTTCCATCCAAGTGCCCATACCTTCGAGCAGTTCTTCGTCGGGTTGGTTCGCCCAATTCTGAACAGCCGTAACGGTATCACTCACCGTAGATGAATTACCAGAACCGATATAATTGATTCCCGCATATAGCAGAAAGCTGCCCAAAAATCCAGCAAAAAGAATTTTTTTAAGCCAAGACGGAGACGATAACCCGGATTGGAAAAGTCCATTCGACCGACTCTTTTTTACAATGGACTTGGATAAAATTTCGCCTTGTTCCAGAGATTTTAGTTCTTCTTTAAGTCGTTGAAACTTTGCAGCCATAGCATACTCGATTTTTGTTCTTAATCCGAATATATACTATACGCCTATCAAGCCAAAAAGATTCACCTTGGGGGTGAGCTTACGAGGCTACATTAAAGGAACGACTCAACTCTGAGAAAGTGATTGGTTTCGACAAAAAATCAATATAATCGCTGGAATCAATTTGGTCTTGATGGAGTTTGTCAGTATTGCCGGAGATATAAATAACCGGTATATCTTGCTGTTCACGGATCTTTTCCATCGCTTCGATGCCGTCGATTTCGCCTTGCAAGCGAATGTCCATCAAAATGATATCGATATCATATTGCCGTGAAGCCTTGATAGCTGCCTCACCTGAACTCACTTTTTCGATTACCTGATGACCGAGATTGTTGACCATCCGCTCGATAAGTAAAGAGATAATTAACTCGTCTTCTACAATCAATACTTTCTTTGTTTGCATACAGCGAAATAACAATCAGTTAAATAATGTCACTTAATATCTTGGGATTTCAAGAGTAATTAAACCCCCAAGTGTTACAAGATCGAGACAACTAATGGAATACCGAAACTATTTCATCTTGTTTCATTAAGATTTGCTAACACTTGGTGAAACTAATAGAAGACATAAGGTTTGCGCTATTCAAAATTTTATCTATAATTCGAGAAACAACTCAACATTAAAAACTATTTGCGATGGATGGCGAAACGTTAACGATGATTTTCTTCATCGGGGGTATTGTGCTCATGATTATTGAGACGCTCATTCCCGGAGGGGTGTCTTTTTTCCTGGGCGTAAGCGGCTTGTTGGTCGGGGCGTTGCGCTGGTTTGGGATTTTGGTAGATCCCATTACTTCAATAATTACTTGGCTTTTCACTTCGGTTGCACTTATCCTTGCCATGCGGCCCATATTGATAAAATACTGGGGCGGCGAAAGTAGCTATAAACTAGCCAACGAAGATGTGGAAGCCATGGATCAGGTGGTGGATGTGATTGAACCCGTCAATGCCGATGATAACTCCGGGCGCGTTCGCTTTCAGGGGATATCGTGGCAGGCCAAAACGCTGGGCGGTGAAATCCCGGCCGGATCGAAGGCTAAAATTCGTTACCGCGATAACGTCACCTGGATTGTCGAACCTGTTGATGAAATTGAAGATTAAAAGAGCAAACGAAACTTCATCTCTCCTTGAGGAGGGTGAGTCAATCCCGAAAATCTTCGGATTGACTCAGGAGGTGTACGTTTAATATTTATAAACACTCCTCCCGCGATGCGACTCTCCCCTCAAGGGGAGATTTAAATTCAAGTTTTTATACTAACTTAAAATATTACCATCATGTGGACGACAATACTCATTTTAATCGCTCTTGGCGTCTTCATCTTTACGAAGGTCTTTATCATCGTAGAGATGCGCGAAGAGGTTATCCAAGAACGCCTCGGAAAATACATTAAAACACTCAAACCAGGACTTCACTTCTTAATTCCCT
This sequence comes from uncultured Balneolaceae bacterium, assembly GCA_964490705.1. GTDB lineage: Bacteria > Bacteroidota > Rhodothermia > Balneolales > Balneolaceae > Fodinibius. Next base: position 55,583 of record CAZBCG010000014.1, on the reverse strand, counting down.
TTGTGGATCGTCCGGCCTACAGCCAGGAAATGCGTGAGCAAGTTATCGACGTGCCTAGTCAAACCTGTATCACCAAAGACAATATTGAGGTGGAAGTGGACGGGCTGGTCTATGTAAAAGTGATGGACTCCTACAAAGCCAGTTATGGAATCGGTAATTATAAGCTGGCCGCCATCAACCTGGCACAGACAACCATGCGTAGCGAGATCGGAAAAATTACGCTCGATGATACTTTCTCTGAGCGCGAGCAGATGAACGAGAACATCGTCCGCGAAATCGACAAGGCCTCTGATCCCTGGGGCATTAAAGTACTGCGGTACGAAATCCGCAACATTCGTCCCTCTGACAATCTGATTAATACCCTTGAAAAACAGATGGAGGCCGAACGCGACAAGCGCGCCGAAATTACCAAATCAACGGGTACCCGGGATTACAAGATTAACGAATCGCAGGGTGAACGTCAGGAAGCCATCTTACTCTCGGAAGCACAGCGACAGAAACGCATCAACGAGGCCAAAGGCAAGGCAAAAGAAATTGAACTCATTGCCAAAGCCACCTCCAAAGGCATCAAGCGGGTGTCGGAAGCTATTGCCAAACCCGGCGGCGACCTGGCTGTTAAAACCAAGCTGATTGAACAGTTTATCGACCAGTTGGGTAATGTGATCGAAAAAACCAACGTATCGGTGTTGCCCACTGAAACTGCAAATTTAAAGACATTTTTCGAGGGGGTTGACAAAGTGAGCGACCATACCCCGTCATCTGCCACTTCAAACGCTAAGGGAGGACAACAATGATAGAACTCATCAGCCAAATTGTACTCGGACTTTTAAGCATTTACGTTCTTTTCAAATTCATTCAATCCATTCAGCTGGTGCCTACCCAAAAGGCATATATTGTTGAACGGCTCGGCAACTATCACAAAACGCTGGGGCCCGGCTTTCACGCACTTGTTCCCTTTTTCGATCGTGTAAAGTACAAGCAAGACCTCCGCGAGGAAACCATCGAAGTACAGCCGCAGGAGTGCTTTACCAAAGATAACGTCAAAGTAGAAGTCGATGGCGTCATCTATCTGGCCGTCATCGATCCGGTGAATGCCAGCTACGGCGTTACCGACTATCGATTTGCGGCGGTGCAGCTGGCTCAAACAACCACGCGTTCCATCATCGGTACCATGAATCTCGATGATACTTTTGAGGACCGAGCGATCATCAATAAAGAAGTTGTGGATGTGCTTAGCGAGATGGAGCAGGCCTGGGGCATTCGCGTGCTTCGGTATGAGATCAAAAACATCTATACGCCCAAGACCATCCAGAATGCAATGGAGCGGCAGATGACGGCCGAACGCGAGCGACGTGCCACCATTGCCCGCTCGGAAGGAATCATGCAGTCCACGATTAATGATGCTGAAGGGGAAAAAGAAGAAATTATCAACATGTCGGAAGGTGAAATGCAGCGGCAAATTAATGAGGCTGAAGGCGTTGCCGAAGAGATTGAATCACTGGCCGAAGCCACGGCCGTTTCGATTGAAGAAATTGCCGACGCCCTGAGCCAGGAAAAAGGCAAAGAGGCAATGCAAATGCGTCTTGCAGAGCGGTATATCGGCCAACTTTCGAAATTGGCTACCAATCAAAACGATGTGATTATCCCCAAGGATATCACCAACTACGATCACATCATGAAGGGGCTCTCACTGGACAAGATTTCGATTGTGCCCGAAGTAGATGAAAACGAAGAGTAATTCCAAATCAGTAATAGCAACATTAAAAAGCCCAATCATTCGGTTGATTGGGCTTTTTGTTTTCTAACTCATCCGGCTTCGAAAACAATCCGGATGAAATTTTACGTTTTTCGTTCAAAGGTAAAGGTGTTCGCCATCATTTTTCCTTTTTCGCTCCAAGTCCACACTTGGTTAAAGTGATTATCATCCACAAAAACCACCTTCAGTTTTTTCATGTGTCCTTCGGATTTATCTTTTAAGTTGGTGACATCAAGAAGTTGGAAACCCAGGTTTCCGTCATCCAATATTGATGCCTGCATTCGAGGCTGATTGCCCGCCGAGCAGTAATGCGTCATCATCAGCTTATTGCCATTCTTGTGATACACCGTCACCATATTAGGCTCACCGGCAAGTTTAAGCGTTTCTACCAAGACCGATCCGTCGGACATTACCTTGTAAGTTACTTCCACAGCTTGGCCATCAGGCTTCACGCCCTCCCAGTTTCCCTCTAATTTTTTGAGCCTGTCAAAGTGATCAGCGTTCATACTTTGGGCCAAATTCCGTTGGTCATCAAACCAATCATTGCACCAATTATTACTACGTATATTAATCGCTTCATCTTATGATTCCTCCATCTATTTATTAGATATTTCAAAAGCCAAAGACTATCCATCTATAGTCCTCAGCTATGCTATGAAACAACCACACCGTCAAGATTTTCAAGAATCGCCGTCCATCCCCGGGTATGGTTTTGTTTCTCCTGCTCACTCGGCATGAACTCATGCTTGAGCTTCACTTCCGTTCCGCCATCTACCTCATCAAGCGTAATCGTTACAATCGTATCGGTCACGATATGAGAGTTCCATGTAAATACAATCTTCTTGTTGGGAATAATCTCCTTATAGACTCCCTTGTGTGGATACGTATCCTCCGGGCCGTGCATATCGACTTTGAATTTACCTCCTTCCCGGGGATTGTTTTCCACCGTTGCCGACCAACCGTTGTCCGTCGAAGCATAAAACCACTTTTTCATAATTTCCTGATCGGTCAATGCCTCAAAAAGGGTTTCGGCATCGGCGTCGATAACGCGCTTCACTGTTAATGTTGATTTATCATTTGTCATAATAGTTATGCTTTGGTTAATAGATTTTCGAGCAGGTTTTTCCATTACCGGTCTCCCTGTTCTTCAAGAAACTGCTCCAGCTCATCGAACCGGGCTTCCCAGAATTTTCGATAGGTTTTGATAAGCTCAGACACTTCGGTCAGCGGCTCGTAATTCATCCGGCATAAATACTTGCGCCCCTCCTTGCGGCGGACCACCAAGTTCGCTTCCTCCAGCACTTTTAAGTGCTTGGATACTCCTGCCAGTGACATATCATAAGGTTCGGCAATTTCATTAACCGATCGTTCTTGATCGGCCAGCCGCATTAGAATATCGCGACGGGTACTGTCTGCGAGAGCTTGTAATGTAGAATCGAGCATTTTTATGTATATCAAATATTAAACCGTTCGGTTAAATATAAGAAGATGTTTCAAACATTCAACCTATTAGTTAAATATTTTGAAGAGCCTCCCTCCCCCGATCATTTTTAGTGTGGAAAAATGAACAGTAAAATTAACACTCCTCCCGAAATCTCGGGACATACGAAGGAGAGATTTTTTTCTTCCTACTAGATTAGTCAAAAATTCTATTTTTAAATAAATTCTAAGGAAAGCATTTAGTGATTGTGCGTGTCTTCTGACTCACCAAATACATATCAGGGCTATGCAATCATCAACGAGCAACCAATATCATCCCGAAAAGCAATGGCATGAATGGCTAGACCGGCTGGCCGAAAACAACTTTGTATATGTCGATAACTTTATTTCTGACGAGCTGTATCACCACATCCAACGCTATTTTAAAACATTGTTGAATGAGCAGGAATTTGGAAAAGCTGCCATCGGACCATCCGAAAAGCGACAGGTAGAATCATCTATTCGTGGAGATTTCATTTACTGGCTGGATCAACAAAAGGACAGTGACATTTCTGAGCTATTTGATCTTTTTGATGAAGTGATGAAGAACCTGCGGCAATACCTGTTTTTAAGTCTTTCGGACTATGAGTTCCATTTTGCATTATATCCACCGGAGACCCGATACGAAAAACACGTGGATCAATTTCAAGGTAAAAACAACCGGGTTATTTCGATGCTCATTTATCTTAATGAAGATTGGGAAAAGGGTGATGGCGGAGAGCTTAAAATCTATCAAAAAGGTAGCGAAGACATCCTTATTGAACCGATTGCCAAACGATTGGTCATGTTCAAAAGTGACACGGTACCCCACGAAGTGATGCTAACGCATACCAAACGCAAAAGCTTAACGGGTTGGCTACTACGTCAACCGGCGTCACTGGGACATCTCACCTAGCAAGATTCGTTATAACCGTCTGATCCGAAAATGCGATTAGAATTACACTAGTAACTACATAAGAAAATAACCTCACTTGCTTTTTTGCTATCAAGTAAACAACATAGAGTTTATATCATTTAATCATCAAAAGAGGATAACCTATGAATTATACCGTAAGCGACGAATATAACTGCACTGTCATCGAATTAAAAGGAAACGTAATGGGCGGTCCCGATGCCAAAAAATTTCGGAATACGCTCAAAGAACTTATTGAAGAAGGAAAAACGAATGTGGTGGTAGATCTGGGCAATGTTAAATTTATGAACTCTTCTGGCCTGGGTATTTTAATTGGAGGACTAACTACCATGCGAAATGCCGATGGAGATCTTCGGATTTGCAACGCAATGGAAAGAATTGAAAGCATGCTTATGGTTTCTCAGCTAAACAGAGTGTTTGAGCTTTATTCAACACTGGAAGAGGCTGTGGAATCATTCAACGAGGAGGAAGAAAACTAATTTTTTGCTCTACTTTCTGGCCTCCAATTATTTTCTTGGTTCAGACGAGCAAACATTTCAATATCAGCGTGAATCTCGTGGATTTCCGCAAGCTGCTAAATAGCATTTGCCGTCAGATTCCAGTACCAAATTATGACGGCCAGAACCACAAGTAGCACGAACCAAATGCTGATGGCAGCCCGTACGGCACGCTTTGCTTTTTGAGCCTCCCACCAAGTGCGGGGGCGTACACCTTGAATCAGAAAGGTGAGGATACCCGCCAAGTTGATACAGATCAAATTGGTAAGGGTGAGGATGACTGATCCCATTGCCAGGCTCGTATGCCCTGCTCCAAGCAGCAATCCCACATTAACCAGCGGAGGAAGCAGCGCCACGGCCACCATTACGCCTACGATTGTAGCCGGCACGCCGCGCGTAAATCCCAGTACTCCGGCACTGCCCGCAGCCAGGGCAATAGTGATATCCCCCAGGCTCACGGTCGTTTTATTAATGATCTGTTGCGATTCCAAATCTACCTGCAACATCAATCCCATGATAAGCGCCAGGGCAAGTGAAGAAAACAGTCCAGCCGCATTGGCCTTTAATGATCGCCATCCCAAATCCAAATCACCCAACGTGGCGGAAAGCGCCATCGACACATTGGGCCCCAGCAGCGGCGCAATTACCATCGCGCCGATGATCACAGCTACATCATCGCGGATGAGCCCGACCCCGGCCACCAAGGTAGAGAGCAATACCATCCCGATATACACCCAATTTAATTCGCTGCCGCTGGTCACATCCGCATAGAGTTCTTCGCGGCTTATGCGTCCCACTACCTTTTCGCTGGATTCATCCGATGACTTCTTCTCCTCTTTGCTGTCATCAACCTCGGGTTGTGGGAGCGTAGCTTCCACCGAAAAAAGCATGATCCGAAATCCATCGGCATGGCCAAATTTTTCGCTCAGCGTATCAGAAAGAGACTCGGTACGGTCGGTATCAACAAGTACGCGCAGAATGGCACACCCGTCATCGAGGGTATCAGTCCATACCCCGAGCACTTCTTGCTCTTCTACAATTTGACGCGCTTTTCGGGTCGTCTCCGGCGGTGCTGTAAGTTCCAGCATTCGATAATTCATAGGGATCTTGTTTGCTGCTATTTTTGAGAAATCAGGCTACAAAGAAATCAGCAAAGAAAAAAGATCGGATAGCAATTGTCATATTGGTAGCTGTAAAATAAAAAAAGCCCAGCCTGTAAAAGACTGAGCCTATAATTTGTGGAGGTGCGGGGAGTCGAACCCCGGTCCGAAATGGTATATCGTTCAAGCATCTACATGCTTAGTTGCCGTTTAAGATTCGCCTGAAGCATCGCCCGACAACTAGGCAACTTCAGACTAGACTGTTAAAGTTTTACGCAAGCCCGACAGACGGCGGAACCTACGCTATCCTGTCATAGTCGGCGCTCCATTCAGCACTGACAGGCAAGAAGCTGATGGAACGGCTAAGCTGCGTTACGCAGCCAAGCTATAAGAATAGTTGTTGTCAACTACATTTAATGCAGAATGATTTTTGTACGAGTGTCATTGCACAAACTCGGCATGCAGCCTGCGATTCTACTCACTCCGTCGAATCCGGTACACCCCCATAATGTCAAAGAACTTCCCTTTCAAAGGAACCCTAATATAACAAATACTTACCGACTTATCATTCCTTGTTAGCATCCCAAGATGCAAATTTTGTGCTGTATCCTGCATCTTGCATCCTGAAACCTAAACCACTACTTCCTCAGCCGGTTTGCGGAGATTATAGTTCGAACTCATGACATATCCATAGGCCCCGGCATTGGCCAGCAGAATTACATCGCCCTCTTCTGATTCCGGGAACATCCGGTCGATACCCAACTTGTCCCCTGATTCGCAAATAGGACCCACAATATTCACGCTCTGGTTCGAGGGATTTTCCAGCTTCGATAGGTTCACAATCGTGTGTCGCGCGCCGTACAGGGCAGGACGAATAAACGAGTTCATGCCCGTCTCAACGCCAATATATCGTACATCGCCCTTGCCTTTGAGCTGCGTAACCCTTGTGAGCAGCACGCCCGCAGTCGCTACCAAGAACCGGCCCGGCTCCACCCAAAGATCATACTGCGGATGCGCCTCCTTAAACTCTTTAAGCGATTCATCGACTTCCCTGATATCCAGATCGGCCTGCGTTTCATTTTCCTGGATACCAAATCCGCCGCCGAGATCAAGAATTTCGACACCGCCCAGTTCTTCGGCTACTTGATGAAGTATAACAGCCGTATCTTTCCACGAATGCGGATCTTTGATGCCGCTGCCGATATGAGCGTGCAATCCCTTTACGGTGATATTATACTGCTCGACCAGCTCTTTGACCTCGGGAATCTCAAAACGGGGAATGCCGAACTTCGAATGTACACCACCCGTTTTTACGTGCTTGTGATGACCATGTCCATGACCGGGATCGATCCGCAAAAACACTTCATGTCCCTCAAAAACCTTTGGCCACTTTTGCAACGGATAAATATTGTCCAGCGTCACATTTACGCCCATCTCTAGTCCTTTTTCATATTCCTCTCGAGGGGCAAAATTGGGCGTAAATAAAATCTCACTGCGATCCAGATCCGGAAATAAACCAATTACCTTCTCTACTTCTCCAATGGATACGCACTCAAAACCAAGTCCCAGTTCGGCAAACGTCTTGAGCACCTCTTCATTGGCATTGGCTTTAATGGCATACAACGCGTTATCCACAGCTTCAATTTGCTGCACAAAACCGGCGTACTTTCGCAATGTCTCCCGATTATAAACATATGAAGAATCGTGTGTTTGCATCAGCTCAAGCAACTCAGAACGGTTCTGGCGCCACCAATCGGGCTCACCGCCCTTTTGGGCTTCTTCCTGATCCATCAGTTGCGGCCAGGTGGGCCCAAATGATTGCTGATTACCCGATTGTAAAATAAGCTGCTCATGGAGCTGACGCACCAGCCGGTCGGCCTGCTCTGTTTCTACCACGAAGGTAAAATTCAAATCATTAGCAGCCTGACTCACAAGATAAACCTGGTGCTCTTGGAACACCTCAAACGACGATCCCAGCTGATGCAAAATAGTGCGGATCTTGCGTCCCATCAGGCTTACCGCCGATACCGATTCAATAACTTCAACTCGACAGTAAGCGCTCAAATCATCCTCAAACTGATCGCGAACATCCTCGAAATGATCATTCAAGCCGGGATCCAGCGATACGGTAACATTTGATTGGGAGGTAGAAACCAGATCAATGGAAAGGCCATATTGCTTGAACACAGCAAAAGCATCCGCCAAAAAACCCACCTCTTGCCACATACCCAGCGAATCCATGCTGACTAGGATAATATCGTCGCGGACCGAAATCGCCTTAACCAAGGCCTCATCGTCAGAAGCCTCACTAGAAATGACCGTCCCCTGCAGCTCCGGTTTTTGGGTGCATCGCACGTGAATGGGAATCTTATGCTTGTGAGCGGGCATAATGCTCCGCGGATGCAGTACTTTCGCGCCGTTGGTGGCAATCTCTTGCCCCTCTTCGTAACTCAAATGATTCAACAATCGCGCCGAGGGCACCGCATGCGGATTGGCCGAAAACATCCCCGGCACATCCGTCCAAACTTCCAAGCGTTCGGCTCCAATCTTGGCCGCAAAATAGGCAGCTGAAACATCCGATCCGCCCCGACCCAAAATTACCGTTTTATCTTCGCCGTCGCTGGCAATAAATCCCTGTGTAACAACCAAGTCACCGGCTTCTTCGAGCGATGCTAAAATCTTTGGATCATAATCTGAAGCACTCACAGCCGAGATAATTTGTGCGCGCTCGGAGGCATTTTTTTGGGGCACTGTTTTAATCTGCTGACGCGCATCCATCCACGAAGCCCCTCCTATTTCGCGCTCCAGGTAAGCGGCGCCCAATTTCGTAGCCATCAACTCACCGATGGATAGTAACCTAGCCTGCACGCGGTAACTTGCTTCGCCAATAAGCTCAATACCCTTTACAATATGCTCCAGCTCCCGAAAATCATCCTGCAGCAGATCTTCGGCAGAAAGACCAAGCGACGAAGCTAACGAAATATGTTTTTGTTTAACTTGTTCTACGAGCTCCTCAGCACCGCCATTTGTTGCAGATTCAAGAATTTCTTCGAGGAGATTAGAAATTCCACCTAAGGCAGAGTGGACCATGCATACCGAATATCCCTCGGCCCGGCGATCGTTGATCACCGATACTATATTTTCCCAATTTTCTTTTGATGAAACGCTCGTACCACCGAATTTTAATACGATCCAGTTCGAACTTTCGTTGGACATCCTTTATTATTGCTATTTGATAATTGCAGTTAGAGCCTTTCGGCAAGCGCAAAGATAACAATCTCTTAACCCGATTTTTTGTAAAAAACGAATAATTTCCGACCGGGGAATGTCCCAACCCAACTACTCGTTACATAACTTCATCAAATATTAATTACATCCGAGGCGTGAAGAATTTTATCCTCCTACTTTCGATTGTTGCGTTACCATTTGGGGTAACAGCCCAGCAAACAGCCTCGGTAAGTGGATATATATCCGATGCCGAAACGGGCGAAACCCTGATCTCTGCCAATTTTGCCTTGGCTGACTCTCCCAAAGGCACCTCTACCAACACTTCGGGCTACTATAATCTGACGAACATCAAGCCCGGCAATTATACCGTTGTTGCTACCTACATTGGATTTCAGCGATACGAAAAAGAGATCCAGCTTGAGGCCGGCGAAAGCCTGCGGCTGGATATCGAACTCAAACCCGAGGGATACCAGCTAGACGAAGTCGTTGTTCAATCCGAGCGCGAGCAGGAAGAGCAGCGCAATATCGGACTGGCACAGATTGAAATGGAGATGATCAAAAAACTGCCGAGTGTTTTCCAGGCTGATGTCTTTCGTTCGCTACAGCTGCTGCCGGGCGTAAAGGCAGCTTCCGATTTTTCGAGCGGACTGTATATTCGGGGCGGCAGTCCCGACCAAACGCTCATCCTGCTCGACCGCACTACGGTCTATAATCCCTCTCACTTTTTTGGATTCTTCTCCACCTTCAATCCCGATGCCGTAAAAGATGTGCGCCTCTATAAAGGCGGATATCCCGCAAAATATGGCGGTCGGCTGGGATCGGTACTCACGGTATTCAACAAGGATGGCAACCGCAACGAATTCCAGGGGTCGGTCACGCTGGGAATGCTGGCTTCTCGCGTTTCGGTTGAAGGGCCCTTCGATAACGGAAACGGATCATATATGTTGGCCCTTCGCCGATCCACTCTTGAACCCGTGCTTGCCGTACTGCAAGAATCAGCTGATAATATCCCCGAAAGCTTCTACTTCCTGGATACGAACGGCAAGGTGAATTACAGCCTGAATCAAAACAATAAATTTTCGCTGGCCTTTTATTCTGGTATTGATGATCTCAAATTTCCATTTGCGACGGATGCCAGCGTCAACCTCAACTATGGCAATCAAACGCTGAGTTCGACCTGGACCCATATTTTTTCTGATAAGCTGTTTAGCAATTTTACGCTTACGGGATCGCGGTATTTCAACTTTCCCTCCTTCGAAATTGCCTCTACCCCGTTCGAGCGCTCAAATAATATTTATGATTTCTCGCTCAAAGGTGACTTTGAATACCTGCCAAGTGATAATCACGAAATCTCCACCGGCTTCTGGATGGGGTCGCTGACCCTCAAGCTCCAGGATACGTTTGACGGGCAAGATACCTTTGGGTCGCGCATCCAGTCGGAATACGGATCGGTTTATCTGCAGGACAAATGGACCATTTCTGACAAATGGATTGCCACACCCGGCCTGCGACTAGCGGGGTTCAGCAAAGGTCAATATTTACGACTGGAACCACGGCTCTCCATGGAATATCGCCCTACCGATCGCATCCGCCTGCAAGCCTCCTACGGTCGGTATAACCAATTCCTCACGCTGATATCCAACGAGGCATTTACCGGCTTCGATGTCTGGCTTACCACGGATGAAGGCGTTCCCCCTGCTTATGGCAACCAATATGTGCTGGGTGTCAAAACCATTCCCTGGGAAGGCTACGGACTTGATATAGAGGTCTATTACCGCTCCATGAAAGATCTTTTTGAGCCGGACCCGTTTTTGCCTGATCAGGCGGGACTTCCCTACGAAGAGACGTTCCGTTTTGGCCAGGGATATGCTTATGGAGCCGAACTCTTTTTCGAGCGAAAAGTGGGCCGGCTTACTGGATTTCTGGGCTATACTTTTGGGGTTACACGACGCAAGTTCCCCGATTTTAATGAGCCTATTCTGCCTAATGACCCGGCCCGATTTTATCCGCCCAAATACGATCGCATTCACGACCTCAATGTAGTGCTCGAATATCAGATAAGCGATCGCTGGTCAACGACGGCAGCATTTAACTTTGCCACCGGTCAGGCCTACACCAAACCACTGGGAAGAACGATCGCTTTTGACTTCCCCACATCGAGTACGAATCTCGATCAGCTTATTGTGGGACGCGTGAACGCATCGCGGCTGCCCAACTATAACCGACTCGATATCAGTGTGAGTCGCAAGGGCACCTTTTTCGGGATTGGCGAAGCCGAATGGAAGCTCCAGCTCATTAATGCCTACTCGCGGCGAAACGTTTGGTTTTATAATTACGATCTGGAAGAAAACCCCGCTGAAAAGCAAGCCATAACCCTGTTGCCTATTTTGCCAACAGTCACCTATACTCTCGATTTTTGATCCATGAAAAAGCTAGCTACATTTTTTTCCATTTTAATACTACTATCCGGCTGTGAACTCTACAAGCAGGACAGCTATCAGGAATACTATGTGGTAGAGTCGTATCTGGTAGCTGGCGATTTTCTTCCCGCTGTGCGGCTGTCAACCACCGGCCCTATTGAAGAAGAATATACCTTTACAGAGAATGCCCTCAGCGGAGCAACAGTAGAAATCAGGCGGCTCGATCCCGATTCAACAGTGGTAGAAACGTTTCCCTATGGACAACAGCGTCCGGGAATTTACACTCCCTTGGTTACAGTGAACGTTCAGGATCAACAACTGTACCAACTGCATGTAACAACATCAGAGGGCGATGTTATAACATCCACCACCTATGTGCCGGGTAACTTTGCCACCGTCAATCAGCTTGAAAATAGATATACCTATCAAAGCAAAAATCAGGTTGAAGTGATCACCACTCCCAGCTCGTATATCACGAACCGGCAGAGCTACTATATTTTTACCGTTAATGCCACCGATCCCGACACTACAAACCTGACACCGTTTTATAGAGACCAAGTGATTGAACAGGGAAACAAAATCCAAGATTATTATATTAACTCGTCGGGGATCATCAACGAGGACAATTATGAACGAAATGAAAATGGAAATATCACGTTGAAATTACCTTGGCTGGCGATCGCTTTTTACGAAACCAATGATGTAATAGCTAACGCCATCGACGATAATATGTATGATTTTTTGCGGTCGCAGGATGTACAAGGGGGCGGGGCTACGCTTTCGCCGGGCGAAATCCAAAATATTCGCTACAACGTTGAGGGCGGAATTGGTATCTTCGGAAGTATGGCCAGCGACACAAATCAAGTTTATATCAGCAGACCCGATATCACTAATTGATCATGTATTTACGACTTACCACTTTTGTTTTGTTATTGGGATTATTAGCAGGCATGCCAAACTCGGCATCGGCCCAGCAATCCGAAGAACTGAAATTAGCTCGCATCAAATATCGCGGTGGCGGCGATTGGTATAACGATCCGTCTTCGCTTAAAAATCTGGCTGAGTTCAGTCAGCGTCACGTGCCTATCGCCATCAATCCCGAATATGATGATGTGCCCCTCGGCAGCCCCGATCTTTTTGATTATCCCTTTGCTTTTCTGACCGGCCACGGAACCATTACCATGAACCAGGCCGAAGCCTCGAACCTTCGAAAATACCTCGACAACGGCGGTTTTTTATACATCGATGATGATTATGGCCTTGACGATCATTTTAGGAAAGTGATCAAACAAATTTTCCCCAATGAAGAACTTGTCGAAATCCCGTTTGACCACCCCATCTATCATCAAGCATTTGATTTTCCCGACGGGCTGCCCAAAGTGCATGAACACGATGGCGAAGCTCCACAGGGATTCGGGCTCTTCAGGGATGGACGCCTGGTACTATTTTATACGTTCGAATCGAATCTGGCTGATGGCTGGGCCAATCCCAAAGTGCATAACAATCCCGAAGCCATCCGCCAAAAAGCATTGCAGATGGGTACAAATATTTTGATTTATGCACTAACACACGGCCAGTAAATACGAAAACAGCAATGTCGTAAATCTGAAGTTTCTACAGATGATACGTTGTCCCTGAAAATCTGCACACCCTGTATTATATTTGTTCTATTGTCCCTTTTTCCTCACCTTTTTTTTCGAGATATTATGTTCATTAATTGATATAAAATAAAGAATCATGATCATACCTATAGCCAGCGATCACGCGGGGTTCGAAGCCAAAGAAAAAGTCAAAAAAATACTGGAGGACCTCGGTCACATGCCCGTTGATTTTGGTACCCATTCCGATGATTCCGTTGACTATCCCGACTTTGCTGTTCAGGTAGCCAAAAAGATTGACGAGGGCGAACAAGAACTCGGCATGCTTGTCTGCGGCACCGGCCAAGGTATGTGTATGACTGCTAACAAGTTTAATAACGTCCGCGCGGCACTGGTGTACGATGACAATTCGGCCAAGATGACCCGTCAACATAACAACGCCAACGTGCTGTGCCTTCCGGGGCGCGAACTCGATGATGAAACACTCAAAAAAGTTGTTACAACCTGGCTCGAAACCGGATTTGACGGCGGACGCCACGAACGACGTGTCAATAAAATCCACGATTTAACAGAAAATAAATAGAAACTCAATGAAGTCACTTTCGGAACAAGATTCTGCCATTTTTAATCTGCTGTCAGAAGAGAAACAGCGCCAGAATAATAACCTGGAACTGATTGCATCCGAGAACTTTGCTTCGCGTGCCGTCATCGAAGCAATGGGATCTACACTTACCAACAAATATGCCGAAGGCCTGCCCGGCAAGCGCTATTATGGCGGATGCGAAGTGGTGGACAAGGTAGAAGAACTGGCACGCGATCGGGCTAAAAAGTTATTTGACGCCGAATGGGTGAATGTTCAACCACACTCCGGGGCCCAGGCCAACGCCGCTGTGTATCTTGCGTTTATGGAACCCGGCGATACGCTACTGGGATTAGATCTCTCCCACGGCGGACATCTGACGCACGGATCGCCCGTCAACTTTTCCGGTATTTTGTATAACTCCGAGTTTTACGGCGTCGATAAAGAAACCGGCCGCATTGATCTGGATGAGGTTCGCAAAAAAGCCAAAGAAGTACAGCCTAAACTTATTTCGATTGGTGCCTCGGCTTATCCGCGCGACTTGGATTATAGCGCATTCCGCGAAATTGCAGATGAAGTTGGTGCTTACTTGTGGATGGATATGGCACACACGGCAGGTCTCATTGCTACGGGATTGCTCAACAATCCACTGCCCCACTGCCACGTCGTAACAACCACTACACACAAAACGCTGCGCGGTCCACGCGGCGGGATGATTCTGCTCGGCAAAGATGGCAAAAATACGCTGGGTGTAGAGGCCCGTAAATCAGGGCGTACCAAAAAATGGAGCGAAGTGCTCGATTCAGCAGTCTTTCCCGGCACCCAGGGCGGACCGCTGATGCACGTTATAGCCGCTAAGGCAGTGTCTTTTAAAGAGGCGTTGCAAGACGATTTCAAGACTTATCAGCGGCAGGTGCAAAGAAACACCCAAGCCATGGCAGACACATTCCTCGAGAAGGGATATAATCTCGTCAGTGGCGGCACGGACAATCACTTGGTTCTTATTGACCTGCGCAACAAGGGACTCACCGGCAAGGTGGCCGAGGAATCCCTCGAAAAAGCAAAAATCACTTTAAATAAAAATATGGTGCCCTTCGATACTGAAAGTCCATTTGTAACTTCTGGCATCCGGATAGGATCGCCCGCAATGACCACGCGTGGATTTGGTGAGGAAGAATTTAAACATGTAGCAGAACTGATCGACCAGGTACTGCAAAATCCTGAAGATGATTCCGTAATCGAACAAACCAAGAACGAAGTCGAAGATATGTGCGATCGGTTTCCACTCTACGACTTTGTTACCGCCTAATGCTATTTGGAGGAGTTGGACGAGTCGGACGACTCTTCCTCAATTTCCTGATCATCAATATCTTCAGTTGCACTCTTAAATTCTTTAATGCCCTGCCCTATTCCCCGGGCCAATTCGGGAATTTTACTGGCCCCAAAGAATAAAATTATTACGACCAAGATGATAATGATTTCCGGAGCACCAAAACTCATAACGAGAAGTATATTTATAACATTTATGCGTGAATTTTCATACGACATCAAATTGCCAGAAAATTTTGCCAATTCAAATCTTATTCCACTTCAATTTGCGCATAGATTCATCCAAATCTAAAAATGATACGCTTTTATTTTATTACATTTGGCAAAAGCGTTTACTAATCTTTTGATACAATAATACCACTGTGGAAAACCGAGAAATTATGACTGAGGATCCCCCAAAGGCACAGCCGCCCAAAGACCGGACGGCCAATATGTCTTTTTTGGATCATCTCGAAGAGCTGCGCTGGCACATCATCAAAGGTCTTGCAGGTATTGCTGTAGGTATTCTTATCGCCTTCTTTTTTGGAGATTTTTTGGTGGACAAGGTTATGCTCGGCCCTACAAAATCCGATTTTTTCGTCTATCAACTGCTGGGGATTGAGGCTATTGATTTGACCATCCAAAGCCGAAAGCTTCCCGGGCAGTTTTTTACCTATTGGGGCACAATCATTGTTTTTGGTGCCATTCTGGGATCTCCCATCTTTTTTTATCAACTTTGGTCATTCGTAGAACCGGCCATGGAAACATCCGCAAAATGGAAGTCACTGGCCCATACCGCGTTTATTACGTTCTTTTTTCTGCTTGGTGTTGCCTTCGGATATTTTGTGCTGGTACCGTTTGCCCTGCAATTTTTCAGCCAGTTCCAGATCTCCGACGCCATCCACAACGATTTTGACATCAACGAGTACTTTAGCTCGCTAACGATGTGGGTGCTGTCGTGTGGTATTATATTCCAGTTGCCGGTGATGAGTTATTTCCTGTCTAAATTTGGGCTTCTTACTCCCGAATTTCTCAAACAATATCGCCGGCATGCTATTATTTGCTGTTTTTTGCTGTCGGCTTTTCTTACTCCGCCCGATCCCGTATCCCAGGTACTCATTGCAATTCCTCTCATCCTGCTTTTTCAGCTTTCTGTTTGGGTCAGCCGCCTCGGTGTTCGCAAGCGCAACAAAACGCTGGAGAAGGCGTTTGGTAATGGGTAAAGCATCAAAAACAATTGGTAATTTTAGTTTTTTTACTCTCCGCAAAAGCATTATTTTCTGTGTTTATGATTCAGCGGTTTCAATATGTATTTCTAAGTATCGCCCTGTTGGTTTGGGCTAGTGGCTGTACTGTTGATCCCACCCCAAAATCAGTAAGCGGAACGTATCGAGGAGTGCTTCAAAGCCCGGGTGGCGAATTGGCCTTTCCCATCCACATACAAGCAGATGGCGACTCGCTACGTGGTTTTGTGGTCAATGGTGCCGATACGGCTTCATTTGATAAGGTAAACCTGAAGGGCGATTCGCTGATTATGGGATATTCGTATTACGATTCATTCCTCAAAGGCGAAGTGCAATACGATGGGTCGCTATCCGGAAAATGGACGCGACGCGGCGAAGGAGGAAATTATATCAGCATGGATTTTTCTGCACAAAAAGGCGTCAACTATCGCTATCAAACTGATGCTCCAGAATCATCATACCCCTTTGACGGAGAGTGGCAAGCTACTTTTAGGGATGATGAAAAAACGTTTCCGGCGCACGGCAGCTTTGTTTCTCAGCCGGGCGGCAAACTCTACGGTACATTCCAAACCGAGACAGGAGATTATCGATTCCTCGATGGCGCTTATTCTGATTCATCTTTTACGCTTTCGACCTTTGACGGTCCGCACGCTTTTTTGTTCAAAGGCCGGCTGCAACCGGATGGCTCATTGAAGGGGGATTTTTGGTCCAAAAATTCGTATCACGCTACCTGGACAGCCCAAAAGGGTGAGAATAAGCTGCGGAACCCACTGGAAGTTTCCGCTGATCAAGCGGTTGGCAACAAGGTTACGTTTTCATTCCCGAACCTGAAGGGCGATACTGTTTCATCTTCTGATCCACAATTCCAAAACAAACCCATGCTGGTGTATTTGTTTGGATCGTGGTGCCCCAATTGTGCTGATGAGGCACAGATGATGCGAAAACTCTATGCCGAGGAGTACAGCAAATCGGAGTTGAAAATAGTTGGGCTCGCTTTTGAGTATTCCGGCAATTTTCAACAGGATGTACAGATGGTCAATCGATATAAAGATCGGTTTAATATCCCCTGGCCTCTGCTTATCGCCGGAGTAAGCGACAAAGCACAGTCCGCTGAACAGCTGTCTTTTTTAAATCAGATATTGTCATATCCAACAAGTATTTTTATCAATAGAAATCATATAATAGAAGCTATCCATGTGGGATTTAACGGTCCTGCAACGGGTAGTGCCTATTACAACGAAATTCAACGTTACAAAGAACATATCAATGCGATTATCCAATAACACTTTTTTGCTTCTTACATTGCTAAGTGCTGTACTTTTTCTCTACGGATGTGGGGATAATTCGAGTCGGTTCGAGGTTACTTACAATGCGCCTCCTCCATTTAGTTTCAATCCAGATAGTGTCAGATCCGATACCACGGACGACGGTCTTCAAATCTATATCGTTGAAGAGGGCGATGGGCTCTACGAGGTAGTTCCCCGTGATCAGATAAGGGTTTATTATACTGGTCGAAGAATAGTAAATGGAGAAGTTGGAGAAATATTTGACAGCACCTATCGCAATGGCGTGGAAACCCCCGGAGTGCTGGATAACCTGACACCCGTTCCCAAACCTAATTCCCAGTCTTCTCCCCTCATCGAGGGATTCCGCCGTGCTCTTATTGGCATGCGTGCCGGTGAAAAAGTCGTCGCCATTATTCCCCCTTCGCTGGGATACGGTGATGCTCAGGAAGGTTCCAGTGGATATAACCTGCGAAATGATACCCTCAGATTTGATATTGAACTAGACGAAATCCTATAAACTTAAGAACTATATGTTCTTGGAATTTTGGGATTGATGCTGATGAGGATTTCGTAGGGAATGGTCTCCAGGATATGTGCCCAATCGCGGGCATTACTCTGGTCGTAAAGAATTTCGACCTCCTCACCCGGCTCATACTTTTCATCATCCAGATATACCATCGCATAATTCATGGTAATGGTGCCAACAACATCATAGATCTTATCATTAATACGGACGGCTATCTGTCCCGATAAATTCCGCTTGAGTCCATCATCATATCCTACCGGGATAATTCCCAAATATCCATCATTCGGGGCTTTCCAATGGCCCCCATAGCTTACCGAGTTACGAGCCCTGATTCTGTTAATCTGTACCAATCTTGATCTCCAACACATCGCAGGACGAATGCCTTCTATTGTCGTTTCTCCGGGTGCATATCCGTAAATTCCAATCCCCAGACGCACCATATTGAATTGGTCGGTATCGTAAAAAGTAGTGGCCCCGGTGTTGGCCATATGCATGGCAAGATCTTCGGGAAAGTACGATCGAATATTTTCGAACTGATCTTGCTGACTAAACACCTGTTCCGAGGCCGGACCATCAGCCGTGGCAAAGTGACTGTAAATTCCGGTGCAAAAAAGCTCACTGTTTTCAGCAACCAGCTCCGAGATTCGCTTAGCTTCTTCCGGTCGGAATCCCAAGCGCCCCATGCCGGTATCAAAATTGAGGTGATAAGATGTACCGTTGGGCAGCCAGTCGAAATGTTGTTCCGCACTAATCGTAGCTGTCAAGTTGTGTACGCGATATTGCTCTGCAAACGACTGTTCGGGAACCCCAAATACCAAGATAGGCTTCGTGATTCCATTTTCGCGCAGCTCAATTCCCTCCTCAATATCATTTACAGCAAAAGCCCCGATCTGCGACTCGATATAATTGGCAACAGCAACCGCCCCATGTCCGTAGGCATCGGCCTTAACTACAGCCATAATACGCGTATCTTTTTGGAGATGCTTGCCCAACGCTTTAATGTTGGAGCTAAGCACCGACAGATCAACCGTTACCGTTGAATTTGATTTCTGAATCATAGACCATTTAAAACTTAAACCAGGATTTTTTTGTATCATCTAAAATAACATTGGCGGCGTTATAGCCCGCTGCGCCAAATACACCTCCCCCCGGATGGCACGAAGCCGAAGACAAGTACAGGTTTTCGATCGGTGTTTTGTACTCGCTCATCTCAGGAATTGGCCGAAACATAAACATCTGATCGAAGCTCATCTCCACGTGCATCACATTGCCTTTGAGCAGGCCGTGTTTGCGTTCGATATCCAGCGGCGACTGTATGTACCAATCAATAAGCTTGCCCTCCATATTAGGCGCATATTTTGTGACGACATCATAAACTTTCTGGGCCTCCCGCTCCCGGATATCATCCCAGTGGAGCCCGTCTTGCAGCTCGTAGGGATGCCACTGTGCCCAGGCATAAAGGGTATGTCCGCCGCTCGGGGCTACATCGGGATCGATATTTGAAAATGTCATCGCCAACACTGCGGGATTGGCCAGCGGTTTCATCTGCTTGTAATCCCCAATGGCATTATTCATATACTGCACCGATGGTGCCAGCAGCTGCATTCCATTATGAATATAGGGATCATCGGGAGCGGCTTGGTAGCGAGGCAGCTCTTCTACGGCACAGCGGATCACCATTCCAAAACCATTGCCTACATTAATATTTTTCACTTTTTGATAGGTGGATGACGGCAGATGATCGCGCCCTACCAGCTTCATCATCGTCGTCTGCACGTGCGCATTTGATACCACGAAATCTGCGCGATATTCGTTATCAGCCGTTTTGGCGCCAATGGCTTTGCCATCTTCAATAAGAATCTGTTCGACGGGCGAACCGGTAATCACCTTGCCGCCGTGTGCTTCCAAAAAGTTGGCCATGGCCTGCGTAAGCATCCCGCTTCCACCTCTCGGGTGCTTGGCCCCACTCTGATGCAACATCGACTGCCAGCCTGCAAAATCGCCCGTTGCGGGATGATCGGGTGTTGGTCCCGACTGAGCGGCAAACCAGATCAGGGCGGCCTTCATATACTCGCTTTCAAACGCATCATCAACTACTTTGCCATAACTGCTGAAAATTTTCTGCAGGCCCTCCGTTTGCTTGCCTTTCTCGAACATCGATCCGTTGCGTATCTGTCCTTTGGCCAGTTCGGTCACAATATTTTTGCCGCTCGGCGGTACCATAAATGCCTTCAAGACGCCTTCATTTATCCGTCCCCAGAACTCCACGAACTCACGATAATTTTCGACATCCTCGGGCGCTACTTTTGCAATAGAATCGAGGGTTCGTTCCAGATCCTTAAAGAAATGGATAACGCCTTCTCCATCCGGCACGGGATATGACATGATGGGATCCATCGCAATATAATCAAGACCATATTTTTCGAGCTCCAGCTCTTCCAGAATACCGGTTTGATGGATCATGATATGCACCGAAGATCCCACATCCATACGAAAGCCTTCGGGGTATTGCTCCGACTGAAACATGGTCTCGGTACTTACGGCCCCGCCCAGCTGATCTTGTCGCTCAAGCACCGTCACGGTGTGCCCGGCCTTTGCCAAATAGCATGCCGTCACCAAGCCGTTATGGCCAGAACCCACTATAATTACATCCCGTTTAGCCATTGTTTATGATAGTCACATTTAATAACATATTTAGAGAATTTCTCGTAACAGTGACTTTAACATCACATCAAGTCATTTAATTCTGAATAACTTCTAGATCATAATCATGAAATTTTTAAAGACGCTAATTGCAGCAACACTGGGTACCTTTCTGGCTTTTACGCTCATCTTTTTCATCGGGTTGATTACCATCTCAAGCACTTCTGAAGAACCAGAACCCTATATCAGAAGTAATTCGGTACTGAAGATTTCGTTGAGCGGTACGATGCCGGCCAAAACGAGCTCGAATCCGCTCGATGAACTAATTAATCAGCAGAGCAATGATAAGGTGTCCCTCGAAACATTGAAAGAAAATCTGGACAAGGCGAAAGTGCATGATAACATTACAGGCGTCTGGCTCGAAATCGATTTCATGTCCGGTGGATGGGCGAACATCCAAGAGGCCCGCCAGACTATCCAAACTTTTCGCGACAGTACCGATAAGTTCGTGTATGCCAGCACCAATGACATTGGCTACAACGAGAAAGGATATTTTTTGGCGACGGCTGCCGATTCGATCTTTTCTCCACCTGAATCATTCTTCGAATTTGATGGCTTTTTCAGTCAGGTCATGTTCTATGACGGTGCCTTTGAAAAGCTGGGCATTGAAACAGAGATAACCCGCCACGGTAAGTACAAGGGCGCTGTGGAACCTTTTTACCGCAAAGAGATGTCTGAGGAAAATGAGTATCAGATGAACCAACTTCTGGACCAAGTTAGTGAAACCTTTTTAAGTGCGGTGAGTGAAAAAAGTGGCCGATCAGTTGATGAATTGAATGAACTGCTCAACGGACAACCTACACTAACGGCTCACTTTGGATACGAGCAACAACTTATCGATTCACTGATGTACCCGGATGAGGTGGCCTCACATATCAAACACAAAATTGGGCTCGAAGAAAGCAGTACGCTGCAAACCGTATCCAGCGGGCGATATGCGAAAGTTTCGAGTACAACCGCGGGCGTGCCTTCGGTTTCTGCATCCGATAAAATAGCCGTCATTTACGCCAATGGACCTATTGTACCAAATGGAAATACTTCTCCATTTAACAACCAAGAATTTATTACCGCTGATTTCTTTAAGGAACAGCTCGATGATATTCGCAAGGATGATGATGTAAAAGCACTGGTCGTTCGTATCAGCAGTCCGGGCGGCTCGGGCAGTACATCGGATGTGATCTGGCGCATGCTGCAACAAACAAAAACTGATATGCCGGTAATTGTATCAATGGGAGATGTTGCGGCATCCGGTGGATATTACATCGCCATGGCGGGAGATAAAATTGTGGCCGAACCCAATACTATTACGGGATCAATTGGCGTATTCGGCACCAAATTCAATACCCGACAGCTGTTCAATGAAAAGCTGGGCCTTACGTTTGATGAGGTAAAATCTCATGACCATGCCGACTGGCTGAGCCAGGTTCGGGAGTTTTCCCCATCCGAACAAAAAGCCTTTCAGCAGTATATTGATAGTTTCTATCAGACTTTTATCGGTAAAGTAGCTGACGCTCGCGGTATGAACATTGACCGAGCTGATGAGGTCGCCCAAGGGCGTATTTGGACCGGCGAAGCAGCCCAAGAAAACAACTTGATAGATGAGCTTGGCGGACTGGACAAAGCACTTTCGCTGGCTGCTGAGCAAGCAGATCTGGAAGAGTACTCCACCGAAACGTATCCCAAACCCAAAACCATTTATGAGCTCTTTATGCAGTCTGCAGGCACACAGGCACGGGCACTTATGGGCGAACAGTGGTTTGAAAATCCCGTGGCAGAAAAAGTAAAGAAGCAGGTGTCGA
Organism: uncultured Balneolaceae bacterium; assembly: GCA_964490705.1. GTDB lineage: Bacteria > Bacteroidota > Rhodothermia > Balneolales > Balneolaceae > Fodinibius. The sequence continues at coordinate 33,146 of CAZBCG010000014.1, read as the reverse complement.
TGTTACAGCATCGCGATGCGTTGCTATTCTTCCCCTATGATATCAATATTCAATAAATCTTATGCAGTTAGGTTCGTTATCTGTTGAATTACTCAGCGAAGGTCGGTTCGAGATCTTTGGAGACGGACATATCAACCGTGCTCCGGGAGATCACAATACATCATCCGACCTTCGTAACTCCTCGGATTACAATTCCGCAACTGTCGGAATAAATCCGGTGCTCATCCAAACCGGGCGGTACAATATTTTACTGGATGCCGGTCTCGGCTGGGGACTGGATGCGGGGAGCCGCTACATTGATGTATCGAACATTAGCACAAATCTGGCCATTTTTGATCTTACGCCTGATGACATTACGCACGTCATCCTCAGTCACTTACACTACGATCATGCCGCTGGCTGTTCGTTTACCGATGCAAATCAGCAAATAACACCAACGTTCTCTAATGCTACATATGTTGTTCACCAAAAAGAGTGGGAGTATGCCTTAACCCAAGTGGATAGCAAACAACCCTTATTCGGCGCTGACTACCAACTGGATGATTTCTACCGTTTGGTGGCCGATGGACGGGTGGAGTTTTTGAGCGGTCGCAACAATAACATTCTGGAAGGCATTACTGTAATCCGAACCGGGGGACATACACCCGGCCATCAAATTGTGCACCTGCAAAGTGAGGATGTGGAAGCATATTATTTTGGTGATCTGCTTCCAAATTCATCCCAGCTAAACCACTATGCCATGGGCGGGATGGATGTACATACTATTGAGGCGAAAAAACAGAAAGTACAGCTCCTTAAAAAGGCATGCGGTGACAACGCGCTGTTGCTTTTCTATCACTCCAGATACGGAAAGGTTGGTCGTCTCGTCAAGAACAAAGATAAGCAATACGCCTTGACGGATGTAAAACAATCGTGATGATTTTTGTTTGCTAAGTAGAAAATGAACTTTCACTCATTCCTCCGGCTTCAAATTCAGAAAGCTTTACAAAATCCATCCCAACTATGTCATTCTGAACTTGCCGTGTCCCAACCACTCGGGGTTTCAGAATCTATCTTTTCAACTATATAGAGTATGAGATCCTGAAATGAATTCAGGATGACATGATAAGTTTCACAAAGTCTTTAAAGAATTATTTATTCATGGAGAGCAGGAACTCTTCGTTATCTTCGGTGCCCTTCATCTTATCGAGCACAAACTCCATCGCTTCAAAGGCATTCATGCGATTGAGATAACGACGCAGCAACACGACTTTCTCATGCTCTGCTTCCGGCACGATAAGCTCCTCGCGACGCGTACCGCTTTTGAAGATATCCATGGCCGGATAAATACGACGCTCTGACAAATTGCGATCCAGCACGATTTCCATGTTACCCGTTCCCTTGAATTCCTCGAAAATCAAGTCATCCATGCGGGAACCGGTCTGTACAAGTGCCGTAGCCAGGATAGAAAGGCTTCCGCCATTCTCAACATTTCGAGCTGAACTAAAGAGTTGTCGCGGCGCCTTGAGGGCTTCCGAATCCACACCGCCCGACATGGTACGACCCGATGACGGCTGACAAATATTATAAGCCCGGGCCAGTCGCGTGATCGAATCCATCAATACCAACACATCATGGCCACTCTCGACCAAGCGTTTTGTTTTTTCAAAAACGATTTCCGAAAGCCCAATATGGTTTTCCGGTTTTTCATCAAAAGTAGAAGCCACTACTTCGGCATCATCAACACTGCGCTCCATCTCGGTTACCTCTTCGGGGCGCTCATCGATCAGCAGAATAATTACTTTGGTCTCGGGATTATTTTCATTGACGGCATTCGCAATATTACGCAAAATGGTCGTCTTCCCGGTCTTCGGCTGCGCCACAATCAACCCACGCTGCCCCTTGCCAAGCGGTGAAAACAGATCTAGCGTCCGCGTCGTATATTCGGTAGGATCGTGTTCGAGCTTGTACCGCTCTTCGGGATAAATGGGCAGCAGATCTTCAAAATCTTCGCGATTGTCCATGTCGCGGGGAATTTTGCCGTTTACCCCATCCACACGGAGCAGGGCAAAATAACGCTCTCCCACTTTGGGCGGACGGATAATCCCAATTACGCAATCGCCCTGCTTCAGTCGAAATCGCTTAATCTGCGAGGGTGACACATAAATATCATCGGGACTGGCTTTGTAATTGTAATTCACCGAGCGCAAGAAACCGTATCCGTCAGGCAAAATTTCGAGCGTTCCCTCCTGGATGAGATACGGGCCCAATTGCGGCTCAATTTCGGCCAGCCGTTCGTCGAGCGTATCCGCATCCGATTCGGGAAGAATATCGTGCACACTCTTTTTGTTCTTCTTTTTATTCCGATTATCAGAATTTGAATTCCGAGATCGGTTTCGGCTGCGTCCGTTGTTGTTATTCCCTGAATTTTGATCCAGTTCACCGCGAGCTCGTGCTTTATCACGTACCGACTGAGTAATGCGATCAATCAGTTCCTGCTTTCTCAGTCCCGAAACAGAAGAAAGGCCCTGTTCCTGTGCTAAATTTCGAAGTTCCTCTACGGTTTTTTCACCAAGAGTGTCAATCTCGTCCAGAGAAACTCCATCGGTTTGATAATCCGACATAATAATCTTCTTCTAAATATTTAATTGAGTTGCGATGAATAAAAAGGTTATACAATCTTATTGCTAAGCTGTACAGAGAGTTGATCTACACTGCAAAAAAGGGAGCTATTCAGGTAGATATGAGAATTAACGGTTTTTCAAATTTTTTACCCAATCCCGAACCGTTACGTAAAAGTAAAAACTTCCTGCAAAAATTACTAATTCCGAATTAAAATCGTTGCAAAGAAACTGTTGACGACGGTCGTCCGGAAAGGGGTTTGCTTGTGGCAACCATTGGTCAATATCGTCAAAACTAGCCGCCCGTTCAAGATTTAATTGATAATAATAGATATTGCTGAATTCTGAAAATTCTGCCATTACCTCGGGACGTATTTTATCGCGCAGTATCGACAGCACCAGCGTTGCCTCACTGAGCTCCCCCACCATAGCTACAGATTGTTTTAACGCTCTGACCGCCTCCAGGTTATGCCCACCATCGAAATACCAGCGCTGGCTCCTCAGAAGCCGCTCAAACCGCCCTGCCCCAACAGTAGCTTCATTGATGGCCATCACAAACTTCTCTTTTGATACCGGAAATTGTTCGTACAACTGTTTTGCTACTTGCCAGGCGATGGCAATATTTTTGGCCTGCACCGGTGCCGTAAACTGTGTGGAAAAATGTATCTGTTCATCCCCGGCCGTAATCTCAAACGCTCCCGGTCCCGTATTTTGGGGATTCAGTTCATCAATAGTATAGATATCACTGCCCTGCTGTTGACTAATTTGCTGAATTTCATGACGTGCCTCGGCCGGCAAATCCCCAATAACCACGGGCTTCCCTTGTTTGATAATACCTCCTTTTTCGCGGGCAATTTCCGACAGGGAATCTCCCAGCAGATCGGTATGATCTAATGAAATACTGGTAATCACACTCAACAGCGGATCAATGATATTGGTGGCATCAAGACATCCGCCGAGTCCCACCTCAATGATGGCAAGATCCACCTGCTTTTGAGCAAACCACCAAAAGGCGATGGCCGTGCTGACTTCAAAATAGGTGAGCTGATATTCTTCCAATTCATCGGCATACGTATCAAAAAACGTCAACAGTTCATCATCAGAAATAAGCTGTTCGTTAATTCGAAAGCGCTCCTTGAATCGCGTAATATGCGGAGAAGTATATACCCCAACTTGATATCCGGCTTTTTGATAAACCCTGCCTAAAAGCTGACACGTACTGCCCTTGCCATTGGTTCCGGCTATGTGTATAGCCGGGAATTTCTGATGGGGATTCCCAATCTCATCACAAAAACGCTTAAATCGTGACAGGTCGAAATTGGCAGCCGAAGCCCCTACCGATTGAAATTTGGGAATCTGTTCCAGATAGGCCTCAACGGATGCTACGGAGGAAAATGACATGCAAAATCACAAAAAAGGTTAAAATTTCGTTCTTAATGCTAAGCTCTTTACTTTATCAGAGCTAAAAATATACGGCTTTATTTTATGATTTATAATTCGTTGGTACGTCCGCTTTTATTTCAGCTTGATGCCGAACAGGCCCATGATGCTACGCATAAATTTGCCGAAACGGCATCGCAAAGCTCCTTTTTAAAGGCGCTTGCAACGGGCATCTATGGATACCAGTCACCGACGTTAAACCAGCAAATTTGGGGACTCGATTTCAAAAATCCACTGGGGCTGGCAGCCGGCTTCGATAAAAACGGCGAAATCCCTGAAATCATGGAAGCGCTCGGTTTTGGCTTTGTGGAAGTCGGCAGTATTACAGGCAATCCCAGCACGGGAAATCCCAAGCCCAGGGCTTTTCGACTACCAAAAGATCAAGCAATGATCAACCGGATGGGGCTCAATAATGATGGTGCCAAAACAATTGTAAAGCGGCTTAAAAACAAAAAACTGTCGATTCCACTGGGCGTTAATGTGGCCAAAACGCACGACCCCAAGGTGATGGGAGATCTTGCCATCCGCGACTATGTACACAGCTTCCGGGAAGCCAAAAAAGTGGCCGATTATATTACGGTCAATATTTCCTGTCCCAATACGACAGAAGGCAAAACGTTTGAAGATCCAGCAGCGCTGGAAGAACTGCTATCCGCACTCAAAATTCGTGACGATGCCCGGGTGGTACCCACTGTTATCAAGATTTCGTGTGATCTAACGAAACAAGAACTCATGAATTTGCTCGACATTTGCGAAAATCACCGGGTGCACGGCTATGTAGCCTGTAATACTTCATCCCAACGAGATGGCCTTTCTACGGATCAAAAAATACTTGACCAGATCGGGCGGGGTGGGCTCAGCGGCCGACCGATTGCTTCAAAAAGTATCCAGATCATTGAATGGATCAGCGAGGCAACAAATGCACAAAAACCCATTATCGGCGCAGGGGGTGTTGATTGCTTTGATACAGCACTAAAAATGATACTGGCCGGCGCTGATCTGCTGCAGGTTTATACCGGGCTCGTCTATAAAGGCCCCGGCCTGATCAAATCAATCAATCAACAACTTGTACAGCAGATGAAAAAGCTAAACATCAGCTCTATTCATCAGCTTGTGAAAGCCTCTACCCAATAAGCTACTGTTTGATAGGAAAACGAACAGTGCATCTCATTTTTTGTGGGATGTCATCCCCCTCGACAGGCTTAAACTGCAACTGCTGATCAAACGCCTCTTCAAAGGCATCCTCGATACCCAGCGATGTTCTGTTCGACTCCAGCCGGTACGATTCAATCGTACCGTCACCAGTTACGACAAAAGAATACTCCAGTTTTCCCGAAAGTGAACTATTTTTAAGCTTATCGGGATAAGAAATTGTTGCCAAAAAATCTTCCATACTGGGGGCAACGCTGAGCGAAATACCCAGTTGCTCGCAGGTTTTGATGGATGATTCTTGTTGCTGTTGTTCCAAAAACGTTTTCAACTTCATCACTCTCGGCCGCTGTTTGGCATCCGTAAAAGTGGTATCAAATTCCTGTAGCGCCATACGCACGCTATCCCAATAGACGGTATTGTACTGCCTTTTTTCGGCTTTATCGGCAGCAGTTGAATCCGTCACAATGATCGGCGCAGTATCGGTAGTATCACCGGCTGGCAAATTGCGCTTCTTTGAGAGTAACGTGTCGCTGTATCGTGCTTGGTGAATATAACTCTCAATCGCCTGATAGTATATGTATGGTGCCATCTCTGACGAGCGGTTGGCCAACGCCAGCCTGCGCAGTTTCGTCGGTTTTTGGGGATTCTGCAGCGAGTCAATTCGCCGATACTTCTGGCGCAGTTTAACGTTGCTGGAGTCAGCAATAAGATCCGCTGAGCTTACATTCCCTCCCGATCGAATCATCTTTGCATACCTTGAGTGGGGATATTCCTCTAAAATACGCTTTCGCCAATATTTTAGGCTGTCGGATTGTTGCTCCACCTTATACAGCTCGTGTAATGAATACATGGCCCGGGGACGCAGCTCCGAACCGGCCTCGCTTTCAACAACGTTCCTAAAATACACAATGGCACTGTCGGGCAAATTCAAATTCAGGAAAAAAAGATTTCCCAGTTCGTACTGGGCGTTCGCTTTTTCTGCCTGCAGTTGCGTTTTTGCCTTTTGGGTGCGGGGAATAGCACTCACATCCAGATCGAGTTGAGCATCAGATTGGCCATTCCTGCCTACTTTTGTATCGGTTTGTTGAGAGGCCTGCTGGTCATTCTCTGCAGAGAACTGACGGACAGCCTCGATACGGCGCCAGTTATCAGCAAGCGGGCGATCGCCCCATGTCAGCTTAAACTCTGTTTTCCCGCGTTGTACAAGCTCTTGATTACGATGATTCAAAAAACCATAAATTGATGAACGCGTGGCTTGACCATCACCCGTGTCCAGGTTTCTGTTAACCAATCTGCTTTGAGATTCCGACTCTTGCTCAGCCAGCAACTCCTGGCGTTTTTTCCTCCTGATTTCAGCAAGTACGGAATCAAGCTTTTGAGCAGGCAGTGATCCCAGCCAAAGCAAGCTATCGGCTCTGGAAACCTCATCACGCAGTTCCGTGTATTCACCAAAAGATTCGGCCAGCGTTTGGGCATCCATGTTTCCATCGGATGATGGCTGCTGGCGACCGGCACTTGAAGAAGAATCAAAATAAGCGGCTGCTACATTAAAGTTGTTATACGATTCACTGTAAATTTTTCCCAGTCGAAAATAGATATCTCCCTTCAGGCTTCGGCTTCCCGGTCCCTGGTCCTGATATAACAGTTCTTTATACCGGTGTTCAGCATCGTCGATTTCGCCCTTCATTTCAAGCGTTCGGGCAATTTCAAATTGCAGCCGATCGGTACGGTCAATATTCTTGTCATCTCTGCGCAGCCTGTCATAAATGGCAATGGCCTGATCCATGCTTCCCTGTTTTCGGGCTACATCCGCCTGTTTCATTCCCGCCCAATAGGTGTATTCAAAGCCCGGAAAATACTCCGAAACCTGCGAATAGGCATAATAGGCAGCCCCAAAACGATCTATCCGCTCCAAAACCTGTCCATGCAGAAAAAAGGTGCGACCCAGCAGCTCTTTTTTCTCAATATTTGCGACCGCCTGAGACAACGCCTCCTGAGCCTGTTCCCAATTCTCGATCATAGCATGATGTTCGGCCAACAAGGCCTGAATTTCGCCCCTGTTCACTACCGACCAATCTTGAGGATATGCTTCCAACTCGGGCTCTAAAAAACTGACGCCTTTGCTGTATTGCTTCAGGTCGAGCAGGGTTCGCCCCTTCCAAATAATAGCTCGCTGTTTCATCTCCGGAACATCAGTCGCATTACGGAGCTCCTCAAACTTTTGGATTGCGGGATAAAATTCCTGCCGGTAGTAATACGATTTGCCGATAAGCAGCAGTGCATCATCCATCCACTTAGAATCAGGAAATTTGCGTAGAATTTGTGCCCCCTTATCAATAGCTTTTTGGAAGTCGCTATTGCCGGCCTGCACCGATGGTGGATGAATTCGCACAGGCTCCCGGGGATCTATCTCGAAAGGTTGCTGCTCTACTTTTGCTAAGCCCGCTCGAAAATTCTTTTCAGCGTTATAGTAGGTATTGTAATACGCGCGAAAATTACTCCAGGTGTTCTTTACTGTACCTCCGCAACCAGCCACTATTCCCAGCAGCAGTATGCCTGCCAGTAGTCTGGTAATAAAATTATAGATATAATCGGTATTGGGCATTGCGAGAATACAACAATTGTTTGGGATCTACATCTAAATACTACCTCAGAGTGCTGGGATCCACAATTATGTGATTCATTCTATAGTGCTCACTTTTATCATGTTCGTTCGACCTTTCTTAGCAATGGGCATGCCGGTAGCAATAATCGCCCGCTCTCCCTTATTCACTAATCCGTGTTCGTTGAGATACCGTTCCATCACTTTTACACTTTTGTCGGTATCAAAAATTTCATCCATCTTTACCGGGCGAACCCCCCACACCAACCCAAGTTGGCGGCGCACTTCATCACTTTCGGTAAACGCTACAATCGGAACACGGGGGCGGAATTTGGCAATCCGTCGAGCCGTACTGCCCGAGTGTGTAATCGTACTTATCACTTTAGCTTCCACATTTTCAGCCAGTACTACGCAAGAGTACGCCAGCGATTCAATCACCTGCTTTTCTTTCCACTCGGGCTTGCGATAGCTGAGGCTGTTATAAATATGGGGTGCATTATTTTCTACCGAACGACATATTTTATCCATCGTTTTTATTGACTCTACGGGATAATCGCCTGCTGCAGTCTCACCGGACAGCATCACGGCATCGGTACCGTCAAGCACGGCATTGGCTACATCCGAGCTCTCTGCACGCGTAGCCCGGGGATTGTGAATCATCGAATCGAGCATCTGTGTTGCCGTTATCACCGGCTTGCCCGCCTGCCGACAACGATCAATAATATTTTTCTGCACCAGGGGCACTTTTTCGCTGGCAATCTCAATACCCAGATCACCCCGCGCCACCATAATACCGGTGGATTCTTCAATAATATCACCAATAACTTCTACTGCTTCGGGTTTTTCAATCTTGGCAATAATTCCTGCATTGGATCCCTCAGCCCGAACCCGCGAAATTACATCCTGAATATCATCAGCAGAGCGGACAAACGACATTGCCACATAATCAACGCCCTGTGCTGTGGCAAATTCCAAGTCCGCGATATCTTTTTCGGTAAGTGACGCCATCGAAATATCGACATCGGGTAAATTCAGACCTTTTCGGGATTTGAGCATCCCCCCGACCACCACCTGAGCCACCAGACTGTCGGTTTTCTTTTTAATTACTTTAAGCTCGAGCAGTCCGTCATCAATAAGTACTTTATTACCCTCGATGGCATCTTCTATCAATCCGTCATAATCGACGGGCACAGTTTTGGAAGTTCCTTCAATGTCTTCGGTGGTTATGGTTACATAATCACCTTTTTCAACTTCCTGTCCCCCATCCTTCATTTTGCCAATCCGGATTTTGGGGCCTTGCAGGTCTGCCAAAATGGGCAGGCTTACCGAATACCGATCGGCAATTTTGCGCAAATTTTCGATCACTTTTTTATGCTGATCATATGTACCGTGCGAAAAATTAATGCGGGCAATATTCATCCCATTGCGGACCAGTTCATCAATCTTTTGTTCGGTATTGCTGCTGGGACCGAGAGTACAAACAATTTTTGTTCGCCGTTCGCTTATGCTCATTAATGTAATATTCCTAAAAGTTGAAAATCATTTTGCTCCATCTTGCTTAACTGTTTCAAATAACACCATTAAGCAGGGCGTTAAATGTATAAAATAATACCTTTAATCGTTATTGGAAGCTGCATATAAACACCACTTAATGATCTTTTTACAAATAAAAAAGCCGCTCCCGAAATGGAAGCGGCTTTTGAAATCGTATTACAGAACGAGGATTACTTTTTATTGATACCCTGCATTCTGCTCAACATTTGAGTTAGCTCGGATCTCTGCATCAGGAATTGGCAGTGCCGTTCGGGTATCACCGTAGGGTACTGTAGAAGTACGTTGCGGACTTACGGTAGTTCCCGCGGGAATATCCCGACCTGTTCTGATCAGATCATACAGGCGATGACCTTCCATAGCCAGCTCAAGGCGACGCTCTGCCCAAACATCCTGTACAGAAACAGGAGCAGTATATGGAGGCGTAGTTCCAGTATAACGCTCGTCGGTTAATCGACTAAGCGCCTGGAATGCCGTTTCCTGGGCACCAGAACCGCCTGCGGCAATGGCCTCGGCATAGTTCAGGATAACCTCGGCGTAACGAATTACGCGAACATTATCTTCCCCTGTCTCATCGGTGTATTTGCCGAGCATCCTATAGCCCGTCAGTTCTCGGGGACCAAGCAGAGTTTCTACCGTATCACCAGGCACACCATAAAGATCAGTACGCACATCGTCAGAAGCATGCGCATTATACAGATCTTCACTTGCATTTACATCACCATAGTTTGTAGGGCGATAGATACGTGCAATGTTATCAATGCCCAAGGCATCTGAATCTACAAACGCGATCTCAAACAGTGAGTTGGGACCTGAACCGGAAGCCCAAGTACTTACCAGATCACCAGAAGAAGTAACTGAGTAACCGGCATTATTAATGATGTCTTCTGCAACGGTAATTACCTGATCATACTGCTCTGTATAGAGATAATAACGCGTTTGAAGCGCCCGGACAGCCCAGTAATCAAGCTTGGTTGCCTCACTGGAAGCAGGGTCCAGCATACTTTCTGCCGTCTCCAGGTCAGATCCAATATCAGACCAAACGTCGGAAATTGCATCGCGTGAAGGGGCAAAATTGTCTGAATCTCCATAGGTTGTGACGTAAGGAACACCACCCGGTGTAGGGACATTCCCATTCACATACTGCTGGCCAAAGGCCAACAACAGGTTCATGTGAGAAAACGCCCGAAGCGCGTATGCTTCACCTTTGATATCGTCAACACCATCACCTTCTATGTCAGCATTAATTGCCAAATTAGAAGTACCGATTACCTCATAAAAGTGAGACCAGACTCCTGCTGCATAACCACTGTTAACAGTGAAGTTAAATCCATCCTGATCCACAAAACGCCCTGAGTTAGCATTTGACCAGGCGTTATCTGACATTGCCTCGGCAGATACATAAAAGTCCCGGCCGTATAAATCAACATCATTGAGGTAATCATACCCGCCATCAACTACAGCTTGAAGGTCATCAACAGATTTTATAACCGTCGCTGTAGGTTTGTTCTGGTCAACAGAGGGCGATAAGAAATTATCGCACCCACTGCTAACCCCTGCTATCAAAAGCAGTACTACAAAATATTTAGATATAGTATTCTTCATCGTTAATACGTTTAAAAATTAGCTTTAATTCCAACAGTATAAGTTTTCATCGGCTGAGCACTTAGACTAGTAAATCCACTTGCCTTTTGCTCCGGATCAAACTTAAGTTCATCACTAAAGATGTGTGTCCATAAGTTTCGACCCGTGAGGTAAACACTTGCCGACTTAAGCCCAACATTACTCAATATTTCTGAAGGAATATTGTACCCAACATTAAGCGACTTTAAGCGGATATGATCACCGTCGTACAAGAAACGAGATGACGTCTCGTTAGCATTGCTATTTCCGCCGGCAATCGGTCTTGGGTTTTGGGCATCGGTATTTTCCGGAGTCCAGTAATCAAGTGCTGTCTCATACTGACCAAAAGCACCGGCCACAAAACCATCAGATCGCATGTAGTATGCCCAGTTATCATAAATTTTATGACCGAAGGCAAAGCTTAGGTTTGCACTGGCATAGAACCCATACACATTAACTCGTGTATTTATAGCACCGAATTCGTCTGGCTGGGCATTGCCTCCTTGATAATATCTATCGGCAGCATTGTAATCATTGGTGGTTGTACGACCGCCGTTGCCGTCGTCCATGTACCACAGTGGATCACCATTTTCAGGATCAACTCCGGCCCATTCTCTCATGTACCAAGCATTAACCGGATATCCTTCAACACCTTGATAACGGGTTCCGGTAGTTAACTCAATAGGATCGCCGTTTAAGTCAACCGGTAGTTCGGTAACCTCGTTTTCAAGCAAGGTAAGATTTCCGCCCAGGTTCCAGCTAATATTACTGGTATTGATGACATTCGCACTGAGCTCAATCTCAAGACCTTGGTTGTAAAGTTCACCACCATTAATGATCTGAGAAGTATGACCGGTCGTACGAGACAGTGGAACGTTAAACAAGAGATCACGACTGTCTTTGCGGAAAGCAGTTACAGAACCACTTACTGCATCAAGGACTTCAAACTCAATAGATAGGTCAATAGAGTTCGCCTTCTCCCAAGTTAGATCTTGATTACCTAGCTGTGACAACTGAATATTAGGCTCTCCGTTATAGGCTCCAAAACCAACAAGGGTCTGGTAATTATTCAGACCAATATTGGCATTACCGGTAACGCCATAGGAAGCTCTGAACTTTAAGAAGTTGATAAATTCCATATCCTGAAGAAAATCTTCTTCAGAAAGAATATAGCCAACCCCTAAGGACCAGAATGTTCCCCAACGCTCAGCTTCAGAAAAGCGGGAGTTACCTTCATATCGTATGCTACCGTCAGCAATGATCTTGTCATTGTAGCTGTAATTAACCAATCCCGTAAAAGATTGTACTGACCAATCAGTTGTTGAACCTGCTGTGCCTGCTGGAGATGCGGTGGTATTCAGGTTGTAAAGGCCTTCATAAGCAACACCTTCAGCCCAAGCATCCATATAATAGGAGTAGTTTTTCTGTGTTTCTGAAATCAACCGCAGATCAAAAACGCTCCCCTCTGATGGCTGAAATACATAGTTCAAGTTGTTGCGCCATACATAGTTGACGTTTCGATTGATGATATCATTCACAAGTCCTCCTACATCAGCGCCATCACCGTATTCGATGTTGTCAAAGTACTTCTCTTCTGTCAGGATATAGTCAAGAGAGAAGTTTGAAGTGAATGACAAGTTCTCCATGAGCTGGATGTCCAGGGTGGAGTTGTTGGTAACTCGGTAATTACGTTTACGGTCAATATCATTATTCTGCGTGTAAACCGGATTAAAGATATTGGTACCGAAGTTATCAATATTAGGTTCTCCCTCATCATTAAATGCTCGGATAGTCGGAGGAATAAAATATTCCGCCAATACCGGGCTTCCGAAATAACCGGCTCCTTCTAATATTCCATCCTGTTCAACAAAAGAACCAGTAAAGTTATTGGTAAATGTTACGCTTTCGTCAAACTGGTGCGTAAGATTAAACTTGCCGGAATATCGATCCAGTTCGGAACCAATATAAACACCTGTCTGGTCAAAGAAGCCACCTGAAACATAAAACTGAGTTTGCTGGTTACCACCCTGCGCAGAAAGGTTGTACTGCTGAGTTACAGCATCATTACTGGTAACAACCTCTCCCCAGTCGGTACCGGTACCTTCTTGCGACCAGAACTGATCATCAGGTACATTAATACCAGCATTTCTGTAAGCGTCAACAGCCCAGTCATTATACTGCTGGGCGTTCATAGCACCCGGTCCGTCAACGGCGCGTTCACTCCAGCCTCGTTTGACATCAACAGAGTACGTAACGTCACCGGCAGTACCGTCTTTTGTTTCGATAACAATTACACCGTTTGAGCCTCGTGCACCGTATGGAGCGGTAGAAGCAGCATCCTTCAGTACAGAAATAGACTTAATGTCTGAAGGATTAATGTTAGACATAACGCCTAACGAACTGGTAGCCCCAGAAGTAGCATTATTACCACTTACAACAGGAACACCGTCAATTACATATAATGGACTAACCCCGGCATTAATGGAGCTGAGTCCACGAATACGCACCTGCTGGACAGCACCCGGTGTACCGGTAGCTGCAGAAATATTTGCACCAACAACATTTCCTTCAAGCGCCTGGTCAATTGAAGTAACTGGAATGCCTTCAAAATCTTCAGCACTTACCTGAGAAACTGAACCGGTGAAATTTCGGGATGAAAATTCCCCATAACCTGTAACAACAACGTCGCCTAGTTCAGCAACATCGGTTTCAAGCTGAGCATCGATCGTTGATCGACCTTCAATTGGGATTTCTTGTCGCACATAACCAACAAAGGAAAATACTAACGTGCCATCAGACGGAGCCGTAAGTTCATACGTTCCATCAGGACCCGTAGCAGTTCCCTGGTTAGTACCTTGTAACATAACTGTAACTCCCGGTAGTGGTTCACCATCTTCAGCAGACACAACAGTACCGGAAACGGTAACTTCTTGGGCCGTCGCTGAAGTCGCGAACAGAAAACCGAAAGCACATACTAATATAGATAGTACCTTCAATTTCATAATTAGATAGATTTAGATTAAAGATTAACCCCAAATAATCATTGCCCCGACATGCCCTTTGGGCTATCGTAAAAGAGCAACAATATATTTAGAGATGGTTGTTAAGATGTGTAGCCATTGAGAGCAACATTCATCTTAATTTCTTAGGAAATTAGTGAAAAGAGCAACAATAATAATACTCAAGCCAACTAGAATTTGATTTGTAAACCATTATTTAGAGAAAGCTAACATATAAATACTGAACTAAGGTTCCAATTTTTAAAAAGAATTTTACAACGACACCTTGGAACCCTAATAATTTTTTGGGTGTTAATCAATAGTTAATTAAAAAGTATTTGTTATTCCTGAACGGCTTTATAAATTAAACTATGATAACATTTTTATATAACTTGTAATCAAGCGTTCGCAAGCAGGTAGCAATTATGATTAACTTCAGATCTCAATTGTATTTTTTATCATTCATCGTAATTGCAGCCACAGTTCTTTCATGCGGGTCCACAAGAACAGCGAATGTTGAGCATGGGACAGGATACAATTTTAAAGCAGGACATCCTGAATTCCGAATCAACGCTTTTGGCTATGTTGATGAACAACAAGGCCCTTCACTGACACTCACTGCAGAAATCGTAAAAGGAAGTCTCATTTATAAGCAAAATGGCGATTCTCTGTCTGCCCGTATAGCAGTTGATTTCCAAATTATAGACACAGACAGCGCAGAAAATGTTATTGCCAATAAACGTTTGGAGCGCACGGTAAGCAGCATAGATGAAGGTATTACATCTACCCGCGAAGCACTCGAGCTGGAATATAACCTCCAGGTTACTCCCAGCAACTATAAAATTGTGATCAATGTAGAAGATCTGAATTCCAATAAAAACCTGGCACAAACCACCGAGGCGTTCATTCCTGAAACAGACAGAGGAGCCTACAGCCTATCCTCCATCCAGATGTATGGCAAACAAATTGGCGACGAACAGTGGAATACTATTAATACGTATGATGTAAAAGGAAGAGTTGACTCCCTGCGGTTTGTGCTTCAGGTTATTAGCCCCCAGTCTAACCAGCAAATGCATGTGAACTCTACCTTACTTCGATTTAAGTCGGATACCAGCTACACGCGTCCCATGCACTACTCCAACTTTAGCCCTTCTTCAATAGAGTACAAGGGCATTGATTATGATAAACAGACAGAACTGCAATCAAACCAGCGTATCCTCACTGACTACAGCAGCGTATTTATTGAATACAAATTCGCCAATCAAGAACGGGGGAACTATCGGTTTGAAGTAACGGCCCGGAAAGGCGAACAGGAACAAGTTTACAAAGCTCGCGCTTTTGGGGTGAAAAGTAAAAATTACCCGGCTGTCGTTTCCACTCGCGAACTGGCACGTCCGCTGGTGTACCTGATGGGCGAAAACGATCACGAAGAACTGATGGCTATCTCTAATAAGGATTCACTGAAAAAAGAGATGGATCGCTTCTGGCTGAAAAACATCGGCAATGCCGCCAAAGCCCGTGATGTTATTCAGATGTATTACCAGCGGGTTGAGGAAGCAAACAAACAATTTTCCAATTTTAAGGAGGGCTGGAAAACAGATCTTGGGATGATTTATATCCTCTTCGGCCCCCCGTGGTACACCCAAGATCGTCTTAAGGAACTAAACTGGTATTATTCTTATAATCGCGAAGATCCCGAATACAGTTACCGGTTTGATCAACCCAAGCTCAAGAACCAATATTATCCGTTTTATCACTACCTGCTACAGCGCCACAATTATTATTACACGGTGCAATATCTGCAACGGGAACTGTGGCTTACGGGACAAATTTTGACCCGCCAAATTTAATCAGCAATGGCTTTATAAAAGCCGGCATGTCATCCTAAATCATATGCTGAGTTCAGCCTACGTAGCCAGTTGGTATTTTGGCGAAGCAAGCCTTGTCTCAGTACCCTTCAGGATCTTAAGTTAAACGCTAATAACTACCTGTGAGATTCTGATCCCGAGCATTCGGAGGAGAATAAGATGGTTTTGCAAAAGCCTCTCAGCATAAAAAAACTAAGAAGTACTTACACAATTGTGCGCGGAAGTGAAGCCGGAATTTGTACCAGTACCTCGTAATTCATAAAGTTTCTCATCTCACTAAACGAGGCAACAGTCATCTCCTGATCACCCTGTTTCCCAATAATTACCACCTCATCTCCTTTGGATACATCCGGAATGTCGGTGATATCAATAGTTAACAGATTCATATTGACCAATCCGGCCACGGGAGCCCGTTCTCCGTTTACCAGTACAATCCCCACATTCGTTAAGTTACGACCAAAGCCATGGGAATAGCCGATCGGCACCGAGGCAATTTCTTGATCTCTGCTCGTCAAATAGGTATTGCCGTAGCCTACAAACTCACCGGCTGCCACCTTTTTTGTGCTCATGATCTTACTTTTCCACGTCAATATCCGTTCAAGGGGATCTTTATGCTTGGCATTCACATCCGGGTGCTTCTTCACAAAGTTCATATACGTTTCGCGGTTGGGCCAAAACCCATACTGCGATATTCCAATGCGAACCATATCCATAATCGTCTCGGGATAATTTAAGGCCGAAGCTGAGCACGCGGTATGTTTGTATCTGGCCGCAATTCCCTGATCCTCAAACCACGAGTAGTATTCCTCAAAGTTTTCGATCTGCTCCTGGATGCGCACATAATTTCCCACACTTTCTGCCCCCGCATAGTGGGTACAAATTCCATCAACCTGCAGGTGGTTACTGTTTTTCTTGATCACCTGCACAGCTTCATCAAACTCGTTGCGATCAAGCCCCAGCCGATTCATGCCGGTTTCTAAATGAAGATGAATGCGTGCCGGCTTTCCCAATCGCTGGGCTTCTTTGGCTGCCATCCGTAGCCGATCGATCTCAAATACATAAAAGGAGACATCACTTTCTATAGCCCAGCCGAGCGCTTCATTGCTGATCATTCCCATAATCATGACGTGACTGTCCTTCGTTCGTGCTCGGCATGCCTGACGTGCTTCGTCGGAGCTAAACACCGAAAAGTGGCGCACGCCACATTCCTCGGCCATCGGCACAAAATCCCTAATACCGTGCCCGTATGCATTGCCCTTGATCACCGAACTAAACACTACATCCCGGCCAACGTAATCCTGCAAAAAAGAAATATTTTTCTCATACGAAGACTTGTCCAACTCAATCCGAGATGGATATAACTCATCTTTCATGTAACTAGGCTGTTAGATCGTTAATAATTTGCATGAACATTGAAACTCCGGTTGGTATTACCTCATCCTCAAAATCATATTTTTCAGCATGCAACGCTGGGTGCTCCTCTCCTATTCCCAGACCAAACATAGCACCCGATATTTCACTTGTAAAATGCCCAAAATCCTCTGACCAGCTAAATGGGTGCTCCTTTTCATTGACATCAAATCCCAATGTCCCCGCTGCTGTTCGGATCTGTTCTGTCGGCCTGTGATTATTCCGCGTCACCGCAAACTCCTCCACCCATTCACAATGAACCGACAAATCATAGGTCTCTGCCATTCGTTCAGCTATGGATACACACTTTTCTTTGAGATTCTCGAGTAATCCATCATCGTGTGTCCGCAATGTGGCCATCACGGTAGCTTCTCCGGGCGAAGTACCAAAAGCGCGCTCTCCCAGGCTGGCATTAATAACAGTAACTTTCGCCACCTCTTCCAGAGAACTGTAAAACTGTGGAGCCGCCGAAAAAGCCTGCACCGTCTGGGCCATCGCCAGTGCCGGACTTTTGCCCTGCTCGGGATGCGCAGCATGTGAGGTTGACCCTTTGAAATTCACAATCAATCCCACTGAGGCCGCTGCAAATACATCTTCTCGAACCACAATCTGATGCTTGGCAAATCCCGGCAGATTATGCAGTGCAAAACAATAGTCGGGTGAAAGCTGATGGAATTTCGGATCCGAAAGTACACGCTGAGCTCCTTCCCCTGTTTCTTCGGCCGGTTGAAACAACAGCGTTACGTTCCCGGATTTCGGCGACTTATCATTCAACAGTTTTGCCAAACCGCAGACTATCGCCATATGTCCATCGTGACCGCATTTGTGCCCTACGCCATCCGTTTGGGATTGATAAGCTACATCAACATCATCGGGGATCGGTAACCCATCCAATTCACAGCGAATTACTATATGAGGACCATCCTCTTTACCATTGTAAGTTGCAAAGAGGCCGTATCCGCCAACCCCAGTTTGAAGAACATCAGGAGAAGTGTCTTCCAAAAATTCGGTTACGAATTCACTCGTTTTCTGCTCTTCATTGGAAACCTCAGCAATCGAATGCAATTCGCGGCGAAGGTCTATAATGTCTTGTAGATAATCGTCGATATTGAAAGGCATCAGCCAAAACCTGAATGAAGCTTAGTGCAAATGCACAAGTAGTGGATTTTACAGCAGAATTGCCAATTTGGCTTAGGGAAAAGTGAGAAGTAAAAGCAAGAATACATGACTTCCTAGCTTCTTGCTTTTTACTCAATATAAATCACCCAGCACCAATCTCGGATCAAGATACTTTTTTAAAGCTTCTTGCCGGTTTTCCTCTGCTACTACACCCGGCATATCGGCTTCTTTGGGATCTTCGACCGAAAGCTGGAAATGAAGATGCGGAACCCATCCCCCGTTTACATTTGCATCCCCCAGTGTAGCAATTTGCTGGCCCTTTTGGATGTGATCGCCAACTGCCACCAAATTCATAGACTCGTTCGACAAATGCCCATAGAGCCCATAGAACAGCGAATTATTCAGTTTATATTCAACCACAATTGTCGGGCCATAATCACCGGCATTATCATTGACCTGCATATAAACAACTTTGCCTTTCCAAAATGAATACACCGGTTCCCCGGCTCCGGCCCAAATATCAATACCCATGTGGATGTTTCGATCGTTATCAAACAAATCAGTTTCGTACATCTGCGACCGGCGCTCGTTATACCGGCCAATGCCCCATCCCTGGCTGCGGATGAATTCGGCATTATATCCCTTGGCAAAATCGAAAATACAAAACTCTGTAGGATCATCGGGATAATCCATAACCTTGCCAAAATTGTAGTTAGAAAAATCGTACATAATCAAACATCAGTAATAAGAAAATGCACCGCAGCAGAGCTACGGTGCAAGATTCGTAATAGATCCTGAAATAAATTCAGGATGACATATAGTTTTACTCAACAATCTTGTCAATGTAGTCGGAGTTCATAATCCCCAGCGCGCCCATGTATTTCATGCGGAATCGAATAAAATCGCCCACCTCGTAGCCGGCTTCATTTTCTCCAACATCGAGGATCAGCATGTCGGAGCTGGCATCGGCGATTTCGACATCGCCTTCCACATCAATGAGATGGTCGGGATTGATATCCAGATAACCAATATCCAATATAGCGCGGTAGGATGTTTCGCCGTAATCTTCCTCGTCGATTTCGGTTACTTCGCCCTGTGGATTCATTCCCAATTCGCCGCTCGGCACTTTGGGTTTCTCGGAAATCTCAATAATCTGCGTATAGAGCTCGAGCACATCATTATGCATTCCTTCAATGGTACCATCCGTAAACAGATTTTTCCCAAAAAAGAGCGCTTCGCCCACCCGAAAGTGATTCACCCCGCTGGGCAACTGGTTGCGCAGCAAAAGTGGTATCGTCACAGTAGTGCCCCCGGATACTAACGGAATATCTTTATTAAAGCGAAGCTCAATAATCTGCTTGTAGAGCGACAATTGAATCAGCTTGTCCTCGTCGGGCATCACGCCGTGCATGCAGTTGAGGTTGGCTCCAATACCGATGACTTCAATATTATCCAGCTTAAATACCTTCTCATAAAAATCGATCAGATTTTCCCTGATTACCCCTTCACGCAGATCGCCCAGTTCGATCATAATAATGACCTTGTGGATCTTATCCTGCCGCTGGGCCTCTTCCGAGAGTGCATGCAGCGTAGAGAGCTCGGTATTGAGACTTACATCCGCATACTTCACCACCGAATCAATAATATCTTTGGGCGGCGGCTTGATGTAGGTCGTCAGCGTATCGGGATCAATCTCTTTGATCTTTTTGAGGTTGCTGATTCGGGAATCCAGCATGTCGCCAATCCCCAAGTCGGCTACCTCTTTCAGATATTCTTCGTGCCCACAGAGCAACTTGGTGGTAATACCCCACTTTATATCGTTCTCTTTGAACAGGCGGTCTAAATAATCGTAATTATCGCGCAGTTTATCGCGATACAGTTTTAAATAGGCCATTCCCTATTTGTTAAGTCGCATTTCTAAATATTTGTTCGTGAACCCATACTTTTCGTACAGATACTTGGCGGGATTGTCGGGCTCTACGTGCAGCGCGATATCTCCCTCCGTTTCGTCAATAATTCGTTCCATAAGCTGTTTTCCCAGCCCCTTTCCACGGGCTTCTTCATGAACAGCAATATACACCAAAATATGTTCGGGGATAAATCCACCCATATTCGTATGGTTAATAATCACTGCGCCCAGAATTTGTTCCTCTTCGTGGGCTACTAAAATAAATCCATCTTGTCCTTCCTTATCACCGTAGGCATAGCCGATGCACGATAAAATATGCTTTTTTTCATCTCCGTATTCATCGAGATGGTTGTATAAAAAATCGGCTATATCTTGCCGGCCGAACGAGGTCGGATTCTCAATATCGGAGTATATTAAATCGAATGTAATCATCAATTAGTAATAGTATTCATCGTTTCTGTGCTTTGTGCTTCAGTACTTTTAGTATCGTGATCCGGGAATGCCAGCGAAACAATTATGAATATTACGGCTGACACTGAAATCCCGAATACATTCGCATCGAGATCGGCCGGCAAAGAATCCATCAATACCCCTAGGGCAACGGTTGTTGATCCGCCAAAGATCATAGCTGCTATTGCTCCAATACTACTGCTTTTATCCCAATATAATGCACCGATTATGGGCACAAATAACCCCGAAACCATAAAGGCATACGAATGCAGCATCAGTGTTAGCACGTTTGTCATTGCAGTGGCAATAAGCAAAGCTCCCGCTCCAAGAATGAGCGTAGTAATTTGTGAAAATCGTAAAAACGTATCGCTGTCATGATCAACTTCTTTAAAATAGCCAATTATATCGGAAACTACATTACCGGATGCGGCCATCAGACAACTGTCGGCCGTTGAGAGAATAGCAGAAAAATAGGCACTCATCATGATACCCATAAGTCCAACGGGCAGGACAGTACGAAGGAGCATCGGCAACCCTTGCTCACTGTCAAAGTTGGCAATATTTTCAGGTGCTCCCAGGTATTCAAACATTCCCTGGGTAAATCCCACTTTGGCAAAAAGCCCCAGCAACACACCCATAAAGGCCATTACAGGCCACTCAAACAACCCCGCCAGGTACCATGCCTTTTTGGCTGTTTCTTCATCATTACAGGCATAAATGCGCTGGTAGAGGGTCATGCCCACAAACCAGATGGGGATAATCGTGACTGCCCAATCCACAATATTTTGCCAAGACAAATTCGTCATGCTCAGCAAGGCGGGATCAACCGTTTGAGAAATAGCATCCCATCCGCCTACAGCGTAATAAGATATCGGGATACCCACAAAAATAAGCCCGATCATCAGAATAGTCCACTGGATGGTATCGGTATAAATTACGGCTTTGAGTCCGCCCATTACCGTATAAACTACCGCAACCGACCCCATGATAATGAGTGCTGTTTGCAGATTGAGGTCGGCAAACGTCCCGGTGGCTAATTTTGCACCAGCCAGAATCTGTGAGCTTGTAAAACCGGCATATCCTATGGCAGATATAACTCCAGCCACCAAAGCCACATGGGGATTAAAATAGTGCTTGAAGATTTCGGGAAAGGTATATGCTTTGTCAAAAACAGGGTTTCCTTTCACTTTGGGGATCAAAAAAACAGCAGCAAGCCAAGCCCCCAACAGGCCGGTAAAGAGCATCCATGAGCCGGAAACTCCCATCACAAAACCAAGGCCTCCGAGGCCGATAGAAAATCCACCACCAACATCGGTTGCCACTACCGAAAGGCCAATATGCAGACTGTTCATCTCACGTCCGCCTACATAATAATCATCGGCTCCTTCGTTCCGCTGTAGAAAGAATAATCCAAAACCCAACATGGCCACCATATAGAGGCCAATAATCGTCAGGTCAATCCAATGCATATAATTTGTATTCCGATAAATTTAGACTTCCATCTAATAAAAAAACCCTTGAGTATTCGGCTCAAGGGTTTAAATTTATGCAAACATTAATATAGGTCTTAATGGATTGAATTGCTAATTACTGACAGCTACTAAAATAGTTACCACAGCCGCTTAGAATTCTTCTCTTCTTTCGACTTCTCAGAAAATATTTCTTGTTCCTCTCCGGATTTATCTACAGGCTTTTCCTGTGATTGCATAGCTTCTACTGCCGAAGACTCAGACTTCGATATTTCCGTTATCAGCTCATTTCTAAACTGAATCATACCGGCATGTTGTGCGCCTTCTTCGCAAAGGAGTTTCTGGGTCCGAATATCGCCATTTACAATGCCATCTTTTTTTATAAATACTCTTTCTGAGGCATTTACATCTCCTTTAACGAGACCTTCAACCGTAACCTTCCTAGCCGTTATCGTCCCATTAAAAGATGTATTTTTGCTAATAAAAGTCTCGTTCTCATCCACGTTTTAATACTATTCAGATAATTCTTCATCCATTACAGCAATCAGGGTATTCGCATTTCCCATATCAATACCAACCGGTGTTCCCTCACCTTCGAACTGCATCGCTGTATTCAAGCAATATCCTTTTACAGCCATTTGTTCGGGCTTATCAGGAACTTCAACGTTCAGGATGCCGTCGTATTCCTCAGAAATCAAGTTGGTAAGCTCGTTAAAATGGGCACCCCCACCGACCAGATACATCTTGGAACAGCTGGCAAAATCTGAATCCTGAAATGCATTTGCCAAGGCGGGATGAATAATATTCTGGAAATAAGACTTGAGCACTTTACGGCGCAGTGCGGTTAAATCAATATTGCGTTTGTCGATATTAATTTTACCATTTCGGAATGCCACATTGAGCTGATGTTCTGTTTTAAAACCGAGATAATAATCTTTTTGCAGCTCCTCTTTCATCATATTTACGGCATAGCGAATACCATGCGTACTGGTTGCCGTTCTTCGGATAATACCATTGTCGGTACTGACAACCCCTTCCATAGATCCATACCCAAGACTTACTACGAAGAAATCATTTTCTTCTCGATAATCTCCATATCGCAACGAGATGATGCTTCCGGCGATTTCGGGTATAACATCAACATTTCTTAGCTGAATTGTTGCAGCCTGTTTACCGGTAGCTCCATTTGTAGCAAAGGTTGAACTGTCGTAGAGTACGTCAAAAGATTTTGTCAGACGCTGCTTGGCAGTATCACTGTGCTTCTGATACATTTCAAAAGGAAATCCCATGGTCATCGAAAAATCACTGCCGGCTTTCTCCTGTGCCAACAACAAGGCAGCACGAAAAAGCACATCAAAATCTAACTCACCGGGTGCTGTATTAATTAAACGATGTGGTGAAAGCCCCTCCTGCAAAGCCAATTCTCCAATAATATATGACTCATCGTTGTAATCAATTTTCAGACCACTCAATAAATCATTACTAACACCGCTTAAATCTGAACGTGTTGACTCATATACACTTGGAAATACTGAAATATCCATGATTTACTTGTTTTTATTGATGATATGTACCCGCTTTCTGCCTTTGAAGTAGATTATATAAATTTTTTTTGGGGATTACTATTATAAATGTAATAAAGGGATCTCCCAAAATTTTACTTATCCACTAGCAAACTTAATTTACCTTATTCATTATAGATCCTATCTTCATCCAATACTAAACTTTCAATCAATTTATTACCAACTCCCATGATTTCAACTACCCAGGCTATCACACTTGAAGACCAATACGGAGCACACAACTATCACCCGCTGCCAGTTGTAATTTCCAAAGCTGAGGGAGTGCATGTTTGGGATCCCGAAGGAAATAAATATTACGATTTTCTGTCGGCTTATTCAGCGGTAAATCAAGGGCACTGCCATCCCCGAATAATAGATACGTTAAAAAAGCAGGCCGAGCAATTAACGCTCGTTTCGCGTGCCTTTCACAGCGACCAACTGGGAACCTACGAAAAGTACATGCACGATCTGTTCGGATATGAGAAACTGCTGCCCATGAACACGGGAGCCGAAGGCGTAGAAACAGCCATCAAGCTTTGCCGGAAATGGTCGTATGAAAAGAAAAACCTAACGCCCGAAAAAGCAACTATCATCGTAGCTAAAGGCAATTTTCACGGACGCACGACCAGCATTATCTCATTTTCGAATGATCCGGTAGCACGCAAAAATTTTGGTCCCTATACTCCGGGCTTTGTATCTATTCCCTATAACGATTTGGATGCACTTGAAAAAGCGCTGCAAGAAAAAGACGTCGCCGGATTTCTGGTCGAACCTATACAGGGCGAAGCCGGTGTTGTTGTTCCCGATGATGGATACCTGAAAAAGGCATCGGAACTTTGTCAAAAGTACAATACGCTGTTTATTGCGGATGAAATTCAAACCGGCATTGCACGAACCGGTGAAATGCTATGTGTAGATCACGAAAATGTGCGTCCCGATATTGTAATTCTCGGCAAAGCTCTTTCCGGCGGTGCCTATCCTGTGTCGGCTGTGCTGGCAGACGATCATATTATGGAATGCCTGCGCCCCGGTGAGCATGGTTCTACCTATGGAGGAAATCCACTGGCATGTGCCGTGGCAATGGAAGCCCTGAAAGTAGTCGAAGATGAACGACTTGCCGACAATGCAGATCGACTGGGAAAAATCTTTAGAGATGAAATGAACAAACTGGTAGAAGAATCAAAACTTGTTAATCTCGTGCGCGGCAAAGGACTGCTCAATGCTATTGTCATTAACGACAGTGAAGACAGTGATACAGCCTGGAACATCTGCCTGAAACTCAAAGAAAATGGGCTATTGGCCAAACCAACGCACGGCAATATCATCCGATTTGCCCCACCATTGGTAATGACAGAAGAACAACTACACGACTGCATTTCGATCATCAAGAATACGATCCGCTCGTATGAAAAATTAGAAGCCTAATAATTATTAGTATTAGGCTTTAACTTCACAAGAATTTCCTATCTCTTTTGCGGATCTAACGGAGCATTATCCGGGGCGGGCACTCCAAAATTGGGTGTCCCATCCTCGTTCCACTTTAGCACCTGCACGCGGGTATGTCGGTTGGGATCGTTGAGTGGATCACCTTCAATCTCTTTATAGCTTCGCGCATGATAGATAAACAGATCCGTTTTTCCATCCTTAGTAGTGGTGAAACTATTATGCCCGGGCCCGTAAATACCGTTTTCTTCCGAGGTCTCAAAAGCAGGCTCTTTGGATTTTTCCCATGCATCAGGATCCAAAAGATCTGCATCTGCATCAGCTGTAAGCAATCCAACAGAATAGTTGTGATCGGTTCCGCTGGCAGAATAGGTCATAAATATTTTGCCCTCATTTTTTATAACAGCAGCTCCCTCATTGACTTTAAATAGTTGTTCTTCCCATTCATACTCTGGACGCGTTAGCTCAATCTGCGGTTGTTTGATGCTCCAAGGCGTATCCATTTCTGCAATGTAAAGGGCTGTATTCCCGTCAAATTCAGGCGGATGTTGTGCCCAAACCATATATCGTTTCCCACGATGCTCAAATGTAGTTGCATCAAGTGAAAACGTTTCCCATTTGGTCTTGGTTTGTCCTTTTTCGACCCACTCTCCTGTCATCGGATTCTCGGAATCATTTTCCAGGACATACATACGAATGGCCCATACGTCCTCAGCACCACCAGCGGCAAAATACATATACCACTTCCCATCAATATGGTGCAGTTCTGGCGCCCAGATATGAGCCCCCATTTCACCTGTCTTATGCTTGCGCCAGATTACGTTTGGCTCCGCATCTTTAAGTCCTTCAATCGTTTTGGCTCGCCTAATTTCCAGTCGATCGAACTCCGGAACCGACGCCGTGAAATAGTAGTAGCCATCCGTGTGCTTATATACCCAGGGGTCGGCCCGGTGTAAAATTAGTGGGTTCGTGTATGGTGTTTCTATAGATGCTGAGTTCTGTGCTTTTACCTTCTGTGTGTTCAGTGTTCCGGAACATATCAAAATAAGGAAACCCACTAGTATAGATTGCCAAACAACAAACGCTGATCTATCTCTTTCCATAGTTATTCAGATATTTTAGAATTTACTCTAAAATAGCCAAATAGTATTAATTGTAAAGATAACACTTATATTTATCTGGCTATTTTACGCAGTAGTACTAATCTTTATCAAAAAAGTAGTAATCAACACAATTTTGCCGCAGAGAGGCAAAAACAAAATTATGTCGTATAAAAATGGATGAGATAAACTGACGGATTCTTTTAAGAACAAACCGGCCGGCACAATTTTCAAAAATTTTTGTCTCTTTACTATCTAACTAAAATCGGGCGCTAACCTGCACAGCAAAAACATCATCTTTGAGTTCAGTGCCATCATTTTGGGACAACAAATAAGATGTTTTTAGTATAATATTTCTATTAATCTGGTATCCCAGTACAAACTCGAACCGGTCTTTGTTAGGTGATGGTTTAGCCCTTATATCTTGAGAGTCAAGAGTTATGGCGTTGGGTATATAGTGTTCGTAACGGACGGCGCCGTATGCTCCCACCCAAAACGGGAAACGCATTTTGAATTTTGCCAGATAGTGCGTCACATCATTGGCAATCTGCTCTTCCATCATCTGCCCGTCTTCGTCAATCCAGGGCGAATCCCAACGGTTAAAGGTATATTGCAGCATCAGTTGATAATAATGATATGAAAATTCGGTATATGCCGTGACAATAGTCTGTTTATAACCAGCTCTTTTGTTGTCGGAAAGAACGTCATTGACAGGATCATCGAGCAGGTACGAACCATATCCAAACGAAAGACCGATGGTGTTCCAGATCGCCGGATGCACCTCAAGGCGCCCAATAAAAGCGGGGGTATTTTGTTCCCCGACATCGGTATAACTGGAAACACTCGTCAACGTAGCAGCCAACTCATATCGGAACGTTTCTTCGTTGGTGGTACCGCCCAGTTTTAATCCCTGCGAATACATCCGCCGATACACCAGCGATTGACCGGGAACTCCATCATAGGAGGATTCGCCGAAAAAATAACCCCGATATTGATTGACCGGCATATTCCATACGTGAGACAGCGGCAGATGCACAAACGGATTTTGAGATGACAACAACAGCTCATCATATCGGCCAAATGGTGTGGTAAATCTGCCGGCCGTGACTTTTATATTTTCGGAGGGCATCCAATTGATATTGAATGAAGAGAAAAACACTTGACTCCGGCTACCCCGGTAATAATCCGATTGCAACGCACCAGAGACAAACCAGTTATCAGAAATCGGAGCATCCACAAAAAGTCGAATATCGGGTGCATAGAGTAGCCACTTGTCAGTTGGCGTCTGGTTAATGGTAGGAGCAGAATCGTACCCGCCCTTCCGTAGCTCAAAAGCGGCCTCTCCTCCAATCTGTACTTGCCCAAAAACAGAAGTTATCCAACACATCCAAAAGCCAAAAAATAATGCTGCTGTAAGCCTGTGCTTCATGCGGTATCAGCTTAATTATTAATTGAAATTCAGTGAACTGCTTGATCCTTTTTTATTTTCTTTTTCGAAGACTACCGAAATGGCAGTTCCCTCTTCTGTATCCACAGTTACTTTGCCTTTGAGCTGCTTTGCCAATAGTTGAATAAGCGTAAAGCCGAGTGAATCACTCTCTCCGATCGAAAAATCATCGGGCAGTCCCTTGCCTTTATCAATCACTTCAATATGCACGTTTTTGTTATCCCCTTTCAGTACCACCTTAACTATTCCCTCTTCACCATTCGTATAAGCATGTTTAAATGCATTTGTCACCAACTCATTAATAATCAATCCACAGGGAACTGCCTGGTTTACATTGAGATGAATATCTGAAATATCAAGTGTAATATCGATGTTGGAGTAGTCGGTCTCATAAACATCTTTAATTGAGATAACCATCTTTTCTACAAAATGACCGAAAGAAAGCTTATTGAAATTCTGTGCCTCGTACAGCATTTCATGAACAGTAGCCATCGAGTGAATGCGCATTTGGCTGTTCTTCAGGATATTTTTCGCATGGTCGTCTTCTGCATTTTGGGCTTCAAGCTGCAGTAACCCCGATATAACCGCCAAATTATTTTTTACACGATGATGAATCTCGGCCAGCAGGGTTTCTTTTTCCCTGAGATTCTCTTTTATGTTGGCAACAAGCTTGTTGAAGGTACGAGTAAGCTGTCCAAATTCATCACTACTCTCGACGGAAACCGGATTGTCATATTCCTCATTTTCAATTCTTTTGATTCCTTCTAACAGGCGATTAATGGGTCGAGTCAAGTTTCGGGTTAGTGTAATCCCCAAAATAACTGCCAGCAGAATACCCCCGAAGCCAATCAGATAAATGACCCGCTGCAGTTCATGAAGGGGCTCCAGTGCTTTTGTGAGTGATTTGGCTACCCCGTAGTAGCCTGCTATATTGCCAGACTGAGACTTATCTTGTACCATAGGCAGCAGGTACATTAACCATTGCTGGTCTTTCATCTGTAATTCGACGGTTGTACCTCCCTGTTGGTCAATAACATCGAAACGGGCATTTTTGAGTCCACCGGAAAGAGCCTGTCGATCTTCGGAATTCAACGACTCAATGGATGTCGTCAACAAGTTGTCATCTACAAAGTATGATACCTCGTACTCAATAACCTGGGCCAGCAACTCTGCTTCACGATTGCGAATGGGATATCCCAGTGAGAGAGCAGCAATCACCTGATCCTGCAAATACACCGGAATGGTTATCACATTAAAATAGCTGTTTCCCCGCTTCCAGATATATGATTGTTGGGGGAAATGCCCCTCGAGTGCTCTATTTAGCCCGGCCCGGTTGCGCATTGACCGATTGGGCAAATTCATGTCAGATAATTGTCCCAGCGGTACACCCTGCTGATCAAAAACCATAACCAGGCCCACGGAATCCAGGCTTGTAGTCAACGGCTCGGATGAAAGCGTATCGGAAATAAGAGGATCAAAATGCAACAGTTGGGCCAGCTCTTGACGAATCTGCTGATTGACAGTTGCTTTATCGCCGGTGGATATTGCCGCTTTCATATACGGCATATCGGCAACAAGTGTAGCCGTCTGACGAAGCTGGCGAAAACGAACATCCTGCAGTTGTTCAAAAATTTTACTCGCCTCCTGGAAATTGGCATTAATATCATCACGGATACGGTCGTCCAATATACGGCTCACCGTAAAAAGTACAACGAGTAAAACAATTAACGCCAATCCCACAAAACCGGCCAGCAACTTCCAACGAATGGGAAATTTGGGAGCTTCCATAATTATGAGCCCAGTCTAATTGTCTGCAATGTTACCCGCTGTGTATCTATTGCTTGAATATCTATTTTTTTGCTCCGATTCTCCAATGCCAGCAAATGCAATACATATTCTCCCTGAGGAAGATCTGTAAATCTAAACTTTTCACCTGATTGCAACTTTTGCATAGCTACTGTTTGCTCAGGAGCAACTGCAATAACAGCATGCATATCGGAATGAATATCACAAAACACATCTACTTTCCCAGCTTTATCAAACTCTACATCTTTGTAATCGCCAGGCGAACGTCGTCCCACATCAAATCGCTTGGTTTTGGAGAGGCTAAAAACATTGTGATACACGGGGTCAGAGTTATGGATACGAACGACATCACCCACTTGTATCACCATCAAACGTGGCTTAAAATGCTTATCCACCTGATCCAACACGCTCATGTCATCAGGTTTACCCTTTGCATCAAAAGTAGTCTTTTTATTCTTCGCCTCGAGCCAAATGACAACCTTATTGGATGAAGGATCAGCTTCACTGAAACTACTACCCTGTGGCGTATTTTGATACCCTCCTACATCTGTTTGTACGGTTTGTTTAGAACCTTCCAGAACCACCGTTCCCTCAATCGTTACCTTTTGGGCCAACAAAGGAGTTGCAACAAACAAACTCCCCAGAACAACGATACAAAGATAACTGCTAACATATTTTTGCAGTTTATCCCGATTAACTTTTCTAATCATCTTTGTCCAAGCCATAACCCTCCTTGATATCAGCACCGGTATAATGAATTATTTCTCTGTGTAAAACAGATTCAGCTATTTACCAGTTTGCCAAGATTAATAATCTAATTTAGAAAGCACACACCATCCTACCAAAGATCTTTTTTGGAGTAATTAAATCAGCTCCGCTCTTGTACTCGTTATTCAATACAAATATTCCACCCTGTGGGTTGCCATTGGTAATATTGAGAATTGCCCTACAATAAATAAAATGAGAACAGAACTATTTCTCGCGGATTGATATCAGATCTACTCTTGACTTTTTTAGGCAGACCAAAAGTGTAGATTCAACAAACAAATCGAATTACACCTGAAATAAAAAAAGCGGCTTCCTGAACCTCAGAAAGCCGCTGTGTGTAGTGGCGGGGGCAGGACTTGAACCTGCAACCTTCGGGTTATGAGCCCGACGAGCTACCAATTGCTCCACCCCGCGATGTGAGTCGGTAATAATAAGGCTTGACATGGGTAATTGTCAATAGTAAATTCAAATTTCTTACCCGGTCGAAACTACCTTTACAATCCGCAATTAAAATCTATCAGGAGGATTATGTCCACCACAAATGAGGTAACACCCGCACAAGTTCACAAAATTTTGCAGAAGCATATGCTTACTGACGGGTATGATATTGTGCTGGATCTTGACAAAAGTGAAGGGATGTATTTATATGATGCCAAAAGCGGTGAGCGCTATTTGGACTTCTTTACCTTTTTTGCCTCCAACCCGCTGGGGATGAATCATCCCAGACTTGCCAACGACGAATTCCGAAATAAAATTGGGCGCGTGGCCATCAATAAACCATCCAACTCAGATATTTATACCGAAGAAATGGCCGAGTTTGTGGATAATTTTGACCGTGTCGGTATTCCAGACTACCTGCCCTATTCATTCTTTATTTCCGGCGGTGCGCTGGCCGTAGAAAATGCCCTTAAAGTTGCCTTTGACTGGAAGGTGCAGAAGAATTTTGAGAAAGGATATCGCCAAGAAAAAGGACACAAAGTCTTGCACTTCGAGCAGGCTTTTCACGGGCGAACGGGATATACGATGTCGCTCACCAATACCGATCCTAAAAAAGTAAAATATTTCCCAAAGTTTGACTGGCCGCGCGTAGAATCTCCGGCTATGACATATCCTGCTACGGATGAAAATATTCACAAAACTGTGCAAAATGAAGAACGAGCGATTGCACAAGCCGAGCGATACTTTGAGATGTATAAAGACGACATCGCCTGCATCATTATCGAGCCCATTCAAGGCGAAGGCGGCGATCGTCACTTCCGCCAAGAATTTCACCAGGCACTCCGAGATCTGGCCGACAAACACGAAGCATTACTCATTTATGATGAAGTTCAAACCGGCGTTGGATTGACGGGCAAATTCTGGGCGCATGAACATTATGTAAAACCTGATATCCTTGCCTTTGGTAAAAAAGCGCAGGTTTGTGGTATTCTAGCCAGCAAGCGCGTTGACGAAGTCGAAAATAATTGCTTTCACGTCTCCTCCCGCATCAATTCTACGTGGGGCGGTAATCTCGTTGATATGGTTCGGTTTGGACGCATTTTACAGGTAATTGAGGAAGAAAATATTGTCGGAAATGCCGCTACGGTCGGTACTTATTTACAGGAAAAACTTAATGAACTATATCAACAGTTTGAATGCGTCAGTAACCCGCGCGGAAAAGGGCTGTTTTGTGCAATCGATTTTCCCGATGGACATGCCCGTGACGCTGTAATTAAGGAATGCTTTAACAATAAGCTGATGATCCTTTCCTGCGGTCCCCAAACCATGCGATTCCGTCCACCGCTCACCGTTTCTAAAGAGCAGATCAATGAAGGTATTGAGATTATCGAACGTTCCATCAAAGCAGCAATGGATAACTCTCCCACCTTGGTTTAGTCTATATTGTTGATACAAGATGCAGGATGCAAGATACCCGATACTTGTAACCTGTATCTTGCATCTAAAATCAAACCATCTGGTGAGATTCGGGTTGAATGGTAATCTCATTGAGTACCGATCCCTCGGGCTGATTTGCCGCATAATAGACTGATTTTGCCACTTCTTCAGGCGTCAGCATTTTGTCCTTCTGCACGCGCATATCCACCGTGTCGCTGTCCCACATCGGCGTATCCACGCCTCCCAGGTGCATCAACGTAAATTTGACGCCGCTGCGCTTGTGTTCTTCGGTCAGTGATTTTACAAATCCCGTTACAGCAAATTTCGACGCTGAATAAATCGAGGAGTTCTTCATGGGATATTTCCCAACACTGCCGGGAAACATAATCACGCGCCCTTTCTTTTCGGTTGCCATATAGCGTACGACGGTCTGTGTTACCAAAAAGGTGCCATACACATTCACATCCAACATCTCTTTGGCTTCCTGGGGATTAATATCGAGCAGCGGCTGAATAACAGCCGTACCAAAGGCATTCACGAGCACGTCGATAGCTCCCAAATCTTCGGTCACTTCCCGCGCCATTTTCGAGACCGAGGCCAGATCAGTAACGTCCACACCGATGACGTATGCTTCGCCTCCGGAATTATTAATTTCTTTGGCTACCTCTTCGGCTTTATCTTGATTACGCGCCGCAAGCACTACCTTCGCCCCGGCCTTTGCAAATACATGTCCGCATGCACTGCCAATTCCCCCTGATCCGCCAACGATGAGTACAATCTTATCTTTCATTATGCTAATATTGCTTTAATATAATTCTAGTTTGCTCTATAAATATCATTGCAACAAGATTCGTTCATCCAAAATAAAAGCACCGCAGCAAAGCTACGGTGCCAGAAAAAATGAGGGTCTAGTGAAGTATAGCATGTTATAAATCTTTGTAACATATTGCTAT
>CAZBCG010000013.1:0-78103 GCA_964490705.1 uncultured Balneolaceae bacterium | reverse complement strand
GGCTATTACCCCCAGAACTCCATGGGGAGGTAGCCGGAATCCTTCTTGATCTCGGCGTCTCAACCCATCAGATCAAAGAGGCCGAACGCGGATTTACCTTCCAAAAAGACGGCCCGCTGGATATGCGGATGAGCAATCTCCGCGGCGTTACCGCTTATCAAGTAGTGAACGATTACTCCTACGAAGATCTCCGCGATGTCATCTATCATTATGGAGAGGAACGTAACAGCCGAAAAATAGCGCGTGAGATTATTGATCGGCGTCCCATTGAAACAACGATGGAACTTCGGGAAGCCGTTGAAGCCGTGGTAAAAGGGCAATATCAGATCAAAAGCGTGGCGCGTGTCTTTCAGGGAATTCGCATCGAGGTAAATCGCGAGCTGGATATGCTGCGCCAGGTGCTCGAGCAATCACTGGAACTCCTGAAAACAGATGGACGCATTGTGGCAATCAGCTATCACTCACTGGAGGATCGAATCGTCAAAAAGTTTTTTAAAGCGGGCAATCACGAGGGTAAAATCGAAAAGGATTTTTACGGTCACCCCCTTACGCCCATCGAGGAGATCAGTGGCGGAATCATTCGTCCCACTGATGAGGAAATCGAAAAAAATTCTGCGGCCCGGAGCGCCAAAATGCGCGTAGCCCAGAAGATAGATGAACCGGAGGTGTAGTATGCTGATAAAATCTCCGATGAAAAAAGAAAAAGTAAAGCAGAATAAACGCCAGTCGGCCAAGAAGAAAGAGAAGCGCATTCTTAAAAAGTCACTCGGGACCAATGGTGGCAACCACGGGCGACGAAAGACATCCGACAAAAAAAATAAGACGTTTTCGCTATTCAAGATAAAGCCGTGGAAAGTTATTGTTGGTGCTGTCGCGCTGGGCATGCTTGGCATTCTGTATCTGAATCATGTATTCGCTACCCAGGAATTGTTGCAGGAAGTAAATCAACTGGAGCGCGAATATAATCAGGTGAAACGGATGCACGACAGTTATAAACTGACATACGATCGGATGATTGGTCCGGCAGAGATTTATGAAAATGCAAAAGAGGCGGGATTCATTAACGGTGGACCGGCCGAAAAAGTAATTGAGGTGGAAAAGTAGATGCCGAAAGAGCGTTCTTCCATATTAAACCGCATGTTTATGGTATTCGGGCTGGTGCTGCTGGTACCGTGTGCCATTGGTATGCAGCTCTTTCGCATCAACTTTATGGAGGGGCCGGAGCTGCGTCAGCTCTGGAGCGAGCAAGCCATCGACTATATCTCCATTCCTGCACAGCGGGGTAATATTTACAGTGCGGATGGGAGTCTGCTGGCAACAAATTCGGTCGCCTATAAAATTGCTATCGATCCCAAATTAAGCGGACTGCAGCAAAATCAGATTCAACAGGTGTGTGATACGCTCGCAAAATATACGACACGATCTTCGCATCATTACAAGCAAAAAATTTCGAAAGCGTCTTCACGATCGCGCTATGTCGTGCTCAATACCAATGTAGAAGCCGAAGCCCATCAGGCGCTGCAGCAAATGGATATCCGCGGAGTAATTCTCGAAGAAAAATATGAACGGCGATATAATTTTGGATCGCTGGCCGCTCACTCCCTGGGCTTCGTCAATCACAATATGGACGGCATGACGGGACTCGAAAAGGCGTATGACAATCACTTGAGCGGTGAAGATGGCGTGCAGCAAGTGCGTCGCGACCGTAATGGGCGCATTTCATCCTACGTGGGCGCCCCGCGCAAACAGCCCCAGCAGGGAGCTTGGCTACACACCACTATTAATTCACATATTCAAGCAATTGTTGAAGAAGAACTTAAAGCCGGGATTGACCGAACGAGATCCTCCCACGGTTCTGCTATTGTGATGGATCCCAGAACAGGAGCCATTAAAGCAATGGCTAATTATCCCACATTCAACCCAAATAATCCTGCCTCCCTCAACAGCACGAACCGGAGGAATTTTGCGATCTCGGATATGATCGAGCCCGGCTCTACTTTTAAACTGGCTACCGCCATTGCGGCCGTCGAACAACAGAAGGTACAGTTTGACGAAATCTTTGAGACGCCCGATGATGGCAAAACCAAAATCCACGGGCAGTGGATGCGCGATCACAAGCCGATGGGGACAATGACCTTTTCCGAGGTCATCGAAAAATCCTCGAATGTGGCCACGGCAGAAATTGCCATGCGTCTGTCGAAAGATACGTTTTACCAGTATGCTCGAAATCTCGGCTTTGGAACACCAACCAATATCGACCTGCCCAATGAAGAGGCCGGGCGCCTGCCCAAGCCCTACGAATGGAGTGAAGTAACCCTGCCCTGGATGTCAATTGGATATGAAGTGCAGGCAACGCCGATCCAGCTGGCACAGGCCTATGCCGCTTTTGCCAATAATGGGACGATGATGCGCCCCTACCTGGTCGAAAAAATTACCGACGGACAAGACAACAGCATATGGCAGCACAGTGATGTCGAAGTCCGACAAATAGCAAAAAAATCGACGTTGAAGAAACTATACCCCGTTTTTGAGGATGTGGTTTCCGACTCCGGCACGGCCGATCCCGCCCAGGTAAAAGGACTTTCAATTGCGGGGAAAACGGGAACAGCCCAAAAGTTCATCGGCGGGCAATATCGCAATGAGTATCGATCTTCGTTTGTGGGATTTTTCCCTGCTGACAATCCCAAATATGTGTGCCTGGTGGTACTTGATGACCCCGACACCTATCCACCCTACGGCGGCTATACCGCCGGTCCTGTATTTCGCGAATCGGCCAAACGTATTGCAGGACTCGATGATGAAATTGAGAAACAGATTATCAACAGGGAGTCGAACAGCGAAACCTTGGCTTACGCTCCGGACTTAAAAGGATTAACGAAGAACGAAGCTGAAGCGCTGCTCAACAAGCAACATCTGGCCTACAATATAAATGGCAGCGGCGATTGGATCAGCAAGCAAGATCCGGCGGCCGGCACCAAGCTATCCCAAAAAGATGAAATTACACTGGAATTATCACACGCTATCGCCATAACGGATACAACCGAAGTGCCCGACGGCTATTCGGTCATCCCCGATGTAGGCGGCATGAGTATGCGCAAAGCAATGGTAATGATCAACAGCCGTGGTTTTGAAGCCAAAATGATTGGCTCGGGTACAGTCTATACCCAATCCCCGCGTCCCGGCGACATGATGAAAAAAGGACAAACTATTACCGTCCGCGGCAAAGCCAAGGCAATGGAAACCTTAATCAGCAAAGCCACAAAGTGACATACGAACAACTCATATCACTTTGCAAGCCGATCGACGTCTCCGGTACGGAGCCGAATGAGATTGGTGCGCTTACCCAGGATTCACGCACGGTAAGCAGCGGCGACGTCTTTATTGCCGTTCGGGGGCTTAATGTAGATGGACACACGTTCATCGAGGATGCCATTGCCAAAGGCGCTTCGGTCATTATCTGCGAAGAATCGTATTACACCGACAAAGAAGTCTGCGTGATGGAAGTTGCAGATACGCGCGCCTTAGTCGGCAAGCTGGCGCAGGCTTTTGAAGGCAATCCCGCCGATGAATTAACGATTATCGGGATTACCGGCACCAACGGTAAAACGACTGTAGCTACGCTTGTTTATCAGGTATTGCAACAGCTGGATGCCAAGCCCTCGCTGTTGGGCACTGTGGCCAAACGCATTCGCGACAAAGAGCTCGAAAGTGTGCTCACCACCTCCGATCCCATTGAACTGGCGGCAGATATGACCAAAATGGTTGACGCCGGATCCACGCATTTGGTGATGGAGGTTTCATCCCACGCACTGGATCAGGAACGGGTGGCGGGCATTAATTTTGACGCGGCGGCATTTACGAATTTGAGTCATGATCACCTGGACTATCACGACGATCTTAAATCGTATGCCGAGTCCAAAAAGAAGCTTTTCGATGCGCTTGCTAGCGATGCCTACGCTATTATTAACGGGGATGATGACCAAGCGGCCTTTATTGCCATGGACTGCCCGGCCAAAGTTATTGATTTCAGTTTCAAAAAAGCGCTCGAAGTCGAGTGCCAGGTACTATCAAATACAATTGACGGGCTGGTCATCCGAATTTTAGAGCAAGTAATTGAAACACCGCTCGTGGGGTCATTTAACGCCTACAATGTCACACAGGCCTTTTTAATCTGTCACGCTTTGGGTTACGAAAAAGAAGCGGTGGCCAAGGCAATCACATCCGCACCCGGGGCCGCCGGACGATTGGAGCGCGTTGAAGGTTCCGGCGAAGATGGAAATCCCGTGGTGCTGGTGGATTACGCCCACACCCCCGATGCCCTCGAAAATGTGGCAAGCACGCTGGCGGACCTAAAACAAAAAAATCAATCGCTGCATATCGTATTCGGATGCGGAGGAGATCGCGACAAAACCAAGCGTCCCAAAATGGCGACTATTGCCGAGCGGTATGGCGATAAAATTACCGTCACCTCCGACAATCCCCGCAACGAAGATCCCGATGATATTATCAATGAAATTATGGGGGGCTTTGAGGATCCTGATGCGGTAGAACGCATTACGGACCGCAAGAAAGCCATCCAGAAAGCTATTTATGACGGTGACTCTCAGACTATGGTTTTAATTGCCGGCAAAGGACACGAAACCTATCAGGAAGTAGCAGGCCAGCGGCATGATTTTGATGATCGAGCCGTCGCCGGTGAAGCATTAAGCCACCGAAATCCCAATGAAAATACGGGAGGTGCCTGATGCTATACGAACTCTTACACTGGCTCGAAATTAATTATCAGCCGCCGGGCTTCGGGGCATTTGAATTTATTACCACCCGTGCTGCCGTGGCCGCTGCAATGGCCCTGTTTATCAGCGTGATGATTGGAAAACGCATCATCCAGTGGCTCGAGAAAATGCAGCTGCGCGAAGTCATCCGCGAGGATATCGGTCTCGACACCCATCTGGGTAAAGCACACACCCCAACAATGGGCGGTATTATTATTCTGCTGGCGGTGCTCATCCCCGCCCTCTTCTGGATGAAGATGGACAGCGTCTATACCTGGATGATCATCCTCGTCACTTTTGTGCTGGGCGTGGTTGGCTTTGTGGATGATTATATCAAAGTAGTTAAAAAAGATAAGACCGGCCTCAGCGGCAAATTTAAAATTGCCGGACAAATTACGGTTGGACTGCTGCTGGGCATTACACTCTATTTTTGGCCCGATTTCCAGGAATTCAACACACTTTCAACCGTACCCTTTTTAAAGAGCGTCAACATTGATTACGCATTCCTGGGGGAAACGCTCGGCTGGATTATCTACATCCCCATGGTCATTTTTGTGATTACCGCCGTGAGTAACGCCACCAATTTAACAGACGGCCTCGACGGATTGGCGGCGGGCACCTCTGCCATTGCGGGACTCATTCTCGGAATTTTTGCTTACGTCTCCGGGCGCACCGACTTCTCTGACTTCCTGAACATCATCTACCTGCCCGGCGCGGGTGAACTTACGATTTTCTGTGCATCATTAGTGGGCGCCTGCATGGGCTTTTTATGGTACAACACGCACCCGGCCTCCGTGTTTATGGGGGATACCGGATCGCTGGCCCTGGGCGGGTCGTTCGGCGCTATCGCCCTGATGCTGCACAAGGAACTGCTACTACCGATTATTTGCGGCATCTTTTTCGTGGAGACCGTATCAGTCATCATCCAAACAACCTATTTCAAATATACGCGACGCAAGCACGGTGAGGGCAAACGCGTTTTTCTGATGACGCCCATCCACCATCACTTTGAGAAAAAAGGACTGCCGGAATCCAAAATCGTTGTTCGTTTCTGGATTATTGCGGTCCTCCTCGGAATTCTAAGTCTCTTAACCCTGAAGCTGCGATGAGCAAAGTACAAGGCAAACATATCGTTGTTGTGGGAGCCGCCCGTAGCGGGCTGGCCGTCGCTTCGCTGCTCAAGCGAAAAGGGGCGCGTGTATTCGTGACCGATCACGGTTCTATCGCGGATTCGACAAAAGAAACATTGAACAAGCGCGGTATCCCCTTTGAGGAAAACGGGCATACCAACGAAGCACTCGGTGCCGATTTTTTGGCGTTGAGTCCCGGGGTACCTACGGAAGCACCGCTTGTCCAGCAATATTTGGACGCCGGCAAAGAAGTTTTCTCTGAGATCGAGATTGCCAGCTGGTTTAATGAGAGTCCCATTGTGGCTGTGACCGGAAGCAACGGCAAAACAACGGTCACCAACTGGCTGGATCACACGTGGAAAAAGGCGGACCGAAACCATGTGACGGCCGGCAATATCGGGCATGCATTTTCGGATGCCGTGGAGCAAACCGGCCCGGACAAAGAAGCATTGCTCGAAGTCAGCAGTTTTCAGCTCGATCATATTGATACGTTCAAACCACATATAAGCCTGCTGCTGAACTTGACGCCCGATCACCTTGATCGCTACGACGATGATTTTACGAAATATACGGCAGCAAAATTTCGAATCACTGAGAATCAAAATAGTGATGACTGGTTTATCTACAATTATGATGATCCCACGATTGCCGAGCATGTAGCATCGCTTAAAAAAAAAGCCGATGCCCCAAAACTACTGGCTTTCTCGAACCGGAACGAGCCGGAGGAGACCGACAGCGCTTTTGTGCGCAATCAACAA
Source organism: uncultured Balneolaceae bacterium (assembly GCA_964490705.1). Classification (GTDB taxonomy): domain Bacteria; phylum Bacteroidota; class Rhodothermia; order Balneolales; family Balneolaceae; genus Fodinibius. The sequence continues at coordinate 71,443 of CAZBCG010000013.1, read as the reverse complement.
ATCATTCTCAAAATTAACCAAGAAGAAGAGGTACTGATGCCGATCAGCGATGTACAACTTTCCGGGAAGCACAATCTAAACAATGGCCTGGCTACGGCTCTGGCTGCTCGTGCTTCCGAAATAAAAAATGATGTGATTCGCGAAAGCCTGCGCACTTTCGAAGGTGTGGAACACCGGCTGGAACAGGTGCGCGAAGTCAACGGTGTGAAGTATATCAACGACAGTAAAGCCACGAATATCAATGCCGTGTGGTATGCCCTGGATAGCTTTAACGTGCCACTCACACTGATTTTGGGCGGACGCGATAAAGGCAATGATTATTCGGAGCTGGTGGATCAGATCCGCGAAAAGGTACATACCATTATCGCTATCGGCGAAGCACAACCACTGATTGAGGAGCAACTGAAAACGGTGGTCCCACATTTTGAGACCGCCAAAACGATGAATGATGCCGTTCGTCAGGCGAAACAACGAGCAAAGCGCGGCGAAACAGTACTATTGAGTCCCGCCTGCTCATCATTCGACATGTACGATAATTATGAACACCGAGGAAACGAATTCAAAAAAGCAGTAAACAGGCTATAGCCTAAATGACAAGCAACAAATGTCAAATATCAGCGACTTTGAACATTGTAATTTGAACAATTGGTAATTATCACGAAGTGATTTACACGACACCAAATAAAAACATATCGTCCATCATGGGCACCAGCCCAGATGACATCGATACGCCGAAGCAGGGCAGCGATCGCGTGCTGCTTATATCGGTGATATTCCTGATGATTATCGGGATTCTGGCCGTATATTCCTCTATTGCCTACTTTGCCGAGACCAAACATACGACGGCGGGCAGCTTAGTGATAGAACATGCCATCAAGCTGGGCATTGCATTCCTGGCCATGCTCATCGCCTCAAAAATCGACTACCATCTGATTGCCAAATTCAGTCGTCTGGGATTAATCATCAGCTGGATTTTGCTCATTGCCGTAATGCTATTTGGGAATGAAGTATTTGGAGCCAAACGGTCACTCAGCATTGGTGGATTTTCCTTCCAGCCGGCCTCTTTTGCATCCCTGGCGCTGCTCATTCATATCTCGGTACTGCTGGATCAAAAACAGGAATACATTAAAGATTTCAAGCGCGCCTTCTTGCCCATCATGTTTTGGGTGGTCATTACCTGCGGACTTATTGGCATCGAAGATTTCAGCAGTGCAGCAGTACTTATGGGATTATCACTGCTCGTGATGTTCGTCGGACGTATCAGCACACTACAGCTGGGTACACTTATGCTGATCGGCATCATGGGTGCCGGACTGTTGATCTGGCAATCGCCTGAGCGACAGAGCCGCATCGACCAGTATATCAACCAAGTAAGCGACATCAACAGCGAAGAATTTAATATCGAAGAAGGATACCAGGCGCAACAAGCCCATATTGCCATTGCACAAGGCGAAATATTTGGCGTAGGCATAGGTAAAAGTACGCAGCGTGATTTTCTGCCGGCTCCCTACAATGACTTCATTTTTGCCATCATCGCCGAGGAATACGGCCTGCTGGGATCAGTCTCGCTCATCATATTATTTACGGTGATTCTGTTTCGCGGCATCGGCAAAATTGCAAAAAACGCCCCCGATATTATCGGCATGCTTATGGCCGTGGGCTGTACTCTCACGATCGTTCTATACGGATTTATTAATGCCGGAGTGGCAAGCGGATTGTTGCCCGTAACCGGCCTTCCCATGCCATTTGTGAGTTATGGCGGGACAAGCATTCTTTTTGCCGGGCTGATGATTGGCATCCTGATGAATATATCGAAACACAGCAAGAAGAAGCGAGCAGTTTTTTATGCATAGTGCAACAAAGGACATATCATCCCAAGACGGACCAGACTCCGCTGCTATGGGCGATGTAAATGTGCTCATAGCAGCCGGAGGCACTGGCGGTCACGTCTATCCGGCCATCGCCATTGCCGATGCGCTACGGGAAAAGTATGCCGATACCGAAATCTTGTTCGTGGGCACCAAAAATCACATGGAGTGGAAGACCGTGCCCAAAGCGGGCTACGATATCACCAGTATCTGGATCAGTGGATTCCACCGGCGGTTGACGCTCAAAAACCTGCTGTTTCCCATTAAGCTGGCAACCAGCATTATTCAAAGCTTCGGTATCATCCGAAAATTTAATCCCGATGTGGTCGTCTCCTGCGGCGGATATGCGGCCGGACCCGTTTGCTGGGTAGCCTCCAAGAAAGGCATTCCACTGGTGATTCAGGAACAAAACAGCTATCCCGGCGTTACGAATCGCATCTTGGGACGCAGCGCTGATAAAATTTTTACGGCCTTTAAGGATGCCGATCACTACTTCCCGATTGAAAAGACAAAAGTAGCCGGTAATCCCACAAGAAAATCATTAACCAACGCCGACCGTCAACAGTCATTCGAATCATTCGGCTTCGATCCCAACAAAAAAATGCTGTTGGTATTGGGCGGCAGCGGCGGAGCAAAAAGCATCAATGAAGCGATGCTCCAAAACATCGACCGGCTGCACAACGAGATGAACTTGCAGATTATCTGGCAGTGCGGTCAGCGGTATTACGATCAGCTGCGTCGCGATCTGGATATCAACGCATATGATCATCTGCTATTGAAAGATTTTATTCACGATATGCCCGCTGCCTATGCAGTGGCCGACTTGGTGATCAGCCGAGCCGGGGCGCTCTCCTGCTCGGAACTAGCGCTAACCGGCAAGCCCAGTATTTTAGTGCCCTCATCTAATGTTGCGGGCGATCATCAGACAAAAAATGCGCGATCGATGGTAGAGAAAGGGGCCGCAGAACTGGTAAAAGATAAAGATCTGAACGATACATTGGCCGGATTGGTAGAAAAAGTTATCACGAATCAACAGAAATTGGAAACCATGAACGAAGCAGCTAAAAAACTGGCGCGACCCGAAGCCGCCGAAACCATAGCAACCGAAATTTTAGAATTGATACAGCAGAAAAAATAATACCCATGTCATGCTGAACTTATTTCAGGATCTCATTGATCCTGCTAATAGATGCTGAAATAAGTTCAGCATGACACAGAAGTAAAACAACAAATGAGTAAACAAATTCAAACACAGCCCATATTTGGACGCACCCGCCACATCCACATGGTGGGTATCGGCGGGATTGGTATGAGCGGCATGGCCGAGATTCTGCTGCAAAAGGGCTATACCGTCTCCGGCTCGGATGCCAAGATGGGCGAAACCATCGAGCGACTGCAAGAACTTGGCGCAGATATCGCCATTGGTCACGATGAGAAAAATATCGAGGGTTGTGATGTCGTCGTATATACCAGCGCGGTGCAGGCCGATGAAAACATCGAAACCAAAGCCGCACTCGAAAAAGGTATTCCCGTAATCAAGCGCGCCGAGATGCTGGCTGAACTCATGCGCATGAAATACGGCGTTGGCGTAGCCGGTACGCATGGTAAAACGACCACCACAACCATGATCGGGCATGTCATCCAAGATGGCAGCTTTGATCCCACAATCATGGTAGGCGGTAAAGTGCACAGTTTTTCCAAAACCAATGCCGTGGTAGGCAAGGGTGATATTATCGTCGTGGAAGCCGACGAATTTGATCGCACATTCTTGCGGCTGACTCCTTCGCTGGGCGTGATTACCAATATCGAGGCCGAGCATCTGGATATCTATGATAACCTGGAAGACGTGAAAAATGCGTTTGTGGAATTTGCCAACAAGGTGCCGTTTTACGGAGCCGTGGCGTTGTGTCTCGATGATCCCAATGTGCGTAGCATCATTCCAGAAATTGAAAGACGTACAATCACTTATGGATTGACACCCCAAGCCCAGATCCGGGCGATTGATATTGAGGTAGATCGTTTTAATAGCTCGTTTACTGTCATTAATGAAGGCGAAAAGCTCGGAGAGATCACGTTAAAGGCGCCCGGTGAACACAACGTGAAAAATGCCTTGGCCGCGGTAGCTGTGGGACTCGAACTGGACATCAATTTTGAACAGATAAAATCGGGACTGGAGCGATTTCAAGGCGTATTCCGTCGCTTCCAGCTTAAGGCGGATAAAGATGGCGTGATGGTAATTGACGATTATGCACACCATCCCACAGAAGTACAGGCGACACTCAGTGCCGCTCGCGAGGGATGGAAAGATCGTCGCATTGTGGCCGTATTTCAGCCGCATTTGTATTCGCGAACCCAAGAACTATATGAAGAGTTCGGGCTCTCATTTTTTGATGCCGAAGTGGCCGTTATTACTGATGTGTATCCTTCACGGGAAGAACCGATTGAGGGCGTGACCGGCAAACTTATTGCGGATGCAGCCAAAGAATACGGTCACCGCAAAGTGCATTATGTAGAAGATAAAACAGCACTGCCTGAACAGCTTAAAGAGATTATTGAACCCGGTGATGTGGTTATCACCATGGGGGCCGGAGATATTTATAAATATGGTGAAGAATTTGTCGAAGCACTCGAAACAGGAATCACAAAATTGGAATAACCTGAATAAAGCCAATATGTCATGCTGAATTTATTTCAGCATCTACAAACAATAGATCCTGAAACCCCGAATAATCGGGACGCGGCAAGTTCAGGATGACATAAGATAAAATTAATGACAAAAAACGAATCACATAGCGATAAGAAGAGCATAAATCCACTGCCGTGGATTGCCGGGGCTGTATTTATTCTCGGGCTGGCCGTGCTGGGTGGGCTCTATTGGAGTTCAACCATGACCGTACAGCAAGTGCGTTTTGAAGGCAATCACTTTACCTCGACCAAAGAGCTCAAAAAAGTGGATGTGCCGACAGGTATAAATCCCGATAGCGTGAATTTTGTGGAAATTATGCACCGGTTTGAGCAACTGTCGTATCTAAAACAGGCTGCTATCAGCGTAGAACCCAGCGGCAACTTGCTGGTCAATATTACTGAGCGACAACCCATGGCACTGTTGGCCGATGGAGCAACAAAAATTTATGTGGATCAGGATGGTGTTCGACTTCCCAGAATATTGGGCAAAACCGTTGATGTGCCCATCCTTTATGGATTTAGTGCAAGCCCGATGAGTGATACGCTCAATAGTGATGCATTCAAACGCACCGCAAACTTTTTGATGAGTGTACGAAATAATCCCGTTAGCAATGCCACGATCAGCGAAGTGGCGTGGACGCAAAAAGAAGGAATTATTGCACTCACCAATGAGAATGGCGTAAAGCTCATTTTTGGTAAAGGTGATTATGATACCCGGCTTCGCAATTGGGAAGCATTTTACGGCGAAGTGGTCAAACAAAAAGGAATTGAAGCAATGCGATCGGTTGACCTTCGTTTTGAGGGACAAATTGTAACGCGAGAAAAAGGAACATAAATATAACTGCTGGGATTAGCGTCCACGCTAATCCATTGTTACAAGCGTGGACGCTTGTAACAGCATCTTACATATGATGAAAATCAATCACATAACAGTACGCGGATAACATTATGGAAGAACAAGAAGATAGAATTGTCGTCGGACTGGACATTGGCACTACTAAAGTATGTGCAATCGTAGCCTCGATTGACCCACAAGACCGTATCCACATTCTGGGGGTTGGTAAAGCACCGAGCGACGGTCTAAACCGTGGCGTGGTCGTCAATATCGATAAAACGGTAAACGCTATCCAGACAGCTATAGAACAGGCCCAGCTGGCTTCGGGCATTGAAGTAAATTCGGTGAATGTAGGCATCGCCGGCGACCATATTCGCAGCATGCGCAGCAAGGGCGTCATCACGATTAATAACCGCGACAACGAAATTACGGTGGATGACGTCGAGCGCCTGCTCGAAGATTGTCAACAGATCATGCTGCCCACCGACCAGCAGATTATTCACGTGATTCCGCAGGAATTTGTCGTTGACGGACAGGATGGCATCAGCGATCCCGTGGGCATGAGTGGCATGCGGATGGAAGCGGAAGTCCACATTATTACCGGGCTGGTTTCGGCGGCCAAAAACATTTACCGATGCGTGGAGCGCGCGGGCTACCAAGTGGCGGATATCATTCTCGAGCCCCTGGCCTCTTCGTATTCCGTGCTTGATGAAGAAGAAAAAGAAGCCGGCGTTGTGCTGGTGGATATCGGCGGCGGGACAACAGATGTCGCCATCTTCCAGGATAATACCATCCGTCATACAGCTGTAATCGCCATTGCCGGAAAGAAAGTGACGGACGACATCCGCGTGGGATTAAGTGTGCTCGACGATCAGGCTGAAAAACTCAAGCGTGAACACGGCGAAGCCTATGTGGATATGATTGAAGAAGACGAAGCGATTACGGTGCCCGGCATTGCCGGACGCCCGCCGAAGGAGATCACCAAAAGTATTCTGGCAAAAATTATCCAGGCGCGCATGGAAGAAATCCTGGAGATTGTAGCCATCGAAGTAAAACGCAGCGGCTATGCCGATAATCTGAGTGCCGGAGTGGTACTCAGCGGCGGCGGCTCGCTCATCAAAAACGTGTGTCCCCTTGCCAATGAAGTACTCGGCATGGATGCCAAAATCGGCAAACCGCGGGGACTCAGCGGCGGGCTTATCGAAGAAGTTCAAAATCCTATTTATGCCACGGGCGTGGGCTTGGTTATGCACGCCATCGAGACGGGCAGCGGTCCTGCAAACCAGGCAATCGTTCCGTCATCAACCAAAGGATCCAGCGTGGAAAAAGTGATGAATCGCATCGCTGACCGCATGAAGAGCTGGTTTAAGGAATTATAGAGCTAAAACTTTAATAGCAATCAATAGCAATAAAAAACAGCATACAGCAATCAAAAAAGGAGTAATATTATGTCTAACCTAAACTCTCGTTTTAGTTTTGACGTTGACGGTCAAGACAATGCGAAAATAAAAGTCGTGGGTGTTGGAGGCGGCGGCGGTAATGCCGTTAACAACATGATCCACAAAGGCTTGACCAGTGTAGAGTATATCGCACTCAATACTGATGCCCAGGCCTTGAAGAACAGTATGGCCGATATCACGATCCAGGTGGGATCTAATCTCACAAATGGACTCGGAGCCGGCGCTCGTCCCGAAATTGGTCGAGAAGCCGTGGAAGAAAATCGACACGAAATAGAAGAAGCCATCGAAGGCGCCGACATGGTGTTTGTAACGGCCGGCATGGGCGGCGGTACCGGAACGGGCGGTGCGCCTGTGGTCTCGGGCATTGCCAAACGCAAGGGCATCTTGACGGTCGGTATCGTTACCACGCCCTTCGAAGTAGAGGGCAAAAAACGAATGAAGTATGCCCTCGAAGGCATCACCGAGCTCAAGAAAAACAGCGATACGGTAATCGTCATCCCCAATGAACAGCTGATGGATATTGCGGATGAAGACACTACGCTGCTTGAGGCCTTCGATCAGGCGAATCAGGTACTCTACAACGCTACGCGGGGTATTTCGGATCTCATTCTGATGCCCGGCCTCATTAACCTTGACTTTGCTGATGTCCGCACGACCATGCTCGACGGTGGTGCTGCCATCATGGGATCGGCAAGTGCAACGGGCGAAGACCGCGCCGAAATTGCAGCCCGGGAGGCGATAAACTCTCCGCTGCTCGACGGCGTAAGTATCAACGGAGCCCGCAATGTGCTGGTGAATATTTCATCCGGCGCTGATCTGGGTATGCAGGAGACCAACACGGCCACCGGCATTATCCAGCAAGAAGCCGGCGACGATGCCGAAATTATTCTCGGTACGGTCCTAGATGAAAGCTTTGAGAATGAGCTTCGCGTCACTGTTATTGCCACCGGGTTTGATCTGGCAGAAGACAATGACAAGGCACGCGTTGCTTCCAATAAGAAAGAGGAAAGCAAGAAAAAATCCAGCGACCTGGAGATGCCCAAAGCCAAAGACGTGACGGGACACAGCCGCTATTCTTCGACTAACGAACCCTTTTACAAAGGGGAGAAAAATCTCAAGCAGATGGATCAGCCGGCCTTCCATCGCCGAGGGTTGAAGAATGTGCGCTCGCTCAATGAGGATGAAGAGCAGGAACAAAGCCAAAAGATGCAAAGCGAGCAGGAAAAGAGCGACGAGCTGCTCAATAATCGCAAGGAACGAATCGACAAATCCGATTCCGACCAGCCGGCGTTTCTGCGTAAAATCATGGATTAAACAGACTTGATGTCATCCTTCTTTAATGATTGCTATGTATAAATCGAATGACTGATTAGCGTCAGCATCGTTCGTCCCGACCGCTGTTCGGGTTTTGATTGCTATAATGAAAGGAGTCCCCTGATCGGGACTCCTTTTTTATTTTGACATCTCATATAATCATATAACATCTACCAAATGTAATCGTATGTAAGAACGGTTTTCCTATCTGAATCAAATTTTGTACTGTTATCAAATCAGTCTGTTCAATTTTAACTAACGGTATTTATGATGCGGTTTATTCGATCCCTTACACTTCTTACGGTACTTATACTCATTTCGAGCACGTCGTTATTTGCCCAAAAACAAAAGCTGGAACCCGAAGATTACGACCAGTGGCAAATGATTGCCGGCACTGAATTATCTGCCGACGGCAACTGGTTTGCCTACAACATCAGCTTGGTGGACGGTGACGGCTGGCTCATTATCAAAGAAGTTGGAGCCGATTCTACCGAAGAACATAAATTTATACACGGCGTACGCCCCGATTTTTCTCAGGATAACAAATGGGCGGCCTTTCAGATCGGCGTATCCGAAGACCAAAAAGAAAAACTCGAAAAACAAAAGAAGAAAGTACATCTGAAATTGGGATTGATGAATCTCGAAACCGCTGAAGTTGATACCTTTAAAAATGTGCAAAGTTATTCCTTTTCGGATGACGGACGTTACCTGGCGATGAAAAAGTACAAAGCTGAAGAGGTCAAAACCGGCGGCACTGATTTGATCCTGAGGGATTTACAGCAGGGCACTAATCAGCTCATCGGCAATGTTTCGGAATATGCTTTTAATGACAGTGGATCGAAGCTGGCCGTACTGCTCGATGCCCACGAAGAGCTCGGCAACGGGGCACATCTGTATAATCTGGAGTCCGGGAAAGTTACCGTTCTGGACAGCGACACGACTTCGTTCAAAGAACTAACATGGAACGAAGATGGAAACGCCCTGGCTTTTTTGAAAGAACACAAAAATGAGGATTTCAAAGACCCCACGCATCATGTATTGGCATTCAAAAATCTCAACAATTCACTGAAGAAGTTTGTTTTTGATCAACAAGAATTAGGTGCTTTCCCCGATGCATTTCGCGTGGTTGATTACCGCGGACTGGAGTGGTCGGATGATAACAACACGGTATTCTTTGGCATCAAAGAATGGGAAAAGAAAGAGAAAAAAGATGCCGAGGCCGACTCTGCCAAAAAGAAATCTGATGATCTGGATCCCAGTAATGTAGAAGTCTGGCACTGGAAAGATGATGACATTCAGCCGAAGCAGGAAGTAATGGTCAATCAGCTTAAAGAAGAGAATCACCTTTCGGCCTGGCACCTCGATGAAAACAGCTTTGTTCAGATTGGATCCGAAAAGCTGGAAGAAACACAGCTCACCGGCGACCAGCAACATGCAGTGGCATACAATCCCAAGCCGTACGAACCCGCTTTCGAAGAAGAATGGCGCGATGTATATATCGTTGATGTAACGACGGGAGAATCCCAAAAAATTCTGGACCGTCACGAGTATGTGCAAACTTCTCCCGACGGCGGCTATCTGCGGTATTTCAAAGATCAAAACTGGTGGAGCTATGATATCCAAAACGATCAGCACCAGAATCTTACGAAGGATATCGACACTCGCTTCCAGAATTTCACGAATGTAAACGGACGTGAAAACCGACGTCCTTTTGGCAGCGGCGAATGGTCAGAAAACGACCGCTGGTTTATCGCCTATGATCAGTATAATGCCTACAAGGTCTGGGCGGATGGCAGCAAGACCCAAAAGCTGACTTCCGGTAATGATGATAAAATCCGCTACCGACAGGTGCGCTTTGATTATGAAAACGACGGCATCGCCAAAGACGAGCCAGTCTTTTTCAGCATGTATGGCGATGAAACCAAAGATCGCGGTTACGCTCGCTTAAATGGCAGCAGTACAGAAACGCTGATCTATGAGCCCAAAATGATTACACGTTTGTCTAAAGCAGATTCAACAAAGCACTACGTATATCAGGAAGAAACAGCCACCGATTCACCCGATTTCTTTCATGTGGATCGTAACTTCAACAATGCAGTTGCACTCACTTATACCAATCCCCAGCAGGACAATTACTACTGGGCAGATGATGAGCTAATCACCTTTACCAATGAGGACGGCCAAAAACTGGAGGGACGGCTGCTGTATCCTGCGAATTACGATCCCGACAAGAAATACCCGATGATCACATACATTTATGAGGATCGTTCGCAAACAATGCACAGTTACAACATTCCCACAAAGCGAAGTCCTTATAATCGCCGCCGCTATTCTTCGGAGGGTTACTTCGTCTTCCAGCCGGATATCACCTATGAGCTCAGCGATCCGGGAGTGTCGGCCGTGGAAAGCGTGGTGCCCGCCGTCAACAAAGTGATTGAAACAGGCATGGTGAATGAGGACCAGATTGGGCTAACCGGTCACTCTTGGGGGGCATACCAAACCTCGTTTATCGTTACGCAGACCGATCTGTTTAACTCGGCTGTGGCCGGAGCTCCGCTAACGAATATGATCAGCATGTACAATTCCATTTACTGGAATACGGGAACCACCGATGCCAAAATTTTTGAAACCAGCCAGGGACGTTTCCCTGATCCCTGGTGGAAAGACTGGGACAACTTTGTAGAAAATTCTCCGATCTTTAATATGCAGAAGATGAACACGCCGCTTCTGGTCGAGTTTGGTACCGACGACGGTGCTGTGGATTTTAATCAGGGAGTAGAGCTTTACAACACCATGCGGCGCATGCAAAATCCGTTTGTGATGCTCGTCTATGAAGGCGAAAATCACGGATTGGCTCGCGAAGAAAACCAGATTGATTACGCTACCCGCGCCTTTGAATGGCATGAACACTACCTGCTGGGCAAGGAGGCTCCGGAGTGGATTACCGACGGACTGCCCTATCTGGACCGTCCGGCAATGCAAGAAAAAGAAGATAAATAACTATTGACTTACACTCACCGGGTGACTCAGACAGTCACCCGGTGAATTTTATTAAGCTTTGTATTAATGGATGATTTTACCATCACATATCGCGGTGATGTTTCCATGAGATGGTTCCAATATCTGATCATCACCTTGGGAATTATCCATCTTGCAACATTCGGCCTTGACTACTGGGATAACGACCTGAACTTCATCTCATATGCGTTCCTGATTATTGGCATTGGAGAGATCCTTGTTGGATTGTTCCGATATGAGCAATATTTCTTCCCCTACCCAGAACTTACCTTTTCGGAAAATGGCGTGGAAATAACGCAAGACAAGCAACAGCAAATAATCAATTGGAATCACATTCAGGGTATCACCATCGGTAACAGCACGATTACATTTGCGTTAACCGACGGGATTGAACGAGATATAGATATCCAGTATCTGAACTACGGGAATATCAAAACGGCCAAGAAAGAGATCAAACAGCGCTGCGAAAAACGTGAAATCACATACCGTTCGGTATATTAAGACGTTGGATCCAGGATCTACGTTTTCGCTTTCAGCATTTCGTCAGGTACGCGGACAATAAATGCCGGGTTTTCCTCATCCAGCACTTCAAATTCTCCCTGCAACTGTTTTACCAGTGTTTTAATCAGCTTAAATCCGAGCGTATGCTTGGTCTTTTCCTCAAAATCCGGCGGTAGCGGATGTCCGTTATCGCGAACCTCCATGTGGAGTTTATCTTCCTTCTCCTGCAGACTAACAAACACTACGCCCTTGGGCATATCCACAAAACCGTGCATAAAGGCATTCACCATCAGCTCGTTTAAAACCATCGCCACCGGTACGGCACGGTCGATATGCACCGGCAGATCCTGAGCATTCATCGACACTTCAATATCTTGCTGTTTACTCTGAAACGATTTTTGAATACGGTTCGAAAGTTTAATCGCAAAGCTCTTGAGATTGATTTGCTCAAACGATTCGGCCTGCACCATCGTCTCATGTATGAGCGCCAGCGATCGGATCCGCGCATGCGAATCTTTTAAAATTTCCTCATTTGATTTTTCCGCCTCTCCTTTCAGCTGTAGCTCAAGAAGGGCCAGCACCATCGTCAGATTATCGCGTACCCGATCGTGGATGGCATCCAGCAGCATATCGCGCTCGCTAAGGGCTTTGCTCAACTTATCTTGACTCTCAACAAGCTCTTCGGTCTTCCGCTCGACCTCCTGCTGCAATTTTTTATTCCAGCTGCCCACCAGGTAAATACTCCCGGATCCCAGAAGAAGCACCAACCCGATCGAGATCCACGAAATAATTTGCAGCGACTGATTGGTCTGAACCAGTGTTTGTGTAATTCCCGAATCGGGACTGTTCATCTGCTGATACAGTCCTTCTGTGCCCAGCACTTTGGCTCCTATGATAAACAGTAAAAGAACAACCACCACACTGCCAATTGCTGAATAAATCCATCCGAGAGTAACATTGGGCTTGGGAAATTCTGGAAAGATTTCTTTTCGGGCAGATGAAACCCACGGCGTGAACAAATACAATAGCGGAGCAATAATCACGATAGACTGCAAAAACATACCTGTCCACCATCCTTTCCAAAGGGTGATCGTCTCAAAGGCATTAAGACCGAAGAAATCGCTCCAGACAAACGATCCCAGTGAGCTGGCAATGGCGGCAAAGAAGGATACGACCGTAAAAAATACAGCACTTTTAAAATCGCGTAACGCCGGATCAAACGGTACGCAATAATACGCCAGCGCGTAAATGCCCAATCCCAATACAAAAGCGATACCGAATAATAATCCCCAATAATACGTTACCGAAGCCGAAAAGGTGATAACAAATCCGGATAAAAACAGCGGAATAAATCCCCATTCAAATCCTACCCAGAAAAGGAGCAAAGTGCCAAGTATCAATGGAGGATAAAACAGGAAAAACTGGTTGATTGTGGCTTGTCCCTCATCCAGAAGTAAGTATTCGGAGGGAGAGATCCACACCACCGAAACAATCGAAATAGCGATAATCAATACCCACAATCCCAATAAGCCCATCACACGCGATGAGCTAACTTGGTACTTCTCCAGCAAATAGTCTAATGGCAACGGTACCCAGCGATTGGCCATCGCACTACTTCCTAGTTTGTCTTCCATCCTAACCCCAACCAACGAATTTTTTCGATCTAGCATTAATTTGTTCTAATCTCAGAAAATTTATCTATGAGTCCAAATACAAAAAGTAGCATCTTATCAATGATTTAAAAATATTAGCCATACTACTCGCACACAGCCGGACCTAACAACTGAAGTTGCCATCATGAATGAACTGACCTTAACATCCAACAAAGCCAATATTTACAGTAATATCATACGTGCAACGATAGGTACGGTAGGCTTAATTTACCTGGCTAATGGATTGACAGAACTGTTGCCGGAATGGAACCTCGAGGCCATGGCAGTCATCAACAGCATTTTGGGTATGGGATTGATTGTTTTGGCACTCACAAAATCTACGATTGGCGCTAACATTGAGATCTCCATAACAGACCAATTTCTGCGAACAACTGAAGATGTGTACCTCACTCGTACCGCCTATTGGAACAAGCTGGAAAAATTGGTGCTCACGCAATTCAGCATCCGGATAACCTACAGCAGCGGGACTAAAGAACGATTTCGTCTTCCCTTTGTGGCGAGAGATGATTTTGAAAAGCTGCAGCAGCGTTTTGCTGATGAAAGTAAAAAGCACAATTTCCGGTTTGAAGAAAAGCCGTGGTGGAAGATTTTTTAGCCAACTATCAGAACGCTTCGGCAATTAGCTTTATGGCTACTCCCACCGACAGTAAAGCAAAGGCAAATTGCAGGTAACGCCTGTTTATTTTCAAGTTAAACAACGCACCGACAAATCCGCCGATGAGTCCGCCGGCGGCCAGCGGAAGGGCTGCTCCAAAATCCACATAACCCCAATGGAAATCGGTGAGCGCTTGAATATCATTGCCCGTAAGTCCAAGCTGAATCCATCCCGATAGAGAGATCATCACAATAGCCAGCGACGAAATACTTACCGACCGGGCAAAACTTTTTTTGTACCACAGATTTAGCATCGGCACCATCACGCCCCCACCCCCAATGCCGGCCAGTGCAGCAGCGAAGCCCCCAAGTCCGCCGGTAAAAAAGGATTGCTGTAATGTTACCGGAGTGCTATTCTGCTGCAGATCAGCTCTGGTTTTCGCCCCTCTTCGATAAAACATGTAGGCTACATATACCAGCAACAGGCTGAATAAAATCACAAATACCTGCTGGCTATAGTATGAGGATGTGATCACTTGCTTACCAAAAAAAACGCCCACTGCACCCAGAAAACCAACTCTTATCCCCTCTGACCAGAAAAAATTTCGCTGCTGATATTGACGAACTGAACTCCCGAATGAAGCAATAAAGACGCAAAACAATGAACTTCCGATCGTTAATACTACGGGATTGGGGATACCGGCATCACTGAAAACCACAAATAAAATAGGCGTAAACAAAATGCCTCCGCCGAGCCCAAACAATCCAGCAACAATCCCAGACACAATGCCCAACAGCAGAAGTATCAGCAGTTCAATCATATCTCAATTTCTCCCTCCAGAAAAGTGCATGCTTCTCCCGCCAACGCCACCCGATTACCCTGATGATGACAATAGACGGCACCACCGCGCTGCGACACCTGTCGTCCCACGAGCTGATCTTTGCCAAGCCGCCGGCTCCAGTATGGCGTCAACATGGTATGCGCCGAGCCCGTTACCGGATCTTCATCAACGCCGGCCGCCGGGGCAAAAAATCGGGATACAAAATCGACCTCTTCCCCGGGTGCCGTAACGATAATTCCCCGTACATCCGCCTTGGCAAGCTTACGAATATCGGGATCTAGATTTTGCACCTGGTCTACGTTTTCGACTACATACAAATAATCCGTATCGCGATATAATTCTGTAGCAGGAATACCTACAGCATCTTCCAGGAAATCGGGTGCCTCGGCTTCGTTCAGCTTGGCAGCGGGAAAGTTCATCATCAGTCGATTGCCCTCTTTGGCTACGGTAAGTTCTCCGCTGTTTGAATCAAACCGAATTTCTTTCTGATCATAATCCAGATGCTCAAACAACACGTGAGCCGAGGCCAGCGTGGCATGTCCGCATAAATCCACCTCGGTAGTGGGCGTGAACCAACGCAATCGATACCCTCCATCCTGCTTGACGAAAAAGGCCGTTTCGGAGAGATTGTTCTCCATCGCAATCTGCTGCATCTGCTCATCGGAAAGCCATTCGTCGAGCGGACAAACGGCGGCGGGATTTCCTTTAAAAAGCTGAGAGGCAAAAGCATCAACCTGATACATTTTCAATCGCATAGCATCTATTTATTTCCTTAAACTCTGCATCTTCAATTAACAATTATTTTCCTCTTTTCAAATTCATCATTTCCGGCCAAAGAAGCTTATATTTGGGAGTATTTTGATATTTAGATCCCGATCCCTCCCGAGCATTCGGGATCGGGACAGGATGACATAAAATATAAATTCTCATATGCATCTATTTCCGGAACGACTGAGCGTAAAAATTGGATTTGAGTCGGTACGATCGGCGGCAGTAAAAAAAGCGCGGTCTAAGATGGCTAAAGAGAAACTTGCCGCCATGATGCCATTCTCCGATCGCGATGTCATCGAGCGGCGCCTTGGCCAAACCGCCGAAATGATGGATCTTATCCAAAACGATTCGGCCTTTCCGCTTCATAATTTGCACGATGTAGAGGACCATCTCAGCAAAGCGCGTCCCCAAAATAGCATTATTTCATTGCAGGCCTTTGTCGAAATCCTGGAGCTTAGCATTACTGCACGCCGCATCAAATCGTATATCGAACAGCGTGAAGAGCATTACCCGGCACTCAAGGAGATTTCAATCGGACTTATTCCGCTGGAAGATCTCGAAGAAACCTTGCAGAATGTACTTACCGAAAACGGTGAACTTCGGGACGATGCCAGTCCTGAACTACAGTCGATTCGCCGAAAGATAAACAAGCGAAAAAACGATCTGCGGACGACCATCAATAAGGTAATGAGTCGCCTGTCGAAGCAGGGAATGACGTCAGACGAAGGCGCAACCATCCGCAGTGGACGCATGGTGATTCCCGTGCAGGCCGAATACAAACGCAAAGTGCAGGGCTTTGTGCATGATGTATCCTTATCTGGTCAGACGGTATATCTGGAACCGGTAGAGGCGCTGAATATCAACAATGAGATTCGTCAGCTGGAATCCGAAGAACAGCAGGAAATTGAGCGCATTCTGCGCGAACTTACGAATCACGTCCGCAACGAACGAGAGGCCATTCAGCAGAATCTGGACGTCCTAACGACTTTTGATGTCATTGTCGCCAAGGCGCAACTTAGTATCGATCTGGATGGATTTACGCCTGTTATCTCGGAAACATCGCACCTGTATATTAAAGAGGCCTACAATCCATTATTGCTACTCAAAAACTGGGAGCTGCCCGAGGAGGAGCAGGAAGAAGTGGTACCGCTGGATATGGAACTGGATGAAAATGAGCGATGCCTCGTTATTACCGGTCCCAATGCCGGAGGAAAATCTGTGGCACTTAAAACACTGGGGCTTTGCTCGATGATGATTCAATCCGGATTTGCCATCCCCGCCCGCGACAGCTCCGAGATCCCCATTTTCAACGGTATTTTTGTAGATATGGGCGACGATCAATCCATTGAAAACGACCTCAGTACGTTTTCATCGCGGCTGGAATGGATGAAACACACGCTCAACAATTCGGATGAACATAGTCTCGTGCTCATTGATGAGGCCGCGGCCGGAACCGACCCCGAAGAAGGCGGTGCCCTGTTTCAGTCTCTCATCGAACTGCTGATGGAGCGAAAAGCCAAAGTGCTGGTCACTACGCACCACGGATCGCTAAAAGTTTTTGCGCACGATCACCGGCACGCCGTAAACGGTTCCATGGAGTTTGATCAGAATACGCTTTCGCCGACCTATCGCTTTAAAAAAGGTGTGCCGGGCAGCAGCTATGCCTTTGAAATTGCGGAGCGCATGAAACTCCAAAATGAACTGCTCGACAAAGCGCGCGTGCTGCTGGGCGAAGCCAAGGGCGATATGGAAACGCTGATCTCTGAACTCGAAACAAAAAGTCAGGAGGCCGAAGAGCTCAAGCAGAAGTACGACAAGCTTAAGGCTAACACCGAAAAGGAGCGTCACCGGTATGAAGAAAAACGCTCGGCCATCGAAAAAGAAAAAGAACAGATTCGCGAAAAAGCACTCAATGAGGCAAAGGCCATCATGGATTCGGCCAATAAGAAGATCGAAGAGGCCGTGCAGCGCATCGTTGAACAGGGACAAAAAGATGATGAGACGATCAAAGAAGCTCGAAAAGAAGTAGAGGAACATCGCCGGCAGGTTGATGAAGAATTGCAAGAGCTGGAAGATCAGCAAGAACAGCGTTATCAGGATGCGGATGAACAGCCGGAAGTCGGGGATTTGGTGCGCCTGCAGGATGCCAACACCACGGGCGAACTCAAGGAGGTTAACGGCAGTAAAGCAGTGGTTTCTGCGGGCGGATTACGCCTCAAGACAAAGTATAAGAATTTAGTTAAAGTGGAAGATGCCGGGAGCCGTAAGAAAGAACAAAAAGTGAAAGTTAATTTTGAGGGCGGTAGCCGATACAAGGTTGTGAAACCGCAACTGAGTATTCGCGGAATGCGCGGCAACGAAGCGATGAAAGAGGTGCAACACTATATCGACAATGCCGTTGCATCGGGACGCAGTGAAGTGCAAATTGTCCACGGCAAGGGCGAAGGCATCCTAAAAAAGCTGGTGCACGAATATTTGGATCAACGCAAGGAAGTAAAAAGCTACGAGATAGCGCCCATCCAGCAGGGCGGAGCGGGCTGTACGATAGTTTACTTTAAATAACGTGGACGCTTATTTAAGCTTGATATTTCTAAATCTGGATGCAATGCTCTGCGTTGCATCCAAAAGTTCAAATAATATTAGCCGCAGATTGACACAGATCTTTACTGATACGAAAAAACGAATTTACTCTTTAACACTTGTGACACGGCTAGTTACATCACGAAAAGTTCGGTTAAAGCATTACCCGGCTGTTTCAAGCGTCCACGCTTGAAACATGTTAAAAAACTTGAGTTTCAATGTCAGAGTGAAACTTGAAATTTATGAGTAGCGTGGACGCTACTCATAGCGCTATGTACCCTTTCCTCGACCCCTAGCTAAAAGGGAGTTATACTCCCGTTTGCAATTAATTCAGCACATCCAAAACAATCTCTTCGATGGATGCCCAGCTGCCTTCGGCCTGAGTATCGACGTCGATATCTTCTTTGCCAAGCTTATCAGTCACGGCCTGGTCGCCGGAAATGATATGTGCATCCTCATAATTGAGATTGGGAAAAGCAGCCAACATTCGATTTACCGAGCGGCGGGAATGAAACACCGCTATAGCGGGATCGTGCGCGGCAATTTCTTTCTGATATTCTTGCAGTTTCAGCTCTTCGGGTCCCTCAAGTGTAAACAGTACTAGCTCCTCAACCGGGACATCCAACTCACGGAGCAGTCCGGGCAGATCTTCAGCTGTTTTATCTCCGCAGGGATACAGCGTTTCGCCGATATGCTTGATCCGAAGCATAAACTCCAGCAGGTCAATGGCCTTTCCATCGGAGTGCGGGTGTACCGCCGGAATGCCGTGCTCTTCCAGATAATCCGCCGTATGCTGATTCAGCGCCAAATTGAGCTGGTTACGCGCCGCATCGAGTTTGTCGTATTCCTTGACCACATCCACAAAAAACTGCGCATTACGCTTGCTGCCGTGGACAATATTTTCAAACTCATCGAGCAGCTCCAGCGTGTCAAGAATCTCCGTATTATCCTCAACGGGCTCATACCGCTCCAGTGGATAATGCAGGAGTGTAAGCTGCTGTTCTTCGAGATTTGACCGCAACACTTCGGTATCTTCCGTTGCAGCTGTAAGTAGTACTGATCGACTCATAGTAAGTATCTGAATTCAAGTTTTTCTGTTAAAACAAATATCCCACACCCACATAAATACTGCTGACATCCTCAGAAAATCCAATTTCGCCGCGCATAATAAAATCGGAGTTAAAAATGGACATCGCTCCGCCAACTCCAACGGTCTGTTTGTATCCGCGAAACAGATCGTCCATGGTATCCGCGCCGGTAAATACGCGACCGGTATCAGTAAAAAACTGTGCGCCAAACTTTAAATTGTACAACTCCGGAAATTCGACAATCCAGCTACGGAGTTCGAGCGTGTAGGCCAGCGAACTATTGCCCGCAAACCGATTCAACGGGTAGCCGCGCAGCGTTGATGAGTTTCCCAGCGTGGACAACTCCCAGTACGGTACACTTCCCTCGGCATGGCGCGCCTCGAGTTTATTTGCTACGGTCAGCCAGTTAAACAATTGAAAATACTGCCGAAGTTCGATACTGGCCGTCGTAAAGGCATAACGGCTGATAAGATCCGGCGCAAAACGAATTTTAAGTTCTGCACGATTACCCTTCGTGGGATCAAATTCGCTGTTCCTGTTCTCCCAAACAAAACCTGCGCTTACATTATTAGCCCAGCCGCCCCTGTATCCATTGGGCTGCAACTGGGCAAATGACGACTCCTGTTTTTTCTCATCCGGGATATAATATTCAGTGCTGATTCCAGCCTGAAAATCGAGCTGGCTGTCGGCCTCTTCATAGAGAGGAGTTCGAAGACTGTACTGCAACCCTAGGTTTACCGACCTGAAAAAATAATACTCATTATCCCAGCGACTGTCCGAAAAAGATGTATTATTTCCGATGCCGAAAAACACATCCGTATTGTATCGATAGAAAAAGATTTCTGCTACAGAACGGATATTGCGACCAAAACTTCGGGTTTGCTCGTACCGGGCCTGCACCTCTATAAATCCTTTTGTGGATACGATGGCCGAGGATTCCAGATAATTCTTAAACGGCTTAACCGTACCCTGATAATCATACCGATTGTAGATAGCGCCTAAAATAACGCCTTCGTTCGAATTATATCCTGCAGCCGGGATGAGAGCACTGGAAAGGGAATCCGGCCCCACCTGCTTGCCCAACATCTGGGCAGCTGAAGATCCGGTAAAAAGCAACAGAAAAAAAGATATGAGAACCGTATTGCGCAACAAAATAGGATGAATTATGAGTCGAGAGTGCCCTCTTCTTCGAGGATCTCCATTGTATCCACAGCGTGACGCAGATGCGGAATGACGATACTGCCACCCACGATCAGGGCCACATTCAGTGCATCCACAATTTCATCTTTGGATGAACCCGACTTGGCGCACTGCTCCAGGTGATAATCGATACAATCGTTGCAGCGCAACACAGTTGAGGCCACCAATCCCAGCAGCTCTTTGGTCTGTGTGGGCAGTGCACCATCTTTGTACGTATTATTATCGAGATTAAAAAATCGTTTGATGCCCAGGTGATCGAGATCAAAAATCTTTTCGTTAGCTTCTTCGCGCTCTTTGCGAAACTGAGCCAGCCGATTGTTTTCTATTTTGCTCATCCTTTTACTACATTCTGATTGAATGAAAAATGCGCTTTAAGATACGACATATTCTCAGGAAGTTTAATCACAAATTAGAACCTACGGTCAGGCTTTAACACAATTGTGAGCAAGACAAATTCATCCCCCAAACATAAAATTGTGGTCTTAGGAGACAGCGTCAGCCAGGGATTTCAAAACGGCGGCATCTATCGAACAGACCTCAGTTTCCCAAATTTTTTACGCAATTGCTGGGAGCCCGCTCCCGATTTTGATCAACCTTTATTCACCGCACAGGCGGGAATCCCCTTAAACCTGGAAGTGCTCACGCGGGGTATGTCCGACGAGTTTGGCAACTCCATTGAATGGCATGAATATCTGCCAGCCATCAGCCACCTGTACTCAACACTCAAACGCGTAAAGCGATACTGGGAAGGCAAAGTAAAACCACTCCATCGACAACGGTCTATGCCGTATCACAATCAGTCGGTGTGGGGGTTTTCAATGAACGACGCCTGGATGGTGACCGAACAAAACAGCCGCGAGCATATTGAAAACCAGCCGGAAACCTATTCCATTTTTGACATGCTGCCCGACCACGCCATGTATGTGACGGCCCGGCTGGTGCTGAATCCCTCATTGGGATCGACATTCGAAAATCATACCCTGCTCGATAATGTCAATTATTTACAGCAGCACGGCGGCATCGAAAATCTTATTGTGAGTACGGGACACAACAATATTATCGGTGCAGTCTCTGATCTAAAGTTTATTCTTTCAGAACAGAAAGATCTTGAAAAACTCCCCTCGGAGCGAGATTACACGGTGTATCGACCCGAACATTTCGAGCAAGAATTTCGCAAGCTGGCCGAAAGAGTAAGTCAGATTGGAGCCCAGCGGATTATCACACAAACCATTCCCTACGTCACCATTCCGCCGGTTACGCGCGGCGTCAATGCCGACAAATCGCGCGAAGGTCACACTGGCTACTTCGATTATTACACCCGCTTTTGGGTGTGGGATGAAGATTTCCATCCCGATACCCATCCGCACCTTACCAAAGAACAAGCCATTTCGCTGGATCAGTATGTGGATGAGTATAACACCATTATCCGCGATGTAGCACGCGAATACGGATGGATTACCGTGCCGCTGAATCGGTATGTCAGCGGTATTGCCCGGCGACGACTGGGCGGGGAGATGCGTATCCCCTATCCCGATAATTTTCGGAAGGCAATGTTAGACAATCCCATGACGGCGCATCTGGTTGAAGATGAACACAACCCCAAGCTGAGCACCGATTACATCCGCATAGATAAAGAAACCGAGAAAGTTTTCAAGGGCGGCATTTTTAGTCTCGATGGCATTCATCCCACAACCATCGGCTATGGGCTCATTGCGCATCTTTATAGAGAAACGATGGAAAGCCATGGAATCAACTTTGACAAACCACTGGATTGGGATCACATTATTGCCAATGATACGCTCGTGACCAACCCGCCCTATCTGCTTGTTGAGCTCCGCAATTTTTTGCGTTTTCTATCCCTCGGCCGGCAAGAAAAACTATCGTTGGTTGGCAACGGGCTGCTTAATCAAATGATGAGCATCTTCTCTAATCGCGAGGATTCTAACCAATAGTCCCTCTCTGGCTTCCTTCAAACCAAAATAGCCCTACCTCTCAACTAATCACCTGACCAATCCCCAGTGAGTAGTAAAAAAACAGTTGCTCCTTGTTTATAATTAGTCTAAATAATTATTATACTTCCCCTCAAAATCGAAATGCGAATTAACAATACAGAATTAATGAAGTTTAATGACCTGCTAAACAGTGGATTAGCCGTTGCGCTAATCTTTTTCACCCTTTCTTGCGACATCAGCAATGATGATGGTAATATCGACGCTCCCGAAAATTATGAATTTTCCCGAAACGGAGAATCATCCGTAGCCTATCCCGGCCAAACCGATCGCCTGATGATGCTCGGAGAAATTGATGCATATATGGGGCGTGGTGACAATGGCGAATTGCTTTCTGAACAAGCACTGCTCGACATGTTTGAAAATGCCGGCGGTGACGGCGGCGGAAACTTTTCGTTCACTTCTGATCGTCAGCTGAGAAACAAAACATTCCCCAACGATCTCGACAACGAAGTATATGAAAATCTCTTTGCTCAGGCTGCATCAGCCAGTGAAAACGGAAATAACGGCGTTCGTGCAACCAATGGCGTAGCGGGATTGATTGAACGACAAGACGGTGATGACATCCTGGTAAGTGCCAATGGACGCGAATTCGGCCAGCTTGTTGAAAAAGGATTGATGGGCTCGGTATTCTATCATCAAATTTTCAATGTCTATTTGACTGATGATCGCATTGGTCCCGAAGTAAATAACAGCGAAGTAGAAGAAGGAACTAACTACACTACCAAAGAACATCACTTCGATGAAGCATTCGGATACTTTGGTGCCCCTGTCGATTTTGAATCAAACTGGCCTGAAGAGCGAGCCGACGAAGCAAAATTCTGGGCCGATTATTCCAATGGTTCCGACGATCAGCTCGGCTTCAATGATATCCTGATGGATGCCTATATCCAGGGCCGTACTGCTATTGTGAATAAAAATCAGGACGCACTCAACGAACAGGTTGATGTGCTTTATGAAAACCTGGAGCTGCTTGCTGCAGCAACAACCATTCATTACATCAATGCTACGCTGACGAACCTCAGCAATAGTGAACAAGGCGAAGCATTCCACACGCTTTCTGAGGCCTGGGCTTTTGCCAACGCTCTTAAGTACAGCCCCCGCCGCGCAATCACACTGGAGCAGCTCACACAAATTCAGGAAACGGATTTCGGCGACAACGGCAACTTCTGGAATGTTGATTCCGAAGGATTGAACAACGCCAAATCAACGCTCGTAGACATTTATCCTGCACTCGAAGACGTCCAAAACGAGCTGTAAACTTTATTTCAATCGTGACCAACGCTTTGGCGCCAATCTCGTCAAAGCGTTGGTTATTTATTAGACAAATCAATATCTCCTGCCATGAACACCCTTTCACGCATTCTTATTCCCGCTCTGCTGTTAGGTATAATAACCGCATTTAGTTCGTGCACAAGCAATACCGGCTCTGATGATACAAGCAACTTTGACCGATCGGCGATGCTGCAAAACTACAGCAGTAACATCATCATCCCCGCCTACCATGCACTGGATGATTCACTGACAAACCTGCAAAACTCCGCCACGACTTTTTCCGAAGCTCCCACTGCGCAAAACCTGCAAGCACTACAACAAGATTTAAAAAACACGCGCCTGGCCTGGCAACATGCCAACCTGTTTCAATTTGGTCCCGCTGAAATGCAGGTCCTGCGGTCGTCGGTCAATACCTATCCCACCGATACCGACAAAATTAATGCCAACATTGAATCCGGAGATTACAACCTGGGTACGCTGGATAATCAAGATGCAGCGGGCTTTCCCGCACTGGGATATCTGCTCCACGGCACTGGCGACACAGAGGCCGAAATCATTGCGCAATATACCACCGAGAGCAACGCCCAAAATCGCATGACGTACCTGCTGGATAATGTTTCGTTTATCCACGATAAAGTAGAAGCCGTAACCAATGAATGGAGCGAAAATGGCGGCGATTATGAAGCTACTTTTCTGAGTGAAGATAATGCCGGCACCGATGTAGGAAGTTCAATTGGCATGCTGGTGAATGCCCTGGTGCTGCATTACGAACAATTTTTGCGCGATGGAAAAATTGGCATTCCATCGGGAGTTCGTAGTGCAGGCATCCCGCGCCCTACTGCCACAGAAGCCTATTACGGCGGATACTCTCTGGAGCTGGCAATTGCAAATCAACAAGCCTTTTGGCGGCTCTTCCAGGGAACGGGACTGGACAACGCTGATGGACTTGGACTTGAGGAAAATTTAGAGGCACTTGGGAGCAACGAACTGGCCGATCAGATCAACACAGATATCGAGGCCTCTATTGCTGCGCTTAATACCCTTAGCGATCCACTTTCTGATCAAATTGACAGTAATAACGATCCCGTACTCAATGCCTTTGAGGAAATGCAACAAGTCGTTGCCTTAGTGAAGGCCGATATGACTTCCGTCTTGGGCGTCACCATCACCTTCCAGGATAACGACGGTGATTAATAATCAACCACTTTCAATTTCAGCATGATTAAGAAGTACCTAACTTCCCAAACATCCATTGCTCCGCTGGCCGTATTTCGGGCACTGTTTGGGTTTATCATGCTCGTGAGCACCATCCGGTTTGCCGCCAACGGCTGGATTTACGACCTCTATATCAAACCCGATTTCTTTTTCACTTTTTACGGCTTCGACTGGGTAACACCGCTCGGCGAAACAGGCATGTATCTGCTCTTTATCGTCATGGGATTGGCAGCCCTGGGCATCATGCTGGGCAGCTTTTACCGGTTTGCTGCTGTACTGTTTTTTCTGAGCTTCACTTATGTAGAACTGATCGACAAAACCAACTACCTGAACCATTACTATTTTGTAAGCATTATCAGTTTTCTGCTGATGCTAGTGCCCGCTCACCGCAGCTTTTCGCTGGATGTAATTCGAAAACCGGAGCTCAAATGTGACACCGTGCCCGCCTGGATGGTCAACATCTTCAAGCTTCAGCTGGGGATTGTCTATGTTTATGCTGGGGCCGCCAAGCTTAATCCCGACTGGCTGTTCAACGCTATGCCCATGAAAATCTGGCTGCCCGCCAATGCGCATCTCCCGATTATCGGCTGGCTGTTCGACTACGAAATCACAGCTTATCTATTTAGCTGGGCAGGTGCCATTTACGATCTCACCATCGCCTTTTTTCTGCTCTACAAACCCACGCGGATTGTTGCCTACGTGAGCGTGATCATTTTTCACATGCTCACCTATTTCCTGTTCCAGATTGGCATGTTTCCCTTTATCATGATTTTGAGCACGCTCATCTTCTTCTCCGCTGATTTCCACCGAATGTTGATTCGAAAAGCCAAACAGCTCTGGCGTAGCTTGGAATTCAATCAAGAAAATGCGGACCAACTTGGTGAAAAAACCGGCCCTGTTGCCCTCAGCCGGCAGACCTCTTCCATTGTTGCCGGAATCCTGATTCTGCATTTCCTGCTCCAACTTCTTGTACCGCTTCGTTTTGCCCTGTATCCCGGCAACCTATTTTGGACCGAACAAGGATACCGGTTCTCGTGGCGGGTCATGCTGATGGAAAAAGCGGGTTACACCACCTTTCAGGTACATAATCCTGAAACCAATCGACGCTGGGAAGTAGCCAACTGGGACTACCTAACCCAGAACCAAGAAAAAATGATGTCCACGCAGCCAGATATGATTCTACAGTTTGCCCACTATCTGGAGCAGCAATATCGCCAGCAGGGAATGAACAATGTCAAAATTACGGCAGAATCGTACGTCACCCTCAATGGACGGCGGAGTAAACTAATGATCGACCCGACTGTCGATTTAACAGAAGTCGAACGGGGATTCGCTGACAAACAGTGGATTCTGCCATTTAACAAATCCGAAGTACAAAACTCCGATTTTCGCACGCAATGAAGCATTTTCTTTTCTGTTCGCTGGCTTTCATGATGTTTGGGATCTACGGTTCCCTTGCCGCCCAAAACCTGACGGTTTCCGGCAAAGTAACTACCGAAGAGGGCGAACCCATTGCATTTGCCGATGTGTATATCAGCAAAATAACGACCCAAAATCCTGACGCTGAAAAGGTCATCTCTTACAGCAAAGAGACATCCGATAAAACCAACAAGCAGGGCTATTATAAGATTGAAAATCTGGCTCCCGGCCAATATTCGGTAACGGCTTTCTATACCGGGCGCAAAATTGTATCCCAAAACGTTCAGCTACAAGATTCTGATAAAACCGTCAACTTTGAACTCTCAGTGCTACAAAGCTCACTTGGTGAAATCACGGTCGGCGGCCGAGAGGAACAGACATTTGGCATCCGACGACTGCGCGCAGTCGAGGGCGTCACCATCAACGAGGCCAAGAAAAGCGAAGTCATTGTCCTGGATGATATCGCTGCAAATCTGGCGACCAATAACAGCCGGCAGGTATATGCAAAGGTGGCCGGCCTGAATATCTGGCAAAGCGATGGCGCCGGAGTTCAGACCAGTATTGGCGGGCGCGGATTGAGTCCCAAACGAAACTCCAATTTTAATACCCGCCAGAACGGTTACGATATTGCGGCCGACGCCCTCGGTTATCCCGAAAGCTATTATACCCCACCTACCCGTGCACTTAAACGCATCGAGATTATTCGCGGTGCCGCATCGCTGCAGTACGGTACACAGTTTGGCGGCATGCTCAATTTTGAGTTTAAAGACGGTCCTCAGAACGATCCATTTCAGCTGACTTCTAATCAAACTTACGGCTCTTACGGATTATTCAACTCCTTTAACAGTGTGGGCGGTACCATCGGCGTAGCAAACTATTATGCTTTTTATCAATACAAAAAGAACGACGGCTGGCGTCCAAATTCTAATCTTGACCAGCATACAGCCTATGGTTCCGTCAATCTTGACATTACCGACAAGCTTACCATTACACCCGAATTTACCTACATGTACTACCTGGCCCAGCAGCCCGGTGGACTTACGGATGCGCAGTTTCGGCAGGATCCCAGCCAATCTAATCGCGAGCGAAACTGGTTTCGTGTAAACTGGAATCTGTTGGCACTTAAAGCAGATTATAAATTTTCCGGCAAAACGCGCCTTAACACCCGCTTTTTTGGTCTTAAAGCCAGCCGCGATGCCGTCGGGAATCTCAGCCGCATCGACCGCCTTGATTTCGGCGGACCGCGCAACCTCTTGCGAGATGATTATCAAAACTGGGGCAACGAAACACGGCTGATCCACCGCTACAATTTTTTGGATAACATCTCGGTATTTCTGGCCGGCTTTCGCTACTACAACGGCTTTACGCATCGCCGCCAGGGCAACGGGTCTGCGGACAGCGACCCTGATTTCAGTTACCAAAATCCTGACAACCTCACCGGCTCCGATTTTGATCTGCCCAGTGCCAATCGATCCGTATTTATCGAAAATATTTTCAATATCACCCCGGAATTCAGTATCACGCCCGGCGTCAGATTTGAGTACATCAACACACAAGCAGACGGCTACTATCGAAATATCGTCAGGGATTTGGCGGGCAATATTCTGTTGGATGAAACCATCCCGGAAGAACGAGATAAGTCGCGGTCGTTTGTTCTCTTCGGGATCGGGCTCAGCTACAAAAAAAGTGAAGCGCTCGAGGTGTACGGCAACTATTCCCAAAATTATCGCGCCATCAATTTTAATGATATCCGCGTGGATATCGGCAATCTCGAAGTTGATCCCAATATTGAAGATGAACGAGGGTTTAATGCCGATCTGGGACTCCGCGGAAATATAGACCAGCTGTTAAATTACGATCTCAGCCTCTTTCATCTGTCATATAAAGATCGCATCGGAACCGTGCTTAAGACCGAACCCAATCCCAAATTCAATGGTCTCGTTGATCGCACCTTTCGCTATCGTACCAACGTAGCCGATGCCAGAATTTACGGCTTAGAAACCTTTGCCGAAGTTGATCTGTATAAGCTATTTGGGAACCGAGCCAGTTCAACACAGCTTTCGCTTTTTTCCAACCTGGCACTCATTACCGCCACCTATTCTGATTCTCAAATCAGCGGCATTGAAGGCAATGACGTTGAGCACGTTCCCAAAATCAACTTCAAAACGGGACTCACCGTTGCCAAAGACAACTTCGAAGCTACCTACCAATACTCGTACGTGGGCGAACACTTTTCTGATGCCACCAATGCCCGACAAACGCCCACTGCTATCGAAGGTATTATCCCGGCCTACTATGTTATGGATTTATCAGCGCAATATTCTTACAAGCAATTTCGGCTCGAGGCCGGCGTCAACAATCTAACGGATAACCGCTATTTTACACGCCGTGCAACCGGTTATCCCGGGCCGGGCATTATCCCCGCTAAAGCACGCAGTTTCTACATAACACTGGGCGTAGAAATCTGAATCCAAAAAAGAAAGCCCTGCCAATTCTGACAGGGCTTTGAAATAACTCAATTTTGGATTCTGATCCCGAATTCTCGGGACAGCATAACATTCAGCTTAAAGCTTAAATTAATCCCACCTCACGAAGCAGATTAAGCGTACCTTCCAGCTGCTGCAGCTGCTCGTAATCGTAATCGGGACTCAGCTCCAGTGCTTCTTTAGAATCCAGCATATATTCGGGCAGTTCCGCTTCTTCAATCACCGGATACTCATTCACTGATTCAGCCGCATATTCCTGCGCCCGCTTGGAGAGCAAAAAGCTGATAAACTTTTGCGCTGACTGCGAATGATCTGACGTCTTAAGCTCGGATACGCCCGTCACCAGTGCCAGATTCCCGATATCACCCTTGGCAAAATGATAGGTCTCAATATTGGCATTGGGATCCGGTCCTTCTTCACCATAGTGCTCGTGATCTTCAAAATACCCTTCTTTGCCGCCGTGCTTCGTTTGGATCACGTAATAGTGATTGGTCAGTCCCATATCAATTTCGCCTGCCATAATAGCCTGCACCATCGGGGGATTTGAGCTATACGCTTTGGGATTCAGTGACTGCATATTATTAATCCAGTCTTTGGCCGCCTGATTGCTTTCGGTCAAACGCAATGCAGTTACAAAATCATAAAAGCTGGAATAGGTAGGCGTCCATCCAACACGGCCCTCAAACTCATCCATCTGAGGAAAATCCAGTACCGACTTCGGCAGCTCTTCGGGATTTACGGTTTCGGGATTATACGCCAGCACACGGAATCGCGCCGTCACGGGCACCCATTGTCCCGAAGCAGATTGAAAAGCATCCGCTTTACTGGTCAGCGAATCGGGCAGTTGTGTGAGCATCTCCTGCTCCGATGCTTGGGCAAGCGCTCCGGTAGTGTTGGCCCAATAGACATCTGCCGGACTTTGGTCACCCTCTTCATTCATTACGGCCAGCAGCTCAGCATCATTGCCGTACCGCACTTCGATATCGATGCCGGTTTGTGCTTTAAAATCCTCTACCAGCTGATCAACCAACGCCTGACTGCGACCCGAATATACTACCAGCTGATCACTTGACGATTGGCCACATGCACTAAGCATCAACGCCGCCAGCAAAATCGTGAGTCCCTTTACAAAATAATTCATCATCCTCATATCAATTTCTTCACTTGTCATTTATATTCATTGGCTATTGTTGGTTCAGTAGAAAATGAACCAAAGGTGCCAAAACCTATTTAGATCAATTCTATTTAACGCACAGAAAGTATCGAATTTCGCCCACAATGACTAATAAAAAATCATCCGTTGGCATACTTGGCGCAGGTATTTCGGGATTAAGTACGGCCTATGCCCTGGCACAAAAAGGGATCTCGGCTACGGTCTATGAGCAGGCTGATCAAGTAGGCGGTGCCATGCATTCAATCCGGCAGAATGATTGGCTCGTTGAAGAAGGTCCCAATACGCTGATGGTAAAATCACAGGCGCTTTGGGATTTGTTGGAAGAGCTCGAGCTGGATGATAAAATCGTTGAAGCGAACCCAATAGCAAAAAAGCGTTTTGTCGTAAAAAACGGGAACCCCATCGCCCTGCCGACGTCGGTCAGCCGTTTCTTGGCGACTCCACTTTTATCCATTGGAGCCAAACTGCGATTACTTAAAGAACCGTTTGCCTCCACTTCTGTCCGGCACGATGAGTCGATTGCCACTTTTATCGAACGACGGCTTGGCAAGCAAGTGCTGGATTATGGAGTGAATCCATTTGTATCGGGGGTTTATGCAGGTGATCCCAATAAACTTTCGGTAAAACACACCTTTTCAAAACTCTGGCAAATGGAACAGGAGCACGGCAATTTATTGAAAGGAATCATAAAGCGGGATCGCTCAAACTCCTCTGCCAAACGTGCCCTAACCTCCTTCAAAAACGGGATACAAACATTGCCCAAAACGTTGGCGGATGCCTTGCCCGGCCCGGTTCAACGCTCGACGACTATTACATCAGCACAGCAAGAGGATAATCATTGGCAGCTTTCCGGGACGGCCAACGGTGATAATTTTACGGCCAGGCACGATTGCCTGATTTCAACCATTCCTGCACACACGCTGCCATCCATTTTTAATGCTGATCTCTTCAACGAACTTGCAGCCTTGCCCTATGCTCCCCTTAGCGTATTGGCCTTGGGATTTAAGTCTGAACAAATCGACCATCCCCTGGATGGTTTTGGGATGCTCATTCCCGAAGTGGAACAGTATAATATGCTTGGCTGCCTGTTTTCTTCGACGCTTTTTCCGGGTCGTGCACCCAAGGGACACGAACTGCTAACCTGCTTTATCGGCGGAGCACGAAAGCCCGACCTGGCACTAAAATCCCAAGAAGAATTACAGGAGATTGTGCTTGGAGAATTGAACAATCTTTTGAGCATCAACGGCAATCCAATCTTTACCCATCACAAGCAATGGCAAAAAGCCATTCCACAATACGAAGTTGGCTATGATTATTTTCTCTCGCTGATGAAAGAGATCGAAAAAGAACATAGGGGACTCTACCTGGGCGGCAATTTCCGCGGTGGTGTATCGGTGCCCGATTGTATTTCATCAGGATTTGAAACTGCTCAAAAAGTGGATGCTTATCTAAAACGGATAAACTGAAAGTAGTCTGGCAAATCTCCAATTCTGCTAAAAATTTAGTACCTTCCCACACGAAAACGAAACGCTTTTATCGCAAAGGAAACCTGAAAATAAAGCACAATAGTATTATGGCTAATGCATTTTTTGAAATCCGGGAGCCGGATAATGAACCGGTTTATTCCTACGCCCCCGGTACGCCCGAACGCGAAGCATTGAAAAAAGAAATTGAACGACAACGGTCCACCGATCCCATTGAAATTCCGGCCATCATTGGCGGTAAAGAAGTCAAAACAGATCGCACGGCCGATGTTGTCGTACCCCATGAGCACAGTCACAAATTGGCAACAACTCATCTGTGCGGAGAAAAAGAAGTGGAAATGGCGATCGAAGCGGCGATGGAAGCACGCGAAGAATGGGCCAACACGCCCTGGCAAGACCGCGCGGCAGTTTTTCTGAAAGCAGCTGATCTGCTTTCGGGATCATGGCGGTACAAGATCAATGCTTCAACGATGCTGGGCCAATCGAAAACGGCACACCAATCCGAAATTGATGCAGTAGCCGAGCTGGCCGACTTTTTCCGGTTCAACGCCTACTACCTTACACAGATTTACAAGGATCAACCCTATTCACCCGACGGCATGTGGAACCGCTCGGAATACCGTCCGCTTGAAGGATTTGTTTTTGCGGTTACGCCGTTCAACTTTACTTCTATTGCTGCTAACTTGCCAAGTGCACCTGCACTTTGCGGAAATGTAGCGCTCTGGAAGCCGGCAACCTCCTCGATCTATTCCAGCTACTACATTATGCGGCTTCTGCAAGAAGCAGGCATGCCCGACGGCGTCATCAACTTTCTGCCCGGCAGCGGCGCTGATGTCGGTGATCCCGTACTGGAAAGTAAACATCTTTCCGGACTCCACTTTACCGGCTCTACCGGCACCTTCCAACATCTCTGGAAGAGTATTTCCGATCGCATTGATATGTACAATACCTACCCGCGCATTGTGGGCGAAACAGGCGGTAAGGATTTCATCTTTGCACACGAAGAAGCTGATGTTGATGCACTGGTTGTTGCGGCTCTGCGCGCTGCTTATGAGTACCAGGGACAAAAATGTTCGGCCGCTTCCCGCATGTATATCCCCGAAAGTTTGTGGGATGAATTCCGTGACAAGTTTACCGCCGAAGTGAACAAAATCACTATGGGCGGCGCCGAAGATTTCAGTAACTTTATGACGGCTGTCATCGATCAGAAAGCCTTCGACAGCATCACCGAATATATCGACTACGCCAAAGAAGCGGACGATGCCGACGTGTTAATTGGCGGTGACTATGACGACTCGGAAGGCTACTTTGTTGAACCAACCTTGGTTCAGGCGCACGATCCGCACTTTAAAACCATGGAAGAAGAGATCTTTGGTCCCGTACTGACGGTGTATGTATATGAGAATGATAAGTTCGAGGAAACGCTCGAAATCTGTGATAACACTTCACCTTATGCACTGACCGGGGCTATATTCTCTCAGGATCGCTATGCGCTCCGAAAAATGGATAACGCACTAAAGCAAGCGGCCGGCAACTTCTATATCAACGACAAGCCCACGGCAGCCGTTGTGAATCAGCAACCGTTTGGCGGCGCTCGAAAATCAGGTACCAATGATAAAGCGGGGAGTGCAGCCAACCTGATGCGCTGGATTTCTATCCGCTCGATCAAAGAAACCCAAGAACCGCCGAAAGACTGGACCTATCCGTTCATGGGTGAAGAGTAATACAATCTCGTCTGATCACTGGATGTGTGATCTGGCGAATAGATTAGCTTATTTATTCATCGGGCGACAAAATCAGTCGCCCGATGAGAAATTATTTGGGCTCCTGGCTTCAGTCGGGAGCCTTTTTGGTTGGCTATTATTCCATCATTGTTCCTTTCCTGAAATTAGGAAAAGATATTTTGAGTCATAATCAACGAGTTTTTCTCCCTGCTCGTAGGAAGAAATCAAAAGAGGGTCAAATATAAAAGGCCCGATTGTACAACCGGGCCTTAATAACGGATACTTAAAAGTATATTCTCAGGAGTCAATTCCCAGCTTATCTTTCAAGCTGTCAAAAGAATCCTTGAGGCTATCGAGCTGATCGTCGATTCCTTCTTTAAGAT
Organism: uncultured Balneolaceae bacterium; assembly: GCA_964490705.1. Lineage (GTDB taxonomy): Bacteria > Bacteroidota > Rhodothermia > Balneolales > Balneolaceae > Fodinibius. The sequence goes on along the minus strand of CAZBCG010000013.1, from coordinate 37,845 downwards.
CCTGCCAATTCTCACTGGAGCGTGCTTTCAGCTCTTCCAAATCATTTTCGAGATTAGCCTTTGTATCTTTCATATTTTCCAATTTCTTTTGCAGCTTGGTCTTCGATTCACCTGACTCCTCATTAATCTTCTGTTTCAGGTTTTCCATCTCGGCTTCGAGATCAGCAAGTTGCTCTTCCACATTATTGACGAACTCTTTTTTTGTCACTTCCAGCTCTTTTTGAGCAGCCTCAATAGTCTCTTGGGCTTCTTCTTTCGTCTGATTCATCTTGTCGTTGGATTTCTCGGAACATCCTGCCAGAGCAAAAACCAATGACAGTACAAAAACAAATAATGTTATGCGTTTCATGATAAATTTGATTTTATTCACTTTCGTTAAGTACCTCCCGCTAGCAGTATAAATACCAAGCCAGTCCATTTTTGTTCCCTTGGCGGGCAGATGACATTGAACCTCACTTTTTAGATATTTAACCAACTTATTTAAGCGATGTACTCATTATGATGATCAGCATTTTAGGCTGTGGATGGCTGGGCCTGCCCTTGGCAGAACATTTGCGCGATGCCGGATATTCCGTAAAAGGTTCTACTACTTCTAATAATAAAATCCAGCTGCTCAAAGGCAAGGAGATCACTCCATTTCTAATTGAATTGAATCCCGATCTCGACTGTAAGAATTGTGATGCATTTTGGGATTCCGATCTGATGGTGCTCAACATTCCACCGGGGCGCGGACGAGACAATATCGAAGAATATCACCTGCAGCAGATCAATACGGTTATCGAACAGTTGAAAAACTCTACGGTCAACCGGCTTATTTTTGTCAGCTCGACCTCCGTATATCCCGAAAAATCGGGTATCGTGGATGAGGTTGATACCGAATCTAATAACGCAGCACGGGCTTCAGGTAATGCTCTGCTCAAAGCTGAAAAGAAACTGATGTCGGAGGATAATTTTGATACGACAATCATTCGTTTCGGCGGACTCTACGGCTATGATCGTCATCCCGCCAAATATCTGGCCGGCCGAGAAAACATTTCAAAAGGGAATGCCCCGGTAAACCTGATTCATCGCGACGACTGTATCGGTATTATCGACAAAGTTATTACCAAAGATATGTGGGGAGAAATATTCAATGGTGTCTCTGACGGACATCCCCCAAAAAATATGTATTACCCGGTCGCCGCCCGATCATTGGGATTGGATCCGCCTACCTTCGAAGAGGACAACAGCAAAAATTACAAAGTGGTTTCCAATCGAAAAGTCAAAGAAATGCTGGGATATAAATTCAAGCATCCCAATCCCATGGATCTATAAAGCAAAATAACCTGTTGCTTGATGATCAGCATAATTCATCTATTTTATGAAGAAAAGAACACAAAAAAACGTTGCCTATGGATCAGAAGATACATACTTACGAATCTGATGAGATTACAGTAGAATTTGACAGCAAACGATGTTTGCATTCCGGGGAATGTGTAAAAGGGCTGCGGTCGGTCTTTGATCCCGATAAGAAGCCGTGGGTACAACCAGACGAAGCATCGGCTGATGACATCAAGGAGGCAGTGCATCACTGTCCCACCGGAGCACTCAAATACAAAAAAACCGACTCGGAAGAAAAGCCATCCCGCAGAAATACCATCACCATTGTGCCGGATGGCCCATTGTATCTGCGCGGGGATATTGAGATCCAGAATGCCGAGGGAGAAACGTTGCTCGAAGATACGCGTGTGGCCGTGTGCCGGTGCGGGGAATCCGAAAATAAACCGCTTTGCGATAATTCCCATAAAGAAATCGATTTTGAAGCGCCCGCTTCGTTTCAAGAATCAAAGCTTCATCCCACCGACAGCGGCGATCCATCCAGCAAAAAGCTCATCCTAAAGCTGATGGATAATGGGCCTATTCTGCTCGAGGGCACTTATGAGGTGCACTCGATTGCCAACCAGTCGGCTGCCAGTTCCAAGGGAATAGCCATGTGCCGCTGTGGACAATCGAGCAGCAAACCATTTTGCGACGGCACCCATAAAGAGGTGGGATTTGAAGGATAAATTGCGATAACATTTCCTTCACATCTGCTTCATTTCATCCCGGTATATTAGGTTCGAAAATTTGAGATCGAACTGCGAAAAGGATATGTCCCAAAAGACGGTTGCCGAAAAAATGTATATCAAGCCGGGCATGCGGGTCGGCTTTTTTGTGTCCATGATCTCTATTAACGAAAACTTGTCGGGATTCCGATTCAAAAAAGTATAATCATGCACAAGCTCTTTCTTACAATTGGTAGTATTGCTATGGCCCTGGCCGTAGGGTTAGGAGCTTTTGGCGCACATGGTCTCAAAAAGGTGCTTACGGATGAACTACTCGACATCTTCGAAACCGGTGTCCGTTATCACTTTTATCATGCCATCGGCTTATTGCTTATTGGGTTTTTGGCCCAGCAACTACCCAACTCCTCGCTGCTGCAATGGTCGGGCTGGCTGATGATAGGCGGCATCCTAATCTTTTCAGGTAGCCTATATCTGCTGGCAATAACCGGTACCCGCTGGCTGGGAGCCATTACCCCAATGGGTGGCCTCTGCTTTATCGCCTCTTGGATTTTATTGGCTTTTGCCATCTGGGAGGGCATGTGATCATAACGAATCTTCCCTAAATTATCCCAAATAAGACTTGCAGTTCCGATTCATTATTATAAATTAACACTAATTATTGAACGTAGCCTTAATTGCTTAGAGGCGACCTTTTACCCTGTTAGAAAGCACAAAAATACGATGGCCTGCATGCAATTGTTCAAGAATATCCTCAACATGAGGATGAATATTCATGGCAGGCTTGATCCATCCCAAAATTATTAAATCGTCTGCTACGTTATATAATTGGCAAATAATTTTTCAAAACAGATATTTTTCATGAACATAGAAGACCTCAGAGAATTCTGTCTGTCGTTTAACGGCGTGTCAGAAGATTTTCCTTTTGATGATGAAACGACCTTGGCATTTAAAGTCATGGACAAGATTTTTGCACTCACTGATGTCGATGAATATGACGCCATCGATCTCAAATGCGATCCAGTAAAAGCCGCCATGCTGCGCGACCTTTACAATGAGGTGCAACCCGGTCGCCATATGGATAAACGACACTGGAATACAATAAAACCTGAAGGAGAGCTGGACGATGAGTTAATCAAAGAATGGATCAAGGACTCATATAATTTAGTTGTCGAGGGACTTCCGCGTAAGAAACAGAAAAAACTGGAAAAGATGGAAGATTAGTGTTTTTTGCGTACGAAGATACTCTTGAGACGATGTAAACTTTTCTTTTCAAAATTCCACACAAACTCGAACTGACCGAGGATAAATCCAAATAGGAGAAAAAGAACCTGATAGGATGGAAATACCACCAGCACCCAGGCCAGTAGCTCAAGCCATAATGGAGTTTCGGCGGTAAGCCCCAGCCAGCCGAAAACAAACTTGCGAACATACAGCGTTGTCAGTCCTGTAATCGCAAAAATGAACAAGATGAGGAACAATCCGCCAATGGTTTTAACCCCCCATCGGTCCATCAATTTTTCGACCATCTCGTCCATTCGTATCCTCATCAACTAAACTTGCTGTAATGCTTTTGCAATAGATTTATCCGCAGCTTCAATCGTTTTATCCAACAGGTCTTGGGTCAGCGAATTTGCCAAAAACAATGACTCAAATGGAGACGGTGGCAAGTAGATGCCATTTTTCAGCATCGCGTGAAAGTACGCCTTAAATAACTCCTGATCGGTACTGTTTGCTGTTTCAAAATCCGTAACTTCTTCTTGCTCGGTAAAAAATACGCTGATCATCGATCCCACCCGATTGATCGTCACCGGAACATCATGCTCCGCAAATACTTCTTTTAATCCGGTAAACAGATACGTTGTTTTCTCTTCCAGCTCATCGTAGTGACGCGGATTCTTATTCAGTTCCGAAAGCAGGGCATAGCCGGCAGCCATCGCCAGCGGATTCCCCGACAGCGTGCCCGCCTGATACACATCACCAACCGGAGAAACAACGTCCATGATTTCTTGCTTGCCACCGAAAGCTCCTACCGGAAGTCCTGCACCTATAATTTTGCCATAGGTTACCAGATCAGCGGTGACGCCATATCGCTGCTGCGCACCGCCCTGTGCTACGCGGAATCCAGTCATCACTTCATCAAAAATGAGCACTGTGTCGTGGGCATCACAGAGTGCTCGGAGTCCGCCTAAAAATCCTTCTTGCGGGGGAATACATCCCATATTCCCGGCCACCGGCTCTACGATGATAGCTGCTACTTCTCCTTCATATTCATTGAGCAGCTTTTTCACCGAATTTAAATCGTTAAACTTGGCCGTAAGTGTATCTTTGGCTGTCCCCTCGGTGACCCCCGGACTGCTAGGCGTGCCCAGAGTCAATGCCCCGCTGCCGGCATTAATCAAAAATGAATCTCCGTGCCCGTGATAATTGCCTTCGAACTTGATCACCTTATCACGACCAGTATACCCCCGCGCCACGCGAATAGCACTCATGCAGGCCTCGGTCCCGGAATTTACCATGCGGATTTTATCCACGCCCGGCACCATATGTTTGACCAGCTCGGCCATTTCCACTTCAATTTCGGTAGGTGTACCAAAGGATGTCGATTTTGCAGCTGTCTCCTGCACTGCTTTAATCACCGGCTCATAGGCATGACCTAAAATCATTGGTCCCCAAGACCCTACATAGTCGATATACTGCTTTCCATCGACATCGGTAAGAATGGATCCGTCGGCATGTTCAAAAAAGACGGGCGATCCCCCTACCGATTTGAACGCTCGGGCGGGAGAATTTACGCCGCCGGGGATAAATTTCTGTGCTCGATCAAATAATTTTTTACTCTTTTCTAGCATAACTAATTCTTTACCAATCTTGTCGTAAGGACACGGCGCGCCGTCTCCTTACATCTTACTATTTTCAAATTTATTTATTCAATATTTTTGATGCTGTCTTGGCAAAATAGGTAGCAATCAAGTCGGCACCGGCTCGCTTAAATCCAACCAGCATCTCCATCATCGCCTTTTCTTCATTCAGCCAACCTTTCTGAGCCGCTGCCTTCAACATCGCATACTCACCCGATACATTATACACTGAAACGGGCACGCTTACATTTTCTTTTACCGCTCGAATCACATCCATGTACGGCAGTCCGGGTTTCACCATCACGATGTCGGCGCCTTCCTGCTCATCCAGCCTGGCCTCTTTGATGGCCTCCTGCACATTGGCGGGATCCATCTGATACGTTTTCTTATCTCCAAAGCCGGGGGCGGAGTCCAGGGCATCCCGAAACGGTCCGTAGTAACTGGAGGCATATTTTGCGCTGTACGCCATAATGCCCGTGTGTTTAAAATTGGCCTCGTCGAGTGCTTCGCGCATGGCTCCGATGCGACCGTCCATCATATCTGAGGGTGCGACCATATCGGCATCCGCCTCGGCATGACTTACAGCCATCTGGGAAAGTACTTCTACGGATTCATCATTCAGGATTTCGCCATCCTCAACAATGCCATCATGACCATAACTCGAATAGGGATCCATTGCAATATCGGTCATCACCAGCATCTCGGGAAACTCCTCTTTAATCGCACGGACTGCTCGCTGCATCAATCCATCGGGATTCAATGCCTCAGTTCCCTTATTATCTTTTAACTCATCGGGCACTTTAGCAAAAACCAGTACCGACCGAATGCCTACGTCTTTTAACTCTTGGATTTCATCCATCAGCAGATCCAATGTATAGCGATAATAGTCCGGCATGGATGGAATTTCGACTTTCTCGCTTTCCCCTTCCATCACAAAAACGGGAGCGATAAAGTCGACTGGTGTAAGATTGTGTTCTGCCACCATATCTCGGATAGCTCCGCTAGCCCGGAGGCGCCGCCCGCGAATATATGGGAATTGTCCGTGTGTCATGTCCTAAAAAATTAAATTATATGTCATCCTGAACTCGTTTCAGGATCTATCACAGTAGATGCTGAAATAAATTCAGCATGACACGAGCTTTTTATATATAATTATTTTACTCTGTCATTTCGAGCAGAGCGAGAAATCTTTGTTCACTTATTACAAGAAACAAAAGATCTCTCCCTGACGGTCGAGATGACTATTTTGTATTGTTCAACATCTTATGTCATCCTAAACCACTGTGCTGAACTTGGCTCAGTATTTCTTTCGGAATCTATACTTTTAGATGCTGAAATAAATTCAGCATGACATGAGGTTTATATTTTCCTTTTCGCCACTGATCTTCACAGATTACAACAGGTTCTATCTGTGCTAATCTGTGGCTTCTTTTTCACTGTATTCAATCCAATCAATAGGATTTTTAAGTCGATTTAGAAGATACGCCTCACGACTGCCTTCCTCGATCTCAAAATCATAATCCCAGCGGACCTGCGGCGGCAAACTCATCAAAATTGATTCGGTCCGCCCGTCCGTTTTCAGACCAAATAAAGTACCACGATCGTGGATCAAATTAAACTCTACATATCGGCCGCGACGTATTTCCTGGAAGTATTTCTGACGCTCGGTATATGACTCATCTTTACGTCGTTCAACAATAGGCAGATAACTATCCAGAAAAGCATCGCCCACCTCAGTTGTAAAATGGTACCAATCTTCGGCCGATCGCTCTTCTGTGGGACGCAGATAATCAAAAAACAATCCGCCGATTCCGCGCCCTTCTGACCGGTGATCGTTATAAAAATACTCGTCGCATTCTTTTTTAAACCGGGGATATAATTCCTTGCCATGTTTATCACAGGCGGCTTTCAGCACTTGGTGGAAATGCACGGCATCTTCATCCCACAGATAATAGGGCGTCAAATCTGCGCCGCCGCCAAACCATTGGTCGCGCACCTCGTTCATCCCGGCGTCATCATAGAGCTCAAAATAGCGATAGTTAGCATGTACTGTCGGAACCATTGGGCTTTGCGGATGGAGCACGAGCGAAAGTCCGCCCGCCCAGAACCAGCCCTGTTCAACCTCAAATCGGTTGCGAATAAGTTCAGGCAATTCACCGTGCACGCTGGATATATTGACGCCACCTTTTTCAAAAACATCGCCTTTTTCGATGACGCGCGTATGTCCGCCGCCACCGCCATCGCGATCCCAGTCGTCGTGGCGGAATCGAGCTTTGGGTTCAAAATCTTCAAGACAATCACAGATTTCATCCTGCAGATTTTGGATGTATGATTTAAACCAATTTTTAATGCTGTCCTTGTTCATAAATAAATATTTACTAGCCGCAGCTTTACACGGATTTAAACAGATTTTATCCGTGCCTATCTGCGTTAATCCGCGGCCCCGTATTCTTTTACCGTTTCAACGAAAACGCGGGCGTTATCTACGGGAATGTTCGGCAAAATTCCGTGCCCTAAATTGGCGATGTATTTTTGCGGGCCAAAGCGGTCGATCATGCGCTTGGTCTGGCGACGAATTTCATCTTGTGGCATCATCAGTTTTGAGGGATCAAAATTGCCCTGCAGCACGACATCTCCGCGCGTAGCATCACGTCCGTATTCAGGAGTAATTGTCCAATCGAGCCCCAGTGCCGAGGCATTACTTTTAAAACTGAGTCGTTCCAGCGCATACCAACTGCCTTTGGCAAACAGAATAACCGGTACCTCATCAATAGCGTCACAAATTTCCATCAAATGCGGCATCGCCCACTCGTTAAAATCCTCGGGGCCCAGCAAACCAGACCAAGAATCGAACAGCTGTAGGACCTGGGCACCTGCCTCGATCTGTGCTTTCAAATAATCAATTGTTGCCTTGGTTAGCTCTTTCATCACATGCTTGGCCGCATCCGGGTGCTGATACATAAACGCCTTGGCCTTCGCAAAATTCTTGGAGCCTTCGCCCTGTACCATGTAGCAAAAGAGCGTCCACGGTGCCCCGGCAAAACCAATCAACGGCACGCGTCCGTTGAGTTCGTTGCGGGTTAATGTAATCGCCTCCATTACGTGATTAAGTTTCTCTGGAATATCCTCAGCCAAAATTGAAAACGCATCATCCACACTGCGGATGGGATTATCCATCACCGGACCTTTTCCTTTCACCAGATCCACATCAATGCCCAACGCTTGCGGGATCGTCAGTATATCAGAAAAAATAATAGCAGCATCCGGTTCCAGTTCGTCGATAGGCTGAATGGTGATTTCACAAGCCAACTCGGGCGTTTCCACGCGTTCAAAAAACGTATATTTCTTGCGAAGCTTCATGTACTGCGGCAGGTAACGTCCGGCCTGACGCATCATCCATACCGGTGGACGTTCCACTTCTTCGCCGCGAAGTGTTCGGAGTAATAAATCGTTTTTAAGTTCAGGAAAATCGTTGTTCATAAATACTTCTTGATATGGCCGCAGATCTACATGGATTAATACAACTTTATCCGTTTCAACCTGTGCTAATCCGCGGCTTCTGTACTTTCTTTGTTAAAAATATAGTCAGCGGTAGTGCGTAAAAGCACTTCAGTGTCGGGTTGCTTAGCAATTTCTACATGCTGATTAGTATGTTTTTTCAGCGCTTTGGCAGTCGTGGGACCAATCGCAAACAAGGATGGAAGCTCATCATCAAAACCAGTGCCTTGGGCAAATCCTTCCACCGCACTGGGACTGTAAAACAGAATTCCACTGATGTGCTCTCGTGGTATTTCCACCGGATTAATAATGGTTTCATACACTTCCAGCTCAAGCACTTCGATGCCATCATCCCCAAGGCGCTCAGTCATCTCATCCCGGCTGAGATTTCCGTGAAAATAGATCACAGAATTTATTTTCCCTTCTTCAATAATCAGCTCTGCCAGATGCTTCCCATCCTGCGTTCTTGGAATTTTGGCATCGAGCCCTAAATCCTGCAGCGCTTCCTGTGTTTTTGATCCTACCGCAAAAAGTTGCACTTCGGGACGCACCTGCAGGCCTGCATTCATCAGCTCCTTCAACGCTTTTACACCGTTGGTGCTGGTGAAAATCCAGTCCGATTTTAGATTTTCATTAATCACTTTAAGTACGCTATCCCAGTAATCAGGGAAGTTGAACTGCAGAGCCGGCTCAATAATAGGCTCCAGTCCCAGAATACGAGCATATTCAAACTGCTGTGCAGACAAAGGTCGCGTGACTAAAATATTTCGTTTGTCTTGTCTCATTGATCACTGATTAACATGTCATCCTGAACTTGTTTCAGGATCTATTTGCATTTCTATTTAACAGATGCTGAAATGAATTCAGCATGACATCAAGCTTTTAATTTCGCTGATTTATCAATTTCAGCGATGTAATCTGATTCATCTGCGTTACGATTTCATTTCATCAATCACTTTGATAGCTCCTTCCGCAAGCAGTGCTTGTGCTGCAGAATGACCAAGCTCACCGGCTTCACCAACCGATACCTTTTCCTCAAAGTCGTACCGCTCACTGCCATCAAGTGTCAAGGCAACGGCCTTAAAATGAACTTGCTCTTCTTCAATAAAAGCATAAGCTCCAACGGGCGCACTGCAACCCGCTTCCATATCATGCAAAAAATCTCGCTCAATGGTTGTACAAAGGGCCGTTTCATCGTGATTTAGCTTCGATATAATCTCTTCCATCTCAGCATCATCTTCGCGGATCATCACCGCCATCGCTCCCTGAGCCGCTGCCGAAACCATCCAATCCAGGTATTCGCTTATATGATGACCGAGATCGATACGTTCCAATCCGGCCGCTGCAAAAATAGCTCCGTCCCAGTCGTTTTTCTCTACTTTTTCGAGACGGGTATTTACGTTTCCACGGATGTTTACAACTTCATGATTGGGATAACGATTCAGCCACTGCGCACGACGTCGGTTACTGCTTGTGGCAATAGTCGCTTTGTAATCAGGATCATCCAAAAAATCGGTACCGTCGGGAGCTACCAACGAATCTCGAGCATCGGCACGCTCCATGATTGCAGCAACTTTGAGTGGCAACGGATTCTCGGTAGGTAAATCCTTAAAGGAATGGACAGCAATATCAATCTCGTCATTGAGCTGAGCGTCATCAAGGGCTTTCGTAAACACCCCCTTGCCGCCCATCTCCGTAAGCGGGGTCGTCAAGTCGATATCCCCTTCGGATTTCACAAAAATAAGCTCTGTTTTATGACCAAACTCTTCTAATTGGGCGGCTACCTGTTTGGCCTGCCACGTTGCCAGCTGACTGTCACGAGTACCAATGCGAATTGTTTTCTGCTTACTCATCGTTGGGTTTGGTTTCGAGCTTGAACATGTCGTTTACAACTTTCGTCACCTGTTCCGATTCGTGATGATCACGCAGGTGCTCGATGGAGTAAGCAGCAATTTTATTGACAATGCGACGTGTCAGATTCTCAACTTTATCTTTATCTGTCTCGGATATCTTGTTCTTAAAAAACTCAAACTCGTCTTCGCGGATGGTATCAAACTTGCTCGTCAGCGCTTTGATCGTTGGCACGACTTTTTGTTTGCTGAGCCAATTTTTGTAATCGGTCAGCTCATCGTCAATAATTTTCTTAACCAGTGGGATATTTTCTTCGCGTTTGCGATAGGCCTCGTCGGTGACATCTGTCAGAAAATCCATATTGGCCAGATCTACAAAGTCCAGATCACCGATTTCGGGATCAATATTGCGCGGCACCGACATATCCACCATCACTTTGAAATCGGGATTTAAGATCGACGGCTTCATATCGTTGAGCGTAACAACCGGCTCTTTGGCACCGGTAGCTACGATAATCAGATCGGCTTCGGCAATTTGATCGGGCAACTGCTCCATATCAGCCACTTGCAGATCAAACTTATCGGCTACGAACTCAGCTCGGTCACGAGTACGATTAATAAGCGTCAGCTTCTTAGCACCGAGATTAATCAAGTTCTTGCAGGTCACCTTGCCGATTTTTCCGGTACCAACCAGCAAAATATTTTTGTCCTTCAGATTGTCAAAGGTTTCAACAGCAAATTTTACCGCTGCATAGGCCGTCGTCGCAGCGCCTTCTCCAAGAGACGTTTCGTTGCGCGATCGCTTATGGGCACGAAATACGTGCTGCATCAGCCGATGAAGTTCTCCGCCCACAGCATCCATCTCGCTGGCCAGTTCGTATCCCTCTTTTACCTGGTTGACAACCTGAACATCACCCAAAATCTGGGAGTCAAGTCCCACGGTCACCTGGAACAGATGTTCTGCCGCACGTTGACCTTCTTTTTCAAATCCGTAGTTATGGAACTCTTCCAGCGAAGCATTGGAATAAGTTACCAGCAGGCGGATGAGTTCTTGCTGAGAAACATCCTGCGCAAAAATCTCGGTTCGATTACAGGTCGAGACCACAAACAAACTCTCAATACCTTCACGCTTGGCGCCGTTGATCAGCTCTTTCTTCTGCGCATCGCTTAAACTAAAACGTTCGCGCACATCAATAGAGGCCTCCCAGTGATTGACACCCACTGCACAAAAATCCGATATTTGAGGACGATCTGTTGCCATCTATTCGGCAGAAACTTTTTGCGATTGTTCTGATTCTAAATGCAATGCCACTTCATGATCAAGCTTGCTCAGCACCTGATCGGCAAGCGCCTGAATATACTTGGGATGATCGTTGATGCCTTCCATTACTTTAATATTCTCAAAATCGTATCCATCCTCTTCGAGATCTTCAACCAGCTCAATCCCGAGTTCAAAGAGCGTCTCCACGTGATCAGTCACAAAGGCAACGGGAATCATCAAAAAGTTCTTGATTCCGTACTCAATATGACGCTCGACCAGCTCCGCAGTATTGGGCTGCGTCCATTTCTGCGGACCAACCTTCGACTGATATCCCAACCAGTAATCATGATCATAATCGCGCATCTCCATTATTGCTTCCATGGTCTGGTTGATTTCATTCGTATAAGGATCCCCGCTTTCGACCTCGAGCATGGGCGTACCGTGCGCGCTGAAAATGAAGTGGGTTTTATTGCGAGTTTCATCATCCATCTCGGCCAGCGCTTCGTCGATTCGATCGTTCATTGCTGACAGATAATTCTCATCGAGATGGTAGTTCTTTACATGAAATTCCTTCCACGGGGTATCGTCACCAAATTTCTCATCGCGTTTCGTTTCCCAGTCACGATAACTGCTGCCGGTAGTTGTCCACGAAAACTGGGGATACAGCGGCACCATCACCGCATGCGTGATGCCATCTTCTTCCATATCTTCGAGGGTCGTCTCTGCAAAGGGCAGCCAGTATCGCATGCAGGTATAAACTTTTACAAACTGATCGTCGGGCATAATATTTTTGAGGTGCTTCTCCAGCCCGCGCCGCTGCTTTTCGGTCAAACTGTTGATGGGTGAACAGCACGTTGAGGTAATACTATTTTTGCGATTCAGGCAGTGCTTGTTGCCCATACAGCCCTTGGGGCAACCGTTGATCTCTTCATAATCTTCCTGCACATTGGGTGCACGGAACTTGGAAATAATTTTTGCAAAAAAGTCCTGAAATTTACCTCCGCCCATCTTGATGATATCATGATCACGGAAAAGATTATACAAAAAGGGACGCACGGCATAATCGGCGGTAGGACCACCCATATTCATTAACACGACGCCGATTCGTTTCTCGTCTGACATTAATTCTTGTGATTGATCTCCAAAATAAAGCGGAGAATACAGTTCAAAGTTTGGTTATGATGAGATGAGCTTCATGCTCATAATCATCATGGTAAAGAAATCCATTCTTTGTGAAGGAAGTTTGAAGAAAAGGCGGGCAATTTTATTTAGAATGAGTCTATTGGGCTTCGCATATAATTCTATGCCCGATGAGTAAAGCTGATGTTCTCGAGTTTTATTTGGTTCAAAGTAATCCACTACGCTGTGAGAAGCGTAGCGCTTCTCACTGGTCCAGAAAACAACTTTTAAGCCTGGATGCTTCAAAAAGCGGATAACGCCTTAAGAGCTCGTCGGCAGGGTAAACCAAAAGCGGGTACCTTGGCCCGTCTGGCTTTCGACATTGATGTCGGTGTTGTGAGCACTGAGAATACTCTTCACAACCGCCAGGCCAAGTCCTGTGCCTCCTTTGTCGCGCGAGCGGGCTTTATCGGTACGATAAAAACGATCAAACAACCGGTTGAGGTGCTCATTCGAAATACCGATGCCGCTGTCTTCCACTTTGATCTTGGCAAACTGATCATTGGACGAGTACCGAAGACTTACGGTGCCCTCATTGGTATATTTGATGGCATTCGAAATCAAGTTATCAAGCACCTGTTCAATTTTGCCGGGATCGCCCACGACCTTACAGCTTCGTTCTTCGATATCGAGTGCAATATCTTTTTGCTCTGCTCTATCGGCATACAATTCTTTTATATGTTTTGCGACAGGAAGCAGATCAAACTCCTGCGATTCCACAAAGTACTCGTCAGAATCGTAGCGCTGTAGCGTCTTCAGATCTTTGAACAAACGCGAAATACGATCGGTTTGTTTCTGTGCAGTACGAATATATTGTTGCTTTTTGTCGAGAGACAGATTCTCAAGCTCTAGCATCTCCAGCGCGCCGGAAATGGTATGCAGCGGATTGCGAATTTCGTGAGTAATATCAGCAAAAAACTGGCGCTGCTTCTCGGCAAACTGTTTAATCTGCTCGGTATCGGCCCGTAGCTTCGATGCCATCTGATCGAGCGAATCAGCCAGGATTCCGAATTCATCACTTCGCTGAATATCAATATCACGATCCACATTGCCGTCGGCGATATCCTGTGCCGCATTTTTGATCTGGGTAATGGGTTTAGTAAGGTAGCGCGCCATCCAGATGCTGACAATCACGACCAATCCGATGGAAATAAACATTCCGTAATAGATAATCCACCGGATGGTTTTAATAGGGGCATAAATCTCACTCTTAAGCTGTGCAGCCTGCAAATATCGAGCTTTTTGGGCCGATGTGGGCAACGCTATGTAACTGGCAAGCACTTCAGAATCGGTATTCCGAGGCAGCAACGGCAGGTTTCCACGGGCATCGAGACTTTCCATAATGCCCGCCGAAAGACTATTTTGGGCAATCAGGGTTGTATCTCTGTTGGAGTATGCGTTGAGTAGTTGTCCTGTAGAATCGTACAGCGCCAGCTGGTAACCGGAGGTCCGGACAGCCTCGGCAAAGTGAGCGTCAAACTCAGCATCGTTCGACATATTGCCTACGGTTACGGCCAGCCATTGAGTATCGCGCTTCATCTCAATACGGCCCTCCTCCAGCAGATAATCCCGGATGAACAAAATTGAATAACTGCTGATAGATGTGATACCAAAGATCAACAGCAGGATAAAAGTCCAGGCAAGTTTCGATCGTATGCTCATATCACTGATTAAGCAAGTTGTTCGATTAAGCTGATCATAAAATCAGCGTTATAAATCCAAGCCATCAGATTCATCAGCGGTCACACTTTCACAATTTCGCGGTTGAGGCCATAGCCAATACCGCGATAGGTTTTGATCACTTCGCCGGCTTCGCCCATCTTAAGACGCAGGTTTTTGACGTGTACATCCACAGTGCGATCAAACACAAATCGGTCTTCCTCGGTAATATGCTCCAGAATTTCCTGCCGCGTATATACCCGCTTGGGGTTCTTATAGAACAATTCAATCAGGGTGTATTCGGTGGAGGTCAACTCTATTTTTTCATCGTCAACGTACAGCTCTTTGGCATCGGTATCGAGATAGGTATCCCCGTATTGCAGCCAGTTGGCTTTCTGGGGATTCTGGCGCCGAAGCAGCGATTCTACATGCGCTTTCACCAAATTGAGGCTGGCCGGCTTGGGGATATAATCATCAGCGCCCAGCTCCAGGCCTTCAATTTCATCCTGCTCTTCGTCTTTCGCCGTCAAAAATATTACGGGAATGTCATTCAATACAGGATGTGTACGGATGTGCCGGCAGATCTCTTTTCCATCCACATTGGGAACCATAATATCGAGGATCGCCAAGTGAATTTCGCCGGCATGTTCTTCAATAAGCTCCAGCGCACGATTACCTTCGTGCGCCACCAGAACCTCATAGTCATTCATATCAAGAAAGTTCGCCAACATTTCTGCCGACTCTTCCTCGTCCTCAACTAATAATATGCTGTGCTTGGGTTTCACAATAATACCTTTTTCTTACAAGAATGATACCTAACAGTAATTGTATATCAATCGTTGATCATATAGAAAGATACCAAACTTTCCAGAGTATCTGAATAGTTCTGCTTTGAGGTAAAAATTACTCTTGTCATGCTTGTATCAATTACCCATTTTGAGAATCAGCAGCATATCGTCCTGAATTCATTTCAGGGTCGCCCTGACAGAAGATTATTTTAAGATTCTGAAAAGATACTGAGCGCGCTCTGTCGCTGAAGTAGCTTAGGCTACGCAGGCTTCATTCAGCATATAATTCAGAATGACATAGTGCTTTTACAGAAAAAACAAAATTTTTCTTAAACTTAGATTGATGTCATTTCAAGATAACGTCGTTTGGATTACCGGGGCCTCTTCGGGGATTGGCGAAGCCCTTACCTATGCGCTGCATAAGCGCGGGGCAAAACTCATTTTATCATCCCGACGCCAGGAAGTACTGGAAAAAGTAAAACAAAATTGTGCCGGTGATACCTCAGATATTCACATCGTCCCGCTCGATCTGGCCCAAACGAGGGAGCTTCCCCAAAAAGCCAAGCAAGCTCTCGAACTGTATGGGCACATCGACTACCTGTTTAATAACGGAGGAATCAGCCAGCGATCTGAGGCGATCGAAACTAATATTGCCGTAGTCCGCAAAGTAATGGAAATCAACTTCTTTGGATCAATCACGCTCACCAAAGCAGTACTGCCTTCAATGATTGAACGTCAAACTGGGCATATTGTAGTTACCAGCAGCGTGATGGGCAAATTGGGCACGCGACTGCGATCGACTTATGCGGCCTCTAAACATGCACTGCATGGCTACTTCGATTGTCTGCGTCAAGAAGTGTATGATGATAACATTCAAATATCGCTCGTTTGTCCGGGTTTTATTAAAACAAATGTCACCAAAAACGCCCTCGAGGGCGACGGCAGTAAGCATAACAAAATGGGCAAGGGACAACAAAAAGGGATGCCGGCCAATAAATTTGTACGAAAACTACTGCCCAAAATCACGAAAGGTCAGGATGAAATCTATATTGGCGGTAAAGAGATATGGGGCATTTATTTGAAACGGTTTTTTCCACGCTTGCTTAAGAAATTGCTCAGAAATTCAAATGTAACCTAATATAAGAAAGGCCCTCCCCGAAAGGAGAGCCTTAATCTTTATAAACCTAAAAAATTGTTAGAACTATTTATCGAGTTACTACTTGATCGACAGTATAAACAACACCGTTAGCGGCGGATTCATCTGCGTCTTGAACTCCAACACCCATAGTAGACTCTACTTCATCCGCTGAAATTTCGCCTTGATACAAGTGATTTTGCACAACTTGCTTTGCTTGATTCTGGTTCTCTTTTGCCGATTCTACATCAACATCTCCTTCTGCTAATGCATCATTACTAGGGGCAAGCACAGTAAATGGCCCCTGCTTTACCAATACTTGAGCAAAACCAGATTGCTCTAATAGGTCAGCAAAGTCAGATGTATCCTCATTGTCATTTACTTTATCGACAACGGTTTCACCCTGAGATTGTCCTTGCTGCACTTGTCCCTGTGCAAAAGAAACATTAGCACTAAAGGCCACTACTAATAATACTGCAAACGACGCTGAAACAAACTTCTTTATTTTTGATGTCATAGTGTCAATAATTTAATTGAAAATAGTTAGAGAGCTACTCACTCCTTTATGTGAGAGTAGTTTAACACCGAAACTTTTTAGATATTGCATTTTTCTTACAAGTTATTTCAGCCCAACCGTTTACGCTTATTCAAATAAGCCAATAATGCCAGGTCAAATTCGCTTTGCGTGTCAAGTTGTTCGAAATCGATCTGGAATTCACTGCACGCCATCTTAAAGCGATGGGTGAGCTCTTCTACTTTTTTCTGATAGTCCTCACGAATCTGCGCGGGCACCACTTCCATTTGCGATCCTGTTTCCATATCCTGCATCACCAGTCGGCGATCGGGGAAATCAAGTTCGCGCTCACTTTTATTTTCCAGCACATTAAATAATAATACTTCGTGCTTTCGATGACGCAAATGCTTAAGCGAAGAAATCAGCTGGTCGTGCTGATCTACATTCTCAAACAGATCGGTAAGTACGACAACCAAACTGCGATGGCTCAGGCGCTCTGCTACCTCGTGCAGCACTTTGGCCGTAGCTGTTTTGCGTTGCTCCTGATCCTGCGATTCCTCCTCATCCAGCAGACGCTCGAACTCTGAAAAAATCATCCGAAGATGAGAGTAGGATGACTTAGCCGGAATAAAATTGGTAATCTCTTCGCCAAAGGTCACCAACCCACAGGCATCGCGCTGGCGGTGCATCAGGTACATCAGCGACGAACCAAAATGGATGGCATAGCGCAGCTTCGTCCACGGGCTAAAATATTTATAATACATCGAGCTGCTGGTATCCAGCAATACGTAGCAGCGGAGATTGGTCTCCTCCTCATATTTTTTGACAAACAGCCGCTCGGTCTTCGCATACACCTTCCAGTCGATATGCTTGATTTCATCGCCGGGATTGTAGGGACGGTGCTCGGCAAACTCCACGCTGAATCCGTGATGCGGACTCTTGTGCAATCCCGAGATAAAACCCTCAACAATCTTTCGGGCCCGCAGCTCCAGCGGCGCTAATTGTGATAACAGTTCGTGATCTAAAAGCATAGCAGTAATTTCTTCATCCAAAACCTACAAAACTAATCAATGTTTTGCCCAATAGTTTATTCTTTGCTACAAATGATTATCTTAGGAGCCCTGATTTATTAGTCAAACCCTTCTGACATACTGGAATCAAGTTTACTCTCTATGGCGCAAGTAATTACATCTGTCGATCAGCTCGATTTTTTTGTGGATGATATTCCGTCAATGCCGCTCCCTACCGATGTGCTGATGGTTCGACCGCTACACTTTTCGGTGGATTATGTGATCAACCCTCATATGGCCGACCAAGTGGGCAAAGTGGACAAAATTGCAGCTAACAACGAATGGGAGCTCGTCCGCTCGCTCTTCGATCAGGTCGGCATCAATGTAAATGTGATTGAGGATCAGGAAGGGCTGCCAGATATGGTGTTCTGTGCCAACCAGAGCCTGCCCTATATCGACGAAAACGGCAAGCGACACGTTTTCATGAGCATCATGCATGCCGATCAGCGCAAAGACGAAGTGCCCTATATTGAGCAGTGGTACCGTCAACACGGCTACGAAATGCACTATCTTGACGAGGATGAAATCAGCGACTTCGAAGGCTGCGGCGATGCGATCTGGCATACCGGCAAGCGTCTGCTGTGGGGTGGTTACGGATATCGTTCCTCCATAGAAGCCTACAAAACTATTTCTGATACCTTTGACATCCCGGTGATTGCTCTCGAGCTCGTCGATGAGTCGTTTTACCACTTGGATACCTGCCTGTGCGTACTGGATAAAAACACAGCCCTTATCTATCCCGAAGCTTTTACCGAGCAGGGACTCGAAATGATACACAAAATGTTCGATCGGGTGATTAAAGCATCCAAGTATGAGGCCGAAGAACTGTTTGCCTGTAATGCCTCGTGCCCCGACGGGCGAAACGTGATTATTCAGCAGGGCTGTACTGATGTCAACAAAAACCTGCGTGATGCCGGCTTTTCGGTGCACGAAGTAAGCACCTATGAATTTCTCAAGAGCGGTGGCAGCGTCTTTTGCATGAAGATGCTACTCTGGTAACGAAAATCAGTAGAAAGTGACAAATTTTTAAGAAACTAAAAGCGAAACCTTAATCTATGATCATGAGGGAGCCTTGCAAAATCCCTAGTGTCATCCTGAATTTATTTCAGGATCTCGAGTTAAATTACAACTAACTGTTTGTTTAGATTCTGAAACAAGTTCAGAATGACATTCTAATTTGGTTTTGCAAAACTCCCACCAATAATTATTAATGGGATGGGGAAAAAATATTTTCGGCTGTCGATTGCGGCCGTCTCAACAATAGCACTTTTTATATTATTATCTGTTCCACTAGGTCCGGCCCCGCCGCTGGGTTCATTTTTCAGTCCCCAAAGCGGATTCTGGGCCAATGCCCAAACCAATCAACCGAACAATCAACATTTTACGATTGATGATGCTCTTTCTGATTCTGTAAAGATATCTTTTGATCAGCACCAGATTCCCCACATTTTTGCTTCCAACAATCGCGATCTCTATTTCGCTCAGGGATACATTACTGCACGAGATCGGCTGTGGCAGATGGAGCTGCAAACGCACGCTGCAGCAGGACGCCTCTCCGAAATTCTGGGCTCGCGAACGCTTCAATATGATCGACATCAGCGTCGCATTGGCATGGGCTATGCAGCCGAACAAGCGCTAGATGGATTGATGCAAGATCCCGCCACCGCCAAAGCGGTTAACGCATATGCTGCAGGCGTCAACGCCTGGATCGATCAGCTCGAACCGCGAGAGTATCCGCTGGAATACAAAGTGCTGGATTACAGTCCCGAAGAATGGACACCGCTCAAAACGGCCCTTTTGCTCAAAAACATGACCTATACGCTGGCCGGCAGAAACTCCGATCTGCGCATGAGCAACACCCGCGCTTTTTTCGGGGATGATTTTATCAGCCAAGTGCTCGATCTCAACCATCCGCTGACCGATCCCATTATCCCGGAAAGTAAAGAGTGGGATTTTGAGGATTTAAGTCCCGATAAACCGGATGACTCGTTTACTCCCTCCATCGTTGACAGCGTCTCTCCCTTTCAACCGGATCCCAACAACGGCAGCAACAACTGGGCGGTAAGCGGAGCCAAAACGGACAATGGCTACCCGATTTTGGCCAACGATCCACACCTTGGAATGAGCCTGCCTTCTATCTGGTACGCTGTACAACTACACAGCCCCGACCAAAATACGATGGGCGTTTCACTGCCGGGGGCACCCACGGTTATCGTTGGATTTAATGAGAACGTGGCCTGGGGCACGACCAACGTGGGCGCCGATGTGTGGGATTGGTACGAAATTACGTTTCGCGACTCCACCCTTTCGGAATACAAATACGACGGCGAATGGCGACCAACCACCGAACGCATCGAAAAAATTAAGGTAAAGGGACAGCCAACAGTAGTTGACACGGTCACCTATACCCATCACGGTCCCGTAACGCAAACGTCCGACGGTGAGTCGCTTCGTTCCAGCATCCCCAAATACCACGCCATGCGGTGGATTGCCTTCGAAAAATCCAATGAAATGCGCTACTTCCTGGAAGTCAACAAAGCGAAAAATTATGATGATTATCGGCAGGCCTTGCGGCATTTCGAAAGTCCGGCACAGAACTGGGTTTTTGCCGACAGCACCAATATTGCGCTCACTGTGGCCGGTAAATATCCGCTTAAATGGTACGAGCAAGGACGGTTTATTAGCGATGGTTCCAATCCCAAATATGACTGGCAGGGCTGGATTCCCTTCGAGCAGATTCCGTATGTCAAAAATCCGGAGCGCGGCTTTGTGAGCTCCGCCAACCAAGATCCCACCGGAGAAACTTATCCCTATTATCTGGATGATGATTTTGCTCCCTACGAACGCGGTCACCGCATCAACGATCGGCTGGCCGCTATGGATAACATCACCCCAAAAGATATGCAGCAGCTGCAACTGGATGTGTTCAGCTATCATGCAAGCGACGTACTGCCGACCATGCTCGAACACCTGAAAACCGATTCGCTATCACATCCCCAAGAAAATGCATTGCAGTCACTTCGCGAATGGGAGTACGAAAATAAGGGTGAACTCATTGCTCCTTCGGTCTTTAAATACTGGTGGGATGAACTGTATGATGCTATTTGGCAGGACGAATACGCTCAAACGGATATACCGCTACAACGTCCGGCCCGGGATCAAACCGCGATGTTTGTGCTCAATAATCCCACCAGCAAATGGTACAATGATGTCGATACGCCCGAAAACGAAACGCTTGAACAATTAATCAATGCATCCTTTGATAGAGCTATACAGAATTTGCAGCGTGAGTTTGGAACCTACGGCGAAAACTGGAAATGGGGCTATGTAAATGACACGGATTTAGGACACGTCGGACAACTGCCCGGACTGGAACGCGAAAACGTGTTTACCAGCGGCGGTGCAGAGTCGGTCAATGCGATACGTGGCAGTCACGGGCCCTCTTGGCGGATGGTTGTGCAACTGGGTCCCGAATTGAAAGCGTGGGGCATTTATCCCGGCGGACAGTCAGGGAATCCGGGCTCCAAAAACTATGACAATATGGTGGACGAATGGAAAAATGGTGAACTCTTTCCACTCTGGTTTATGAAGCATCCGCCCGCTAAGACAGACTCTCTGGATTACACGATCACCTTAAATTGACCGGTTATGATTTTAGCACTCTTACTTGCCCTTACGGCTTGGTTGCTGAGCCTCATTTTCCCCTGGTGGATTATTGCCATTCCCGGATTGGTGCTCGGTGCCCAACTTGGTAAATCGGGAAGTCACGCTTTTGGATATGGCTTCCTGGGCATTGGCGGATTGTGGTTTCTCCAATCGCTGCTTATCCATCTTGGTAATAATGGCATCCTAACCGAACGTATTGCTAATCTGTTTAGCTTACCGCATTCGTGGCTTGTAATTTTGATTACCGTGCTCATCGGCGGGCTGGCGGGGGGACTCACAACATTAGCCGGCTACCTGTTTTCGGATACATTTTTTGCTGAACAGCAAGCTAATAGGTAATACCTTTGAACCGCAGAGGCACACTGAGGATTTCGCAGAGAACAATTCCATTTTCTCTGTGAAACTCCGTGGTTACCTCTGTATCCTCTGTGGTTATACTAATGCTGTAAGTTGTTTGTTTTTTCTTGAATGAAAAAATGAACATTTATTTTATCTTCTTAATCTATGAAACCACAAAGTACCACATCCGCCGAATACCACTGCGCCTATTGCGGCGAATGCAATCACACCTTCGTAGATCCCTCACAGGGTAATACACAAACCTATATCGAAGACTGCCAAGTTTGTTGCCGCCCCAACAAGCTTTCGGTTTCGTATGACGAATGGAACGACAAATTCATTATTCAAAGCCGGCAGTCTCAGTAACCGAAATTCATCCAAAAATTCCGTTGAAAATAGAACGTTCAATTCGTATTTTAATACAGTTTTGCGCTGGAATTAGTCCAGTACGCACAGTAACGACCGACAACAACACTTTAACACTTGACCTTCTACGAAGCGTCCGTTACAGCTGACGGCAGATCACACTGCCCAAAACAAAATGAATTATTATCTGGCTGGCACCAGATACCACGCACATCATTCCCCTTTTTGAAATCCGACATCGCATTCGTTGTCGGATTTTTTTTATACCTAATCTCGAATACCTCAAAACACGACTTTTCTCGACATGTCTCAATATCCCAGAGATAAAGCTATCATTGCACTATCCGACGGTACCGTAGAACATGGTTTTGCCATTGGCAAAAAAGGTACTACCGGCGGTGAGTTATGTTTCAACACCAGCATGGTAGGCTACCAGGAAATCTTCACCGATCCCAGCTACTACGGCCAGCTTATGATGATGACCTATCCCCATATCGGGAATTACGGTACCATGAGCCGCGACGACGAAGCCCGCAAAACGATGATTGCCGGACTTATCGTTCGCTCCTTTTCGTGGGAGCACAGCAATCCACAGGCCGACGGCAACCTCCAGGAATATCTCGAACGAAACGAACTCGTGGGTATCAGCGGTGTGGATACGCGCAAGCTGGTCCGCCACATCCGGAGCAAAGGCGTGATGAATGCCGTCATCTCATCCACCGAGCTCGACGAAGATAAACTGGTCAAAAAAGCACGCAATTGGGATGATATGGAAGGCCTTGAACTTGCCACGGAAGTCACTCGAAAAGAACCTGAAACTGTGCACAGCGACGGTCCCTTTAAAGTGGCCGCCTTCGACTACGGCATCAAGCAAAGCATTATTGACAACTTTGTGGATCGCGGCTGCACGCTGCGCATATTCCCGGCCAAAGGTGAATATATCGAAGAGCTAAAGCAATGGGGTCCCGACGGATTCTTTTTCAGCAATGGCCCGGGCGATCCCAATGCTACCAGTGAATATGCACTCGATGTTGTGAATTATGCCAAAAGCACCGGGAAGCCGATTTTCGGAATCTGCTTGGGACACCAGCTGATGGCGCTCTCGGAGGGAATCTCTACTAAGAAAATGTATGTGGGACACCGCGGAGCAAATCATCCCGTCAAAAACTTAGAAACCGGATTAGTAGAAATTACGACGCAAAATCACGGTTTCGCCGTTGACGAAGATGCACTAGATGAATCCAAAGTGGAAGTAACGCATTTGAACCTTAATGACGACACCATCGAAGGATTACGATTCAAAAACTTCCCGGGTATGTCAGTACAATATCATCCCGAAGCTTCGCCTGGTCCGCACGACTCACGATATCTTTTCGACCAGTTCATGGATATGATTAAAGAAGGAAAAAAGGAACTGGCGTAAAATCGTAAAATGCGTATCGAGGATACGTCCCAGCATGTAAGAAACAGGACGAAATTATAATCTATCAACAAATAGACCAGTAAACTCAAAATGCCACGACGCGACGACATCAGCAAAATATTGATCATCGGCTCCGGACCTATCGTAATCGGACAAGCCTGCGAATTTGACTACTCCGGATCGCAAGCCTGCAAATCCCTGATGGAGGACGGATATGAAGTTATTCTCATCAACTCCAATCCCGCGACCATCATGACCGACCCGATGATGGCCGATGAGGTTTATTTGAAGCCGTTGACCATCGAGTCGATCAAAGAAATTGTAGAAAAAGAAGAGCCCGATGCTGTGCTGCCCACGATGGGCGGCCAAACGGGATTAAACCTGACCCGCGATCTACAGCACGAGAATTACTGGACCGAACGCGACATCCAGATCATCGGCGTGGATATTGATGCGGTGGATATCACCGAAGATCGCCAGGAGTTTCGCGATCTGATGGACGAAATAGACATCCCCCAGTGCCGAAGCCGAGCAGCAGAATCTGTGCTCGAAGCCAAAGAAATTGCCGAAGACCTTGGCGGACTACCCATCGTCATTCGTCCCTCCTTTACCATGGGCGGAGCCGGCGGAGGTATCGTCTGGACCGAAGACGAGTTTGAAAGCAAAGTGCTGCGCGGACTCGAAATGAGTCCCGTACACCGCGTGCTCATCGAAGAATCTATTTTTGGATGGAAAGAATACGAGCTCGAACTGCTGCGCGATCCCAACGATAACGTAGTTATTATCTGTACCGTCGAAAATATCGACCCGATGGGCGTGCACACCGGTGATTCGGTGACCGTAGCACCATCACAAACACTGACCGACAAGCAGTTTCAGATGTTGCGCGATGCCGCCATCAAAATGATGCGCTCCATCGGTACCTTTGCCGGCGGCTGTAACGTGCAGTTTGCCGTTGATCCCGAAAGTGACCGTTTTGTGGCTATCGAGATCAACCCTCGCGTAAGTCGGTCATCGGCACTGGCATCCAAAGCAACGGGATACCCCATCGCCAAAATTGCGACCAAGCTGGCGGTAGGCTACAGTCTTGATGAATTGCCCAATCCCATTACCGGGAACACCTCGGCCTGTTTTGAACCGTCCATCGACTATGTGATTGTGAAGACGCCGCGCTTCAATTTCGAAAAATTTCCCAATGTAAACGAGGAGTTGACCACGCAGATGAAAGCTGTGGGCGAAGCCATGTCGATTGGTCGAAATTTCCCCGAAGCGCTGAACAAAGCGTTTCAATCCCTGGAAATTGGTCGCGCAGGACTGGGTGCCGATGGGTACGAAGAACTCGATCGCAAGCATGTGCGCGAACGACTCGAGAAACCCTACTGGGATCGCATGCTCAACATCCGAAATGCCTTTAAGCTGGGTGCCTCCGTCGAAGAAATTGCGGATATCACTAAAGTGGATCCGTGGTTTTTGCAGCAGATTCGGTACATGGTTTCACTGGAAAATCGTACCGAGGGACAAACGCTCGATAATATCCCCGAGGAAGATCTTTTTGAACTCAAACAGGCCGGCTTTGGGGATGAGCAGATTGCCTGGATGCTCAGCCAGAGCAATGGCGAAGTGACGGATAATGAAGTCCGCGCCAAGCGAAAAGAATTTGATATGCTGCCTTCGTTCAAGGTCGTGGATACCTGCGCGGCAGAATTCCCGGCCGAAACGCCCTACTTCTACTCCGCCTACGAAGGTGAAAACGAGAGCGAAGTATCCGACAAGAAAAAGGTACTTATCCTCGGCAGCGGTCCCAACAGAATTGGTCAGGGCATCGAGTTCGACTACTCCTGTGTGCATGCTGTACACGCCGCTCAGGAAATGGGTTACGAAGCCATCATGATAAACTGCAACCCTGAAACGGTGTCCACCGATTTTGATACTGCTGATAAGCTTTACTTTGAGCCGGTCTTTTGGGAACGCGTGATGGATATTTATGAACACGAGCAGCCCGAAGGCGTGATCCTTCAGGTGGGCGGACAAACAGCCCTCAAGCTCGGCAAACGATTTGTAGAAGAGGGTATCAAGATTTTTGGTACCGACTTTGAGATGATCGACTTTGCCGAAGATCGCGGGTCGTTCTCCGAATTCCTCAAAAAACTGGATATCCCGTTTCCATCCTACGGTACCGCCGAAGATGTGGACGGCGCCATCGAAATTGCCAATCGCATTGGCTATCCGGTGCTTATTCGTCCCAGTTACGTACTCGGCGGACAGGGCATGCGAATCGCCGTAAAACAGGATGAACTCGAATTCTATACCGAGCGCGTGCTGGATACCCATCCCGAAAATGCCTTCCTGATCGATAAGTTTCTGGAAGACGCTGTTGAGGTGGATGTGGATGCCGTTTATGACGGCGACGAGATGCACATTGCCGGCATTATGCAACATATCGAGCCAGCAGGCGTTCATTCCGGGGACTCCACGGCCGTAATTCCGACCTATTCTCTTAGCGATACTGCCATTGAAAAAATCAAGGAGTATCACGAAAAAATTGCCAGTAACATGAACATCAAAGGCTTCCTGAATGTGCAGTATGCGATTCAGGGTGATAAAGTATATGTGCTCGAGGCGAATCCGCGGTCAACACGCACAATTCCGTTTCTTGCGAAGGCAACCGGACGTCCCGAAGCACAAATTGCCGTGAAGGTAATGCTCGGTGCAAAACTCAAAGATTTCGATAAAAAAGACCTGACCTCCACGCTCGACAAATGGGCGATCAAAGAACCGGTCTTTCCCTTCGATAAGTTTCCTGAAGTGAAGAAAGAGCTTGGTCCCGAGATGAAGTCCACCGGCGAAACGATCTACTTTATGGAGGACTTTAACGACGAACATTTCAAGAAACCATTTGAATTTAAGAACCTTTATCTGAGCAAGTAGGTCACAGATTAAACTGGTTACCCAGATTTCGTTGATTTTGATTGTAAGTATTTAGATTTCATCGGGTCTTACTTATTGAACGAAGTCTGAAAAATTAATCTGTGACCTTTTATGGATAAGAGTTATAAGTATAGTGATATAACCGGTGCCGTTATTGGTAGTGCAATGGAAGTTCACTCTGATTTAGGAAGTGGCTTCCCTGAAGTTATTTATCAGCGCAGCTTAGCTATTGAATTAAATGACAATGAAATCAATTATGACCGTGAAATCTCAATGCCTTTATTCTACACAGGAGAATCCGTTGGAAAACGAAGAGTAGATTTTTAGTAGAAAATAAAGTATTGGTTGAACTAAAAGCGGTATCCGAAATTAATAATACACACTTTAATCAAATACTTAACTATTTGACTGCTTTCGATCTAGAGATCGCCCTCCTCTTCAACTTTGGAGAAAACAGCCTTAACTTTAAACGCCTCATAAATAGCAATTAATAATATTTTTATCTGTACTTTCAGATAAATCAGATCTTATCAGCGACACATGATTAAAGAAGCAAAAAATAAGCTCAACAACGTTTTTGGATACGAAGATTTCCGTCCCCTGCAAGAGGATATCATTTCGCAGGTGCTCGACAAAGAAGACGCCTTGGTAATTATGCCCACGGGCGGCGGAAAATCGCTTTGCTATCAAATTCCGGCCCTCCTTTTCGATGGACTTACGATCGTCGTATCTCCGCTCATCTCGCTGATGAAAGACCAGGTTGAGCAGCTTCGCCAGTACGATATTCCGGCCATTTATCTCAACAGCTCACTTACGCCACAAGAATACCAGCACAATGTCCAAAAGCTGAAAAACGGCGAAGTCAAAATGCTATACCTAGCACCGGAAACTCTGCTGATGGATAAAACGCGGGAGCTCCTGGACAATCAAGATGTGGATCTGTTTACCATTGACGAGGCGCACTGTATTTCGGAATGGGGGCATGATTTTCGGCCCGATTATCGCGAACTCACGAAAGTGCGCAAAGACTTTCCCGATGCAACCTGCCTGGCGCTTACGGCTACGGCTACGCCGCGTGTCCGACAGGATATCAAAGACATTCTTAAGCTTGGCGATTCGGAGACCTTCCTGGCCAGCTTCGATCGAAAAAACTTATTCTTAAAAGTTGCCGACAAAGAAGATCCACTGGAGCAAACGCTGGATTTTCTCTACACCCGCAAAAAACAATCGGGCATTATCTATTGCTTTTCCCGCAAGCAGGTCGAAGAGTTGTATGTAGAACTCAAAAAAGAAGGTCACTCGGTTAAACCATACCATGCGGGATTGTCAAAGAAGCTTCGCAATCGCAATCAGGAGCTGTTTATTCGCGATGATATCTCAATTATCGTGGCCACCATTGCCTTTGGGATGGGAATTGATAAACCCAATGTACGTTTTGTGATGCACTACGATATGCCCAAAAATATTGAATCCTATTACCAGCAGATTGGTCGCGCCGGTCGCGACGGCTTGCGGTCGGACTGCTTTCTGCTGTACAGCCGATCCGACAAGCAGAAGATTCAGTACTTCATCAATCAAAAAGAAGGCAAAGAAAAAGAGGTAGCCGAGAAACATCTCAAAGATTTGATGAGCTTCCTGGAGTCCGACGAGTGCCGGCGTATCCCACTGATGGAATACTTTGGCGAAACCTATGAAAAGGATGAATGCGGCATGTGCGATAACTGTCTGTCGCTGGATGCTGAAGTCGAGGATCTGACGGTGCAGGCACAGAAGTTTTTATCGTGCATCAGCCGTACCGATGAACAGTTTGACGCCTACTACATTACTGATATCCTGCGCGGATCAACAAAAGAACAAGTACTTAAAAACGGCCACGACGAGCTTTCAACCTATAATATTGGCAATGAATGGGCTAAAGAACAGTGGGTGCTGCTGGGACGCATGCTGGTGAAACAGGGTTATCTTGAACAGGAAGAAAATCGCGGTGCGCTAACTATTACAGAGCAAGGTCGAGCCGTGCTCAACGGCAAAGAAAACGTCTTTGGCGCCCTCGACCGCAGCGATACGGTGATCGGCGACGAAGCGATGGATCGCACAACCTCGGAGGTCGAAAAGAATTACGAGAAAGATCTGTTTGAGCAGCTCCGCGAAAAACGAAAAGAGCTGGCCGACCAACAATCCGTGCCGCCGCATGCCATTTTCCCCGATACTACGCTGATGGAGATGGCCTACTATTTTCCACAATCTACGGACAACCTGATGCCGATTTACGGCGTGGGCTCGGTTAAAAAGAAAAAATACGGCATGGACTTCCTGAAGATCATCCGCAGCTACTGCGATGAACATGATATCGAGGAACAGGAGAAAACGCTGAAAGAGAAGAAAGAAGAACTTTCAAAAATTGATAAACACAAGCGTATCGGCGAAGCCTTCAATAATGGCAAGTCGATTGACCACCTGGCCGAACAGTACGGCGTAAAGAACGTGTCGATTATTAAGCACCTGAAAACCTATCTCGAAGAAGGCAATGAATTGCGTCCGGAGGGCATTGTGGAAGCCTCTTCCCTTTCGACCCGCAAACGCGACGAAGTGCTGGCCGTTTTTGATGAAGTGGCACCGCATATGCTGCGCCCCATTTACGACAAGCTGGATAAGGCGGTGGGCTACGATGAACTCCGCGTGATGCAGCTGTATTACATGGCACAGCAGTAAGTCATTTTCTGGATTTCTCCTCTTCCTTTTTGAAAGGCATGAGTACTTTCCTCATGCCTTTTCTTTTTGGATGGCTCCCAAGAAAATAGCGTGCTTTTCGTTGTCACATCTGAAGTGATCTTTTCTTATCATTCGACAGAGAAAGAAAGTTAACGTTCAGATTTATCTATGAGCTCAAAAAATCTTGTTGTAGCATTTGGCGGCGTTTCTCCGGAACACGAGGTATCAGTGCTTTCGGCGATGCAGGTTATCGCATCCTTAAAAGAAACTGATTTCAACTTGGTCCCGCTTTATATCAGCAAATCGGGGCGGTGGTTTACGGGCGAACCGCTGCTGGATCTGGAAAACTACCAGGATTTAGATGTCCTGCAACAACAAGCCACCCACTGCACCTTTTCGCATAACGATTTAGGCAAGGCCGTACTCCTCGAAACGGAAAAGAAAGGATTTTTCAGTTCTCCCAAACAGTACGATATTCATGCCGTAATTCCCGCTTTTCACGGCTCAGAAGGTGAAAACGGAGCCTTCCAGGGTACTTGTGAGACCTATAATATTCCCTATGCCGGCAGCGGCGTTTTTGCCTCGAGCATTGGCATGGACAAAGTAAAAGCCAAGGAACTCTGCCGGGCGCATGACATTCCCGTACTGGATGAATATGATTTTTTCGAAAGCGAGTGGGAAAACGATCAGGATTCGATTATCCGGTTTGCTGAGGAGGCAGGATATCCGGTCATCGTAAAACCGACCACCCTGGGCAGCAGCATCGGCGTGGCTAAAGCTGAGAATGAGTCCTCCCTTGTTGAAGCAGTCGAGACCGCTTTCCGGTACGATAACAATTTGATGATCGAAAAGGCCGTCACGCCACTGATGGAGATCAACTGTGCGGTGCTGGGTTCGCCCGAAAAAATGCAAACAAGCGTATGCGAACGTCCACTGGGGCAAGATGAAACCCTCTCGTTTGAGGATAAATACCAGTCCGACGGCGGGCAAAAAGGAATGGCCTCGGCCGATCGCGTCATTCCCGCAGACATTTCCGATAAGCTTACGGAACAGATCCAAACGCTGTCCAAAAAAATATTTAAGACCTTTCGCGCCAGCGGCATAGCCCGA
Source organism: uncultured Balneolaceae bacterium (assembly GCA_964490705.1). GTDB lineage: Bacteria > Bacteroidota > Rhodothermia > Balneolales > Balneolaceae > Fodinibius. Next base: position 7,444 of record CAZBCG010000013.1, on the reverse strand, counting down.
CTCGATTTTTTAATCAATGCCAACACCAAGGATGTATATTTTAACGAAATTAATACTATCCCCGGCTCGTTCTCTTTTTATCTGTGGGAAGAAAGCGGAATGAATATGCGTGAATTAATGCTAAATTTAGTTGACATTGCTCAAGAACGGCATCAGCAAAAAATCGGGCGCATCCGGTCGTACGATACGAATCTGTTGGATGAAAAAGCCATAAAGGGCATCAAAGGATTAAAAGGATCTCAAGATTAAGATCAGCAATTATTGGCTCTAAATTTTTTAATAAAATGGTACACCTTATGAAATCATTAGCTGTACAAAACAAACTGCTGGTTTTCTGCTCAGCGTTATTTCTGCTTTGGGGATGCAAGCAGCCCGAGACGGTCGTGGTAGAAGAAAATCCCACGACTATTGCTACCGATACGACCAGCAAACAGTCACCATCGAAAAGTGACGCTGAATTCCGTGAACTGCTTATCGGCGAATATCAGCCCATAAATTCTTTGGATCCTCTATTTGCCGACAATGCCGCTTCCATGCGGGCCGTGCAATTGGTGTATGAGGGACTCGTTCGACTAAATCAAAACGGCTCGGTCGTAGCCGGTATGGCCAATAACTGGGAGATCAGCAACGATTCTCTGAGCTATACCTTTACCCTGCGGCCGGATATCTATTACCAGGACAGTGAAATCTTTAGCACAGGAACCGGTCGCAGACTTGTGGCACAGGATGTAAAATATGTATTTGAACGAATGGCCAAATCGGATGTGCCACCTCATGCTGCTAATCTATTTATGAACATCCAGGGGTTTGAACCTTATTATCAAGAGCAGCGGCTGGTATATCATCCTACCAACCGAAGTATTAGCGGTGTATCGGGAATAACAGTCCAAGATCAGCAAACGATAACCTTTGAGCTGGAACAGCCAGATCCGAACTTTCTTAAAAAGTTAGCTACCCCTTTTGCTGTAATCTATCCCCACGAAGCTGTGGCTCAAACTGTAACCAATTTCACGCCCGTGGGTGCCGGTCCATTTAACTTTACGCAGCGAAGCTCATCAGAATCCGTTCTCACCTTCTCCAAGTTTAACGGCTATTACAACGCCGAGGAAATCAATCTCAATCGCGTTGACATTACGACTTCGAAGTCGGAGTCTGATCTCTTCCGCTCAATGGGAACCGGCAACTTGTATCTACTACCTCAACTGGGTCCCCAGCTGATGAAAAATGTGCTCAACACCGACGGTGCTCTCATGGGTTCCTACGAGGATCGTTTCGCCCTGCAACAGGGCAGCGGGTCCACTGAATATGTGCTGCGCCATAATCCCCACAGCAAATTGACCAATTCGGGAGCACAGACGATTTTCCACCTTTTAGCTACCGATTCAATCTCCTATACCAATCAATTTCCGGGCAAGTATGTAACATCTCAAACTACCGATACAAGCAATGTGTCTATAGATCCTGCCAGTCTAAACGAGCAGCTCTATGCGGTCTATTCGGATGATCCGTTCGTACGCACCTTCTTGGGAACGCTCTCGAATTCGCTGTCATCCTATGGCTCGTCGCTGAACATGATACAGATACAGGCGCCATCCCAAAATACGGAACTTTTATTCACCAAGAATTATCCGCTTATCCCCAATAATTTGTGGGATGACTACCAGCCACTATATCGTTTCTCGGTAACACAAGCTGCGCTGATGCGCAACGAAATTGAAGGACTCGAGTTGAACGAATATCCCTGGTGGTTTAATCTGAGAGGCGTAACCCTACCCGCGGCCGAAAATATGAATCAGGATATATGAAATTTGCCGTCATAGCGAATCCGCAAAAATATTCGGTTAAAGAGCCGTTTATTCAGCTCCTTAACTGGTCCGACGACCACGAGGTGCAGGTTATCTTTTGCACCGAACTTCAAGAGCTGTATCGCGGCGAAAATCATCCTTCGGCGGTTGTTGTTGATGATGAAGAATCGGCCATTGATCAGGCAGATATCATCATTGCACTGGGCGGCGACGGCACAATGCTCTACACCGCGCGGCTGATGAAAAACATCCAGAAGCCGATTCTGGGTGTGAACAGCGGTCGGCTGGGTTTTATGGCCTACACGCAGAAAGAGAATCTGCATCAAGCACTTACTTACCTGCTCGAAGACAATTACCGCATCGACAAGCGCTACCTGCTGGAGGCCTCCGACAGTAACGGCACCATTTATCACGCGCTCAACGAGTTTTTGTTTGCCAAAAAGGATTCCACTTCGATGGTGAACGTCCACGCAGAGTACGATGATATGTTCATCAACGATTACTGGTCGGATGGATTGATCGTAGCTTCGCCCACCGGTTCAACGGCCTACAACTTATCCTCCAGCGGACCCATCGTGATGCCGAACACCGATGTGATGGTGCTTACACCGATCAATCCCCATACCCTAACGACCCGGCCACTGGTATTGCCATCAAATAAATCCCTGAAAATTCGAGTTGATGAGCAAGAACACGAGGTCCTGTTTTCGTACGATGGACAAATTAACGAAATCGAATCATATCCGTTTGAAGTAAATATCAAGCGGTCCAATTTTACCATTGACCTGATCGAACTACCCAACCAGAGTTATTTCGATACCCTTCGCCAAAAACTGATGTGGGGTATGGATTCCAGGCAAGGATCATAACGTGCTAATGTGTTAACGTGCTAAAGTAATTAGTAGATTTTTTAACACGTTAACACCTTAACACAGAAACACTCAATCTTGTCTAAGCTTCGAATTTCTGACTTCCAATCGTTATCTTTAGCATGAAATTTTAATCCCAAAAATCATTAGTCTCATGAAAGTAACAGTAGTTGGTGCCGGTGGAAATGTCGGTTCAACCGTTTCCATGGCCGTAGCACAACGCGATTTCGCCAAAGAAGTGGTCATGGTCGATATCGTGCAAGAAAAAAACGGCGAAAAAATTTATCCTTCGAAAGGACGTGCCCTTGATCAGTGGGAATCGTCGCCCATCCACAAATTTGATACAAAGCTAACCGGAACTGTTGATTATGAAGATACGGCCGATTCTGATGTCTGCGTTATTACGGCCGGCGTTCCGCGCAAGCCGGGCATGAGTCGCGACGACCTGCTCGAAACCAATGCCAATATTGTACAAAGTGTTGTTGAGCAGCTGGTCGAGCATTCGCCCAACACCATTTTGATTATCGTTTCCAATCCGCTCGACGTGATGGCGCAAGTAGCGCTCGAAACCAGCGGATTTCCATCCGAACGCGTAATGGGTATGGCCGGCATTTTGGATACCGCTCGCTATCGCTCATTCCTGGCCGAAGAACTCGATGTATCCCCCAAAGATATTCAGGCACTGCTGCTCGGCGGACACGGCGATACCATGGTGCCCCTGCCCCGATTTACGACTATTTCGGGCATGCCCGTCACACACTTTATTGATGATGACAAGCTCGACGAAATCGTCGAACGCACTAAAGGCGGCGGCGGAGAACTCGTCAACCTGATGGGCACCTCCGCCTGGTATGCACCGGGCGCTGCAGCCGCACAGATGGTGGAAGCCATCATGCTCGACCAGAATCGCATTTTCCCATGCGCGGCGTACCTACAGGGGGAATATGGCCAAGAGGATCTCTTCTTGGGCGTTCCCGTCAAGCTTGGCAAGGGCGGCATCAAAGAAATAATTGAGGTTGACTTAAACGAAGAAGAACAACAACTTCTAGATACATCAGGCGATCACGTACACTCTGTGCTTTCAGAGTTTCGTGAGCTGATGGACAAATAAATCGCAATAAATTGAAGACGTAAGGCTTCTTCACTACTTGCATTTATAAAAGGGATTCTGTCGATCATAGCAGAATCCCTTTTTCTTTTGGGGATTTACTTCGGAAGTATAACTCCCTCCAAGCATTTGTTTCCTATTTCATCCGGTGACTGGGGTTGTCGCCTGATGAATCAGAACGAAAAGACCTATCTATTCATCCGGCTTCAGATTCAGAACCCGGATGATTTTTTTTGCTTAAGGAGCACTTACCAGCACGATATCCTCGGCTACGAGCCCTTTCTCATTTTCTACCAAGTCGAATTCGAAAATCAGTTCGCGGCTGGGCAAATAGCTCGTATCAAAATTTTCCTCAAACTGTGAAATATGAGCAAATACTGTGTTATAGGGTGATTCTTCAAAACGGGAATCGGTAATCCAGAGATTCTCATTCATCTTGACCAAGAATCGTAAGAAACCATAACCATCGTCGTGGGAAAAATCATAGCAAACACCGCGCACCCGCGATCCAACTTTGCCCCAGGCGTAGGGCGACTCAATCGGCAACAGGCCGGGAATTAAATATCCTGAAATATACATATCAGCAGCCTTCTTCAAGTTGCTCGACATATCATCAAAACCGATAACTTCTACACGTACGCCCTGCTTTTGGACAGCATTGACTACGCTTACATAACTGCCGTTGTTGGTCAGCAGGATAATTTTATCGAGATGTTCAGCCTGCATGATCATATCCACCGCCATATCCATATCTACGGTGGATTGGGTAATCACTTCTTCGGTCTCCTCATCCTCGTAGTATTGCACCGGCTTTTCGATCACCTTGTACTCAAAATCGCGGAGCACCTCACTGAATCGCGTCGTCTTGTTTCGGTAAGATTCATCCTCTTCGGCGCGACGCTCATCATAAGCCAGATACACATTCATGCGTGCCGGTGATGATCCATCGCGACAAGCAAACTTTCGAAGGATATCATAGCGCAGACCAAAACCGCCGTTCATAGTTACATTTACCGCATCAACATAAATACCAACTTTGCCTTCCATAATAATGACTCCTAAATAATTTCTGAATGATTCGCCAAAATAATGTCAGTTTTGTGCAGGAAATCGATCCCAATAATTATTTTTAGTAATCGTATATCAGGAGCGCATGCTAAACGAAGATGGAATCGATAAGAGCAAAATTCCTACACTCCCTAATGCTAACATCATAAAACGACCTATCCATTCCGATTGCATCCATTCTGTAGCGGTGGGTGCAAAATAGACGCAGGCGGCAGCAATCCCCATCATCAGGAAGGTACGCACCAGTTGATAGTCAACAGGATAGGCCTGCACGCTTTTGTAATACAGCAGCATGGCCATAATTCCATAACTGATGAGCGTGGCTGTAGCCGAACCCATCATGCCATACACGGGAATCAAGATAAGGTTGGCGGTGATGGTTACAGCGGCACCAATCAGGGTAATTACCGGAAGTACTTTGGTTTCCTCTTCGATAAAGATACCGGCCGTAAAGTTCATATACCAGCCATGAAACCAGTAGGCGCCCAGTAAGATTGGTACGATGCCCAGCCCCGCCCAGTATTCTTGCCCCACGATGTAGGCATCCATAATGGGGATTTTAATTTGCACAATCTGTTGGGCGAAAAGAGCAACAACTAGAAAACAAATGCCGGCTATCACATTATAGTAGCGAAAGACATCCCGAAAAAGAGACGGTGCTTCGGAATCATCCGAATTGCGCAAAAAGAACGGCTGCCACGACATCCGAAACATCTGAACCAGCAGCAGCATAAACACCGACAATTTATAACAGGCACTGTAAATCCCGACGATATCATCGGGAACTAAATCCGGACCGTATAGCTGGGTGACGGTATCCTGTGACAAATAATTGCCCAGAAAAAAACGGTCGAGCATCTCGTTGATGACAAATCCCAGACCGGCCGGAATAAAGGGTAGTCCAAAGCGAATTGCTTTTTTTAGAACGGGCGTATCCCACGAACCCGTAATTAAGTCGGCGGTGCAGATCCAGATCACAAAAGCGGTAAGGGCCGAGGCGATAAAACTGGCAAAGAAGACGGCATCGATACTCCAGTTGAGCTCGAGAATCAAGTAAAACTGAAGACCGACATTCACAACGATATTTCCGGTCTTGAGCGCAGCAAAGAGCCACTTTCGGCGATCAAGTCGCAGCTCGGCAAAGGGCACGAGCACCATAGTATCGAACCAGAGGATGCCCAGCATCAGCCAAAACAGATTTTGGTTACCCGTACTTTCGAGGTTCATTGCGGGCATGATGACGGGCGCCAATAAGATCAGCAGCAACACGAAGACGGTGGATAACGCAGCCAGCCCCGCCTGCAGGGTCGTAAAAATATCGGTGGCCTTGTCACGATCTTTGCCATAGCGAAGGTAGGCTGATTCCATCCCAAAAGTGAAAACAACGTTCAGGAAGGCCAGTCCGGCATACACCAAACTAACGACCCCATACTGCGAGGTGATAAACTCGGCAGTATGCAGCGGCACCAGCAGGTAGCCGACAAAGCGCGCTAGCACATTACTGATGCCATAGACAACTGTATCAGAAAAAAGTTCGCGTAGCTTCTTCAAATGATACTATTATGTTAACAGGTATTTTGGCAAGAATATCATCTCAACCCAGCCTACGCCAACGCTTCGGCTGGCAGGCGCAAGAGAGAGCTTTTTTGAAAATTAGATGCATCCACAAATTGCTCCAGCAATGCTGGTCGGGATCGAAATAACCATTAACTATTCACCATTAACCAATTTTTCAAGGGCATGTACCCCAAGCATATAACTTTGTTTCCCAAATCCCGTGATAATGCCATCGGCAACGGCTCCCGTGAGCGTTTGTTCTCGAAATTCTTCGCGGGCATGGATGTTTGACAAATGCACTTCCACAATGGGAATCTCAATCAGATCGAGCGCATCACGGATGGCTACCGAGGTATGGGAGTATCCGCCAAAATTGACCATCACGCCATCCACATCGCTCTCCATCAACGACTGAATGGCCTCCACCAGTTCGCCTTCGAGATTACTTTGAAAGAATACCATTTCGTGGTTGGGAAAGCTGTTGATGAGCAGATCCTCAATATCATCGAGCGTGTCGGTACCGTACTGCTCGGGATCGCGCTTGCCCAGCATATTTAAATTGGGGCCGTTCAGGATCGATATTTTCATAGCTCTACGTTGGCTGCAATTTGATCTTTCAGTTCAATCATTCGCTCTTCGCTTACGGATACGTTGTGTCCCAACGCCATCACCTGGTTGGTTTTGTATAATGGAATCAAATGTATATGTGCATGCGGCACTTCCAATCCCTGTACAATAACGCCCGTCCGCAGTGGATTCAGCGCCTCATCAATAGCCTTGGCTATCGTACGTGACAGATCCATGGTGCTTTGGATAAGGTCATCCGGCAAATCAAAAAAGTAGTCGATCTCCTGCTTGGGCACCACCAGCGTGTGTCCCTCGGCAATGGGATTGATATCCAAAAATGCGATATGCTCGTCGGTTTCGGCCACTTTGTGGCACGGGATGTCACCCTCAATAATTTTTGTGAATATGGTTGACATAGCAGTTAGCAGTTAGCAGTTAGCAGTTAGCAGTTAGCAGTTAGCAGTTAGCAG
>CAZBCG010000012.1:0-84574 GCA_964490705.1 uncultured Balneolaceae bacterium | reverse complement strand
AAAATCCCCATATGCTCCTGAAGCATACGCGTCTACCAATTCCGCCACTTGGGCATTTTTACAGCTTCAAATATAGCAGTTTTAAAACCTAATTTGAAACAATTTGGCAGACAGTTTCTGATTCTTTGCCAATCAGATTATAAGTCTAAATTACCAACGTCTGCCGTTTGGTTTTCTTTCGGATTAGGTCCGTATTGGTTTTCACCGGGCTGGCTGTCGAGCACAAAAAAGTAGATCAAAATAATAGCCCCGACAAATGGAACAAAACCAATAAGTAGCCACACTCCGCTTCTATTGGTGTCATGAAGTCGGCGGACGCCCACAGCCAGGCTGGGGATGAAAATCCCTAGCGAGTAGATCAATGTTAGGCCGCCGAGAAAGATACCGAATATAGATTCTGGATTTGCAGCACGAAATAAGCTGGCAGAAAATCCCAATACAAAACTGATGACAAGGTTTATCAGGTAAAAGTACCAGTATTCTTTGCGGCGCGCTCTTCCATTAAAGTCTGCATATTTTTTAAGTACTTGAAGATACCAATGCATAGCTGCTATCTGCTTTTATGTATCCCTAAAATTATAATGATATACCGCGATGGAATTACGACTATTTGTATTCTTGAATTTGCATGCAATGTAGAAGCTAAATTACCAACTGCAAGGGGCTCCCAAAATGTGGGCGCTATACAGTTACAATAGATATGGAAATAAAAAAAGCCCACTCAAAAAGCGGGCTTTTAAAAATCAGTAAGATTTTTGAAGACTATTTGTAGTCCAGGCTTTTTACGTTTGTTGCGCTTAAGCCTTTAGGTGTTTCTTCTACCTCAAACTCAACGGCTTCGCCGTCTTCAAGTCCTTGGTTGTAATCAAGATTTTCAACATTGTTTCTGTGGACGAAGACGTCTTTGTCACCATCATCTGGTGCAATAAATCCAAATCCTTTTTGTGTGTCGAAAAATTTAATTTTTCCTTGTGCCATAATATATAACTGTGTATTTGTGTACACCTAAAGTGATATTAGATGAAAAGAGTTGAATAAACGCGTCGTTTCAAAAAATATACGTGCTAGGTGGGTAATTAAATGTAATGTGGAAGGTACGGTGAATACTGCAGAATACCTATTTATTTTCTTCTTCAAGAAATAGTTGTTTTGTGCTTGGGTTAAAAGCCGCCGTTGCATGTGTGATTTAGATGTATCAGCTTACTTAGAAAACTACCGTTAATAGAGAAAAAAAGTATGAACCAAACATCACTTGGACTTAGAAAAAGCATCGGATTTTTTGCAGGATTAGCCATTTTTATTTTAGTGCTGATTGCACCGGCCCCCGATGGACTTTCTGCCGAAGGATGGGACACTGCAGCTGTAGGTTTGCTTATGGCGGTTTGGTGGATTACTGAAGCTCTGCCTATTTCGGTGACGGCGCTGCTACCTGTGGTGTTGTTGCCGATAATGGGTGTAACTACCATTGCCGAAGCAACTACGCCCTATGCCAACCCGTTAATATTTTTGTTTATGGGGGGATTTATTATTGCCATTGCCATGGAACGGTGGGATTTACATAGACGGATTGCGCTCAATATCGTGCGATTTGTTGGTGTCAAACCCACTTCAATTATTTGGGGCTTTATTTTAGCCTCCGCCTTTTTGAGTATGTGGGTTAGTAATACGGCAACGGCGTTAATGATGTTGCCCATAGGACTTTCAATTTTGAAGCTGGTAGAAAACCAGCAATCGAGTGGCGACAAAATAAATTTTGAGATTGTACTGGTGCTCAGCATCGCCTACGGCTGCAATGTCGGGGGTATGGCTACGATTATTGGTACGCCGCCCAATGCACTGCTGGCGGGATTTATGAGCGAAAATTATGGATTTGAGATCGGTTTTGCACAGTGGATGATGGTTGGCGTACCGTTGGTCGTGATTTCGTTGCCACTGCTCTATGTCATGCTTACAAAAGTAATCTATCCTATAAAAATTACCGAATTGCCCGGTGGAAAAAAGCTTATCCAGGATCAGCTCCAACAATTAGGTTCTACGAGCAGTGCAGAAAAAAAGGTGGCAGCTGTTTTTGTGATTACGGCCCTGGCTTGGATTTTGCGCCCGCTGCTTACGGATATTGTTCCGGGATTGTCGGATGCCGGCATTGCGATCGCGGGTGGTGTTTCATTATTTTTGATTCCGCAAGATTTGTCGGAAGGGCAATTTTTACTTTCCTGGGATGATGCTGAGCAGTTACCCTGGGGCGTGCTCATATTATTCGGCGGGGGATTGAGCTTGGCCTCTGCAATAAGTGCTACTGGCCTGGCCGAATGGATTGGGAATGGGGTGGAATTTTTTGGCGGATGGCCGCTTGTTGTGCTGGTGGGACTGGTTGTGCTGCTGATCGTTTTTTTGACCGAGATGACCAGCAATACCGCAACTACGGCTGCTTTTTTACCCATTTTGGCATCGATAGCTATAGGAGTTGGGGAAAATCCTTTGTTGCTGGCAATTCCGGCTGCGCTGGGAGCTAGTTGTGCGTTTATGCTGCCGGTGGCTACACCTCCTAATGCTATTGTTTATGGTAGTGGCAAGCTTACTATTCCAGAGATGTCGAAAGCCGGCCTGTGGCTCAATATCGTGTTCATTATTATGATAACTGCCGCTTCATTTTCGTTGATTAATTTTGTCTTTGGGATAGATGCAGGAACGTTGCCCGCATGGGCATCATGAATGAACAACTCCGACCCAGAGGCTCGGGGAATTAAATCACTTTACTATTAAAGCGAAGGTCCGCGCTCGCCAAATAGTTTTTGCATCATCGTTCGATATTCGTCAGTCAATGAAACATCGCGGCGCGCCATCATCGCTTCCATGGCTTCAAAAGCTTTTTCCAACTTGTATGTTTGAATCACATTAGAGCCCACCCAGCTGAAGGAGGGAATCAATTTGGGAGGAAAATCCGCAGAAAAAATATTACAACTTACTCCGCAGATGGTACCGGTATTGAGCTGCGTATTAATTGCTGTTTTAGAGTGATCGCCCATAATCGTGCCAATAAACTGCTGGCCGGTTTCCACTTCTTGACGATCGCCCCAATTGGTAAGCCGAACGGTACTGTAATTATTTTTGAGGTTTGAGGTGTTTGTATCAGCTCCGAGATTACACCATTGCCCAATTAATGAATTGCCTACGAAGCCGTCATGTCCCTTGTTGGAGTACGAGTGGAAAATTGAATTGTTAACTTCTCCCCCCACCTTACAGATCGGCCCGATGGTTGTATCTTCATAAATTTTTGCACCCATTTTTACTGTTGCTCCTTCACAGATGGCTACAGGACCGCGAATAAGCGAGCCGGCCATAACGGTTGCATCGTTGCCGATATAAATAGGCCCCTTTTGAGCAATAAGTACTGCTCCGGCTTCAATTGTTGCGCCATTTTCGATATAAATTTTATCTCGGTTTTGGAGTGTGGCTTGTTCCGAGATATCAGCATTTGGGGCTGCATCTATGGCAATTCGGGCAACATCTTCCTTAATTTGTTGACCATTGAGCTGGAACAAATCCCAAAGGTGCGCAATAGAAAGAAAGTCGGATGTTTCGAGGACAAAAAGGTTTTTAAAATCAGGATTGTTATTTTTGTGCCATTGTATTGATTGATCTCCACTAACGCATGCGGCAATAATTGTTTTTCCGTGTTGCATGGATTGTCCCTCGCGCAAGTCTTGAACCTTTTCAATGAGATTTTGGGTAGGCAAGTAGCGGCTGTTAATCCAAATACAAGACTCTGAGCTATCAAGAGTTCCTCTAGAAAAAACGTCGTTGAGTTCGGGACGCACAATACGGGTTGTCTTTGATGCGTTTAATGCTCTGCTCCACTTTTGGTTGATGGTATGAACGCCAATACGGAGGTCATCAATTGGCCGGGTAAGGGTTAAGGGATGGAATTTGGTATATTTATCATCTTCAAAAAAACATAATTGCATGATTATGCGGCATCTAAAAAGTTATAGTTAAATGTTTTAAAATATCTCACAGAATGATAACTTTAGCCTTAATAGTAGACTGGTTCAGAGAGACAGTATAATAATCATCACTCAAATTACAGAACAGCTATATGTGCGGAATAGTAGGTTACATAGGAGAAAAAAAGGCTAGCGATATTATTGTCAAGGGACTAGAGCGCCTGGAATATCGCGGATATGATTCAGCAGGCATTGCCTTGTATAATGGCAAGCTGGATATTAAAAAGGGAAAGGGCAAGGTTCAAAACCTGAAGAATAAGCTCGAAGAAAATCCCTCTGACGGCTATGTCGGAATCGGTCACACGCGATGGGCCACCCATGGAGCGCCGAATGATGTGAATTCACACCCTCATGTGAGTGGCTCCGGGAAAGTGGCGCTGGTACACAATGGTATTATTGAGAATTACAATTCGCTAAAGAAAGAGCTGGAAAATAAAGGCCGCACGTTTAAAACGGAAACCGATACCGAGGTCATTGCTCAGCTTATTGAAGAAATTTACGAGAATGGGAATGGCGAAGATATTACGTTTGAGCAGGCTGTGCAGATGGCGCTCAAACAAGTTGTGGGAACATATGGCTTGGCCATCATGAATGTGGAAGAGCCCGATCGCATTATTGTGGCCCGCAAGGGATCGCCGTTGCTGCTAGGGATTGGCGATGGTGAGATGTTTATTGCCTCTGATGCTTCACCTATCGTTGAGCATACGAAAAAAGTGGTTTATCTGGATGACGGTGAAATGGCGATTGTATCCAAGGATAATTACGAAGTTAAAACCATTGATGATGTTACGCTCACCAAGAAGGTGCACGAGCTGGCCATGAGCGTAGAAGAAATTGAAAAAGGTGGTTATCCGCACTTTATGCTCAAAGAGATTTTTGAGCAGCCACGGGCTATTTCCGATTGCCTGCGCGGGCGGTTGGATGTGGAAAATCACAGCGTGCAGTTGGGCGGTATCGTCGATGTGCTTGATAAACTTGTCAATGCTAAGCGACTGATTATTGCAGCCTGTGGTACAAGCTGGCATGCCGGATTGGTCGGCGAATATCTGTTTGAGCACTTGGCAAAACTGCCCGTTGAAGTAGAATATGCCTCAGAATTTCGATACCGTGAAGCCCTTATCGATGAAGATGATGTGATGTTAGTAGTCTCACAAAGTGGTGAAACTGCTGACACGCTGGCAGCCTTGCGTACGGCCCAAGAGCGCGGTGCATTAACGCTCGGCGTCTGTAATGTGGTGGGATCTACTATTGCCCGTGACACCGATGCTGGCGTTTATACGCATGCCGGACCGGAAATTGGGGTGGCATCAACGAAGGCATTTACCACGCAGGTATCGGTGCTGGCGATGATGGCGATTATGCTGGGACAAAAACGAAATACTATTGAGCCCGAATACGCCAACCGGTTAATTGAGGAGCTAGACAAAATCCCTAAAAAAGTAGAGCAGATTCTGGAACAGAGCGACTCGCTCAAAGAGATTGCCAAACTCTTTACCTACGCTCCCAATTTCTTGTATTTGGGACGTACGTACAATTTCCCAGTAGCGCTGGAAGGTGCTCTTAAACTAAAAGAGATTTCATACATCCATGCCGAAGGCTATCCGGCCGCAGAGATGAAACATGGCCCCATTGCTCTTATCGATGAGATGATGCCGGTGGTTGTAGTTGCAGCTACCGATCATACCAATGAAAAAATGATCAGCAATATCGAAGAAGTGAAAGCACGAAAGGGACGTATTATTTCCATTACAGGAGAAAAGAATGAGGAAGTGATTGATCTTTCAGAGTTTTACTGTGCAATTCCTGAGACCGAAGATTGTCTTTCTCCACTGTTGACGTCCATTCCACTGCAACTGCTTTCATATTATATCGCAGTTAACCGTGGCTGTAATGTGGATCAGCCCCGAAACCTGGCCAAAAGTGTGACGGTAGAGTAGTTTTTTGATGTATATTACGTTTTGAGGGACGCAATTCTCTGCGTCCCTTTTTATTTTGGCAAACGAAAAAGATGTACTGCCCGTTATCGTTATATGGCTACGCTGAATATTAAAAATATGGTTTGTGATCGCTGTATTACATCGGTGCGGGATCTGCTTGATGATCTCGGCTATCGGGTGCAGTCTGTGGATTTGGGAAAAGCAGAAATTGTAGATGATCCCCCAGAAGAGGGAATTGAAACGATTGCTGAAAAACTTCGCCAGCGAGGATTTGAGCTTATTACTGAAACGGCCGATGCGCTTATTGAGGAGATTAAAACGCAACTTATCGATTATTTAAAGAGGATAGAAGAAGATCAGGAGCTGCCCAAGCTATCAACCTACCTTTCTGAAAAAATGCATCGGAATTACAGTTATTTAAGCAACCGGTTTTCCGGTGAAGTAGGTTGTACTATTGAGCAGTATCTAATCCAGCTGAAAATTGAGCGTGTGAAGGAGTTGCTGACCTATCAGGAAATGACGCTCAGCGAAATTGCGTGGGAGCTGAATTATAGCAGTGTCCAATATCTTTCCAATCAATTTAAAGATGTTACCGGCGAAACCGTCAGCACATTTCGTTCTCACCTTGATGTCGCCGGACGCCAATCACTGGATAAGGTTACGTAAAACCTAAAAATTTTACACATTTATTTTATTTCAGTATTACGGCTAGTTTTGCCCGAATGTTAACTTCAGAGTGAATTCAGGTAAATCCAGTTTTGATATTGTTATGAAGAAATCACTTAAAATCGAAGGAATGCACTGTGCCGGTTGTGCCAACAGCGTCGAGGATGCACTGTCTAAAGTTGAAGGCGTAAAGCAGGCGTCAGTCAACTTGGCTACCGAAAAGGCGATGGTGGAATTTGAGAACGGGGCCGTGGAAGACCAGTTGTTGAAAGACGCAGTGCAAAGCGTGGGCTATGATGTACGAGAAGAGCAGAACGACCAGCTCCCAGCCGATCAGGAAGAAAATGAAAAACTGATTGCAGCAAAATCCAAAATGAAATGGGCGTGGGGACTCACCATTCCCATTATGCTTTGGATGCTTCCTGAAATGATTTTTGGGCAGACTCCGGGTGGTGAAGCGGTTTATCACGGTGTGATGATCCTCCTTTCGGCCGTTGTCATTTTCTATCCCGGATATGAAACGCTGCGCGGCGCGTGGAAGTCCACCGTTAATGCGGCTCCTAATATGGACGTGCTGATTGCCATGGGCAGCTTGGCCTCGCTAGCAACAGGATTTGTAGCGCTCCTGCATGCTTTTGGGATGGCGCCACCCTTTCACAGTTTTGCCGGTATTGCCGGTATGATAATGGCTTTTCATCTTACGGGGCGGTACGTAGAGACCAAGGCGAAAGGACGTGCATCAGAAGCGATCAAAAATCTGATGACGCTGGAAGCCAAAGAGGCCACCATTATCCGAAATGGAAAAGAGATGACGGTTTCGGTTCGTGATCTCGATGTCGGGGATGTGATGGTTGTGCGTCCCGGCGAAAAAATACCGACGGATGGCAAAGTTATCGATGGGCAAAGCCGGGTTGATGAATCTATTGCCACCGGAGAGTCGATGCCCGTCAAAAAATCCCAGGGTGATGAGGTTATTGGAGGCACGATCAATCAAAACGGCACGATGAAAGTAGAAGCTACCAAAGTAGGGGAGCAGACCTTTTTGAGTCAGGTTATTCGAATGGTCGAAGAGGCGCAAGGATCAAAAGTACCGATCCAGGAGTTTGCCGATAAAATTACAGCCGTATTTGTGCCGGTAATTCTCGTTTTGGCTGCGGTCACTTTAGGAGCGTGGCTATTATTCCCCGATTTCTTTCAGCAGATTGCCGTCTGGGCATCCGCATTTATTCCGTGGGTGAATCCTAATATGGGAGATATGGCCCTGGCATTTTATGCGGCTATTGCCGTACTGGTGATTGCGTGTCCCTGTGCACTGGGATTGGCAACACCCACAGCTCTAATGGTAGGTACGGGACTGGGGGCCGAGAACGGCATTCTCATCCGCAAAGGGAAAGCCGTAGAAATCTTGCGCGATATTGATACGATTGTGCTCGATAAAACAGGTACGATTACCAAAGGAGCCCCTTCAGTGACTGATGTTGTTTCGGAGATGGACAACGAAAAGCTGTTACAGTATGCGGCCTCAGCCGAAAAAGGATCTGAGCATCCGATTGGAGAAGCCATTGTGGATTTTGTTAAAAGTAAAGAGTATCAGTTGCAAGATTCCCGCAATTTTGAGGCACTTTCGGGCAGAGGTATAAAAGCTACTGTTAACGAAAGCGATGTGCTGATTGGTAATAGAAAATTGCTTGAAGAATATAATATTGCATTTTCATCTGAATATGAAGAGCAGCTGATGACCCTCGAAAGCGAAGCAAAAACGACCGTGTTGATTGCCGTTGATGGTTCCTTTGCCGGGTTGATATCCGTTGCAGATCCCATTAAAGAAGACAGCGTTCAGGCGATATCCACATTAAAGGCCATGGGACTTTATCCGGTAATGGTGACCGGAGATAACGAGCGTACGGCTTGGGCCGTAGCTGACGAGGTGGGCATCGAAGAGGTTATTGCCGGTGTACTGCCCGATCAGAAATCGGAAGAAATTAGAAGGCTTCAGCAACAGGGACGTAAAGTGGCGATGATCGGTGATGGCATCAATGATGCACCGGCACTTACCCAGGCCGATATTGGCATCGCCATTGGTACAGGTACGGATGTGGCCATCGAGTCGGGTGATATTGTGTTGGTGAAGGGAGACCTTTCGTCGGTAGTGCAGGCTATCAAATTGAGCCGGGCAACGTTTCAAAAAATAAAGCAAAACCTTTTTTGGGCATTCTTTTACAATGTGATAATGATTCCCCTGGCCCTGTTGGGGATGATGCATCCGTTGTTGGCTGAAGCGGCTATGGCATTCAGCTCTGTGAATGTCGTATTTAACTCCCGCCGCCTGCGCAAAGCTGACTTATCCACATAAAATAAATCTTATCAACACAAGTGTGGATAATATTGTGGAAAACTGCTGTCCCAGCACAAATTTAGAATTTTTTGTAACAAAATACTGCCTGAATACTCATGTAAGTACATCCGCATAAAAAGAGTTTTCTGTAATAGAATGTGGAAAACTTGAATTTTAATTGAATATTGATTATTACATAAGCACTCTATTGCGGCGAAAGGTAATATAAAGTTCTGGGGAATAGGTTCATGAAAGATTGGAAGGCATTAATTTTTAAAATAGCGGTATTGGTGCTTATCGGTATTGTTATGCTTACCGGTTGATAAGCATTAAGTTGGCGTCCGATTTGTGGTCGTCAAAGATTAATTGTCACAAACTTATAATGAAGTAACGGTTTTACCTTGAGTGATAAACCAATAACGGATTTGTCATATCTGCGCGAAATGGCAATGGGCGATGATAGTATTGTAATTGAGACCACAGAAGTCTTTCTTGAGGATACGCCCGATGCAATTCAGCAGATGAAAGCGTGTTATGCCAATAAAGATTGGGACCAGCTTGCGAAGATCACCCATAAGATCAAACCCAATCTCAGTTATATGGGGATGGATCGTGCCCGGGAACTCATTCTGGATATGGAGCAGCAGGCGGAAAGCAAGAATATTTCGGATAATTTTCAACAGCAAATCACCGAATTTGATCATATATGCAGCCATGCTTTTAATGAGTTGGCAGATAAGATCGAAAAGCTAAAAGCCTAACCCATCGGTAACATTTTGCAGACTAGTTCGTACACCTGACTAAATAAAAAAATAAAGTTCAGGTGCGTTATGATGTCTGCAATTATCTCACTATTTGTCAATGCGGTGGGTATTTTTGTGATTGCCTATCTGCTTAAAGGGGTCCAAATCAAAAGCTTTGCAACAGCCTTGGGGGTTACCTTGTTGTTGGCCATTATAAACACCTTTGTTCGGCCTATCTTGGTTTTTCTCACCTTCCCGATCACCCTCCTTACCTTTGGATCATTTATCTGGGTAATTAACGCACTTATGTTGATGATGGCAGATGCTTTTGTGGATGGGATGAAAATAGATCACTTTGGGTGGGCATTGCTGTTTAGTCTGCTGCTCTCAATCTTGAACCTTGGCTTTTTTGGCTAGGCTACATTTACGTTTTCGGCCGCTGCGATGGCATTTCCATGATTGACCTCCAGGGTATAAACCTTGGCGGGTGGCAGGTTTAGGAATACAAATTTTTTATCCTGGCCGTATTTTTCGACTACCTTTTCTTCAAAATCGCTTTTAAAATCCCGAAACTTCAGATATTTAAAATAACTGATATAAGCATTGCTTGAGCAAAAACTTAGCTTTTTTTTCCATATCTCGCGTGATACTTCTTCGGGCATATTTTCATAAGGCAGGCTGGAAAAAATAAAATCATATTGGTAGCTCGGCTCAAACTTTAAAATATCAGAATGATGAACTTGAACATTGGGCTGGCGATACTTTGTCTTGACGATCTGGAAAAACTTTTTATGAATTTCAACAATATCCAGCTGATCTTTTGGTCGAAGATGCTTAATGATCTGTTTGGTAAGAGGCCCGGTACCCGCCCCAATTTCCAGGATTTTTTGGGAACTGCAGTCGTTGTTGGTAAGACGTTTTTTGAGCTGTGTAACCAGATCTTTTGCAAGAAATTTCGAACTCGGTGCAATAGCACCCACTTGCTTCAGATCTTTAAAAAAATAAAGCAGGTGTTCCAATCGGCCTCTATTTTTGGTCATTATTATTTACTAAATGTAACAAAGCTAGCGGATTATGGCTAGTCTAGTTGGTAACTATACTTTTTTTGATAATTTTTGTCATTCATGAATGCTCAGTGTCGGTTATATCGGGCATGTAAAATATTTTTTTACATCTGGATGCCTAAAAAATTTTGAATCATTCCCGTACGAACGTAACCTTTAAGCGGTTTAATAAGATAATGCTTAACCTAAACTATCCACTATGAGTTCTATGATAATACGAAGCTTAAAGAGGATGAGCGTGATGATATTGGGCGTAGCCCTCTTATCAGCTTGTGCATCCTCCGGGCAAACAAACAAGAGTGCTCCTTCGAGTTCTCAACAACGAAATGGTCCCGAGTCTGAAGATGGGATGAAGGCCTACAGTGAAGTCATCACCGATGAGGCTGAATCTGATGAAGGACTTTTTGATGTACACAAAATTGATTCCGACTATTTTTATGAAATTCCCGACTCGTTGTTGAGTCGCGAAATGTTGCTCGTTTCCCGTATTGCCGAGACACAGAATGAAATTGGCTATGGAGGCGAAAAGCTAAATACACAGGTTGTGCGCTGGCAGAAGAAAGATGACGATATTTTGCTGCGTCACGTATCCTATGAGAATGTTGCCAAAGATTCATTGCCGGTGTATGAGGCGGTTCAAAACTCCAACTTTGAACCTATTATTGCCTCATTCGATATCAAGTCGCTGGGCGAAGATTCCTCGGGCGTAGTCATTGATGTTACCGACTTGTATGCCACCGATGTGCAGGCACTTGGATTGCAAGATTATCGGCGGGAGGAATACCGCGTTCGCCGGCTCGATCAGGACCGCTCATATATCGAGCACATAAATAGTTATCCGAAAAATATTGAAGCTCGAAACTGGATGACTTACGAGGCATCAAACCCGCCCTCAAGTTCGTCAACGGGTACTATCTCGCTCGAAATTAATCACAGCATGGTGCTGTTGCCTGGCGATCAGATGGATGCGCGCCCGCACGACCAACGCGTTGGATATTTTAGTATTCAACAAACCGATTATGGAGCCGATGCTCACAAGGCCAAAGATGTACAATATGTTACACGCTATAAGTTGGAGCCCAAAGATAAAGAGGCGTATTTAAATGGCGAGCTGGTTGAACCGGTTAATCCTATTGTGTATTACATAGATCCGGCCACGCCAGAAAAATGGCGACCTTACCTAAAACAGGGTGTTGAAGATTGGCAGAAAGCTTTTGAAGCAGCCGGATTTAAAAATGCGATTGTTGCCAAAGATCCCCCCTCAGAAGAAGAAAATCCCGAATGGAGTCCAGAAGATGTGCGCTATTCGGTCATCCGTTATTTTGCTTCGGATATCCAGAACGCCTATGGACCGCATGTACACGATCCACGGACGGGACAGATCCTTGAGAGCGATATCGGCTGGTATCACAATGTGATGAATCTGTTGCGCAACTGGTATTTTGTGCAAACGGCAGCAGCCAATCCGGAAGCGCGCAGTGTCCAGTTTGAAGACGAAGTGATGGGTAAGCTCGTTCGATTTGTTTCTGCTCACGAAGTGGGTCATACCATTGGCCTGCCGCACAACTTTGGGTCAAGTTTCGCTTATCCGGTAGATTCGCTTCGGTCTCCATCATTTACCTCCACACACGGAACCGCTCCATCCATCATGGATTATGCGCGGTTCAATTACGTAGCCCAGCCGGGCGATGGTGTTGAAAGTTTTGGTCCCGCTATTGGAGAATACGACAAGTGGGCTGTAAAATGGGGGTACACTTGGTTTCCCGAAGATATGACCCAGGAGGAAAAAGTTGCTCAACTGAATGAGTGGACCCGCGAACGTGCTGACGATCCCCGTTATTTTTACGGTAGCAGCGGAACCGATCCTCGCTCACAGACCGAAGATCTCACCAACGATGCCATGCGCGCCAGTGAACTGGGGGTTGCCAACCTTCAACGGATTACCGATAACTTGTTAGAATGGACTGATCGGGAAGGCGCCAATTATGATGAACTCGAAGAACTCTACGGACAAATTGTAGGGCAGTGGAGCCGATATACAGGGCATGTGCTCAATAATATTGGTGGTGTATATGAGACCGATAAAACGCACAGCCAAGAGGGGCCGGTTTATGAATTTGTATCGCAAGAGCGCCAAAAGCGTGCTATGGACTGGTTGGCCGATTACGGCTGGTCTTCGCCCACTTGGATGTTAAACTATGAAGTGCTTGATCGGGTCAACGAGAGCTCAGTCGTTGATGATATCCGAAGTCAACAGACGAGCCTTCTGAACAATGTTGCGGATCCCGGCATGCTGGGACGCTTAATTGAGTGGGATGCCCGATCCGATGGTGATACATATACACCGTTTGAGCTGATGGATGATCTCCGCAATGCAATCTGGAGTGAGCTCGATAGCAATTCACCTGAAATCGATGTATTTCGTCGAAATCTACAGCGTGGATATATCGAGCGGATGGAATACCTGATGACCGAAGAACCAAGTATTCCGCCGGCATATCGGGAATACTTTAGCATCAACGTGGATGTAAGTCAATCTGATATTCGCCCCATTGTACGTGAACAACTACAGACGCTTCAAGACAATGTGGATGATGCGATCAACGATGCCGGAGACCGTGCTACCAGAACGCACTTAACCGATGCCCAGCAACGCATCGACGATATCCTGAATCCTGACGGATAATATTCGAGCTTAGATTTGATAAGGGCCCCACTGATTTAGTTCAGTGGGGCTTTTTATTGGGTTACGAATCATCACAATCTTTTTGAAGTTTAGATATGCTCAACAAGCATAAATTTCATTAATGGTTTGCCAAATCTGATAAATTTAGAAATTGTTTTTCGTCTTTTAGGTGGCATCTTCCTATTAATAGCCAATGCTTTCTTTGTGGCTGTTGAGTTTGCCCTCACCCGACTTCGCCAGTACGATGCCAATGAGATTCGGGGAGACAAGGGACTGGAGCGTGCCTGGGAGATGACCAAGAAACTTGAAATTTATCTCACGGGTTGCCAGGTGGGTATCACTTCAACCAGTATTTTGTTGGGAGTTGTTGCAGAGCCGGCAGTCACCGAACTTATTGCACTACTGATTGATATCGACAGTATAGGTTCGGTATCAGCTCATTCTGTTTCGATTGTGATATCCGTGGTGGTCATCAATTTTGTACACACTGTTTGGGGAGAGCAGGCGCCCACATATTTTGGTGTGGAACGAGCTAAAACCGTATCAAAATACTGTGCTTCGCCCTTGTATTGGTGGACCAAATCCATCTATCCGGTTTTATATGTGGGCGACTGGCTTACCAAAGGCACACTCAGGCTATTTGGAATTACGATGGAGCGTTCCTGGATGGAGGAGTCGATAGAAGAGGGATCGAAATCTGATCTTAAAGATAAGATGGTGGAATTATTGGAGCGGGGGAATCTGTCGAAAGATCGACGCAGGGAGGTCGTGAATGCCCTGGAAATTGACGAGATGCCGGTACGGGATGTGATGGTGCCCGGGGCAGAGATTATTTTCCTTTCAACCCAGAATTCGATGTCCGAAAATATGAGTTGTGTTCAGAGCGGCAAATCTCGCTACCCATTATGTGGGGAAACAGAAGATGATGCTCTGGGTGTTATTTATACTTCCGAGATGCTGGCAAATATCGAGGCACTATCATCCGATAAGATGAAGCTTACTGACCTTTGCAGGCCGGTCATGACGGTACCGCCGGAAATGCCGGTAAGCGAGCTGATCGATCAGTTCCAAAACAAAAATCAGGAGCTTGCCTTGATTATGGAAAATGGTACTATTCAGGGGTTGGCAACCCTTACCGATGCGCTGGAAGCCATCGTAGGCAGTGCAGAAGATCCCATGGACGTGGAAAATGATTAACGAGTTGTGGACTACTTATTGCATAGCAATAAACCGATCCCAAATAACACTAACTGCAATTCCCACGAGAACCACCACTGTCGTCCCCACCGGATTTAACCAGAGATACTCGATACTTTTTGTGAATCCTTCGGGAACGGTATGCCATGGCATAATGATTTCCCAATCTCCATTCGCGGGATTGGTATAAAAACGATCGAATACGAACACCGTACCCATCCCGGAGATAAGTCCCGTGAGCGCACCCACACCGTTGGCACGTTTGACCCACAGCAGCAGTACAAATACGCCCAATATTGATCCATAAAAGTAGCTGCCAATTTTGTTGACCAGCTCAATAATCGACCGCGTTTCGCCTAGGGCCAGTGCTGCCAGCGTTGCCAGAATACCCCAAAATACCGTCGTAAATCGTGAAGATTTGAGATACCATGCCTCATCGCGATCATGGGGATCAAGCCGTTTATACCAATCCACAATAGAGATTGTGGCCAGGGCATTGAGCTCACTGTCGATACTTGATAGAGCAGCGGCAAAAATACCGGCAACAATTAATCCGATAATGCCTATGGGAATTTCATTAAGGATAAAATAGGGCAGGATATAATTGGTATCGTTGAGACTCGATTGCGTGATTTTTTCCTGCCGCTGGAGTTCTGCCTGACGGATCTCATTAAGCTTCCCATCAGCTTGCCGGAATTGCTTGGCATTTTCGCTGGTTCGGTTTTGAAGCAGATCCCGAGCCGACTCTTTTCGCCGCTGATATACTTGCTCATACTCTTGCTGCAGTTGTTCGCCCTTTAGTTCTATTTGTTGTTTTTGTGCCGCTGGTTCTACACTGCGAAAAGTCATCGGGGCAGCTCCAAAAATGTAAAACACATAGAGCATCACACCCAGCAGCAGAATAAAAAACTGCATCGGAATTTTGGCATAAGCAGTCAGCAGTAGCGATTTTCGGGCATCATCCAGTGACTTGGCCGTTAAGTATCGCTGTACCTGACTTTGGTCGGTACCGAAATAAGAGAGCATCAAAAAGAGTGCCGCAATCACCCCCGTCCATACGTTGTATTTTTCGCTGATGTCGAAGCTGAGATCCAGGGCATCCAGCTTGCCGAGCGTACCGGCTAGATAGAGCGAATCAGAGAATCCCACCTGTTCAGGCAGTTGGTAATGAATCCAGAAAAAGCAAAAGCCGAGCCCGAATAGCATTACAGCCATCTGTTTGACGTCCGTGCGAATAACGCCGTGAATGCCGCCGACCATGGTGTAGAGCGTGGCGGTGATCCCGATAATCAGAATGGTAGTAGAAAGCGGGATGTCCAGCAGCAGCGCCAGAACGTACGAAGGGGCGGCGATGATGATGCCGAGTCCCAGTCCACGTGAGAACAAAAAAAGCAGGCTGGTAAAGAGTCGGGTCGAGAGGCCGAAACGTTCTTCCAGAACTTCATAAGCGCTAAAATTTTGCAGTTTGTTGAAAAAGGGCACGAGGGTGGTGCAGAGAATGATCATCGCAAAAGGCACGGCCAGGTAGATCTGTACAAATCGCATATCCTCGACGTAGGCCTGCCCGGTGGTGCCAATAAAAGTGATGGCCGAGGCCTGAGTAGCCATCACCGAAAGTCCCATGGCCCACCACGGCATTGAGCGGTTGGCCAGGAAAAATCCCTCGATATTGTTGCTTTCCTTGCCGTGACGCGTGCCGTCCCAGATCGTATATCCCAGGAAGACGACAAGAACGAGCCAGTCAATCCAGTGCATAACGATCAAATGGGCAGGTTAAAAAAGTAGGTGAACAGGCCCAGCAGCAGGATATAGGCAATGCCAATCCCAAAGACGAGCCAGTAGTTTGGTTCTTTTTTTGAGTTTGTTGATGACTTATCGGGCATGTTATCAAATTATGTTATTAAATAGTTAAAGAATAAATAACGAGTGAGGAGTAATGAGTAAGAGCACAAATTATTTATTACTCATTACTCCTCACTTTTTCACTTCTTGCTTTTCCTTGTTTATATCTCGCTCAAATCTTTTAACACTTCCAACAGTGCTTTAACATCCCGCTCATCATTATACACATTCGGTGAAATACGCACGGCCGATCCCCGCACGGATACGTGAATATTTTGTTGATCCAGTGCTTGATTGAGTGTTTTCAGCGACACGATCTCCGGCAAGCGAATGCCAAACATGTGATGAGCCCGCCACTGGGAATCTTCGATCTGATAACCAAATTCCGGCAGGGTTTGCACCAAATCAGCGGTTAGGGTTTTACAGTACTGCTGGATGTTTTTAGGATTCCATTCGAGAATCTGCTTCAGGGCTTCGATCATCATTGGGACTAAAATAAAATTGCTTCGTTCGCCCATATCAAATCGCTGGGCGCCGGGCTGATACTCATCCTCATAATCAACCAGAGCGCTAAAGTCTTCGCTGTTTTTGCGCGTGATCCATCCTTCTTCGAGGGGAATGCCATTCTGCAGCCGGGGACCCAAATAGCCGAGCGTCATGGCATAGGGCCCCATTAGCCATTTGTATCCGGCACAAATAAGGGCATCCGGTTGTATTTGTTGGATGTCGATGGGCAAAGCTCCCACCGATTGCGTGCCGTCGATGACAAAATAGGCATCGTGTGCGCGTATTTTTTTGCCGATGGTATCTAGATCAAATAACGTACCGTCGGTCCAGTGGACGTTGCCCAGCGCAACCATCAGCGTGTCGTCGTCAATAGCATGCAACAGTTTTTGATTCCATGTTTCCCCTCGTTGGTCAAAATCCGAAGGTGCATCAATAATCTTGAGTTGACAATCGTGCTCATGGCAAAATCGCTTCCAGGCATAGACGTTGCTGGGGAACTGTTCTCCGACAATCACAATATTTTGGCCTCGAGCGGGATCAATATTTTTGGCCACTGTTGCCAATCCGTACGAGACCGCGGGCATAATGGCGATGTTGGTTGCTTCAGCGTTGATCAGTTGACCAAAGAGCGATCGCAGTTTGTTGCTGTCTTCGAAAAAATGATTGGGCGTTACCTTCCAGGGCTTTCGTTTTTGGCGAATACCCTCGATGCCGGCCTGCTCAACTGATTTAAGCATCGGCGACAGGTACGAGCAGTTGATGTAGTGGTGACTATTATCAAGCGAAAAAAGATGTTTTTGACAATCCATGAATAGTAAAAAGAATTAAATGCGTGCAATCAATATACAAGCTAAGAGATCGTGCTTAATCTTCAACCCTTAATTGATCGGTGATTCGAAAGCTTTCAGGTCCAAACTGAAAGAGCACATCCAACATTGAACAACCGGCTTCAAATCCCTCAAAATGCTGGTGGTATTGCGGATGATTGATACCCAGCCCGTTGGGATGATTCTCAGCCTGCCGCAGGTAGTGCCGGCTGTCGTGCTCTTGAATAAGTGCATCGGCATCAAGTCGTTCCATCAGAAGATCGGGATTGGAATCGTATTCCGGTACGTTGCTGGCCAATTCATAATCAATGCTGATATCCATAAACCGGAAGAGTCGCTGTTGGATATAGAGCACAAAATCCATCAGGTATTCGAACTCATAGGCCGACTCAAAGTCAGGTTTGATCTCCGGCTCGTAAAAATCGTAATAAATACTGTTGCGATAGTTGTATTCAATCGTGCGAAGCAGTGGCGTCACCCAGTCCTCGGAGTGATCCATCCGTACCTTGTTGACGGCTTTTTTTCGGTCTTGCGTGCGAATGGGGATGTTAATCCACTGCGTGCCATTGGGAACGCGAATTTGAGCACGATGAATGCGGCTTTTGCGCGACCACTGTTCCACATCCTGCAGGATAATACGATCGGCCCGGAGCATGGCGGCCAAGTCATACAGGTTGGGAGCGAATTGTGGGAAGAGTAAGGCTAATTTCATTGCATCTGATGAGTAATAAGTAACGAGTGAAAAGAAATTAGTTTGTAAGGAATATTTTGCTCATTGGTCTTATTAATAAAGACACTAATTATTTGATAAAATGAAATACCAGGATTGGTTAGCCGAGATTCCAGAAGAAATTACGAATGATGCAGTATGGAATTTGAAAGTATATCGTGCTGCTTTATTCCTTGCTGATCTTTGTTGGGCTGATACACAAATAATCATTGAGAAAAGATTTTTCTCAATGGCTGATCAATTGTATAGATCTGCCGGTTCTATAAGTGCTAATATAACAGAAGGGTATTCAAGGAATTCAACTAAAGAAAAAGCGAGATTCTATGAAATTGCCTTAGGATCAGCCCGGGAGTGTAAGGGATGGTATTTTAAAAGTCGGCACATTCTTGGGAAAGAGAAAGCGTTAGGCAGGATCAAATTGTTGACTTCAATAATTAAACTGTTGCTTAGTATGATTAATGAAAAAAGAAGTTCAGATAAAATTTCAGAAACCGAAGTCGATTATTTGGTTTCTAAAATTGAATATCAGATTTAGAAAGAATGATACTTCTTACTCATTACTTGTTACTCGTAAGTGCTAGCCTTATTTTTCCCGCTGAAAATGAATTTCAACATTAGATCAATTTTTTATGGAAGGTAGCGTACGTGTACGATTTGCGCCGTCGCCCACCGGTTTGTTGCACATAGGTGGCTTACGGACGGCCCTTTATAATTATTTATTTGCGAAAGGCAACGACGGAACGTTTGTGTTGCGCATCGAAGATACCGATCAAAGCCGCTATGTAGAGGGCGCTGAAGAAGATATTAAACGATCGCTGAAATGGGCCGGCATGAATGTGGATGAGGGACCCGAAAATCCCGGTGATGTCGGACCATACCGCCAGAGTGAGCGCAAGGATATGTACGAAGATTATGCCAAGCAGCTCGTGGAACAGGGCAATGCGTATTATGCATTTGATACGCCCGAAGAGCTGGATCAGATGCGGGAGCGTCTCAAGAAATCGGGCAATCCGTCGCCCAAGTACGATGCCATCACGCGCATGTCGATGAAGAACAGCCTCACGCTTCCCGAAGAGGAAGTGGAGCGCAAGCTGGAGGATGGCGAAGATTATGTGATCCGACTGAAAGTACCCCGCCGCGAGACCGTCCGTTTTGAGGATGAAGTGCGCGGATATGTTTCCTTTGAAGCCAAAGGACTGGATGACCAAGTGCTGCTTAAGTCCGATGGTATGCCCACCTATCATCTGGCGAATGTGGTGGATGATCACCTGATGGACATTTCACACGTAATTCGTGGCGAAGAGTGGTTGAGTAGTACCCCCAAGCACATCTTGATGTATGAATACTTCGGGTGGGAGCCACCCAACATGGCACACCTGCCGCTGATTATGTCACCAAGCGGTGGAAAGCTCTCTAAGCGCAAAGCCGAAAGCGAAGGAATTCCCATTAATACGAAGGATTATATCGAGCAGAAATACGAGCCGGAAGCGCTGGTCAACTTCTTGGCCTATCTGGGATGGAGCCCCGGCGACGATACCGAAATTCACTCACTGGATGAGCTTATCGACCTGTTTTCGCTGGATCGCGTGAGTAAAGGCGGCGCGGTGTTTGATTATCAAAAGCTGACCTGGTACAACGAACACTATCTGCGTGAAAAGCCGGCTGACGAATTATTCCCGCGCGTCAAAGAAATTGCCAACGAGCACGGTATCGATCCCGATAAGGAGTATATGACGCAAATTATACCGTTGATGAAAGAGCGTGTCAGCAAGGTAGAGGACTTTGTAACGATGGGACGCTTCTTCTTTGAGGATCCCGAGGAGTACGAAGACCAGGCGCTGGAAAAATGGAAAGACAACAGTGCTGAGCTGCTCGAAGCGTACGTAGAAAAAATTGAACAGCTCGACGAAGATGAGTTCGAAGCCACAACGTTGAAAGATAAAATCAAAGAAGTGATCGAAGAGTACGATGTTGGTTTTGGTCCGGTTATGATGCCGCTTCGCGTGGCTGTTTCTGGTATGGGCTATGGTCCCGATTTAACGCCTACTATTGAACTGCTCGGCAAAGAGACTACCATTCGCCGCATTAACACTGCGATCGAAAAGTTAGGTTAGTATAGATGCATTTACTTTCAAACCTGACAGGTTTCTAAAGACCTGTCAGGTTTTTTATTTGAGGTCAGAATCTCATCACAAAAATTTCTGGCAAATTACTGCAGAGATTGTATTTTCATGGATCAAAAGCGCACATTTGCTGATCAGCGAAAATCACTAACAAAAAAGCTATCGAATGAAGCGGAAAGCATTAGTTGTCGTAGCCGGACTCTGTGCACTCATTCTTTTTGTGAATTTTAGCTACGCTGCTCCTGAAACAACACAGGCTGCCAGTACTGGTATCGAAACGGGAACCTGGCTCAGCATTTTGCCTCCACTGGTTGCTATTGGGATCGCGCTCATTTTTCGCCAGGTGCTGTTCGCTTTGTTTTTGGGAATCTGGTGCGGAGCATTTTTGGCCGGCAGCCTGAGTTTCGGTGGTATCTTCTCCAGTTTTTTTGCTGCCCTCGACAGTTATATTGTTCCCGCAACTGTCGATACGGGACACATGAGCATCATCATTTTTACCCTGCTGATTGGCGGAATGGTGGGCATCATCACCGACAATGGAGGTACGCGCGGCGTCATCGAGCGCATCACAAAATATGTCCGTACTAAAGTGAGGGGACAATTAATGACGTCCTTGATGGGATTTGTCGTTTTTTTTGATGATTACGCCAACACTATGGTGGTGGGTAGTACCATGCGTCCATTGACTGATAAGCTGCGCATTTCGCGAGCCAAGCTGGCCTATTTGGTAGATGCCACGGCAGCCCCGGTAGCAACAATAGCGCTTGTAAGTACCTGGATTGGGGCGATGGTCGGATTTATCGCTGATGCATCCGAAAAAATGCCGAACTTCACTGAATCAGCTTACGCAGTATTTTTAAACTCGTTGCCGTATAATTTTTATGCGTTCTTTACGCTTCTTTTTGTGATTTTGATTGCTTGGTCGGGACGTGATTTTGCTACCATGCTCACCTCACGTATCAATCTTTACAAGGCGAAGCACGATCCTGAGCTCGATACATATAACCTCTGGAAAGATAAGATCGAAGACGACGAGAAGACCAAAAAGGTATCACACTGGTCCAACGCAGTTATTCCAATTATAACTCTTGTCGTAGGAACAGTGGGCGGTTTGTTTATTACGGGAGAGGGGAGTTCTGTTCAGGCAATTATTGAATCTGCAGATTCATACAAAGCATTGCTCTGGGGATCGCTTATCTCAATTACCGTAGCAATTATTATGACACTTTCTCGAAAATTACTGGAAGTTGATGAGATGCTTGAGGGAATGATGGAGGGGATGCACACCATGTTTGATGGATTGTTAATTCTCGTGTTGGCCTGGGCACTTAGTGCTATCACCGTGGAACTGGGTACTGCCGATTATCTGATGAGCGTATTTGGCGAAACATTGAATCCTTATTGGTTGCCGGCCATCGTGTTTATACTCTCGGCGCTTACGGCATTTGCTACTGGTTCCAGCTGGGGAACCATGGGCATTTTAATGCCGCTTGTTGTGCCGCTGGCCTGGGAGATTGGCAATAATACCGGATTGGATTATGCAATTACCGCTGAAATCATTTATGCCAGCGTCAGTTCAGTGCTGGCCGGTTCGGTTTGGGGCGATCACTGTTCGCCTATTTCAGATACGACTATTCTCAGCTCTATTGCCACCCAGTGCGATCACGTAGAGCACGTTAATACGCAGTTGCCCTATGCCATGATTGTTGGGACGATCAGTATTGTAAGCTTAATTGCAATTATGGTACTTGGTGTTCCCACTTGGATTCTCTATCCGGCCGGTATTGCAATTATCGCAGTAATTATTTTTCAGTTTGGTAAAACCCCCGATCCCGAAGAATATACGCCCGAGGGCAAAGAAGCGGCCAGCACCACGTTGGATTGATATCTGCTTAGAAGTAAATTGTTTAAACCCTGAGGGTCTTTATATACCCTCAGGGTTTTCAAGTATATCATAGGTTCTGCACCGGAGGTACGCACCCAGAGGAAGTCCCAAAAATCACCTCCTAACCGTAGCCTGCTTGCGCGTAGCCACATTGGTATTCTATATTTACCTATTGAAGAAAGCTTCGGCGAAGGCGGGCTCTGCTACGGTACACAACTATTGAGAAATAACAAATTCGTAGCGGTTTTCTTCTTTAACTTCCATCGAACCCGGTAGAAATCGTCGTTCAGTAAAAGTGACCCCTCCATGTTTGTCAATCAGTAAAATTGTTGAGCAGCGCGTGCCGTAATTGTCACTCTTAATGAAGATGGGCGAAACTTGCTTTTCAATCTCTTTGGGGATACCCGTATCGGGCAATTTGTCGTCAGGTGCCTGCTGATCATCACTAAGCAGGTCAAAGAGGGCATCTTCGGGAATTTCGTGTTGGTCTAAAAGTTGACGCAAGTTCTCTTTCGCATGTTCCACTTTGGGCCAAGGCGTATTTAGCAAGTGATTGCTGAGTCCATACAATCCCGGCTCGAGCAGTTGAATATGTTTCTGTTGATTAGAATAATACCCGATTTGATTGGTATTCCCGGCCAGGAGGTTGAATCCCATATACTCATCAGCGTTGCTATCAACAGTATTAAGATACGCTTGGGGAGCCCCGGGATGTTTTAGATAATCCAACACCAGATGGCCACGGGTGGGCGGGTTGTCTCGCTGGATGGAAGGATCCCGAAAATTTGTAAGGGCCGAAAAATATCCCGCTTTATTGATGCCCATCCACGTGCCACCCGCCTGCAGATCTTTGCCGGCCAAAATGTCGGGATGGTTATCCCAGAACTGAGCCTGCCGGGTGGGACGATTATAATTTTCATCCCGGTTGGCGGCAAAGATGAGCTCATACTTGGGATGTTGGCGATATGAAAAAACGATCAGGCACATATAATTAGATGCTAAATTAAAAGATTATCAGAAAAGATTTTTACGTAACAATTTGGCATATTCGCGTGTAAACTACACAAAGTGATGAAGAATCGGCTGATTAGGGTTTTATGTCGCTACTAAATAAAAATAATGCATTTAACGTTCGGGATTATCTTTTTGCGGCTGTGGGATTGTTGTGCCTGTTTTGGTTTTTCCTGAGCTATGCCTCCCAGGAACCCCGGAGCACTATCGCTACCAAGATGGATAAAAGTGAGGCGACAGCCAAAGCGATCGATGCGTTTAATAAGTTAGGCTATACTTCCGAAAATTTGCAGCCGGTCGTTACCTTCGATAGCAAACGCCAGCTGCTGGATAGTTTGCAAGCCCATCTGGGCAGACAGCAAGCTATTGCCACATTAACAGATTCGGTTTACCCCGGTCTTTTCCCTTTTTACTGGGAGATGCACGTTGCAAACACAGAACATCAGCCTTCCGGAGAAGGTCCGCCTAATCCCAACCAGACTAATCACACTGCCATTCGACTGGATGAACAGGGGCGGTTAATTGAGTTTATCAATCCGTCGAATATTGTACCCACCCAGCCGGTCCAAAAGGAGGCCCTCATTGCAGCTTTCGATGCCAATCGTGATCTCCAGCTCTGGAAGACCCTGCCCGATTCGGCATGGCAAAATGCCTTGCGATTTGATGTAGAAAAGGGATATGACTCTGATCCGTCAAAGATCGACACTGCCAACTCTAAACGCTCCAAAGGGATTGCTCATACTTTTACGCGATCCAATATCCAAAAACTTGCGGGATATCATTTGCAAAATAGCGGCTGGTCGTTGGATGAACTGCAACTGTCGGAGATCCAGCTTACAACCATAAATTCGCGCACTGCGGCGGATATTGTTTTTGAGAATCCCAAACCAATACTGGGGCAAGATGTAAAGTTGGAGCTAACTCTCTTGCCTACGGGCGCCTTGGTCAGTATGAATGCCACATATAATACCATCGACGGCCAGAATGGAATGCCTCACGTCCTTGAACTGACCCGCCGGGCTATTGTTTTTCTGTTTGTGCTGGCGACAATTATCCTGTTTTATTTTAGGATTCGATCCCGTGCCATCGATACCAAACCGGCGTTGGTGGTTGGAGTAGTAGCCGGATTAGCAATTCCCGCTTTAATCTTTCTGCAAGAATGGAATACCACGTCACTGTTCAGCAGTAGTGTTGAAACTTCTGATTTGTTGAGCATGGCTCTCCAGATGGGATTTTCGGGTGCCTTTGCTTCGATTGGTTTCTTTGCCGTCTTTGCCGTAGGTGATTCGCTGATGCGACAATATTGGCCCGACAAGCTGTACGGTTACGATTTTCTGCGGCAGGGGATGTTCTTCAATAAACCGATCGGGGAGACCATACTTCGTTCTGTTGTGCTGGCATTTATTTTATGCGGCGTTTGGAGTACCGGTCTGTTCCTGTTTCCTGATTTATACCTGGAAGTAAACCGCACGTTTTTGCAGTATCAGGCGGCTTGGTCGCCTATCTATCTGTTTATCAACAGTGGTTGGTTTAGCTTTATTATGATTGTGGGAGTTTTTGCAGTGGTGGGCACGCAAATTTATGGATTCTACAAAAATAGCTGGGTATCCGCATTAATAATCGCTGTTGGTTTAATGCTTATGACGCCTGTGTTGCAACCCATGGGCCCTGCGGGACAAGAGTTCATCTTTTCCGCTATTTTGGGAATAGCATTAGCGCTTATCTTTCTGCGTTGGGATATCCTTACTACCCTTTTTACGCACTTTCTTTTTGTACTGATGATCGAGGCTTCCAGCGGATGGATTATCGGGGGATCACCGGACTTATATATTTTTGTAATTTTTTGCGGATTTCTGCTGTTTAACGTCATTGCCGGAATCCTGTTTATCACTACAGGTAGAGAGCGACAGTCGCTGCCCCGATTTGTACCAGAATATGTAGAAGAACTGGCCCAGGAAGAACGTATTAAACAGGAGCTGCAGATCGCCCGGGAAGTACAGCAGTCGTTTTTGCCCGTTGCAACACCCGAGTTTCAGCATCTTGATTTGGCGGCCATCTGTAAGCCTGCCCACGAAACGGGTGGCGACTACTACGATTTTGTTCGTCTTGATGACCATCGCGTAGCGGTTACGATCGGCGATGTAAGCGGCAAGGGTATTCAGGCCGCATTTTATATGACGTTTATTAAAGGGATTTTGCACAGCTTGTGCCGAGAGATCGATTCGCCCGCTGAAATTCTCAAAAAAACCAACCGCCTGTTTTTTGAAAATGCTCCGCGTGGTACCTTCATCTCATTGGTTTATGGCATACTTGATCTCAAAAAACAAACATTTTACTTCGCGCGAGCGGGCCATAATCCTATCCTGAAGGTTAACGCGCAAAAAAATGATGATGTAATAGAATTTCGTCCCAAAGGTATTGGCATTGGGCTCACTCAGGGTCCCTCATTCGATCAGAATATTGAAGAGGTAGAGCTGGAGCTGGACGAAGACGACCTGCTGGTACTTTATACGGATGGAATTGTGGAGGCATTGAATGAAAGCCATAAATTTTATGGTACGCAGCGATTGAATCGCTTGCTTCATAATCATAAACATGAATCTGCAGCTAATCTGCTGAGCATACTTTCAAAGGATATTTATACCTATATTGGTGATGCCAAACAGCATGACGATATGACGATAGTGGTTATGAAATTGGCGAAAGGGGATCATAAAAAGTAGTTTTACTACTGTAATCTCCTGTTGGAATTAATATATTTGCAGTGATTTAAAATTTACCATCAATATTACCAACATGGTGTTGAGCCAAGCTGTTGAAGATTATTTAAAAACCATATTTACGCTTGAGTCTGAAGGCGACAAAGCCACGACTACAAAAATTGCGGATGCGCTGGATGTTTCTTCAGCATCGGCTACCAATATGGTTAAGCGCCTTTCAAAAATGGGGCTGGTGGATTATGAATCCTATAAGGGAGCAAGTCTTACCAAATCCGGTAGAAAGATTGCGCTCGAAATTGTTCGTCATCACCGGTTGCTAGAGCTGTATCTGCTGGAGGTGATGGGCTATTCCTGGGATCAGGTACACGAGGAGGCCGAAAAGCTGGAGCATCATATTTCAGAACGCTTTGAGGATAAAATTGCCAACCTGCTGGATGATCCCACCCACGATCCGCACGGTGATCCCATTCCCACCAAAGATGGCCTGATGCCCGAGATGGATGCCGAACCATTGATCGAAGCCGAGATGAATCAGCAATATATTGTGAGCAGAGTAAAAGATCAGGATCCTGAGCTGTTGCGCTATCTTGAAAAAATAGGCTTGTTGCCGGGCGTTAAAATCACTATTAAAGAGAAAGCACCATTTGAAGGTCCCATTACGCTACTGATTGAGGATACCGAGCAGGCGATCGGTAATGGTGTGGCCCGTAATATTTTTGTAGCAAAAATGAAGGGAGTCGGCAACTAACGCCATCCCAATATTTCAGTTGGGTCTTGTGAAGTTGGTACTGATTTTACTGGAGAAGCTCAGAAAGGATTTGAAGCATTATACTTAGCTTCTCTTTGCTGCTTAAAACTTCCATCGTTATACAGGTATTCGTTCTCTTGGAGCGTCCGATTTTTTGCGGCGTTCCACCAATCGCTTTTCACGTTTCCACTCTCTTTTCTTGCGATCCCACCAGATGATAAAGCCGGTGATGGGGAGGCTACCGCAAACCAAACTGGCCAGGAATGCAATGATTTTACCCGGCAGTCCGCCGATGGCTCCTACATGGATGTCATAATTCATCGCCAAGAGCTTTTCGCCGGCATTTTTGTCGTCGTAACTTTCTTCCGCAATGAGTTCTCCGGTGTATTGGTCGTAATTCAAGTGAAAATGTTCGTAGTACGTTTGTCCGTCCGGATATACGGTAGCTGTGATCGTCCCACTGCTGTTAGCTGGTCTAATAAAACTGATGCGGTTTGCCTCTGGGTTTTGATTCCAGGCTTTACGGTAGGTAACCTGCATTGGGGATTCGACGCCATCCTCAGGTGAGGCGGCTGATACATACTCTTTGTGCTCCTCAGCCGGCAGTTTGAATTCGCCGGTGCCCACAAAATGAAGTGCTTTCTTGGCACTGGGGAAGTACCAGTAAAGCCCGGTGAAGGCGATAATCAGGCTGATGATCAAAAAATAAAAGCCCAGCACGTTGTGCAGATCGTAGTTGACGCGACGCCAGGTCGATCCCCACTTGATTTTGAAGCTCTTCTGCTTGCCGGATTTATTCCACTTTTTGGGCCACCACAGCACCATCCCGGTAATCATCAACACGATAAAAATAACCGTGCTCCAAACGACAATCGGCTGGCCGATGGGCGTAGCCAGCAGCAGACTCCAGTGGATGCCCTTCATGATTTGAAAAAAATCGGTTTTTTCGTTGACGATTCCCTCAACTTCTCCACTATAGGGATTTATGTAGGCCGTCTTATAGACTTCCATCGTCCCGAAATAGGTCCATGAATCCACGCCGCCTCTATACAGCATGGCCGACCAGTTTTTTTGGGGATTTTTGTAGGTGGTCAATCCATAGGGCAGACGGTCGGTATCCAGAGCATCGGCTGCTTTTTGCTGGAGCTCTTTGACAGGCAAGGTCTGCCGGTTTGCAGGAACCTCATCCGCATAAAAAGTATCGTGGCGGACGATGTTTGAAATTTCTTGATGAAAAACGAAAAGGCAGCCCGTGATACTTAAAATAACTACCACCAGCCCGGTGATAAGACCGAGCCAGCGATGGGCAAATAATACGATATCTTTAAATGAAGGCATAACCGCTTAGAATTTGTAGGTAAATCCGGCAGTGATACTACGCGGTGCTTGCGGATTAACCGTTGACCATCCGTTGTAGTATTCTTCGTCGGTAAAGTTGTTGACTTTCAGATCCAGGCGATAGGTTTTAGCATCGTAAAAGATTGAGCCGTTGAATACGGTATATGACGGAATGGTAAATCGGCCGGTGGTGGAACGGTTGATTACGTAATTGTCGCTGGCGTAATTTCCGCCAATTCCAAGTCCCAAGCCTTTGAATGCTCCGCTGGTTAGGCGATAGCTAATCCAGCCGTTGACCAGATCAGAAGGTCCGGCTCGCTCTGGACGACGTCCGCGAAGTGCATCGTCACTGGTAACTGTTACTTCGCTGCTGTTGTGGCTGTATCCCGCGGTAATATTCAAACCATTCACCGGAGAAGCATTAAGGTTAAACTCCACGCCCCGGCTGTAATTTTCGCCGTCCTGGAGACGTTTGTTGGGATCACTAGGATCTTGCCGAACAATATTTGATACCCGAATATCGTAGTAGCTTGCTGTAATATTTAGCCGGTTATCCATCAGGCTGGTTTTAATGCCCGCTTCCCACTGGTTGGCACGTTCGGGTTCAAAGTTGAGGATATCATTACCCGCAGTAACCGGTGCTACATTGTTGAAGCTGTTCATGTAGTTGGCGAACAGCGATACTTTTTCTTTGATTGGCTGATAAACGAGCCCGAATTTGGGAGACAGGGTGGTCTGTTCAAAATCGTCATCCTCCGTAGTGGGACTTCCATTTTCCACAAAGTGATCCAACCGGAGGCTAACCATCGCCGACAGTTGTGGCAATACAGTAATCACATCCGAAATATAGGCGCTATACACCTGCTGTTCTGATTGACTTTTGCCCACTCCGGCATTGGCCAGCATGGTATCGACGGCGGCTTTTGAGATTGCCGGCACCGGGGCAGAACTACTCATATCAAACGAATCGTAGGCGATATAGCCGGTGCTGTTGTTTGTGACATTTTGTTGATAGAAATCGAGTCCGATAACCATTCGGTTGCGAAGTCCGGCCAGCTCGAAATCACCTTTAAAGTTCTGCTGAATATCGGTACCGATGGTCGTAGAATTTTGGTCACTAATATATCGGCCGTAAACCGATCCGGGTATGCCGATGGTAGAGATATAGCTGTAGTATCCCTCGGACTTTGCAGAGCTTCGTGAAAGAACAGTTTCAGATGTCCAATTATCAGAAAGGTGATACGTCATTTTACTTTGCAGACGAAATACCGGATTGCTGATTGTGAGATCATTGGTGGTGTAAGAA
Source organism: uncultured Balneolaceae bacterium (assembly GCA_964490705.1). Lineage (GTDB taxonomy): Bacteria > Bacteroidota > Rhodothermia > Balneolales > Balneolaceae > Fodinibius. Next base: position 54,905 of record CAZBCG010000012.1, on the reverse strand, counting down.
TTTTCGTTGTTGTAATTCAGTTCTGAAATGTTATTGGCACTCAGCGAGGCAGAACGATTCAGAAACAACATGGTGGGATTGGTACTCTCGGAGTGGTAGAGCTCGGTGTTTATCAGGAATGAGAGATCGTCATTAACCTGATATGAGAGCGACGGTGCCAAGAAATAAGACTCCGAGAATCCGGTATCCTGGAAACTGTTTCGTTTGTCATATGCACCGTTTATGCGTAACGCAACTTCTTCTTCAGCGCTAATCGGAGTATTTATATCCGCTGATATGCGGTTCAATCCAAAGCTGCCGGTGCGGTACGAAATATCGCCTCCAAAGGTATCGTAGGGTTTCTTTGTGACGATATTAATAAGTCCGCCATAAGAGGTAACACTGGTTCCAAAAAGAGTAGCAGAAGGTCCTTTGATAAGTTCAACTCGCTCCACATTTGCGGGATCAAGGGAGCCGTTGGTCAATGAAGGCAAGCCGTTAAGCATATTGGGCTGGACCGAAAATCCGCGAATCGAATAATAGCCCGAGCCATCGCCACCGCGACCTGTTGATTCCCAAAGTTGAAAGACACCGGGCGCATTTTTTAAAACGTCATCAAACTCAGTAATTACCTGATCGTCAATAAGCTCGGCATTGACAGTATTATACACCTGTGGATTTTCCAGATTCTGAACTGGAACCTTGGCCACATATTCACTCATCTGGGTAGCGAACTTATTGATTTTACTGCCCTCGACGACGATTCCCTGCAGCTTTTCATTCGAGTTGGAAAGCGTAACGTTAATGGATAACTGTTCGCCGCTTTCTACTGAAATGGACTGCCGTTGGTTGGTATATCCCACACCGGACACTACCAGGATGTAATCGCCGGCGGGAATATTGTTAATAGAATAATTTCCATATGCATCGCTGGCATCGCCAAATTGGGTGCCTTGCAGGGCTACATTAATATCCGGGACAGGTTTCTGATCGGAGTTGGTAACTTGTCCCTGAATTTTAGCCGACTGCCCGAAAGCAGTTGTTGCGAAAGCAAAAAGGAAAATAAAGAAAGAGAGTTTCAGGAAGGGTGCGTTTTTAATGGAGTTCATATTGTTCCTTAACCTACTGTACAAGTATTTATTAGGATTTTGAGTTTGTTTCGGTTTGTTATCAGCAACGGTATTTATGGGGTTGTCAGAGTTATGTTGAGACGAAAATTTTAGCCATTTAAAACTTGACTTTTTATTTAGACCGTTTTTAAATAACAGGCGCTGAAATTATTTAGATTAATTCTAAATAACAAGTTTTGGTTCTGTTTTATTATTGGCCAAAGTCGTTGGAATGAAGAAGGGTGAGTATCTTGGGTAAGCCCAAAATTTTTACACATTAATACTAATCTGTTGTAACAGGTTTGAGAATATTTTTTTACAATTTATCTCTCATTGTATGGCCATTGGAGTGAAGGCCACATGTATATTAGTGAAGCTGGTGATTTTTCTGCTTCGCTAAAGCCGAGTACAACCTGCTGTTTACCCAAGACTGATTGGTCAGCCAATATATTGGACTTGGGTTCCGGTTCCGCTACGAGTTCGCGCAGGAATTTGCGCTCTATATCGGTATCAACTGGGAGCCCAGACTGGGCATGTAGTAAGTAGCGTAAGCCTGCTCGGCGGAGTTCGAATGTGGTTTTAATATATTTGGAATCAAAATTCATTGGCGAAGAATATTATGACTGAGAATAAACATAGGAACCACCATAATGATCATTCCAGCAAGCACAAGCAGGCAAGTCATCACGATCATCATGCACAGATGATAGAAGAGTTCAAAAAGCGGTTTTGGATCTCGCTAATTGTTACCATTCCAATCCTGCTGCTTTCCCATATGATCCAGGGATTTTTAGGGTTTGGAGATACGCTGCATTTTGCCGGTGATCTTTACATTTCTTTTGCTCTTTCTACCTTTGTCTTTTTCTATGGCGGTTGGCCGTTTTTAAAAGGATTGTTCCAAGAGCTCAAGAAGAAAGAGCCGGGCATGATGACCCTGATCGGTCTTGCGATTTCGGTTGCTTATATCTACAGTTCAGTTGTTGTGTTTGGTGTAGAGGGGCAAGTATTCTTCTGGGAGTTGGCTACCTTAGTGGATATTATGCTGGTCGGACACTGGATTGAGATGCGATCGGTAATGAGCGCCTCAAAAGCTTTGGAAGAGCTCGCTAAGCTAATGCCCAGCGAGGCTCATAAATTGAAGGCTGACGGTTCTACAGAAGACATCCCACTAGAGGAGCTGACGCCCGGCGATCAATTGCTGATTAAGCCCGGCGAAAAAGTACCTGCGGATGGAGTAGTGGTGGAGGGAGAATCATCTGTCAATGAATCACTGATGACCGGTGAGTCAAAACCTGTATCTAAAGAACAGGGTGATGAAGTAATAGGTGGTTCGGTGAACGGAGAAGGATCGCTAACGGTCAAAGTTGAGAAAACAGGTGAAGATTCTTTCCTCTCGCAAGTCATCGACTTGGTACGTCAGGCGCAGGAAAGTAAATCGCGCACGCAAGACCTGGCCAACCGCGCAGCTTTTTGGTTGACGGTTATCGCTCTTGGGGCTGGAGCCCTCACCTTCTTTGGTTGGACCTTCTGGTCAACGCAAAGTTTTGTGTTTGCCTTAGAGCGAACCGTAACCGTAATGGTGATCACCTGTCCACATGCCTTGGGATTAGCCGTACCGTTAGTAGTGGCCGTATCTACATCATTGGCTGCCCAAAACGGTTTCTTGATTCGCAACCGGGCGGCCTTTGAGCAGGCACGAAACATCGATGCTCTTGTTTTTGATAAAACGGGTACGCTAACCAAGGGAGAGTTTGGAGTAACCGATGTACTGACGTTCAATGATTACTCCAAAGATGAGCTGTTAAAACTTGCGGCTTCTGTCGAGCAGAATTCTGAGCATCCATTGGCAAAAGGTATTTTAAATGCCGCTGATGGCAGTTATGCAGTTGATGACTTTAGTTCGATTACGGGCAAAGGAATCAAGGGTAACGTTAATGGAAAGTCTATCTTGGTTGTAAGTCCCGGTTATCTCAGGGAAGAAAATATTGCGTTGCCTCGAGATCAGTACGAAGAATTATCCGGTCAGGGTAAAACGGTAGTCTTTGTACTTGTGGATGATCAGTTGGAAGGGGCCATAGCATTGGGCGATCAAATCCGGGAGAGTTCCTACGAAGCTATTCAAAAACTTAAGAATTTGGGCATTCAGTGTATGATGTTGACTGGTGATAACCGGCAGACCGCTGCTTTTGTAGCTGATGAATTAGGCCTGGATGAGTTCTTCGCCGAAGTATTGCCTGATGAGAAATCAGCTAAGATTAAAGAAGTACAATCTTGGGGACTGAACGTAGCTATGACCGGCGACGGGGTCAATGATGCACCCGCTTTAGCACAAGCTGATGTAGGAATAGCCATTGGTGCGGGCTCGGATGTGGCCGTGGAAACAGCGGATATCATTTTAACTGACAGTAATCCCAATGATGTTGCGGCTATAATTCAGCTAGCAAAATCTACGTATAATAAAATGATCCAGAATCTTTTTTGGGCTACGGGATACAATGCGCTTGCTATTCCATTGGCGGCCGGTGTGCTTGTGAGCTATGGAATTGTTCTGAGCCCTGCCGTTGGAGCTGTATTAATGTCATTGAGTACGGTAATCGTGGCTATTAATGCTAAGTTTTTGAGCGTCGAACGATAATTGTTCAGGCAATTTCGATCCTTTACTTGTCAATATTTTTAAAGGTACTGCCTCTAAAAGACAGTGCCTAAAGATCAGTTTTAAGAACGATTACTCTTCATTCTCAATCTGATTCAAAAGCTCATTGACCGCACGCTTAAGTTGGGTGTCGCCCTCTTTGCGATAGTCGGGTGTATTATCGACTTCGATATCAGGTACTGCGGGACCATGCTCCATATTTTTATTGGTCTTTTTTACATACCAGCCGCGGAATGGCAGGCGTACGTATGATCCGCCCATCAGACCGGCGCCGCCCGTAGAAATCACAGCGCCAAACGTAGGTTCGCCTACGAGCGTGCCCAGATCCAGGTTTTTGAAAGCATGTGAAAATATTTCGGCATTGGAGTAGCTGTTTTGATTCGCTAATGTGATGGCGTTGCTGGTCCAGCTCGACAGCGGCAGGCGCTCCCCGAACGGATAATGCTCACGAAATTTCGTCTTGTTGTTCTCGAGATTGGGCGTCGAACCGCGTGGAATGGTATAGGCGTGCTGCTGATACTGGAGCACGGTAAGCAGATAATCGGTTGTCCAGCCGCCGCCGTTATACCGTACGTCAATAACGATGCCTTTTTTGCCTTCGCCGGTGGCTACCAGTTCGCGTTCAAATCGCTCAAAGCTGGGCCAGTTCATTCCTTCTACGTGGATGTATCCGAGTTGCCCATCGGAATATTCCTCGGTGAGTTCTTTGCGCTTTTCCACCCATTGGCTATAAAGCTGATCGCCGAGATCGTCGGTTGGTTCAATAACAACTTCTCGGCTTTCACCGGCATTATTTTGAACCTGTAACAGCGTGGGCGTATCCACTTTGTCGGCCAGCAAGCTGTAGAAATTAGAAACTTGAGCTACCGACTGGCCATCGACTGCAGTAATGATATCCTCGACATTAAGCGTACTAACTTCGCGGTCGGCGGGCGAATTGGGCACCACACGTTCTACCCGAACGCCGTTGGATACAGGCTCAACTTCTACACCCAGCATGCCGGTTTCCAGTTCCTGTGTTTCAGCACGATCGGATCCGTAAAAACCCATGTGGCTGGAATTGAGTTCGCCGAGCATCATATTCATCACGTCCTCAAAATCTTGGTCGGAAGAGGTTTGGAGGACCCAGGGTTTATAATGATCATGAATCTGTTGCCAATCCTGCCCGTGAAAGTTGGGATCATAAAAATTGACGTTAAGTTTGCGCCATGCTTCCTCAAAAATCTGCTCACGTTGTTTCTTGTGATTGACATTCATCTTGGCTGAGAATGGCAGTCGCTCGAGCTTATTGGAATCAAGATTGTACCGACCGATTTGCCCCCCGCGCTGCATCAGGTAAAGAGCGTTGAGTTTCGTGTTAAGACGAACGCTGTATGGATTGGTTCCGCCTTCGGTTAGTGCCGAAACATCGCTGCCGTCCCACTTGGCTTTGTAGAGATCGTCGTCGGCTTCGTCACCCACAAAGTAGAATGTTTGTCCATCCTTGGAGATGGCAATGTCGGATTCGTCGCCCGGCATAGATGTTACCTGCTGAAGTCGTTTGTACAGCCCGTCGAAATCTATTTCTACATTTTTTGCCACAGTGTCTTTAGCCGAGACGACTTCCGGTGTTTCGCTTTTGTCCCATTCGAGCTGTGTGCGTTGCGAATCGCGGCGGTTGAGCCAGGCAAACCAGACGTCATCATCGCCGTTGTTGCGGTTGGAAAGGAAGCCCAGCTTGCTGCCGTCAGGACTCCAAACGGGATCGGAATCGGGGCGCGGGTGTTTGCTGACGTTCACCGGCTCCTTGCTGTTATCCGCCGGCTGGATATAGATTTCGTGATTAAAATCGAGATCGGGCATAGAGTACGCCAGCCATTTACTGTCGGGACTCCAGGCTACATCGCTGGCCTCAGCCCAGCCGGTATCGAGCAGGGTCGTTTCTTCACCAAGACTGGCACGGCCGTTAATGTCGGCAACAACCAGTTGTCCGCGTCCGCGGTTAAAGGCAAGTTGTTTGCCGTTGGGCGAAATGACGGGATTGCGTTCGGCTGCCTCCGTATTTGTTAGCCGCGTTGTCGAAAACTGCAGGCTTTCAAAAAGATCGTTCTTGTCTTTTTGCGCAGGCTGTACCGCATAAAAATCATATTGGCCGTTACGGTCACTGGCAAAAATGAGGGTCGAATCGTTTAAAAACGATACATCGCGGTCGCGAAATGGATGATCGGTTACTTTAACAGATCGCGACTTTTCGGAATCGTTATGTTTAATAAAGATTTCGCCTTCAATCACAAACGCCAGCCAGTCGCCGCTGGGAGAGACGGCAAATTCTTCAGCATCCCCGGAAAAAGACTTGCGCTCTACAGTGTAGTATCGCTCATCCTGAGATACATCGAGTGGCAGTTGTTTGGCGGAACCACTTTGGGCATTGATGGTGTAGAGGCCGGTCTTTCGTTCAAAGACAATTTTATTTCCATCATTACCCACATCAAAATAGCGAACGCCATCGCCATCAAAGTCGGTAACCTGTTCTGGGGAGCTGCCCATGGTTCCATTTTTGGTGAAGCCGGTTTTATAGATGTTGTAGGTACCACTGCGCTCACTGATAAAATAAAGGGTGTTGCCCGAAAAAATGGGATACATGTCGTTGCCCTCGAAATTGGTCAGCTGCTGATAGGAATCTTCTTTAGTGTCATAGACCCACAGGTCTTTGTTAGCGGGACCGCGATAGCGCTTGCGGTATTCGCCATTGTATCCGCGGACAAATACCAGGTATCGGCCGTCGGGAGACATCGTGGCCATCATCCCAAAAGAATTAAAAAAGCGTTCCGGGGTGCCGCCTTCGGCAGATACGGTATGAATTTCGGGCTCCCATTCCACTTGGTTATACAAGCGATTAGTGGTAAAAATAAGTTTGTCATTGGGAGTCCATCCCGTAAGCTGATCCGCCGTAGAATGATAGGTTATGCGCTGCAGCTGGCTACCGTTGGCATTCATCACAAACAGATCATCGTTGCCGTGGCGATCACTGATAAAAGCAATTTTTTGCCCATTGGGACTCCACTGTGGACGTCCTTCGTATCCTTCATGAACAGTCATGCGCAGTGCGCGACCGCCTTCAGCAGGTACGGTCCAGATATCACCCTGGTACGAAAATGCGATGGTGGATCCGTCTGGACTAATAGAGGGGAATCGCGCAAAGGGCGTATTGGATTGTGCTTGCAGATTAGTTACGCAGAAAAGCAATAATGTGAGAAAAATAGGGGACAGCTTTTTCATAATGATCAGTAGTTGGATTTAAGAAGGCTTGAATAGTTTTAACAGTGATGAATGTTTTACAGCGGAATAATTTTTTGCTGCAATTGATATCTGAAGTATGTAAGAGATTTATTAAATAAGCAAATAACGACCTTGGGAGGTGTTACTGGTGATGAATAGAAAAAATCTGCTGGAAAAGTTATTTTGTGTATTGGAGGCAGAGGTTGGAAAAACACCGCTCGAATCTGGGACCAATACCGATATCAAATCCAGTTGGAAGAGGACGTTAGCGACGGGAACAGTGCTACTATGATGCCGGAACGTTTGGTGGATATGGTGTTTAATGGGAATAGTGATCTCGATCAGCTGGTACTTGTTAACGGTGAAATTTTGATGACACAGATTGCCTATCCGTACAATACTAGAATTGCTATCCCCGTGTGTACGGAGCCACCCAGAATATGCCAATTTGGCTGTGCATTCCTGCAACAACAGGAGCGTTTACTCTAATAAATAGCGCAATAAGATGTGTTGATTAGGTATCTGTAAGCAAAGTTGTTTGCGACAAGTTAAGAGGGGCTATTACAGATGATTTACCTAATTGCCATGGTTGACTTTCTATAAGGTGGTCATGCCACAGTCAGAACGCTAATTGTAATTGCTTTCGAGCAAGTCTCTGGCAGGGCTGTAGCTGCTCTCTTTCGTAAAGATAAGCTCAAATTTTTGATGTTCTTCGTCTCCATTGGGCCAGAGCAGCGTACCCTCTAGCTGCTGCACCAATGTTTCAACAAGGATGTTGTGCAGCGATTGATGTTCTTTCATCTCTCTGGGACAGCTAATAATGTTTTCACCCTCGATAATGACATGGACTTGTGAGTTGTACTTACGTAGGCAGATGTCAAGATTGTTTTCCCGTTCCTTGTTTGTAAAGGTAAAAATAAGTGAAAGGAGTTCGTTCAGTAATAGTCCGCAGGGTATCGACTGGTTGATGTCGAGCGCAAATTCGTCGGTATCGGTATTGATGGTAACATCGTTGGTATGTTGCTTATTTTGTATGGCGCCTGCGTCAATCAATTCCTGCAAAAAGTTATTGAACGAGATACTACTGAGGTTGCCATCTTGATAGAGTACTTCGTGGATAGAAGCGATCGTCATAATCCGATTTTTTATGTCTGTGAGCTCCTCCTCCAGTTCGGAATTGTCATCGACATCAAAAAGCTGTAGCTCCAGCAGACTGTTGATGAGAGCCAGGTTATTTTTGACTCGGTGATGCAGCTCGGCCAGCAGCGTTTCTTTTTCGCGTAGTGCTTCTTCAATTTTATAGCGGTATTCGCGCTGTTGAGAAATATCAACATAGATGCCATAAATGGCGATAATTTCCCCCTGTAACTCCACCGGTACACTGCCGATCAGGACGGGAATTTCCTGTCCGTTTTTTGTAATACGCACGGTTTCTTTTTGGAGGCTTTGACCCCGCCGGGTGGCTTCAGAAATCTGTTCTGCTTCATCTTTTTTGGTATCGGGTGCCAGCAAGTCATTTATATTTTTCTGAAGTACTTCCTCTTTGGTATAGTTAAACATTTGTTCAAAACTGTTGTTGATATGCTGTACCTTGTTGTCGGTATCAACAATGGCGATACCTACCGGCGCATTCGCAAACAGTTGTTCCATCATGATCTGATTCTTCTGATTTTCGCGCTCTATCTTTCTGTTTTCGGTGATATCAATACCGGCACCTACAAGATACACCCTGCCTTCTTCGACAAACCGCTTGGCCAGGATAAAATAATCTTTCTGTTTGTCATCTTTTGAGTGCATTTTCACTTCTACAGACAGTTCTCCGGTTTTAATACACTCCTCGATTTTCTCATTTACCTTTGACTTTTCTTCTTCAAGAACAAAATCCAGTGCATTTTTCTGGGATAGTTCTTCGGCGGAATAACCCAGGTTTGTTACCATATTTTCGTTCCAGCGTACTAAGTTGCCCTCGCGGTCAAGCACAAAAAATATTCCGGGAATACTGTTGAGGGCCGATTCGGTAAACTGCTTGGTTTTAATCAAACTCTGTTCAGCCTGTTTACGGCGGCTGATGTCTCTGAAGGTGATGATAGCTCGCAGTTTGCCTTGAGGATTGCGATAGGCCCGCGAGGATACTTCGGCCGGAACAGTAGTACAGTTTTTATGGGCTAAATCCATTTCCAGTTCAAAGGTGCCATGCTTTTGGCGTTCTTTGAGGGCATTTTTGTAGGCAGGGTCGTTCACATCCAGAAAGTTATCGAGGGTGCGGCTTTTAAATTCTTTGGTACTCCAGCCCAGAATATTGGTTGCTGCGGGATTGGCATCAATAATTGTTCCATTGGCATCGGTAACAAAGATGCCATCCGGGCTCTGCTGAAATTTAATTTGATATCGATCCTCATTTTTTATGCGGTCGTATCTGGCCTTCATCGTTGAGGTGATATCCTCATGGGTTATCATAAATTGCGTATGCTCGTCATTACAGGGACGAACCGTCATCTTAAACCAGAACGAATTGTTTTTTACTGGATAAGTGAGTGAAAATGATTCACGACTGCCTTGCAGAACCTTGTTCAGGCCAATCAGAAGCTTTAGGGCATAGTCGTTGCCAAATTCAATCGCCTGTTGAAGCGTCTCAAGATAATTTTCGCCCACGGGCGGACGCTTAATTTCGATATTCGCATCATCAAATTGCTTCCAGGCATCGTTAACCTTGAGGAGAGTGCCAGATTTTTCGATGATTGCAACGTGAGCCAACAGGCTGTTCAGCAGTGTTGAATCGATGGGGATATGTTGGTTAGTCATGTAAACTGGGATTGATGATTTATGAGATCATATAATCACCAATTATATCTGCAAGCGTAAGACGTGAAAAACCTAAATTTTTAATAGCACGAAATGCGTATCGATCAATAGGTAGATTCTGTCATAATGAACTCTTCTCCTGCTGCCACTTCTTCGATGGCTTTAAGCAATCCCTGCTCGGGAATGCCATTTTGTAAGTATCCGGTAGCACCGGCATTGATCAGGGGATGAATAAGTAGTTCCTGGTTGTAGGAGTACATAACCAGCAGCGGAGTGGCCGGATAGCGTCCCCGAATTTTGCGGATGAGTTGGGTGGGGGCTTTGGAAAAATCTGCCAAATTAGCAACGATGATATCCCATTTCGAGTCTTCTGGGGAAGATGAGTCGGTTAAAGAATCCAGCGATGACGCCTTGATTACCGACCAATCATCAGCCGATTCCAACATGGTTTTAACCGTTTCGGATACAAATGTTTGTTGGGCCAACAGTAGTATGTTCATTATTCGGAATACATTAATATTTCTGCCTTAACGTATTGCTTTTCACACCCGATAAGTATGGAATAAAACACCTATTTTGGATATAGGTAACAATACCTATTGGGTGTGATTACAGCCGGCAGATATATAAAAAAGGTGGGATGGGGTGTGCCCGATGATCATTCGATTTCCACAAGGTCGTGTTTGATGGCGTAGGTAACCAGGCCGGCGGTATTTTTGGCGCCGGTCTTTTGGAGCAGGTTACGACGGTGGGCATCAACGGTACGAATGCTGATATAGAGCTCATCGGCAATTTGTTGGTTGGTATATTGCTCGACGATAAGTTCCAGCACTTCAATTTCGCGGTCGGTAAGTTGTCCTGGATCGGAACTTTCGTCTTCGGTTTTACCTTTCACCAGATCCATCATTACACTGTGTGTGGCATCATCGCTGAAATAATGTTGTCCATCCAGAATGGTGGTGATAGCATCGATAAGCTCGATTTTATTGGAGCTCTTAAGGATATAACCCGAGGCCCCGGCCTCAATCATTTTGCGGATGTGTTGGTCTTCATCCATCATGGTGAGTGCCAGCACTTTAATCTCTTCGAATTCTTCCTTGATCTGTTTGGTGCTTTCAATGCCATTCATTTCGGGCATGTTGATATCCATGATAACCAGGTCAACATCGTACTCGCGGCAGGCTGCTACCGCTTCTTCGCCGGATTCTGCCTCAGAAACAATGGTAAAACCAATCTCATCTTCGAGCAGAGCTTTGATACCATCCCGAACAATATCGTGATCGTCCACCAGTAAAATATTAACATCAGCCATCGGAAAGATCGTTAAGTTTCAAGTCCGCGATTTCGGGAATAACAATTGTTGTTTTCATGCCTTGCCCCGGTTCCGAATCAACGTTGAGGTCTCCCTTGAGGTTGTTGACTCGTGTTTCAATGCTTGTAAGTCCTAATCCCACATGGTCTTGTTGGGTGTTTAAGTCTGCTCCTTTTCCGTCATCCTCAATAACTATGGTAAGTGTATCTTTTTTTAGTTGCAACTTGATGTCAATCAGGGAGCATTCGGCATGGCGTACGGCATTGGAGATAATTTCCTGAAAGATACGATATATATTAATTTCAGCCTGATTTTTTAACCGCAGATCTTCGCAGTTGTGATTAAGATGGAAGACGATATCGGTACTTTTTTTAAAATCCTGAACCAGATTTTCGAGGGCGGTAATCAATCCATAATCGGCAATGGCTTTGGGCATAAGATTGTAGGCGATACTGCGTGTTTCGGAAAGAGCGTTTTTTAATAGCGAAAGTCCGGTTTCGAACTGCTGTTGACGTTTATCCGACATCTCTTCGAGATCACCTTTTGCAGATTCAAAATTCATATTGGCTGCTACCAAATACTGTCCCAATCCGTCGTGTAGCTCATGGGCAATGCGTTTTCGTTCCCGGTCTTCACCTTCAATCACCGATTGTATAATTTTTTCCTGTACTCGTTTTTGTTGGGTGATGTCGTTGACCAGCACCAGCCGGTAGGTTTCATTATTATAAAGTACATCGGCCGCCGAAATCTCAACAGTAATATTGGTGCCGTCTTTCTTGGTGTGGATCCATTCTTCGGAGTAGGATTCTTGGCCGCGATGTTGTTTGACGTCTTTTTTCATGGCCTCTATTTCTTCGGGCGGACGAATATCGGCCAGCGTCATATCCAGGAACTCTTTTTCTGAGTATCCGTAATGTTCAATGGCTGCCTGGTTAACTTCTACAAACTCCAGGGTTTTGGGATTATAAATCCACATGGGCTCGGGATTGTTCTTAAACAGGTGCCGGTATTTTTCTTCTGATTTGCGCAGTTTTTGCTGGGCCCTGCGCCGTTCGGTAATGTCATCCATCGTGCCAACCATGCGAATAGCCTTACCGTCACCATCACGAATAATAATGGCCCGGTCGACCATATGAGCAATAGAGCCGTCGGCCTTGATAAGTCGATATTCCTCTTCCCATTTACGGGAGCCGGAGTTGAGAGCTTGTTCCGAGCTTTCAGTAATTTTCTCCTTATCATCAGGGTGAATGTAATCACTCCATTTTTGAAAATTCTCTTTGAGGGTTTGACGCTCATATCCCAAGACCTCTTCAAATCCTTCGCTCCACCATAATTCTTTTTTCCTAAAATCCAGATCCCAAATAATATCGCTGGTGGTATCAGCCACGAGCTTGAAGCGCTGTTTTTCTTTCTCGAGCTCTTTTTCCAATTCTTTTTGTTCCGTTACGTCCATGACCGTTGAGATCATCAAATTTTGTTCGTAGAGCGGTATGTTTTTGGTATTTACAATTTTTTGGTCATCCTCTTGCGTAGTAATTCGAATGTTATTCCACTGCATGCGCTCCGGGTCGCCGCTTTCAATGTCTTCTTGGACTTGGTTGACTATTTTAGCGCGATATTCTTCATCCGGATATACTTTTTCAAAAAATGTCTCTACATTTTTTAGCACATCCTGCGGCCAACCGTAAATCTCAGCGAACTTTTTGTTCATTAAAGTGGTCTTGCCGTCATCAATGGTATTGACAGCTACGCCAATGGGCAAATTATCGAGTGTTTTTTCGATGAAGGTATTGCGCTGCTCGAGCTTTTTTTGTGAGATTTTACGCTCGGTGATATCCTGAACAATGCCCAGCAATTTTACAACTTCTCCCTCCTCATTTTCTTTAGGTACTATTATTGCCCGGACAAACTTCTTATTTCCCTTGTCAGTTTTTAGTTGCAGGTCAATATCATAGGATTCTTTTTTCTCTATGGCTCCCTCAATGGCCTTATTGTGTTTGACTACAGACGGTTCATAATAATTTGTTTGAATTTCATCATAGGAGGGAGCCCCTAATTCCGGGTCGCGTTCATAGATCTCAAACATTGTAGCCGACCAACTGATTTCTTTGGTTTTTGGGTTAAGTTCCCAGTCGCCAATTTCGCCAATTTTTTGGGATCGCAATAAGCGTTCCTGTCGCCGTTTGAGCTCCAGTTCGTTTTTCTTTCGATCGCTGATGTCCCTAACGACGCTTACCACTTTGTCAACTTCTCCGTCTTCATCATAAACAAACGTAACGATATGATCAGAATAGAATGTACTTCCATCTTTTTTCTGCATCACAAACTCAGTCTGAAATACCCCTTTTTCTGCAAGTGCAGCTGCGCCCATTTCATTGAATTCCTCGAATTTTTCGTCACTGACATGTAGCTTTCGGGTGGAGCTGCCTTCGAGTTCTTCTTTACTGTATCCGAATAGTTCTTCAGTGCTTTTATTGCAGTCGATAATGGTACGACTCTTATAGTCCAGAATGATGAGGCTCGATTTGAGGCTCTCAAAAGTCTTTTTGAGCAATTTCTGGGATTCCCGAATTTTAGCTTGCGAGGCTTTAATCTCGGTCATATCAATGCCGATTCCCACTGAGGTTTCGTCGGTCAGTTTGATGTTGGTCCAGGAGGTGGGAATTTTGTCGCCTGCCCTTGTTTCCATGGTAAACTCTTTCCAGCCTACACCCGGCTGATCCATAAAATCTGCGGCCCGTTCCTGTTCTTCAAAACCGGGGAAACACTCTTCCATCAAATCAATATCCTGTTCTTTTATATCCTCATTACTCCAGCCAATGACGTTTTCAAACTCCTTGTTAACATCAAATTCGTTGAGGTCGGGATCATACATCGTAATTAAAACGGGGATACGATCAAACAGGATGCTGGAAAGTTCTTGCTCGGAGCGTAAATTTTCCAGCAGTTCGTCCAGCTCTACTTTCTTGGATTGCAGTTGATTGTCATGCTCTTTAATCAGAAAAAACAGCCCCACCGCGGTAAGAAAAACATAGAGCCATCCCTTATAAGTTTGTAACGTAGAGAGATAATTCGGATCCGAAACGACAAGTTCCAGCAGGTGATCAGTGTAGGCGATCCACAGGGCAGCGACAACAACATAAATTAATGTGATCTTGAGCGTCGAAAGTGATATGTCGTTTTGCTTGTCGCTCACTATCAGTGTTGTCTGATCCTGATTTTGATCCGAAAACCAACAGAAACATCAATTTACATGGTAAGATATTTTTTACTAATAGGTAAATGGATTGATTATTGCTTCTTTTATTAGTCCGCTTGTTTATTAAAAACGGGCAAAAATTCCCGCAGCGGCATATTGCCATCGCTCGTTTGTGCGTCTGGCTTTCGTTCTACCATCAGCTCATACACAATACGGTCGGTCCGGTAATATCTTTTCTGATAATAGATGGGTTTATCGCCGACGGTAAGGGAGAGGCGATCAATTAATAGCAGGGCTTCTCCATCACCGATATTGAGGTGTTTGGCCAGATAGTTATCCGCATTTTCTGCTTCAATGCGGTAATATCCCTTTTCTACGGGGATGTCAAAATCTTGTTCAAGAATATTATATATCGTTTTGTCGGTAAGATCGTATCCCTCAATAAGCTGACCGTAGAATACCGGCAGCCAAGTGGTATCAAAGGCAATGGGTTGGCCATCGCCCAGCCGCAGCCGGTCCAGCCGGATTACCGTTTTATCGGCATCAATTTTTAATTTTGATGTAATTTGTTCGGTAACGGTCGTCGGTTCCATGCTAATGACCTCTGATGATGCTTCCATGCCCGCCCGCTTCATATCTTCTACAAAATCGGTAAGCTGCACAAAGGATTGATGGGAGCGATTGTCTTTGACAAAGCTGCCCAATCCCTGCGAGCGATAGATCAGCTGTTCGTTTTCGAGCGTTTGCAATGCTTTGCGAACCGTAACGCGACTCACATCAAACTTTTGACACAGCTCATTTTCAGATGGCAACTTTTCATCCACCTTGAATGTTCCGTCTTCAATCTGCTGGCGTAGCCACTTGCTGATCTGTTTATGTCTGGGTATCCCTTTTTCTAGCATAAAGTAACAGTTAAATTACATTTTATGAATGATAACTTATTGTACTTGTAATTACAAGTGTTTTACTGCCTGAATAGCTATAAATAGAATTTATCATGTCGGTAAAAAATAAATTTATAGATTGTATCTACTTGTATTGACAAGCTGATTCTATCATTGTACTTTACCTCACAGAAAATAATCTTCGTGATGTTCGGTACGAAAATCTATTACACTAAACATTAAGCTATATGATTGACCTACTACAGCAGCCGTGGCCTTGGTATGTGGCCGGTCCTTTGATAGGATTGGTTGTACCATTGCTGCTAATGTTAGGCGGAAAACAATTTGGAGTGTCTGCTAATTTGCGTCACACTTGCGCCGCTTGCATGCCCGGCAAGGTTGATTTTTTTCAGTATGACTGGAAGAAAACAGGAAGTTGGAATCTGGTATTTATTGCCGGGGCCGTAATTAGTGGATTTATCGGCGGCTGGGTTTTAAATAATCCCGACCCTATTGCGCTCTCCCAGCAGACCGTAACCGAACTGCAGGCACTTGGTATTTCTGATTTTTCAGGTATGATGCCGTCTGATCTGTTTAATTGGCAAAACCTGGCCACTCTGCAGGGTATTATCGTGATGGTCGCAGGTGGTTTTTTAGTCGGCTTCGGTGCTCGTTATGCCGGTGGGTGTACATCGGGACATGCCATTAGCGGACTGGCTGATTTACAGCTTGCATCACTGTTGGCTGTTATCGGCTTTTTTATCGGCGGCTTGATTATCACCCACGTTGTATATCCGCTGCTTTTGTGATGACAGCAAGGCCCTTGAGTCATCTCGACCGTAAGGGAGAGATCCTTGTTTTTAAAGTGAATCAAAAAGAGTTCAATAATGAAAAAATACATAACATACCTGCTGGCCGGAATCTTCTTTGGTTTCGTACTAGTAAAATCAGAAGTCATTTCATGGTTTCGCATCCAAGAGATGTTTCGGTTTGATGCCTTTCACATGTACGGCATCATCGGCTTGGCTATTGTAGTTGCGATGATTTCCATCCAGCTGATCAAAAAGTGGAATGTGAAAGACCGCGATGGAAATGCAATTTCCATCACGCCCAAAGATTCATCGCAGGTAACGCGTTATATTTTGGGCGGTACGCTATTTGGATTCGGATGGGCGCTCACGGGTGCTTGCCCGGGTCCGCTGTTTACGCTGGCCGGCGCGGGATACGGTATTATTTTGGTTCCCATTGCCAGTGCCATCTTGGGAACGTGGGTTTATGGAGCACTGCGACCTAAGCTTCCTCACTGAAAAGCAAAATCTTCGACTATATTCCAACGGTGTTGGAAGTGTGCTCAAGTTGACGAAGGGGATGTCATATTGAGCGCAAAGAATCTGCCGGGAGGCAGATGAATGAAGTCGAAATGTGAATAGTTATAACTGGATTTTAGAAGTAACAAATAGGAAAACTATTATGTATTTCAAACAGATTTTTGACAAAAAGTTAGCTCAGTATTCGTACGTGATTGGATGTCAAGCTACGGGCGAAGCCATTGTTATTGATCCCATGCGCGATGTGGATCAGTATCACGAACTTGCCAAAAAAGAAGGTTTGCAAATTACGGCCGCCGCCGATACACATATCCACGCCGATTATGTATCGGGATTGCGGGAACTGGCCGAACAGGGCGTAAACATCTATGCCTCTGACGAAGGCGGTGCCGACTGGAAGTACGAGTGGCTGATCGACAGCGATTACAATTACCGGCTTACCACCGAGGGCGACACATTTAGTGTCGGCAATATCAAGTTTGATGTATTGCATACCCCGGGACATACGCCCGAATCGGTTAGTTTTTTGGTAACCGATAGGGCAGCTACCGATAAGCCGATGGGAATTTTGACCGGTGATTTTGTATTTGTAGGTGATGTCGGTCGCCCTGATCTGCTGGAAACGGCTGCCGGCCAAGAGGGAGCAATGAAGCCGGCTGCGCAGGAGCTCTACAAGTCAGTAGAGGAATTCAAAGATTTGCCCGAGTATTTACAGGTTTGGCCGGGGCACGGATCGGGCAGTGCCTGCGGAAAAGCGCTCGGCGCCGTACCGGAATCAACGGTGGGATATGAGCTGCGATTTAGTCCCGCCTTTAAAGCCGCCACCAGCGAGAACGAATTTGTGGATTTTATCCTGGATGGGCAGCCCGAGCCGCCGCTCTACTTTGGACGCATGAAAAAGGTAAACAAAGAAGGTCCGGCGGTATTGGGTACGCTCCCACAACCTGAGAAAATGAGTATTACGAACATAACTGAACGCGAAGGACTCATCATTGATACCCGAGAAGCTGAGCACTACATGAACGGTCATCTTCCGGGGGCATTACTGGCAATATTGGATAGCAATTTTAATACCATTGCAGGTTCCTATGCGGATGCTGAGGAGGAAATTTATCTCATTATTGATGAACAACACCTCGAAGAAGCCGTCCGCGATTTGGTGCGTGTAGGCCTGGATCATATCGTTGGCTATGCCACGCCGCAGATGCTCAGCAACTGGGATCACGATCTTTCTACTATTACGGCAATCGACTTTGATGCTGTTGAACAGCTGCGAAATCAGGAGGGGGCGCAAGTGCTGGATGTCCGGAAAGCGACTGAATTTGCAGAGAGTAATGTGCCCGGCGCCATCAATATAGCGCATACACGCCTGGCTGATCACCTGGATGAGCTGCCGCGCGACAAGACCTTGCTGGTGCATTGTGCGGGCGGCACGCGCGCATCCTACGCCAGTGGATTGTTGACCAAAGAGGGATTCAACGTGCAGTGGGTAGATGATCTGTTTGCCAACTGGCAGCAACAACATGGTAATAAAGTCTCTAAACAGACTACCGAAAAATAGACTATCGCTATGATTTTAGCCTGGATTGGCGCATTAATGGTGGGATTATCGCTTGGCCTGTTAGGGTCCGGGGGATCAATCCTGACCGTGCCGGTACTTATTTATTTGGCCGGCGAACAGGAAAAAGTAGCTATCGCAGAATCACTGGGTATTGTTGGAGCCATCAGCTTTGCCGGATTTATTCCATACGCTTTAAAGCAACAGGTTCACTGGCGGAGTGTAATTCTATTTGGATTACCGGCCATGGCCGGAACCTATGCCGGCGCCATGATTGCGGAATTTGTCTCTGGCACTTTTCAGCTGATCTTGTTTGCAGTAGTTATGCTGGTAGCAGCCGTCATGATGTTTCGGGATAAAAAGAAAAAGCCGAATGTTGCGGGCGAAATTGAAATCTCTCACGCATGGTGGAAAATTGTCCTGGAAGGATTGGCTGTGGGCATCCTAACCGGATTGGTTGGCGTCGGTGGCGGTTTTCTAATTGTGCCCGCGCTGGTAATTTTGGGCGGGTTGCCCATGAGCTTGGCTGTAGGCACGAGTCTTCTGATTATTGCTCTCAAGAGCTTCAGCGGATTCTATAAATATATGGAAGTACTAGCTAATCTAGACATGTCAATGAACTGGCATCTTATTCTCGTATTTAGTTTGATTGGGGCCGTCGGGAGCCTGGTTGGCCGAACGGTGGGACAAAAGATATCCAGCGAGAAACTAAAGAAGGGCTTTGCTGTGTTTCTTATCCTGATGGGTAGCTATATCATCTATATGAATGTGTAATAAAATGTTATAGATATGAAGATGAACACCATATTAATCATCGCGGTTATTGTATTGGCCATAGCAGCCGGGTTCTTTTATTTTTCCGGTGGACAACAAACCGATACGATACTGTCACCAAACAAATTTCAAGAACAGCTTACCGAAGATGCGGGCACTATCATTGATGTGCGCACGCCCGAGGAATATGCCAGCGGTCATCTTCAAAAAGCGAAGCACAATTTTAACGTGATGTCCGGCGAATTTAAGTCCAAACTGGATAGCCTGAATAAAGATGAAACCTACTACTTGTATTGTCGCTCAGGCAATCGCAGTGGCAAGGCAAAAAAGCTGATGGAGCAAAACGGTTTTACCAAGGTGCATAATGTTGGCGGTTACCAGGATTTGGTGGATGCAGGTTTTGAATCGAGCGAGTAATTTATCTTCTCTAAATACAGTTCATCCTGAACTTGCCGTGTCCCGACCATCGGGGTTTCAGGATCTGTAAAGTCAAACCTCAAAAGAACCGCAGGTAATTTCATCGTGTTGTCCATCCCGTTGGCAACCCGAAACTGACTCCAATTACAGCTCCCTGTTTTTCTTTTGGGATCGCCTTGGAAAAACCTTTCGCCTTCACAACCCATTGGATACCTTACGCATCGGGCTCGATGAATTTGATTCTGATGAAGATCGTCAGATCAAAGGATTATTTGTGATGCCCTTTCGAAAAGGAAAACAGAACAAAGACGATTAGACACAAATGAAGCTCAAACTTCCGCCGGCACTGATCATGATTTTTTTCGTCGCGATGATGCTGGTGTTAGAACGGTACGTTCCCGTGGGATTGCTTGATTTTAACGGTCACCGTATAGTGGCGAATGCGTTTTTCTGGTTTGGCATTTTATGTGGCGCACTCGGAATGTGGGAATTCTACAAAGCCTCTACCACCATTGATCCTCACAGCGCAGAACGAGTTTCAACCTTGGTGCAAACCGGTATTTATCGCTTTTCGCGTAATCCCATGTATGTAGCACTGGTCAGTATTATGATTTCCGTAGGTTTTTATTTGGGTGATCTGTTGATGCTCAGCGTCGCGCCCATTTTTATTCTGTATATTCATTACCTGCAGATCATCCCCGAAGAGGAAGCACTGGAACAAAAATTTGGAGACGAATTTCGAGAATATAAATCAGAAGTGCGACGGTGGTTGTAAGGCTGGTTGCCTGTCAAAATTAATAGACAGGTAATTCGGTAACACCGGCTCATTACTTATGTTAACAGCACAATAAAAAATCATAAACCTTTTTACAATGAAGAGAATATTTACATTTGGACTGCTGAGTTTTCTTATCCTGATTACCGCATCAGCATTTGGTCAGACAACAACCACGAATTCCGATTCAGAATTTACCGACCGACCCAAGCTGGTGGTGGGCATTGTGGTAGATCAAATGCGATACGAATACCTGCCGCAGTATTGGGATAAATTCGGCGAAGGTGGATTCAAACGACTGGTCAATAAAGGATTCAACTTCAAAAATAATCACTTCAACTATTTTCCTACTTATACAGGACCTGGTCACGCAGCTGTTTATACGGGAACAACGCCCTCAATAAACGGTATTGTGGGCAATGCGTGGTACGATCGGTCGATCAATGAGAGCATGTATGTGGTTTCTGACTCTACGGTTTCGCCGGTAGGTACGGATAGCGAGGCGGGAAAAATGTCGCCCAAAAATTTGCTGAGTACGACTGTTACGGATGAACTGAAATCAGCCAGTTCTGAGAGTAAGGTAGTTGCAATTTCATCAAAAGATCGCGGCGCGGTGCTGCCGGCTGGACATCTTGGTGATGCGGCCTACTGGTACCATGGCGAAAGCGGTAATTTTATAAGCAGTTCAAAATATGTCTCAGAACTGCCGCAGTGGCTAAAGGATTTTAACGAAGCTGGATTAGCGAAAGAGTTTGCGAACAGTACGTGGGAAACCCTGTTTCCAATGGAACAATACGCCGAAAGCAATGCCGATGATACGCCTTATGAGGGGACGTTCGAGAATGAGGATGCTCCGGTTTTTCCGCATAATTTAAAAGCCAATCGCGGAGATGAATACGGTATTGTTAATGCTACGCCGTTTGGGAACACACTCATCAAAGAATTGGCTAAAAATGCAATTGACGGGGAGCAGCTGGGAGCAGATCGAACGACCGATTTCTTAGCCATTAGCTTTTCATCCACCGATTATGTGGGGCACCAATATGGACCGAACTCAATTGAGCTGGCCGATACCTACGCCCGCCTCGACCGCGACTTGTCAGATCTACTAAGTTATTTGGATAAAAAAGTGGGTAAAGGAAATTATTTGGTGACGCTTACCTCAGATCATGGAGTCGTGGATGTACCCCAGGAGCTGATCGACAAAGGATTGCCGGGCGGCTATTTTGACAGTGATACCGTTGTAACGCAGCTCTCTTCGTTTTTAAAAGAAGAGTACGGTCAGCATGAATGGATCGAAAGTTATGCGAATCAGCAGGTGTATTTGAATCGGGATCTAATTGCCGAAAAGGGGCACTCACTGCAGAAAATGCAAGCCAAAGCAGCTGATTATCTGTTGCAGTTCGAGGGCGTTTTGTCCACCAATACAGCCCATAACTTCCAGACGAAAGACTACGCCGACGGTCAGCAGGCATTATACCAGCGTGGATTTCAATACGATCGTTCGGGCGATGTGTATATCCAGTTAAAGTCGGGCTGGCTTGATTCTGATTATCCTACCGGCACCTCTCACTCATCCATTTATAATTATGATACGCACGTGCCGCTGCTGTTTTACGGATGGAATGTGCCGCAGGGAGAAACGTCCCGCCGTACTGTAATTCCACAAATTGCACCCACCATTTCCGATATGCTCAGCATTGAATTTCCCAGCGGATCGCCTGCTAATGTGCTCCAGTTTGAAGAGTAAATAAGTCTCTTATAAACATGGCAAGTTTTCAAAACTTGCCATGTTCTTTTTTGATTGCTTTTATTAGCCTTCCACGACCACTGTTTCAAGCGTCCACGCTTGAAACATACTAGCAACATGAGGCTATCCTTTGATTGCCATCATACCCATTCATACGAAAAGGAGGGGAAGGTTGTAAATCCACCAAAAACCGGTAGCTAACAGCACTGCATCAGTTATTGTTGAAGTTGCACGGGCACTGTAATTGATTTGGGACCCACTCTGCTGAATCGTAGTGTTAACGAAAGCGAGTCGCCAACTGTAAGATCACGGTTGAGGTTCATCAGCATAATATGAAGTCCGCCGGGTTTGAGTTCAAGACTTGTGGCGGGGGCTATCACTTGTTGTCCGGCCCGCTGCATGCTCATCGTGCCGTCATCATGTTGTACTGTTCGGTGGATTTCAGCTGATTGAGCCGCCGTACTATTTACTGCGACTAGTGTATCGGACGAGGCCGTGCCGTTGGCAATAGTGAGGTAGGCTCCGCCGGTTTGGCCCTTGGTACCGGGACGTGCCCAGCCGTCCGAGAGTTCAACTTTGCCCAATATTTCTTCGTCTTGTTTTTTCTCATTGGAATTTGATTCTGAACCGCAATTTATAAATAAGAGGCAGCTCAAGATTAGAATTCCAATGCTGTTTCTAAATCTGATCATTGATTACGTAAAAAATTAATGTCTTCAATTACATGCTTCGGCGGTACCCGACTGGCCGGATATTCTGCGCGAATCTTGCTGTTTTCATCCATCAGGTAGATGGTGTTGGAGTGTCGCATGTTGTAATTGCCGGTTTTTTGAGAGGCAGAATCAGGTTCTGTTTTGACTGCAACAATCTCCAGCTTATCCAACAGTGTATTGACCGTTGTGGTATCACCCGTCAGCATTGAAAACTGATTGTTCAGCTGATACAGGTTTTTGTAATCCTTAAGTACCGACGGTGTATCACGTTCGGGATCAAAACTGATTTCAATAAACTGAATGCCGGTCGTATCATCCAGCTCGCGCTGGATGTTTTTCATGTTCGCCGTGATGACGGGACACACATCCGGGCAGTGGGTGAAAATAAAGCTGATGACCGCGATATTCCCGTCGAGATCACCGGGAAAATCAACGGCTGTACTGTCGGTGTTGACAAGCTGATACGATTGATCGCTGATGTCGTACAGCGGTTCGGGTCCACTCTGGCAACTCATTACAATGAGTAGTGTGCCAACAAGAGTTAGTGTTTGTAAAAAGGTGCTTTTCATTAATTACAGGGACTTTCGGCGTGTTCTTCACACGGTTTAAATTCGAATTCCAGCGTGGAGCGATGGATATCAAACTCAGAGCCGAGCAGATTTTTCAGCGTGATTATAGCAAATGAAAGTTAAGTAAATGTGAAGTATAAGCGAACCGAAATTATATGATATAGATCCTGAAACAAGTTCAGGATGACACTTTAATTTAGTTTGTAAGAATTTCCGGCTCAACAGGTCTTACTATTAAAGAGAAAGATAAGAACAAAGAAAATGGGTTATCACAGTTATTCAGGTAAAAATGGATATGTGTACATTTTATCCAACTTTAATAGAAATGTGCTGTATGTTGGAATGACTGATAATTTACTTGACCGAGTCGGGCAACATAGGTTGGGAAAGGGTAGCACATTTACACAAAAATACAATGTAAAATATCTAATGCATGTTGAGAAATATCCTAACATTAATGAAGCGATACAGCGAGAAAAACAGTTTAAAAATTGGCGTCGTGAATGGAAGTTGAACCTGATTAAAAAGAATAATTCATCACTTAAAGATTTGTGGGATGATATGAAATAAGCCTACTCATGTTATCCTGAACTTGTTTCAGGATCTCTCAGAAAAACACCTATTGATCCTGCTTAACCTCTAACAATTGTCGCATAATAATCTGGGCACTTTCTCGACTTATGGCACGAATGCTGTCGCGGTCGGCTTGGTCGTTGAGTTCGTAGGTCACTGCATCGGCCCCAAAGGTGTGGTAAATCCAGTTTTTGGTGATGGGCGAACTCGTATCGAAAGGCTCGACGGCCATCGGATTATCGGGGAACTCCTTTTTTAGGGAATCGATCCACCGATAGGTAAAATCATCGGGAAATGTTTTAACTTTCCGCTCAATGGGGTAGAAGATATTTTCGTCCGTCGAGTGGAAATCAATCCCGTAAAAGACCGTGCGCAGACTGTCATTTTGCAGCGGTAGCAGGTCATCCCGAATAGCCCGCGTTTCCGGCTGATTGAATGCCTGCCAGTCGCGGTTCAGATCGACACCACCCGCATTGTGTCGCCAGTGCCCCTGCTGCACGCCGTCGGGGTTGGCCAGCGGATATGCCCACACTTCAAACGATTTCCTGAATTCCGATGCCAGTTCAGTGTCGGAGCTCACCTCATTTAAAAAATGTTGAGAAGCCAGCGCGCCGGTCACCTCAGGCGGATGCAAGCGTCCGGTAATAATCATTACGCCGCGCGGTTCAGATTCGGGCACTTCCGAAATGGTCATTTTTGTGATTGGTCGTTGCTGGTGTGAATAGCCCACCGTATCCAGTGAAACGTAACTTGCTGTAGCCAATGAGTCTGCCCACTGCTGATATTTATCCATGGTAACCAGCTCTTGCGCCGAAACCCAGCGTTTTTGCTGATTGAGATCAAGCGTAAGCGTTGCGATGCCGGCGGTGGTATCTTCCCGAAATTGGGTGGAATCAATGCGCTGCCAGTGTGTGCCGTCGCTGCTTAATTTTGGAATATACCGATGATCGCCATGTTGGTACTGCAGCTGTAGATTAATAGTACGAGCGGTATCGCTCCAGATTTTGAAGGCATACCACGGACTGTTATTAACGGGATGATTTTCGGGTGTAATCACCACGCGGTACAGCGAATCACTTACTTTGTAGAAGTCGTTCATGCGGGCGCCGGAAAATTCGTTACTCACCCAAATGCTGCCACTGTCAACGCCGATGCGACGGCGGTGTTGAAGTTCGATTTGCTTATCAGTGGTGACGGTTGCACCTTCGGGATCATACGAAAAGCCCGAAAAATCTTCCGAAGTTCCGCAACTTGCTATCAGAAATGCGATCACCAAAAATGCAGTATAACGTAGAGCGTTAGCCGGCTTGGATATCATAAAAAAAAAGATGTTGTGAGTTATTGTAATCGAAAAAGGTAATGAAAATAGAATTGACCAAAAACCATTTTCCAGTCTTTTAATATACAGCAAGACTCTCTTTTTGATGCATTGCCCCAATCTCTTATTATTCGATACCCATTTATAGCAATTAGATTGTCAACGTTGCCCGTCAGCTAAATGTCAAAACGAATTTTTTATGTATCTGTATTGGTGCTGCTTGGGATGATATTTGTCCCGGCCGCGAATGTGTTTGCACAGGAGGCCGAGATTCCCGATCAGGTCTGGAAGGTAGGATTTGAGGGTAACGAGCAATTTCCGGCCGTAGTACTCAATAATCAAATTGCGACCGTACAACCAACCTTCTGGGAAAAACTTACATTTTGGGATCAAACCGGCCACGAACTCGATGAGGTGGAAATCAAGAAAGATGTTATTCGGTTGCGTAACTTTTATCAACGGAGGGGGTATGTGAATGTTAAGGTCGATTATGATATTTATGAGGGCAATAAATCCTGGAAAAAAGAAGTCATTTTTGATATCAAAGAGCAGCTCCCGATTCGCATAGAATCGGCTGATTACATGCTGAATACCAATGGGATAGATGTTACTCAAATCCTTGATCATTACTCGTTTCAAAGAGCACAGCGGAATCAGGCTTATCGCAAGGGCAAGCGCTACGAAACTATTCGGGAGCCGGAGGTGATAGGCCGGTTTGCGGATGTGTTCAAAAATCTCGGCTTTGCCTATGCCAGTGTTTCTGTGAAGGCGGATGTAGATACCTCAAAACTGGCGGCTGACATAACGATTGTGGGTGACCTTGGTCCGCGTACCTACATCGACAGCATCGCCGTTGAGGGAGCCGAAAGCATCTCAAGGGGTTATGTATTACGGGAGGCGTCGCTTCGCAAAGGAGAGCAGTACAGCCTGCGAAAGTTGCGGGAAGCCCAGCAAGAACTTTTCAATCACCATTTGTTTCGTTTTGCCACCATCAGTATTCCTGACCAGCCCGAAGATTCGACCTTGCAGTTAAATTTGCGGGTCCGTGAGCGCAAAGCGCGGTCAATCGAACTACAGGTGGGGTTTGGAACTGAAGAATATCTGCGGGGACAGGCCGGCTGGACGCATCGTAATGTTGCCCACAGCGGACATCAATTTTCGGCAACAGCGCACGGATCGTTTATCGAGCAGTCGTTGCGTGCAGATTACGTTTTCCCGTATATCTATAATACCAAAAGCAGTATCGTTATTTCGCCCTTTGGGCAGCACCTTCTGCAGAACAATTACGAGTTACTCCGGGCCGGGGTAACCAACAGTTTTATTTACCAATACAGTAAACAGTTGACTTCTTCAGCGTCATACGAATTTACTAAAAACCAAGAGCTCTCCCAGCGATTCAGCGGCAGTTTACCCGATACCACCCTGGAATATGATTTGTCTTCCTTTCAGTTTAGTGGATATTATAATCAGACCTTGGGACGCCAGCAGGAGGGTTGGGTCATTCAGCCCTATCTCGAATTTTCGGGATTATTCGGACTGGCGACCTTTCAGTTTCAGAAAATTTCGGCGGATATAAGACGCTTTACGAGATTGACCAATTCCACCATGTTAGCCACGCGTGCGCAGGCCGGGGCGTTGTACAATGTGCCTGCCGATTCGCTGCCCAATAACATCCGATTTTATCTCGGGGGCACCAACTCAGTGCGTGGTTGGTATCGCCAGCAGCTGGGGCCCAAACGAGCACGTACCGACAGTAGCGGATTTCAGGAATATGTGCCGCTGGGCGGTCGTGCCATGGTCGGTTTTAATATTGAGATTCGCCAGGAGCTGAATTTTTTTATTGAGGGATTGGGCTTGGCGGTATTTTTGGATGGCGGACAAATTTGGAAGACTTTTCGCCGGACCAATACGCGTCCGCTGCAATTTGGCGCCGGCGGTGGTCTCCGCTACCAATCGCCGGTGGGACCCATAAGGGTGGATGTTGGCTATAAACTCAATCCCACAGATCAAGATTTAAACAGGTATAACGGCCAGAGCTACGGCAGTGCCTGGGATCGCATTGGAATTCACTTAAGTATCGGGCAAGCGTTTTAATGAGCAAAAAATCTACCAAACATAGCGGTCTAAAACGATGGGGCAAGCGCCTGCTTTGGGCAGTGCTGTGTGTGGTTGTATTGGGATTGGTCGCGCGGCTGTCACTCAAGACGGGCTATATCCAAAATTGGGTAAAAGCCACTATCGTTTCCACGGCCAACGAACAGCTCAACGGTACGCTTTCTATTGATCAGCTTTCCGGGGATTTATGGAACGAGGTATTTGTTTCGGGCATCCAATTGCATCAAAAAAATGAGACGTTGGCAGCCGTCGATTCTGCCCGCGCTAATTACAATATTTGGGCATTGCTGGATGGTGAAATCGATATTTCAGAGGTGCACGTTTACCAACCGACTATGAACCTGCATCAGCACAATGGAGAATGGAACGTGCAGCAGGTTATGGCAGAGTCATCCGATACAACTCCATCGGAGACTTCTTGGCCGTTTCAAATTGGGAGTTTTCAGCTGCACGATGGAGCAATTTCAGTATCATCCGACAGCCTGTTGATGAATGACAGCTTGTCGGTCGATAAGTTGACGATTGCCAGCAGCTTCGCGTATTCGGGAAATTCTTACCGCTTGAATCTGCGCGGCTTGTCATTTGAGTTGCGCCAATCTGCACTGGGCGAACCGCTCCGTGTTGAAACAGCCGCCACCGCTGATAACAATCGATTGACACTCGAAAAACTGGTGTTGGCTACCGGTCAGTCGATGGTTCAAAGCTCGGCATTTTTTAGTCCCGGTGATTCAACCGGCCAGGTTGATTTGACTGCTTCTCCGCTTGCCTGGCAGGATATTGTAGGCGTTGCGAAAGAGATGCCGTTGCGTAGCGACCTGCAGCTGGATATCGGGGTAGCAGGTACGCTACAGCAGTTTGAGGTGACGGTTGATATGCAGGCACAAGGAATGGAGCAGTTTCAACTGCAAAGTCAGCTTGCGTGGAATCAGGAGTTAACTTTAAACCAACTTTCGGCGGATATCACGCAGTTTAATCCCTCAATCTTTCTGGCGGATACCACCCTGCCAACTGTTGAGCAGTTAGAGACCAACTTTAGCGGAAGGGTGCCGTTGTCTAATTATCAAAATGGCTATGGTGATTTCCAGTTTTCGGCTTTTAAGATTGCGAAAAATCCCTATGAAATTGATCGATTTGTGACTTCGGGAAAACTGCAGCGATCATCTGCTATGCTTGATATCGAAATCCAACAAGGGCAGCAGCAGGTGACAGCAAATGTAAATGCTGATCAGCTGTGGGCAGATTGGCCGTCGGTACAGGCCACCGTGCAGGGGAGTAATATCGATCCCGGTTATTGGGCGCAAGACAGCACCTATGCCGGCAATCTTTCGTTTGAATCCTCAATGTCGGGGCAGGGGTGGTATCCCGATACAAAACCGTGGAGCTATAGCTTGCAGCTGAACGATGGTCGAATGATGGGGCAGCCTATCTCGGAGCTTTCGATAGATGGAAAGATAAGTGCCAGCGATGCTTCGGTGGATGGGCAACTCAAAATTCACGACGGTATGCTGGATCTGATGGCCAATGTTCGAAACTTAACCGATATCCCAAGTTACGATTACAATTTAGAAAGCCGTGATTTTGATGTGGCAGCACTGATGGAGATGCCTGATTTCGAGACGGCATTGAACACCACAATATCGGGCAGTGGACGAGGAAGTAATATTGCGGATCTCCAGCTCAGCTCATCTGTGTCCGTTGATTCTTCCATGATTAACGGAGAGCTGATTCGCAATCTGACGGCCGATATTTCGCTCCGCGATACCGTTGCCGTGGTCGATAGTGCGCGTTTACAAAGTACTATTGCTGAAGGCTCTCTGTGGGGACGATTAAATATCCTGCGGCATTATGATTCTCAGAATGAGTTGTCGCTTGATCTGCAGCTCAAAGACTTGCAGGCGCTGGCTCCGTTGGCCGATGTGGAACAGCTTGCTGCCGAGGGACAAATCAAGGGGCGGTTACGTCCGGTTGAAAATGAAAACCTCGACTTTACCGGTACCTTCGATTTTGATGATGTAATATATGGCAATGTATTTGCCGCTGATCGCACCGAGGGATCGTTGAATACGCGTTTCCGGCAGAGTGATCTGAAATACAATGTCGATATTGATTTTGGTGCCCCCACCTTTTCGGGTGTAAATATCCAGGATCTTCGGCTACAGACACAGGGTGCCTATGGGAATCCCCGACTGAGCGGGAGCTACGACCTGCGGTTTTCGAGTCCCAACGAGGGACGCATCGAGCAGTCCGGTGAATACAATGCATCTGAGGATTCGATTCGGGTTCGGACCTCCGAGTACAATATTATCAGTGATTATCGTATCCTAAGTCTCGAATCGCCTTTCGATCTAACCATTTACGGGGATACCCTGCGGATGGATACGATGCGTGTTTCATCGGGCGATGGGGCGTTTCTAGAGATGGCGGTACCGGTGCTGAATGAATACGAGCAGCGGGCGTTTATCCACGGTAACTCACTGAATACGGCGGTTATCCAAAGTTGTCTGCTGGGGCAAACTTATGTTAAAGGCATGCTTTCCGGTCGGATGGATTTTGCACGAAAAGATACTGTACTCAATGCCGACGGACAGTTGCTGCTCTCGGATGTGCAATACAAGGAAACCAGCTTTGATACATTGCTTGTGGAGGGAAATATTGCCGATCAACGGCTGCAGGGCACGCTTTCAGTCCGCCATGATCAACAGCAGCTTATTGATGGAGAGGCCAGTTTGCCGTTTCGACTGGGCGATCCGCAGACATTACCCCCCGCCTTTTTCGAAGAGCCGGTAAGCGGCACAATGCAGGTGCACAAAATTTCGATTGATCGGTTTAAATCGATCTTTGCCGAGGCGGGTATTACCAATACGACAGGGGTTTTCTCGTTTCTTGGTAGCTTGGAGGGAAAAGCTGGAAACCCCCAATTTTCTGCGGATGCGACGCTTAGCAAAGCCCGGCTTTCGGGCGTTGCGGTGGATTCGGTGACGGCTGGTTTCGATTATATCCATGATGATGCTGAGCTCCGTCTCAATAGTTCGGTGATGTCGCTGCGCCAAAAGGCGGCTGATATTCAGGCCCGCGTGCCGTTTTTTATCAATATGAAAACGTTTCGTGTGGACCTGCCCGAGGAGAAGGATTCGATTTCGGTAGATGTCACCACCAATGATTTCAATTTGGCGGCGCTGAACGACTTTTTGGATCCTCGTCAGGTGCGGAATGTGTCGGGACGGGTAAATGGCGGTGTACAGGTTTCGGGTCAGCTAGGAGATCTGAAAACGGATGGCCAGCTCAAATTTCGTAATGGGGCTTTTCGGCTGATGCCTGCTGGTATTCGCGTGAAAGATATCAAATCCACATTTACGTTTGATCCTAACCAGGTAAAGCTTACCGAGTTTTCGGCCAATAGTGGCAAGGGATCGATGTCGGCCAGTGGAATAGTAGAGGTTACGGAGATGATGCCGGATAATATCGACATCAATGTAACGGCAAAGAATTTTCGCATTGCCAATACGACAAATTATAACGCTGTTATCAATATGGATACGCATGCTGGGGGGAGTGTGACGCAGCCCAGAATTACGGGTAGTCTTAGTTTTGTGAGCGGATTTTTGCAGCTTCAGAATTTTGGAGAAAAATCGGTCGAGACCATTCAGCTGGATTCGGTCCAAACGCAGGCACCCGATATCAGTGTCTATGATTCGCTGGCACTGGATATGGATGTTAGCTTCAATCGTCGATTTTATATTCGAAATCAACGTTACCTCGAGATGGAGATTGAGCTCGACGGCACTCTGGATCTGGTTAAGGATAAGGGGAAAGAGCTGCAACTTTTTGGAACTATGAGCGCGCCCGGCGGATATGCTCGTCCCTTTGGCAAAGAGTTTGATCTGCAGGAAGGGAACGTTACGTTTTCGGGAGATCCGACGAATCCTCAGCTGATGATTCGCACGCGGTATGAACCTCCGCAGACGCAAGAGGATATTGTGATCTGGTATATCATCGAGGGCACGGTAGAGAATCCGCAGTTTAAGTATGAAAGCCAGCCCACGATGGAGCTTGAAAATATAGTCAGTTATACGATCTTCGGTCAGCCCTACTACGCACTCGATTCCTGGAAGCAGGTGGTAGCCGGATCAGGAAATACTTCGGCGGCAAATGTGGCCTTGGATGTACTGCTGGATCGGGTGGAAGCGCTGGCTACGCAGAAGCTGGGCATCGATGTGGTGAAAATTGACAACACGCAGTCCGGCGGAGAAAGTGGTACCCAAATTACGACCGGCTGGTACCTGAATCCCAAAGTGTTTCTGGCGATCCAAAATGTGATTACCGGCTCAACACCGGATACGAGTTTTCTGCTGGAATATATGTTACGCAAAGATCTGAAGCTGATTATCCGGCAGGGCAATGGCATCCGCCAGGGTGTGGATTTGAAGTGGAATTATGATTATTAGTGGTAGTGAGTTATGAGTATTGAGTACTTTTATAATTTATCTTGTATGTCGTCTTGGACTTGTAGTACGGGTTCTTGGCGTTCAGGATCGATCCTTTAATTTTATTCCTTCGTGGTACTCTGTGATTCTCTGTGTAACTTTGTGTTAAAGAATTTGAACTCCCTGTAATTAAATTAGTGCGCATCACGAAATAGGCAATAATTTAGAGCAATTAATTTCAGAATATCTCAAAAGATAAAACCATGTATTCAAACGAAGACCGCAAATTAGCCAAGAAAATTTTAGAGTTCAGCTGTGAGCTGGAAAAAGGGCAAAATGTGATGCTCCAGCTGGTGGGGTTAAACGGCATTGGACTGCTTAGAGCGCTGGTAGAGCATGCCCGGGAAATGGATACCAATCCTTTTGTACAGATTGAAGATACTGAAATTCGGCGCCTGCTTGTGGAAACCGGCGACAAAGAATTCTGGAAAAATCAGGCCGAAAATGATCAGTTGCCGCTGATGAAAAAGATGGATGCTTTTGTGGGGATTCGAGCAGCGTTGAATATTTACGAACAGGCGGATGTCAGCAAGGAAGCCAACAAAGCCTATGCCGATCATTTTGTGGATCCGGTGCACTACAAAGAGCGCGTCAACAATACCAACTGGGTGGTGCTGCGCTATCCGTCGGAGGCGTTTGCGATGAATGCCAAAATGCCGACGCAGCGATTCCGGGAATTTTATTACAAGGCTTGCCTGCTGGATTACACCGAGCTGGCTGAAGCGATGAAGCCGCTTCAGGATCGACTCGAAGAAACCGATATGATTCGCCTTGAGGGAGAGGGTACGGATATTGAGTTTTCGGTCAAAGGACAGACGTGGATTCCATGTTTTGGCAAGCGCAATATTCCGGATGGAGAGCTTTTTTCGTCGCCTATTCTGTCATCGGTAAATGGACATATTACGTATTCGCCGTCGGTATATCAGGGCAAGCCGTTTGAATATGTGAAGCTGGAAGTCCGCGATGGCGTGGTGGTCGATTCGGATGCCTCCAACAACGAAGCGCTCGAAGAAATTCTGGATACCGATGCCGGGGCACGTCAGTTCGGGGAATTCAGCTTTGGATTGAATCCCATTATCGACGAACCGATGTATGATATTCTTTTTGATGAAAAAATATACGGTTCCAATCATCTGACGCTTGGCAATGATTACGAAATTGCTCCTAACGGCAACGAAAGTAACATCCACTGGGACCTCGTGTGCATCGGAGCAGATGTGTATCTCGATGGCGAAAAAATCCGCGAGGGGCGCAAATTTGTTACCGATGATTTGAAGGGGCTAAATCCCGAGAATCTTTTACAGTAAGCAGTTGGCGGAAGGCAGTGAATTTTTGATCACTGCCTACTGCTAACTGTCAACTGTCCTATCCCGCCCAAGCTTCAGCATCATCATAGACTTCCGCAAATTCGATGCTTTCACCGTCTTTGCTGATAGTCGCTTCAAAATGCGTTTCGGTTTCTTCTTCGCGCTTAATCAGCTCAGTAGCCAGCTTATCAATAATTTTCGTCTGGATAAGCCGCTTGAGCGGACGTGCTCCGTAGACGGGATCGTATCCCCGTTCGGCCAGCCAGTCTTTGACGTTATCAGAAACCGACAGGGTGATGTCTTTCTTGTCGAGCATCTTGTGCACACGCTGCAGCTGGATATCCACAATTTCGCGGATGTGCTCTTTCTCCAGCGGATGGAAGACGATGATATCATCCACACGGTTTAAGAATTCCGGACGAATTTGCTTCTTCAACTGATCCATCAGCTTGTCTTGCAACTTGCTGTACACTTCATCCGTAAATTCGCCGCCCGTTTCTTCAATTTTATCCGAAATCAGGTGCGAGCCGATGTTGCTGGTCATGATGATAATAGTATTCGTAAAATCGACCGTAACGCCTTTGTTGTCGGTTAATCGGCCTTCATCGAGTACTTGTAGCAACATATTAAACACATCAGCATGTGCTTTTTCGATTTCATCTAAAAGTATGACCGAGTACGGTTTTCGTCGTACTGCTTCGGTAAGCTGACCGCCCTCGTCGTATCCTACATAGCCGGGAGGAGCACCGACCAGTCGACTTACGCTGTGACGCTCCATGTACTCGCTCATGTCTATGCGAACCATGGCATCTTCGTCGTTAAAGAGGAAGTCGGCCAGTGATCGGGCAAGCTCAGTTTTACCGACACCGGTTGATCCGAGGAAGAAGAACGAGCCAATGGGACGCTGGGCATCCTGCAGTCCGGCCCGGGAACGTCGTACCGCATTCGATACTGTTTCCACGGCGGGATCTTGTCCGACGACACGCTTGTGTAGCTCTTCTTCGAGATGAACTAATTTTTCACGTTCACTTTGCAGCATCTTGCGCACCGGGATACCGGTCCAACGTGAGACGATATCGGCAATATCTTCGTATTCGACTTCCTCTTTCAGCATGGCGCGGCCTTCTTGCACTTCTTCGAGCTTTTCCTGGGTTTCTTCCAGGTCTTTTTCCAGCTGATTGATGGTGCCATAGCGCAGCTCTGCCACCTTTTCATATTTGCCTTCGCGTTCGGCTTTTTCAGCTTCATTGCGAGCTGTTTCAATGGCTTGCTTCAGGTCGCGCGTTTTTTTGATGAGATCCCGTTCGGTATCCCACTGGTTACGCATAGTGCTGCGCTTTTCCTCAAGATCAGCGAGCTCCTTTTCTATATTTTCAATTTTTTCTTCATTCTGATCGCGCTTGAGTCCCTCGCGTTCAATTTCGAGCTGACGAATTTGTCGCTCTACTTGATCAAGCTCTTCGGGCATGGAGTCAATTTCCAGTCGTAAGCGAGAAGCTGCTTCGTCAATCAGATCAATTGCCTTATCCGGGAGGAACCGCTCGCTGATATAACGATGAGAAAGTTCAGCGGCAGCAACCAATGCTTCGTCGCGGATTTTTACCCCGTGATGGAGTTCGTATCGTTCTTGCAGTCCGCGCAAGATAGAAACCGTATCTTCAACCGAGGGTTCATTGATCAACACTTTTTGCATACGCCGCTCGAGTGCCCGATCTTTCTCGATATGCTTGCGGTATTCATCCAGCGTGGTAGCACCTATGGCGTGGAGCTCACCACGGGCCAGCGACGGCTTCAGGATGTTGGCGGCGTCCATAGCGCCTTCAGTGGCACCAGCGCCTACAAGAGTGTGAATCTCATCAATAAAGAGAATGATTTCGCCGTCGGAATCATTAACTTCATTGACGATGGCTTTGAGTCGTTCCTCGAACTCACCACGGAATTTAGTACCGGCCATCAGGGCGCCCATATCGAGGGCCACAATGCGCTTTGTTTTAAGGCTTTCGGGCACGTCGCCCTTGTTGATACGCAAGGCCAGTCCCTCGGCAATGGCCGTTTTTCCAACACCGGCTTCCCCAATCAGAACGGGATTGTTTTTAGTCCTGCGGGATAAGATCTGCATGATACGGCGGATTTCCTGGTCGCGTCCGATTACCGGATCAAGCTTGTTTTTTTCGGCCTGCTCGTTTAGATCGCGCCCATATTTTTTGAGGGCGTTGTAGCGACTTTCGGCATTGGGATCGTCCACTTTCTGTGATCCGCGTACGTCTTCAAGCACTTTGAGTACATCGTTCTTTTTGACGCCATTTTCTTTCAAAAGGTTGCCGGCCTCGCTTTTGGATTCCAGCATCCCGATAAGCACGTGCTCGGAGCTGATGTATTCATCGCCTAAGTTGTTGGCCGACTTCT
This sequence comes from uncultured Balneolaceae bacterium, assembly GCA_964490705.1. GTDB lineage: Bacteria > Bacteroidota > Rhodothermia > Balneolales > Balneolaceae > Fodinibius. The sequence goes on along the minus strand of CAZBCG010000012.1, from coordinate 19,622 downwards.
GAGCGTTGTCAAAAACTTCCTTTGAATCATTTGACAGATATTGGCCCGAAACCGAAGCCCCTTTTACAACCGGCAGCTTGTCGATACGCTGCTCAAGTTCGGTTTTCAGTTGCGGAATCCGCACGCCGAGTTTATTTAAAATCGTGTTGATAACGTTGTCGGAATCTGACAGAAACGCCATCAGCAAGTGCGTGGGGCTCACCGCCTGGTGGTTATTGCTGGAGGCCAGATCTACCGCTGCCTGAACAGCCTCCTGCGCTTTGAGTGTAAGTTTATCCAAGTTCATAACAGGTAATAGTTACTTAGTGAGAATTTCTTTTTTGTTTGTTTCACTATTATAGAAGCCAATACCGTACCGAATCCCAAAATATGTCTAAATTACAGTGTTGTTGTGCTTTAATAGGATGCTTTTGGCCGGGAACTGTAATTATGGTAGGAAAACTGCCATTTAGAATTGATATGGAGTCTGTTTGACAGTTGGCTGTCAGTACGTTATGTGATTGGAGTACTTGTTGAATTTGAGTTATGCATTTCGTGTTTTTGAACAAGTAAACAAGAATAGAGTAAGAGGACTATGAGAGAAACAAAGCAATCAGGTATAACAATTGAGATAAAGCGAGGAGATATTGCTAATCAGCCGGATGTGGAGGCGGTAGTAAATGCCGCGAATGCGGAGCTGCGAATTGGCGGTGGAGTAGCGGGTGCGATTCACCGGGCAGCCGGACCTGAACTTACGGAAGAAACGCGATCGATGGCGCCCATAGAGCCGGGCGAAGCGGTTATTTCGGGCGGACATAATTTGCCGAATGACTATATTATTCACTGCTTAGGGCCGGTCTATGGAAGGGACAAACCGGAGGATAAATTACTTGCCAACTGTTATTTGAATGCACTGGATCTTGCCGAAGATCACCAGATCGAGGGCGTTGCATTTCCGGCGATTTCAACCGGGGCATTTGGATATCCGATGAAAGATGCTGCGCGCGTTGCTTTTCAAACAGTTCAGGATAAAGTTAATGAACTGGAATATGTCTCACTTGTTCGTTTTGTACTTTGGAGCGAGGGAGATATTGCCGTTCACGAAGATGTGATGGAAGAAGTATTTAGCTGATGGTTTATAGGCGGATCACGTATATAAGCTGGTTGACAGCCAGCTGTGATTAGCGTCCACGCTAATTACTTCAATTGCCTATTTTATCTTTCAAACGTGGACGCTTGAAAGAGCAGAAAAAAAGTATATAGATGCAAGGACACGGCACGCCGCGTCCTTATAGTTTAACTGAAAACTATTCTGCATAAATTTCATTTAGCACGCCCGCCAATCGTACACCACCTTTTAGCAGTTGGCGATCCAGCAGATCCCGATTTTTATACTGATATTCATAGCCAATTTGACGGTCGTCGGGTAAATCATATACTTGATCGCGCAGTTCCATGGCCTCATTGGCCCAGTCGAGAACGTCTGTGTTTTGCCAATTCTCAATCTGTTGGTCGGAGGGATGATTTATCGCAGCAGAGAATTCGGTATAGCTCAATTGTGTATCGTCGATCATCTCACTGTCCCACACGCGATGCAGATTTGAATCCTCATAAAACCACTCAACCTCGGTGGCATTGCCGCCACGATCTTTGCCATTGCCCACATGCAGCGGCTGATGGATATCCCCGACAAGATGGATAAGCATTTTTAGTTTTTTCTTTTCTTCCTCAGCGGATAAGCTCCCACTTTTGAGTTCCTCAATAAAGGTTCGAATGGAATTGATCAGATCGCCATTGGAATTCTTTTCTGTTTCCTCATAGGTCATTCCATCGGGAATGGTGACCCAGTGCCAATCGTGGGTGTGATCGTAAGCGGGATCAGACTTTATTTTATCCATCCAGGTGCTGGCAATAGCCATTGATTCGTGACCGAGCACGCGGTCGATCTCTTTCCGGGCTTCGGGCGAAAGGTAATCAGCAGCAATATCACCTACGATACGATGGCCGTTTTGTCCCCATATTTTTTTATCATGATCTGTGCCGGGAATGAGAAGTAGCATAGAAAGCAGGCAAATGATGAACATAGCAAAAGGGATTGTGTTGATGATTTTACTCGGAGAAGAATATCACTACTTTTTAGCAAAAAGGTAAATGCTTTTATCATTTTAATAGTCTGGCGATCACATGTTTGTACTGCTAGATATCGGATTTATGATCTTTCACACCGGGTTCATCCTGTTTAACCTGTTGGGATGGATCTGGCGGGCTACCCGCCGCTGGAATTTGGCTACCCTGTTGCTAACCGCCGGCTCATGGTTTGGGCTGGGCGTGTGGTACGGATTTGGTTATTGCCCTTGCACGCATTGGCATTGGATGGTTCGCCGGGAGCTGGGATATGCCGATATGCCTAACTCCTACATCAAATTTTTGATACATCAGCTGACCGGTATCGATCTGAGTGCTACGGTAGTAGATCTTGGAACCGCTATCGGTTTTTTCGGAGCCTTGCTTATTTCCCTATACTTTAATTTCAAAGACTTTCACAAAAAAAGCATTGTTTCTTAGCCGGATTCACTTTTTGCCAATTTCTTAAAAAGTTTCTTTTCCTCGACCGAAAGCTTCTCCGGCACGTTGATCTGCATGCGCACAAGTAAATCTCCTTTGATGGATGGATTTCGAAATTCTGGCATGCCCATTCCGTTTAATCGAAACAGCTTGCCGCTCGATGTACCAGCGGGAATGTTGATTTTTGCTTTTCCACTTAGCGTATCAACTACAGTTTCTCCGCCCAATACAGCCGTATAGAGATCCACTGGGTGATCATAATAAATATTGTTGCCCTTGCGCTCATATCCTTCGGGCATGTCAATGAGTACTTTCAGATAAAGATCACCGCGTGCACCGCCAGGGGCTTTTGTGGATCCTTTTCCCTGTAGCTTAAGTCGCTGCTCATCTTCGATACCGGCCGGAATTTTAACCTTCATTTTTTCGCCGCCCACGCGTAAGGTACGGCTGGTTCCCTCGTAAGCTTCTTGCAGCGAGATAGTTACTTCGGCCTTAAGATCCTGCTTGGCACTTCGCTGTCGTTGACGAGCATTACTTTGATATCGACGTCCCTGTGTGCGCTGCTGTTGGGTCTGTTCAAATGGATTGCGACCTCCGCCGAAAATAGTTTCGAAAAAGCTGGAAAAACCACCTTGACCTTGACTTTGCCCAGTACCGCGACCAGCAGCTCCGCCACCAAAAAGGTCATTGATGTCAAAGCCGGTTTGGTAACTGCGTTGGCCGCTATAGCCACCACCACGATTTTGACGAGCATAATCCGACCAGTTAAAACCATCGGCACTGCCACCCGCTCGCTGATATTTTTTCCAGTCTTTGCCAACCTTGTCATAAAGCTTGCGTTTTTCAGGATCTTTGAGGACCTCGTATGCTTCACCGACTTCTTTGAATTTGTCCTCGGCAGAAGGATCATCAGGGTTTTTATCCGGATGAAATTTAGCCGCTTTCTTGCGGTACGCCTTCTTTATTTCATCCTGAGAGGCATTCTTGCTGACGCCCAATATGTCGTAATAATTTTTGTATTCCATAATTTAGCGATAGCATTATAGCACTTTTTTCGAACTTTGCTTGTAAATAGAGCAAATAAGGTGCCACAATCCAAAAGCTAACGTTTTGTCAAAATAGGGCTTAAATTTCGTCAGCTTGTCATAAAAAAAGCCCTCCGAAAAATCGGAGGGCCGGGATGCTTAGGGAGATTGTTAAATTTATTAGTTGAGCTCAAAAGCCAGAAGCCGACTTGTAGGGTTGTCGGTTCGAGCTTCCAGCACGCGTACCAGCGCTACATCTTTATCCTCTTCCATCAGGGTGTCCATAGCACGATTAAATTCCTGCATATTGCTGACCTCTTTTCGGTCCACTTCTGTAATGATCTGTCCGCGACGCAATCCCTGTTGGTAAGCGTTGCTGCTTTCAGAGATTTGGGCAATAATAACACCGTTTTGCCCAGCATCGAGACCAAGTTTTTGTTTGATTTCAGGATTAAGGTCCTGTACTCGGAAACCGAGTTTTTCCTCCATGTCTGGTTCAGACGGTGAGTTGGTCTGCGTAGCCATGGCCATATCCTCGGGCTGTTCGCCGAGTGTAACGGTTACGGTTTGTTTTTCTCCGTTGCGAACAATACCAAGCTTAACTTTGGTACCGGGAGAAGAGGTGCCAATTTTCGTACGCAGTGATGTCCAGCTTCGAACGGGTTCGCCGTTGATGGTTTGGATGATATCCTCGGCTCTAAGACCGGCTTGGGCAGCGGGCCCATCTTCTCGCACACTGGCGATAATAATACCATAAGCTTCATCAAGTCCCAGTGCTTTAGCCATGGTGGCATCAACTTCGCCGTCCATCTGGATGCCAAGGTACCCGCGAACTACTTGTCCGTTTTCGATAATAGATTTCATCACGTTTTTCGCAATATCGATGGGGACAGCAAACCCGATACCGTCGCTGCCTCCGGAGCGCGAGGCAATAGCGGTATTAATGCCGATGAGTTCGCCCTCCATATTTACCAGAGCACCGCCCGAGTTGCCGGGGTTAATGGCTGCATCAGTTTGGATAAAGTTCTCATAGCCAGTGCCTCGTTCGATGATTCCAATAGAGCGGCCTTTGGCAGAAACAATCCCCATAGAAACAGAGTGTGCTAAGTTCGATTGCAGCGGACTGCCAATAGCGAGCACCATTTCGCCGACACGCAGTTTTTCGCTGTTACCCAGCTTAATGACATTGAGGTCATCATTGTCAATTTTCAGTACGGCGATATCGGTAAGCGGGTCGGTACCCACGATTTCAGCGTCGTACTTTTTGTCGTTATAAAGCTGTATTTCCACTTCGTCGGCGCCCTCAACTACATGGTTATTGGTTAGGATGTAGCCGTCGTTAGAGACAATAACACCGGATCCCTGCCCGCGTCGTTGACGCTCATCGGGTTGCTGACGAGGGTCTCCAAAAAATCGTCTGAGGGGGTTCTGCTGTGCTTGAACGGTTTTGGTAACACTAACTGTAACTACGGTCGATTTTGCCTGGTCGGCAATGTTGACCATGGCATTATTTAAATCAGTAATTGTTTTCTGAGGTGCAGATGCTGACTCTTCTACATTGGCATTGCTCGAAAAGTTTGGCAATGAAAATACGGAGGCTTGATTCGACTGGAAATTGACTGTGGATAATCCAACGATCAAAACAGCCGCAAAAGCCCATAATACATAAGAAGATCGTATTCGTTTCATAATGAACTCCGTTTTAAATCTACGTGATTAATAATTTTTTGAATTCTGACAGTTCAATAAACAATCTGCGAAGGCTGTTTATTGTGCAGTGGCTGTAAAAAAAGAAGCAGGAGCCGCGGTTCAAGGCAGCTCCTGCATATTGGGGAACAGATCGTTTTGCCTAGCTAATTTCGATCTGTTTCTTCACTTCTTGTTCACTCTTTTGGATAGAAATATTGAGCAGACCGTTTTCGTAACTTGCCGAAATACTTTCTTCGTCAACATTATCGGGCAGTTGGAAAGAGCGTTCGAACGAGCCGTAACTGGTTTCTACACGATGATATTTTTTGCCCTTGTCTTCTTGTTCAAGGGTGCGTTCACCGCTGATAGACAGTCGGCTGTTCTCCAGGTTAATGGTAATGTCTTCTTTCTTCATGCCTGGAAGTTCAGCAGAGATCAAAAACTGATCGTCGGTTTCGGAGATATCAATACTGGGGACGAAATTATCGCGCCGAGACTTTACGGCATCATTGAAAAATTCGTCCATGATATCAGAAAATTGCTTAGACATTGCGTTGTTCCGTGGTCGAGAGTATTGCATAAGAGTCATAATAAATACCTCAAAATTGGTTTTTATTCGGTGTTGTTATTTTTCATCAAACTCACTTTTATAGGTGCAACACCTATGCCAACGGGATTCTGAAGGGGATATCCTGACATTCAGCCAATATCAGACTGCGGATTTTTCAGGAGTGAATATCAGGCTGAAAAAAATGTCACAGCTAGATTGGTCAAACCGACAGAGCAACTGTATTTGTGGCAGGTTATCAGGATGCAAGTCGCAGGATATAAGATTCAAGTGCTAATTATCCTGCATCCGGTATCTTGGATCTTGCTAGCCGTAACTCTCGTTCCATTCTTTGGCAATGAGGAAGGCCAGCTCTAAACTCTGCTGATAATTGAGACGAGGATCGCAGTAGGTTTTATAATTTTTGTGGAGTTCGCCCTCGTGCAATCCTTCGGCACCGCCCACGCATTCCGTTACATTATCGCCTGTGAGCTCTAAGTGCACGCCGCCCAGATAACTGCCCTGATCGCGGTGGATGGCAAATGTTTTGCGAATTTCTGAAATGATGGAATCAAAATTACGGGTTTTGATATTTTCATCCGTTGAAAACGTATTGCCATGCATCGGATCGCAGCTCCATACAACCGGCATACCTTCGTGTTTTATCTTCTGGATGAGATCGGCAAGTCCGTCTTCTACTTCATCTTTGCCGAATCGAGTAATAAGTACAATTTTACCCTGCTCGTGGATGGGATTCAATCGCTCAATGAGCTTGAGCGTCTGATCCATATCGTAATTGGGACCAATTTTAATACCGATGGGATTGCGTATGCCGCGCAGATACTCCACATGCGCACCGCCGAGATCTCGCGTTCGATTGCCCAGCCAAACCATATGCGCACTCAGGTTATACCAGCCCTGGCGACGAGGCACGCGCTGTGTTTGGGCAGAATCGTACCAGAGATTGAGTCCCTCGTGAGAGGTATAAACGTCAATCTTCTGGAGCGTATTAAACTCATTGGGCGTAATGGTCTCCATAAAGTTAACGGCCTTCTGGATGGAGTTTACCATCGCCTCGTATTCTTTGTAGTACTCGTTTTCCTGCATAAAATCGAGTTCCCAGTATTCGGGATGATGCAGGTCGGCGAAGCCTTCATTGGAGAGTGCCCGCAAAAAGTTGAGCGTCAGCGATGCGTGATTATATCCCTTAATCAGTCGTTGGGGATCAGGCGTTCGCTCTTCGAGTGTAGGCGTAATACTGTTGATAAGATCGCCCCGGTAATTCGGAATTTTTTCGCCATCTACGATCTCATAGTCCCGGGATCGTGGTTTGGCATACTGTCCTGCAATACGTCCCACCCGCACGACCGATGTTTCCATCTCGTGGATTAGGATAAAACTCATCTGCATGAGTACCTTCAGCAGGTTGACGATCTTCGGAGATTTGCAATCCGCAAAACTCTCGGCGCAATCTCCGCCTTGCAGCAAAAATCCTTTGCCGGCCGATACATCGGCCAGTTTTTGTTTGAGTGCTTCTACTTCCCACGAGGTTGTCAGCGGGGGATAGTCTCCCAGCTCTTCATAGACCTGTTCCAATTCTGCCTCATTGGGATAGGTAGGCAGTTGCTTAACCGGAAAATTTTGCCAAGAGAGGGGTGACCAATCTCTGGGATTTGCTACTTCGGGAGCCACGGTTTTATCGGAATACATTACGGAGATTGTTTTTGATACATTCTAACAAACCCCTAAGGATACCGAAATATGGGCATAGGAGCAATAAATAACGTCCCTGCAATTTATAATTGTAGGGCATTGCGATGTTTCAATTAACTTACTGGTTCTAGCACAAAAATCCCCTGCTTATTAATGTATCCGTACTTTTGGCCCAGCCTTACCATGGCCATGCCTCCTTCAAAGTTCCAGGCATCATCGTAGATAGGTTTAGTAACCATCGTTCCGTGGGCATTCACAAAGCCATATTTACCATCCATTTTTACGCGGGCAAGGCCTTCATGAAAATCAAACGCTTGATCAAATTTGGGCTCAATGATAAATTCACCCCGCTTGTTGATATAACCGTACTTTTTGTTTTCCAGATCGTCGTTGCTTTCGGGCATAGCCACTACCGCCTTGTTTTCGGAAAAGGGCTCGGCCTCGAGAAATTTCGACTCGATAATAACCGCACCGTTCTTGTTAATATATCCCCATTGTTTAAAGGCCAGCTGGACGGGTGCTAATCCTTCTGAAAATTGTTTGGCCTTGGGATAGGTGGGGTCGATGGCCATTTTGCCCTGCTTGTTGATGTATCCCCACTCGTTATGCTGAGATGTTTGCACCAGGGCCAGTCCATCACTAAAACTCTTGGCAGTTTCAAATTGCGGATGGATGGCATATCTGCCTTGGGGGCTCAGATATCCCCATAAACTGTTTTTGTGTTCCTGTATCGCAGCCACCCCATCTGTAAACGAGTGGGCCTTGTAAAACTGCGGCTCAATTACGTAATCACCCGATTTATCGATAAAGCCGTACTGCCCATTATCGCGGACGGCAGCCAGTCCATCTCGAAATGGACCTGCATAATCAAACGCGGGATCAATTACCACGTCACCGTCGCGATTGATGTATCCGATGCTGCCCAAAAAGTTAACCGCGGCCAGTCCTTCCGAAAACTGGTACGGCCAGATGCGGCTGTTCAAAAATCGAAATTTTGTTGAGATCTGGGGATCGAGATTCGTATCCAAAAATCCCACTTGGTTATTTTCGATGTAGGGGTACAGGTTAGTTTCGCCGGATGAGGTAGTTTCGCTCGTTTTGCAGGAGGTGAAGCCCAAGCAAAGAAATACGATAGCCAATCCTTTGATACATATAGTTTTCATGAGAATAAATTGTGCTGGTCTGAAATTAAATTTTTAGATGTTTTTAAACGGGAATTACCGGAAGTTGTTCCTTCAATTTACGTTGTATATGCGTCTGTAGGTATTTTATCGGCTTTTTCGGTAATTCCCTTAAACACGACAGCCGTAGCCATGCTTGTAAGTGGGTAGGTAAAAATAATACCGATACCCAGGAGTAGTATACCCGCAATGTTCAGGGTAATGACTACCACTCCCAGTAAAAAGAGTTCCACGGTAAGGTTTTGTGACAAATTATAGCTTTTTTGTAGGGCAGTAAACGATGAGACGCCTTCTTCGATGATAAAGTAGGGATAGAATTGAAAACGGATGGCGATAAAAATACCGGGTAGTACAAGTAGCAATATGCCTAGGAAAATGGCAATACCGTATAGAAAGCTGGCGACAAAATAGCTCAGGAAGATCTTGAAGTTGTTGAACATATCGGCGACTTCAACAAATTTATCTTGCACCAGCAAAAGAATAATTTTGGTGAATCCGAGCGTTAAAAATGCTTGCACAAGCATCAGGATGAGGGAAAGAACCTGCGACTCGGTAGTAGGATTCTGCGGCGCATGCATCATAAAATAGATCTGGGGGAGATAAGCCAGCACAAAAAGAGTAAGCATAGCGCCAATTACGAACGACATATACTTTTTGAATTGCTGGTAACTGTACTTAAAAAGTTGAATCAGATCGATAGAACGTTTTTCCATGCAGGATGAATTAAAGATCGAATTTCTTGGTTTTGTACCTGTCTGCTGAGGCAGAAATTTATCAGGAAATAAAGCTTCAAAAGATACGATTTATTCGTATTTTTTACAGTTTAATCGAATCCAAAAAATCTGGACGTACTTTGCGAGAAAATATAGTCATCCGCGGTGCCCGCGAACACAATCTCCAAAACATTGATGTTAATATTCCCCGCGAGGAGCTGGTTGTTATAACCGGCATTTCGGGGTCTGGAAAATCCTCTCTGGCATTCGATACTATTTATGCCGAGGGGCAGCGACGCTTTCTGGAATCGCTCTCGGCCTATGCCCGTCAATTTCTGGGCATGATGGAGCGTCCCGATGTGGATTTTATCGACGGTCTTTCGCCGGTTATCTCTATTGATCAAAAAACCACCAACCGCAATCCTCGTTCGACGGTCGGCACCGTTACTGAAATTTATGACTTTCTGCGCCTGCTCTATGCGCGGATCGGAGTGCCGTACTCATGGAAATCCGGCAATAAAATGGAAAAGCAGACGGCCGACCAAGTAGTTTCGACGATTATGGATATGCCCGAAGGCACCAAAGCCTATTGCCTGGCACCGGTGGTGCGCGGACGCAAAGGGCACTATCGCGAACTGTTCGAGCAGACGATGAAGCAGGGTTTTGTGCAGGTACGTGTGGACGGTGAGCTGATGGATATTGAAGAAGATATGAAGGTGGAGCGCTACGAAAAGCACGATATTGAAGTAGTGGTCGATCGCTTTGTGATCAACGATAAAAGCGAAAAACGGATTGCCGAGAGTGTGCGCCTGGCGCTGGAGATGGCCGAGGGCAATGTTATCCTGTCGGTACCCACCGAAGAGGATGGTGAGGTAGTATTCAAAGATCACCTGTATTCACAGAATCTCTTTGATCCCGAAAGCGGATTGGCATACGAAGATCCGGCGCCTAATATTTTCTCATTTAATTCTCCATACGGTGCCTGCCAGAATTGTGATGGCTTGGGCTATACCTACGACGTGGATCGCGATCTGGTGATCCCCAATAAAGAACAGACGATTGCAGAAGGTGCCATTCGGTTTTTGGGAGAGCCGCGCGATATTTTTGCTTTTAAGCAGCTCAAAGCGGTGCTCGATACGGTCGATCTCGATTTCGAAACGCCCATCAAGGAGTTTTCTGATGAAGCTTTGGATCTGCTGTTCGAGGGTGGCGGTGACAAAAAGTATGACGTGAGTTACGATTTTCGCAAAGATAACGTCACCTATAAGCACTCGTTCAAAGGTCTGCGAAATATCATTCGCGAGCAGTACGAGGAGAGTAAATCCAACAAAAAACGGGACAAAGCCAAGGCTTACATGGCCAAGATCGATTGTCCCGAGTGTGGTGGCGGCCGGCTGAATAAAGAGGCACTTTCGTATCGCATTGACGGCTACACTATCGACGAGCTGGTGAATATGGATATTACGACCCTGCGCAATACGATCAACAACCTGGAACTCAATGAACGCCAGCAGAAAATTGGCAGCCAGGTGCTCAAAGAAGTGCGCGACCGCGTGGATTTTCTCCTTAATGTGGGACTTAACTACTTGACGCTGGATCGCGAAGCACAAACCCTCAGCGGCGGGGAGGCACAGCGTATCCGCCTGGCCACGCAGATTGGTACGCAGCTGGTAGGCGTGCTCTACATTCTGGATGAGCCAAGTATTGGCCTCCATCAGCGGGATAACATCAAGCTGATAAAGTCGCTGGAAACGCTGCGGGATCTGGGCAACAGCGTAATTGTGGTTGAGCACGATCGCGAAACCATCGAAGCGGCGGATTATGTGCTGGACCTTGGTCCCGGTGCCGGCGAACACGGCGGTGAAATTGTGACCGAAGGCAAGCCCGAAGACCTGGACCCTGAGTCAATGACAGCCAAGTTTCTGAAAGATGAGGAGGTTGTTCCGTATCCCGATGAGCGGCGCGAAGGAAATGGGAAATCGGTGAAGCTCGAAAATGTACGAGGGCACAATCTCAAAAACCTGGATGTCGAAATCCCGCTCGGCAAGTTTATTGGTGTGACGGGCGTAAGCGGCAGTGGAAAAAGTTCAATGATCAACCAGACGCTGGAGCCGATTTTGTCATCCGAATTTTATAATTCAAAATCGGTACCGCTTCCCTACGACGAAATTCACGGCATTGATAATCTGGATAAAATTATTTCGGTGGATCAAAGTCCCATCGGACGTACGCCGCGGTCGAATCCCGGCACTTACACCAAGGTGTTTGACCACATTCGCAAGCTGTTTGCCGAGCTGCCTGAATCTAAAATACGGGGGTACGATCAGGGTCGATTCTCGTTCAACGTAAAAGGCGGTCGTTGCGAGGCGTGCAATGGCGACGGCGTTCGCAAGATCGAGATGAACTTTCTGCCCGATGTGTATGTGGATTGTGAAACGTGCAACGGTGCGCGCTATAATCGCGAAACGCTCGAGATTTATTACAAGGGCAAAAATATTTCTGATGTATTGAATATGTCAGTCAAAGAGGCGCACGAGTTTTTTGATTCCGTGCCGGCCATCAACCGCATTTTAGGCACGCTTGTGGATGTAGGGCTCGGATATCTCCGGCTTGGTCAGCCGAGCACCACGCTGAGCGGCGGCGAAGCACAGCGCATCAAGCTGGCTCGAGAGCTGGCGAAAGTGGGTACCGGCGATACACTCTACATTTTGGATGAACCCACGACGGGACTCCATTTCCAAGACGTGCGCATGCTGGTGGATGTGTGCCAGCAGCTGGTGGATAAGGGAAATACCGTTATCGTTATCGAGCACAATCTGGATCTCATCAAAGCCGCCGACTGGATTATCGATCTTGGTCCCGAAGGTGGGGTAGGCGGCGGACAAATTATTGCCGAAGGTACGCCCGAAGAAGTTGCCGAAATGGAAGACAGCTTTACCGGTCAGTACCTCAAAGAAGAATTCGAGCGCGAAGAAAAGCATACCGTTACGGCCTAGCCATAAGTTTTAATACTTGGTGAAAGCTGTGTTTGCCATGCTGGGCTTGTTTCTGCATCTTGCATAAAATCCTTCCAAATTAATATGGAGGTTTATCATGAAGTACTTTGCCAAATGTGTTACCGTTTTTATTGGGCTTACCATTTTATTTACGCTTTTCGGGCAGTATGTGCTTGATGCTGAGATCGTATTGTCGGGCACTATATTGTTAAGTTCATTTACCAGCTTGTTGGCTACTATTTTATTCGGATGGATTGATGCTGTATATATCCAAAAGCGCCAGCCGGGATTGGAAAAATAAAGTTAGCAGTACATGTTTAATAATATTGAAGAGCCCTTGAGGGGCACGATCGTTTTTACGCTTGTCTATCTCGCTATTATTCTCACCATGGATTTTTATTCGGGTGATTTGGCACTTAGCGGAAAATACCTTGCGAAAGTAATGCTGAAACTTGTTATAGCCGCCGGATTATTTCACTTGTTGCGTAAGTTTTTTGGTTCCGATCCCAATACTACTCATCCAACGGCCGAGTAAGCGGTGTCATTGAAAACAAAAGAAGGCCCACAAAAACCATTTGTCCCGCTCTCTGTTTCTGCCTATTTTCTGCCACTGATGAATCGACTTCGTACACATATCGCACGTTTTGTTATCGTGCTGCTCATCTGTAGTGGTTTTGGCTTGTCGCTGGTACAGCCCGCACAGGCCGAGCATTCTACCACCGCTTTTGCGGATTGGCTGAGTGCCATGACAAAGTCATCTAATGGAACCGACCTTCAGCAGGAACTCGAAAATCTGCGCAAGTCCGGGGATCATCTGGATAAAGTGATTGAACAGGCCTCTCAGATCGTAAGCAATAACAACGAAGAGTTTCCTTTTTCGTACGCGGAGTCGATGGCCTCTCAGCAGCTGTACCAGATGCTGCTTATCGAGTGGAATCAATTCCAGACCGGCAACGCGATGTCATGCATTCCCGTCCAACAGACGGTAAAATCGCTGGTGCCCGTAAAGACGGATAAAACTCCGTTGACAGGTTTAGCGATATCTTTTGTTGAAACCGCAGAGCAATCGTTTTGGGATGTACAGCAAGTGGTTTGTCTGCAATCCGGATTTTCATTTACGTTGATTCCGATGGTTGGTGGAATAGCAATGCGAGCGCCCTGATTATCCTTTCACACTACCAGTACAATTGCTCCTGATGTTTAGGAGTGTCTCTTTTTTGAAACCCAATTCTTAAAATTTTAAAACGATTTATTATGCAAGGTAATGGAACTAAAATAGCCTTTATTGTGGCCTTCTTGGCAATGTCGGTGTATTACTTATGGCCGACACTGGCAAACACGCTGGAACAAAATTATATCTCCGGCTTGCCCGAAGCTGAACGCACCGAATATGTAGAAGAAAATACGCAGCGTTTGCAAAACCTGCGCCAGAATTCGCTCTCACTAGGTCTTGACCTGCAGGGTGGAATGCACGTGACACTGGAAGTAGGTACGGCCCAATTGATGCGTGAGCTGGCCGGCCAAAATGTAGACTCCACACTTAATAACGTGATTAATGTTGCACAAGAGCAGGCTCGACAAAATGATACCGACTTTATTGATGAAATGGTTGCTGAGTTTCAGCAGCGGTATCCCGATGGACGACTGAGTCGCTACTACCGTTCTGAGGCAGAAAATATTACACGTCGTTCAACAAACGAAGAAATTACCACCTATTTGAAAGATCAGCGCGACTCTGCCGTTGACCGTGCTATGGAAATTATCCGTACGCGTGTTGACCGCTACGGTGTAACCGAGCCTGCTATTTTCAAGCAGGGTAACAGTCGCGTTGTTGTTGAGCTGCCTGGCGTAGCCAACAAGCAGCGTATTCGCGATCTGCTGAAAGGCACCGCCCGACTCGAGTTTCGACTGATGGGGCAGCCCGATCAGATCAGCTCGGCAAAAGAAAGTATCGTCAGTTATTACAACCAGCAGGTAGAATCCGACACGTCGGATACTGTAGAGCAGGCAGCCCAACAGAATCCGCTGCTCGAAGTATTGAATCCGCGTGGACGTAATCCCTATTCGATTGGGTATTCTACCGGACGAGATACCGCACGGGTGAACGAGCTGCTGCAGCGTTCCGAGGTACAAGAGTTAATTCCGCGAAGCATCAAGTTGATGTGGGGAGCAACGCCTTTTCAGACCACTCAGCAGGGACAAGAATTATACGAGCTGTTAGCCGTGCGGTCGGATGTAGAGATGACCGGAAGCGTGATCTCCGAAGCCAGCGTCAATTTTGATCAGACCACTAATGAGCCCCGCGTTTCTATGAACATGAACGCCGAAGGCGCTCGTCGGTGGGCTCGGATAACCGGTGCTAATATCGGTAATCCCATTGCTATTGTATTGGATGGCTACGTCTATTCCTATCCCAATGTGGAGACCAAAATTTCTGACGGTCGTTCATCGATCAGCGGTATTGGAGATGTGACCGAGGCCGAAGATCTCGTGAATATTTTGCTCTCCGGTGCTTTGCCCGCTCCGCTCGAAATTATCGAGGAACGCACGGTAGGCGCCACGCTGGGCGAAGAGTCTATTCAGGCCGGATTTTATTCCACGCTCATCGGGCTGATTATTGTGGCAATCTTTATGATTGTCTATTACCACTCCGGCGGAGCCATCGCCGACTTGGCATTATTACTCAATATCATCTTTATCCTGGGAATTTTAGCAGCCTTTAAAGCCACGCTTACCTTACCCGGGATTGCGGGCATTGTGCTTACGATCGGTATGGCAGTTGACGCCAACGTGCTGATCTTTGATCGTATCAGGGAGGAAAGGCGGACCGGAAAAACTCTTAATGCCTCCATCGATGGCGGATATTCCAACGCCATGAGCGCGATTATTGATGCCAACGTGACGACCTTTTTCGTCGGTATTATCCTGTACAGTTTTGGGGTTGGTCCCATTAAAGGTTTTGCCGTTACGTTGATGGCCGGTATTGCAGCCTCGCTGTTTAGCGCTATTGTGATTACGCGCGTAGTGATTGATTATCTGACGCGAGGGAAATCAGCTGATATCAGCTTCGGTTAATTCAAAAGAAATTCAACATTTAGATTAGGGAACAAATATTATGAGATGGTTCGAAACACCAGATTTTAATTTTATCAAAGCGCACAAGATAGGATATGTCGTTTCCGGCATCCTGCTTGTGGCTGCTATCATTGGAATTCTCACCAAAGGTCTGCAGTATGGCATCGACTTCAAGGGCGGTAAGGAGTTTGTCCTGGAGTTTGAGGAGCCCGTGGAGGTTGTAGAGATGCGTGCGGCCTTAACCGATCCGCTGGGCAGTACGCCGGTAGTCAAGCGATTTGGATCACCGAGTGATATCCTGATTCGAACGGATAATCCCGGTGATATTACCGAAGTACAGAATTCCATTATGGATGCGATGAGTGAGCTGCATCCCGAAAATCCAGCCACGGTTATTAAAACCGATATTGTGGGTGCTCGTTTTGCCGAAGATCTTAAGCGGGGTGCTCTCAATGCTATCCTCTTTGCCTTGGTGGTTATCTTTATCTATATCCTGATACGGTTTAAAAACTGGACCTATTCGGCTGGGGCCGTTGCCGCACTTTTCCACGATGTACTTATTGTGGTAGGAGTGTTCACCTTTTTTAGTGATGTAGCTCCTTTTAGCATGCAGATCGATCAGTCGATCATTGCGGCTTTCTTAACCATTGTAGGTTACTCACTTAACGATACCGTGGTGGTTTTTGACCGTATCCGCGAAAATAGCCTGCTCTATAAAACGATGGATCACGACAAAATGGTGAACAAGAGTTTGAATGATACGCTTAGCCGTACCGTCATTACTTCGGTCACCACCTTTTTTGTGGTAACCATTCTATTTATATTCGGCGGTGAAGTGCTCAAAGGATTTTCATTTGCCTTGATGCTGGGTGTCATTATTGGGACCTATAGTTCGCTATTTGTCGCAAGCAGTACAGTGGTTGAATTAAGACGCAGAAAGGAAAATGCTTAATTATTAACTCCTAAATTAACCGAGGGGAGATCCAACAATGAATTTTAATGTATCGGAGCGATATAATTGTGTAGTCATTGAATTTAAGGGCAATGTGATGGGCGGCCCGGATGCTGTAAAACTTAATGAAAAGTTGCACGAGCTAATCGAAGAGGATAAAACCAATATCGTTGCCGATGTTGGTAAAGTGAAGTTTATGAACTCTTCGGGTTTGGGAATGCTGATTGGTGGACTCACTACAATGCGCAAAGCCGGTGGTGATCTGCGTATTGCCAACGCTACCGACAAAATTGAAAGCTTGTTGGTTGTTACCAAGCTCATTACGGTTTTCAAGCATTTCAAATCGTTGGATGCTGCTATTGAATCATTTAAGGATTCATCCGAAGAAGAATAATCAATCAAATTCTAACTATGGAAAGAGGGGTGATATTCACCCCTTTTTTTGTGTCTAATCATTACTATGTCTATTCGTGTTGTTGTAGGTGCCCAGTGGGGTGACGAGGGAAAAGGAAAAATTGTTGATCTGCTTAGTAACGAAGCTGATTATGTGGTGCGCTATCAGGGCGGTGCCAATGCCGGCCACACCTTAAAGTTCGATGACAAAAAGATTGTCCTTCATCTCATTCCATCCGGCATGTTTAACGGGGATGCCACCTGTGTAATCGGCAACGGTGTGGTAATCGATCCCCATGCACTGCTCGAGGAGATCAAAGAAGTAGAAGCATTGGGTGCAGATCTGCAAGATCGCCTGAAGATCAGCAATGCTGCCCACGTTATTTTGCCATATCACCAGCTGCTCGATCAGGTAAAAGAAGAACATCGCGGCGATGATGCGATTGGTACTACGGGACGTGGCATCGGTCCGGCCTATGTGAGCAAGGTTTCGCGTGTGGGTATCCGCATGTCTGATCTTTTTCATCCCAAACAGCTGCGGGAAAAGGTTGAAGCCAATATTGCAGATATAAACGAGTCACTGGAGCATGTGTATAAGCGCGAACCCATCGAGGCTGATCCTATTGTTAAGGATCTGCTGGAAGCTGCCGACAAACTCTGTCCGTATATCACCAATACAAGTGCTCTATTGCACGATGCCATCGACGACGATGGTAAAGATATTTTGCTCGAAGGCGCACAAGGTAGTCTGCTCGATGTTGATCATGGTACCTATCCCTTTGTGACTTCATCTTGCCCTACCTCCGGCGGAGCGAGCACAGGTTCGGCTATTCCGCCCACGGCGATCGACAAAGTGATGGGTATTTCCAAAGCCTATTGCACGCGGGTAGGTAACGGCCCCTTTCCCACGGAACTAGATGCCGATATCGGCGAAAAGATGCGCGAAGCGGGACAAGAATTTGGCGCCACGACCGGTCGCCCCCGCCGCTGTGGATGGGTTGATCTGGTTGCCCTGAAATATGCCGTGCGTGTGAACGGCATGAATGAACTAACGATTACCAAGCTGGATATCCTCAACGATTTCGAAGAGATTAAACTTTGCACTGAATACGAAATTGACGGAGAGCGTACCGATGTATTCCCGATGGATCTCCCTGATATTGATTCCGTTGAGCCGAAGTATAAAACGATGCCCGGCTGGCAGCAGTCGCTGGAAGATTGTAGCAGCTATAGTGATCTGCCCGAAAACGCCAAAGAATATCTGAGTTTCATTCAAGATTATCTCGATCTGGATCTTACCATTTTATCCAAAGGGCCCAAGCGCACCGAGACGATTGTGATTTAGATTACATTTTATAAATCCGCAGGGTTTAGTCCGATACCGGCAAATAAGATTAGCATAGAGTTCAAAAAAAACTGTGGGTTTCACACAAAAAATGAAGCCGAATGAGCACCTTCGAGGTTACATATCTGCTTACCGTGCTCGAAGGGGAAGAGGTAGGTCAGAAGATCGAATCGCTATGTCTGGAGCAATCCGTAGAGTTGCCTCGGGGTATCTTGGATCCCCAAATTGAGCAAGAAATTGTGGGCAGGCTGGTTGCTACCAAAGAGTTGGATGATCAGCAATATAAAGTGACAATTGCCTGGCCGGTTGCCAACCTGGGCGGAGAAATTACGCAGTTTTTGAATGTGCTGTACGGCAATATTTCGCTGCAGCCGGGCATTCGTATCATTGATACCGACTGGGCAAATTTGTCGCCCGATATCTTTAGTGGACCGGCATCGGGAATCACCGAGATAAGAGAGCAATATCGCATTACTGATCGTCCGCTAAGTGCGACTGCATTAAAGCCGGTAGGTAGCACCCCTTCTGAGCTGGCTGATCTCTGCTACCAATTTGCAAGTGGAGGTATTGATATCATCAAAGATGACCACGGGTTGGCAAATCAAGAAATTGCTCCGTTCAAGGAAAGGGTTAGAGCTTGTGTTGGGGCCATCCAAAAAGCCGCAGAGAAAACGGGACGCCGATCATATTACTATCCCAATATTACGGCCTCTTCAGCTGAGGTTGTAGAACGATATCAGCAGGCGTTGCAACTTGGTGCTGATGGCGTGTTGCTGTGTCCCCATATTGCCGGACTCGAAACAATGCACCGACTGGCCAGAATGGATATTGACTTGCCCATTATTGCTCACCCTGCATTTTCGGGTCAGCTTACTACGCACGATACCAAAGGGTTGTCGCCGGATTTTTTATACGGGCAGTTATGGCGGGCCCTCGGCGCGGATTTTGTGATTTATCCGAATAAAGGAGGACGATTTTCGTTTACCACCACTGAATGCAAAGCTATTAACGGGGCAGCTAGAAATGAGGAATCCGTGTTCAAACGATCATTTCCCATGCCCGGAGGCGGCATCAAAATTGAGAATTTGGGTAGGTGGATTTTGGAATATGGTAATGATACCGTATTTCTGATAGGCGGAAGCCTGTATGAATATCCCAACGGTATTGAACAGGCTGCCAACGAGTTTCGAAATATGCTAATAAAATTATGACAGGCATGAAAAATCGGTCTAAAGTCATCAAAAGCAGCAATTACCAGTGGGATTCTGTTTCGCGCAAAGAATACAAGGATGATAGCAATTGTTATAAAGGAGTACATCGCTATTCACTGCTGGGGCAATCGGATGACGAGCAGGCACTGAATTTTCAGACGCGCTATTTCGAGGTGGAGTCCGGCGGTTATACCTCGTTTGAGTATCATCGACATCCGCATTCTGTGATTGTGATTCG
>CAZBCG010000011.1:0-86284 GCA_964490705.1 uncultured Balneolaceae bacterium | reverse complement strand
ACCGCCGACACCGCGATTTTCAGTCGCGTGCTCTACCTACTGAGCTACAGTCCCGCCTTGCACTTTAACAGTGCAATAAGAGTTGCCAAATATAAAAGCTTTTCGACTTTATACAAAGAGCGCTTCCCCACTTTTTTGGCTTTTAAGCTTATTGGGAAATGGGCCTTTTCGGTATAAGCATTACGGATCAAAAGCGCTGGTATAATCCACCGATCACAAACCGGCAATCAGAAAATTTGCCTCTTTGTCAATTGTTATTCGTAATTTTCTGCTTTTACTTCATTCCTCATCCTGTAGCTGAATATCCCGCAATCGAATCTGCAGCGTCCGCCGGCCGTTCCAGTGATTCTCTTCGAGCGAATACGCAATATCCATTTTTTGGTCGTCGCTGTTGCGCACCACCGGCAGATATTCGTGCATGTTAAACCCGATCACATCGAAAGCACCCGATCCGTTCTGCGACACTTTCATTTTCAGATGTCCTTTGCCCACCACCGTCGGTACGCCCTCGACTTCTACATCTCTGCTGACAAAAATCGGGCGCAGGTTGCCGGGACCAAATGGTTCGAACTGGCTGAGCAGTTTCCAAAATTCCATATCGACTTCACTTAAATCCAGATCGCAATCGATGCTCAATTCGGGTGTAAAATCCTCATCCGACAAATTGTTAGCGGCAATCTCGTCGATGCGGCGTCGAAACTCCTCGAGGTTTTTCTTCTCAATGGTCAATCCCGCCGCGTACTCATGTCCCCCAAACTGCTCCAGCAGATCTTCGCACTGCTTAAAGGCCTCATAAATGTTAAAGCCGTCGATGCTGCGGGCCGAGCCCTTAATTTTTCCATCGACTGTGCTCAACATCACTGCCGGACGTCCATAAGCATCCACCAGCCGAGAGGCCACAATGCCAATCACTCCCAGGTGCCAGTCGGGCTGGTACAATACCATCGACGAAACTTTATCGAGATTGTATTCTTTATCCACGATGGCCTTCGCCTCTTCCATGGTTTGGGTATCCTTGTCGCGCCGCGCAACGTTGATGCTTTCCAGTTCATGCGCCCGCGATTTCGCTTCGGATTCCGTCTCCGAAATCAACAGTAATACCGCTTTGGTAGCATCGCCCATGCGTCCCGCGGCATTAATGCGCGGACCAATGGAAAATACGATATTGGACGTTGAGATCGATCCGATATCCAGGTTAATAAGATCGAGCAGTGCTTTAACACCCACCCGCGGACTCGTATTAATTTGTTTGAGTCCTTCGGCCATCAGAATCCGATTTTCATCCTGGATGGGTACAATATCAGACGCAATAGAAATAGCTACCAGGTCCAGCAGCTCGTAGGCCATACTGTCGCTGAGCCCCAGCTTTTTGATCGTGCCCTGCACCAACTTAAATCCCACTCCGGCCCCCGAAAGCCCCTCGAAGGGATAGCTGCAATCTTCACGCTTGGGATCGAGCACGGCCACCGCATCGGGAATAGTATCACCCACATTGTGATGATCACAAATAATAACATCGATGCCGTGCTCTTTGGCCTGCTCGGTTTCTTCCACGGCCGTTATGCCGCAGTCAACCGACACAATGAGATCGGCATTATTTTCGATGGCATATTCAATACCCTCTTGGTTAATGCCGTATCCTTCTTTAAACCGATGCGGAATATAAAAATCCACATCTACGCCAAATCGCTTTAAGAAGATAAAGAGGATGGAGGTTGAGGTGGTCCCATCCACGTCGTAATCCCCATAGACAAGTATTTTTTGTCCCTCGCGGATAGCCTCGGCCAGACGTTCGGTGGCCTTGTCCATATCCTTCATTAAAAAAGGATCATGGATCTGGCTTAAATCGGGACGGAAAAATGATTCTGCTTTGTCATAAGAGTCTATACCACGCAACGCAAGCAGGCGGGCTATTTTTTCGGGTACGCCAAGCTGCTCTTGAAGTGTTGATACAGTCTCCTCTTGTTCGGGCTCTGTATATACCCATCGAAAAGACATAATTATCTGTTTTTTTCTTTTTTGTCATAAATAGCCTATCGGCGATCAAGCCGGATAACCACTCTGCTGCCAAGCAGCGAATTTTTCTTTAAATCCTTTATTAAGATACAATTTCACAAACAAAATTCATCATAAAGATGATCGCATTACTACAACTCCATCAAGTTTAAATGTGATCAAAAAACTACTAATTCTGTCCTGCTTTTTGTACCTTTGGATACTTTGTTATGCAATTTTTGCATAACGGTGAAAAATTTTGCCCATTTTTGCAATATCATCCGCTGGGTACTTTATGGAAGAAAAACTGCCAATTTTTTGGTTATACTGTGTGCAGCCCGGCCTTAGAACGAAAGTGTTAATGATTTAAATCTATTTACCATGCAATCTACCATGATAGCGAACAATACGGAGACCGACATCAGTGAGAACTTTCCTCTCTTCGGCAAGCTCCAAAGTTATGAGCACGAGCAAATTGTTATCTGCTCGGAGCCAAATATTGGTCTCAAAGCCATTATTGCCGTACACGACACAACGCTGGGACCTGCACTAGGCGGCGTTCGGATGTGGCCCTATAATAATGAACAAGAGGCAATCCGCGATGTACTTCGCCTTTCTCGCGGGATGACCTACAAAGCCGCTATATCGGGACTCAACCTTGGCGGCGGAAAAGCTGTGATTATCGGCGATCCCCGCAAAGAAAAAAATGAAAGCCTCTTCCGCGCTTTTGGTAGATATGTTGACAGTCTCGGCGGACGCTACATTACCGCTGAAGATGTGGGCATCAATGTGCAAAACATGGAGTGGGTGCGCATGGAAACCAAATATGTATCGGGACTACCCAAAGCCATCGGCGGCAGCGGAGATCCCTCTCCGGTAACGGCCTTTGGTGTGTACCAGGGGATGAAAGCCTGCGCCCAAAAAGCATATGGATCAGATTCGCTGGGTGGGAAAAAGATTTCTATTCAGGGTGCGGGGCACGTCAGCTCACACTTGGCGAAATTCCTCCGAAACGAGGGCGCCGAGCTTTTTATCTGCGATATCTACGATGACAAAGTAAACGAGCTGTCCAAAGAAGTCGGGGCAGAAGTTGTAGATCCCGATGACATTTACGGCCTCGATGTCGATATCTTTAGTCCCTGCGCGCTGGGCGGTGTCATAAACGACGATACCATTGACCATCTTAAATGCGATATCGTTGCCGGGGCAGCCAATAATGTCCTTGAAGAAGAGGACAAGCATGGGCAGATGCTGCTCGACAACGACATCCTCTACGCTCCGGATTACGTAATTAACGCCGGCGGACTCATCAACGTAGCCAGCGAGCTCGAAGGTTACAACGAAGAACGGGCGCACGACCAGGCATCCAAAATTTACGATACGATCCTAGATATCCTGAATTATTCCGAAGAAAACGATACCCCCACCTATGTGGCTTCAAATATTCTTGCTGAGGAACGTATCAACAAAGTTGGACAGATCCATCAGATTTACACCTCCGACAGTAACTTTTCCGGTCACATTGGTGAGTTGTATAAAAACAATGTCTAAGATTACTTAGTGAATATTTTTTCCGGCGGCTCAAATTTTTGGGCCGCCTTTTTTGTTGCACATACCTATTGAAAGTCAAATAATTATCTCTATGATTTCGAAAGAAGATTTTATTACGAAGGATCGCCTCATAAAAGGCATTAGCAAAGACGGAAACCTCAAAATTTCGGTCGTCAAAACAACGGATGTCGTTAAAGCGGCCAAAGAAAAGCACAACCTCTCGCTACTCAATACCGTATTATTGGGACGCGCCCTCACGGGCACGATGCTGATGGCATCGGAACTAAAAGGAGAAGAGCGCATCAAAATGCGAGTTGAGGGCAAAGGACCCATAGGCCTACTCGTTGCCGAAGCCAATCGCGTGGGCGAAATTCGCGGCTATGTCCAAAATCCACAGGTCGAGCTCGATTACACAAGTGGCGATGTAAGCATCGGTGACGGACTGGGCGTGGGCGTCATGAGCTTCAGCAAAACGCTCTACAACGAAGCCGAGCCCCGCACCAGCACCATTGAACTGGTAAAAGGAAACATCACCGATGATCTGGCCTATTATATGGTGCAGTCGGAGCAAATTCCCTCGGCCGTGCTTTTAGATATAGGCATCGACGAAAACGGAGACGTTACCGAAGCGGGCGGACTGATGATCCAGCGGATGCCCGATGCGCCCGAAGGTGCTATTGAGCAGCTCCAGGAAAAAATGCTGCAGTTCGATTCCATCAGCGATATGCTGCGCAACGGCAATTATGTGGATGACATCATGCAAAAGGCGATGGATCCCATTGAAGTAAAAGAACTCGATCGCCAGCCGGTGGATTTCTTTTGTCGCTGCACGCGCAAGCGATTTATCAAAGCGCTGAAGATGCTCGGCTACGAAGATCTGAAGGAGATCAGCAACGAGGGACAAGAACTCGTGTGCCATTTCTGCAATGAGCAGTACAATATCACACAAGAAGAAATCAACAATCTGTTGATGGGAACCAAAGCTAAAATGAATTAAAGAGTTGAAAGTTGTAGGTTTTGTGTCTCAACATGTAACCTGCAACTTTTAACATTCAACCAAGTTTATGGACCGCAAGCATGTAGTCGTCATAGGTGGTGGGTTCGGCGGTATTTCAGCAGCAAAACAGCTTAAAAAAGCGAATGTTGATGTCACCCTTATCGACAAGAACAACCACCATCTTTTTCAGCCGCTGCTATACCAGGTAGCAACCGCCGCTCTTTCACCCGGTGATATTGCCGTTCCTATTCGGGCCATTCTCGGTCAGCGTAAGGGGATGAAAGTTCGGCTTGGCAAGGTCACCAATATCAATAAAGATGAGCAGTACGTTGAGCTCGATGATGGCAAGACCATCCCTTTTGATTACCTGATTGTAGCCCCCGGTGCGCAGTATAATTATTTCGGAAATACTGATTGGGAAGACCACGCGCCGGGACTCAAATCCATTGGGGATGCGCTGCAAATTCGAGAGCGCATTTTGCTGTCCCTCGAAAAAGCCGAACAGCTCGATGATCCCAAACTCCGCGAGCCTTATCTGACGTATGTCATTATCGGCGGCGGGCCCACGGGCGTTGAGATGGCCGGGGCGATAGGCGAAATTGCCAAGCGCAACATGATGCGCGACTACAGCACCTTCAGCAAAAATGAAACGCGTATCTTTCTGGTCGAAGCTGCGCCGCGTATCTTAAACGGCTATCCCGAATCGCTGGCCGAAAGTGCGCAGGAAACCCTGGAAGAGATGGGGGTCCGCGTGCTCACCAATACGCCCGTCACCGATATCGGTGAGAATACGGTTGCCTTTTCCGAAGGCGCTATCGAAACGCCGAATATCATCTGGGCAGCCGGTGTTGCCGCATCACCGCTACTCTCTTCTCTGAATACCGAACAAGATCGCTCGGGGAGAGTAATCGTAGAAGAAGATTTATCCCTCCCCGGCAGTAACAATATTTTTGTGATTGGCGATGCCGCCCACAAAGAACAGGATGGTGCCCCGCTTCCCGCCCTTGCTCCCGTTGCCATGCAGCAGGGCACGTATTTGGGCAAGCTGATAAAGAAAGAAATTAATGGACGAGAACGATCGGCCTTCTATTATACTGATAAAGGAACCATGGCTACCATCGGCCGTGCCAAAGCGGTGGCCGACATCAAAGGGTTTAAATTCAGCGGCTTTTTTGCCTGGATACTCTGGTCGGTGGTACACATCTTTTTCCTGATCGGCTTCCGCAATCGCTTTCGCGTGTTTGTGGAATGGATGTGGCACTATTTTACCTTCAAGCGCGGGGTGCGACTGATCACCGATCGGTTTACGGATGATGAGCAACCATCAAAAGAAATGTAATGGTCTCTCTGCTTGAGAAACTTCTCATTTTTTGAGAATATAGTATCAATTTAATAATTGAGACGCTATAGACGGGAGACTTATGAAACCACCTATTCTTTTCGTATTGATTTTTTTATTCAGTGTGACCATTCCCAGCACTGCCCAACCCCAACAGTTATCTACACCTTTTGATCACATAACTTCGGTTCACTCTGTTGGCCAGGAACAGTTGTTAATCACACAGAATAAAGGGAAATATAAGGCCAAGCTTTTCGACATAACAAAAGATTCGGTATTGCATCGCTTTATTCATGCCGGACTGGAATTTGGTCAAGCAGAAGGCATTCGGGCAGCCGGATATCACGAACAATCAGAACAGTTTATCTTTTACACCAAGTTTCAACGCTTAATCAAAACTGATACTGCCGGGAATACAATTTCTCAAACTCAAACAACCATCCCCAATGTAAATCACATATGCACTGCATCTGACAAGACCGTGCAGGCATTTGCCTTTGTTGCTCCAAGTGAAAGTGAAATCAAAAATAATTCGCCTATTACTGTCAGCTACAAAATTAACTTGGAGACGATGAAGACCGTAGATTCGCTTACAGCTACCCCCAAGGAGTTAGCCCTGAATGAGATTGATGCCCACGCTACTTTGCAAATGAACTTTCTTGGTCACCAGCTAGATAACGAGCGGCTGCTACTCACTTATAAAGGAAGTAAATACCTGTTCCTCTTTGAAGACAAGGAATTAATAAAAACAGTACCTGCTAATATTCCGGGCAATTTTGGTATTAAAGCTGAAGAAAGAGGCGGAAATGTAGGGTTTATAATGGCGGCTGTTTTTACAAATCTCCAAAAACTTGAAAACGGAACCTTGCTATTTTCAATGGGGAATGGACATCAAAAGCTCCCTTATGGAGCTATTTATGTAAACGTATCTGACGATAACAATATAACGGTCAACCATGAGGAGCTATATAAAACTTTTGATGATATAGTCAGCAGTTATAATCACATCTTTACCGGCTCACACCGCATCTGGTTTTCTAACTTTATACCTAGCAGCAACGTGCTCTATAAAGAATCATTGGCAACTGATAATTAGCTAACAATCGAATTACTGACTTTTCCCTACTATATTATGCGCAACAACATATAATTAACAGCTACCAATGTTATGCAACGCCTACAACTTCTGGGATTTCTGATTTTCCTCTTTGCCTCCATTTCTGCAACCGCCCAAGACAAAAACCCCCGTCAGTACGGTATTGAGATTGGTGTTATGGCTCCCGGTAACCTCAATGCCATCACCGATGTTGAGAGCGTACAGGTCGGACATCAAACCATCATCGAAGGTGACAATATTCGTACGGGCGTAACGGCCATTAAACCACACGGCGGTAATATTTTTCAGCAAAAAGTACCCGCTGCCGTGTATGTGGGCAATGGATTCGGCAAGCTGGCCGGGTCCACACAAATCGAAGAGCTCGGCAACCTGGAAACGCCGATTATCTTGACCAATACGCTGAGCGTCCCCACTGCCGCCGATGCCCTTATCGACTACACCTTCCAATTTGAAGAAAATGCGGATGTCCACTCGGTAAATCCGGTAGTAGGCGAAACCAACGACGGCTATCTCAATGACATTCGCGGTCGGCATGTATCCAAGCAGGATGTATTGACTGCCATAGAGAATGCGAAATCGGGTCCCGTTGAACAGGGCAATGTAGGAGCGGGAACGGGCACTATTGCGTTCGGATTTAAAGGCGGAATCGGTACTGCTTCGCGAAAACTGCCCGACAACCTGGGCGGCTATACCGTTGGCGTGCTGGTGCAGTCTAATTTTGGCGGCGTACTGCAAATTGCGGGTGTGCCCGTCGGGAAAGACCTCAACAAATACTACCTAAGCGACCGGCTCAATGAATCACCGGATGGATCATGCATGATTATCGTCGCTACGGATGCGCCGGTCGATTCCCGAAACTTAAAGCGACTGGCCAAACGGGCCATGCTGGGATTGGCAAAAACAGGCGGTATTGCTTCCAACGGCAGCGGTGATTACGTAATCGCTTTTTCCACGGCCAAATCACTTCGCATTCCCTATCGATCCAAAAGTGCTTTTCAGCAGAAAAAGGTGTTGCGGAATAATGCGATGTCACCACTGTTTATGGCCGTAAATGAAGCGACGGAAGAAGCGATTATCAACTCACTGTTTCATGCTCAAACGATGACGGGCAGAGATGGACATACTATTGAAGAATTGCCGGTTGACTCAGTGCTTTCGATTATGGGGAAATTCGGAAGACGGCAAAAACGGTAGGAATTTGTTGCCATAAATTCCTGCCTGCAAATAATAAAAAACTACTAGGTTACTTCACCTCAGATTTCAACAGTTTAAATAGCTCGCTGCCTGCCAGCAGGTACGCTCCTGCGCCATATACCTCATACTGGTCGGCAGTAATTGATTTCGGGGAATCTCCGACTTGTTGCACATATCCAAGTTTGCCGGCAGCTGTTACATTATTTGTCAATGCTTTCCAGCCCTTCACTACTACGGGCCTGTATTCTTTTGCCGGAAGAATTCCCTGGTTGATCCCCCAGGCAAGAGCATAGGTAAAAAAGGCCGATCCGCTCGATTCACCAACAGGAAATTCATCGTAATCCAACAAGCTTGAACGCCACAGTCCATCCTCTCCCTGTAATGACGCAATCTTGGCTGACATCTCTTTAAACTGAGTTACAAACTTATCACGATGTTCAAAATCAGCGGGCATGTGCTCTAATACACGTGCCAGGCCGCCCAGCACCCAGCCATTACCGCGTGACCAGAATACTTTCTTTCCATTCTTGGTCTTGGCATCGAAAAAGCGATCATCGCGGTAGTAAAGATGCTCTTCTTTATCATAGAGATAGTCAGACACTTTCCACCAGTGTTTGTTCATATACTCAAGATAACGCTCGTTTTCAGTGGCCTCATACATCCGCGCAAAGAACGGAGGCGCCATAAATAGCGCATCGCACCATGTCCACCATTCGCCCCAATAGGGATTATCTTCGTGCGTTACGTCGATTGGGGCCGTGCGGTACACATGCATATCTGCCACCCAGCGCATGTTTTCTATAATCTCTTCGTTTTGGCTTTCCAGGTACAGATCCATGTATGATTATGCCACCGTTATACGATCGGCATGATAGATGTCGGGCATTAGTTGCCAATCATGCACCTGCCCTACATTACGGATTTTATTCTTATACCGATTGGCACCCGTTGTCTCATACAAACTCCAAACCCCAGCATAAAAAGCACCGTAATGCCAGTTCAGTTTATTATGATCAATTGGGTTTTCCAGCTGCCAATCTGCCACGCGGGTCATGAGGGTCTTGACGGCTGTGGCATCCAGCGGACTTTCCTCCGACTTTGGAGCCGTACTCATCTGGATAGAACTTAGGTAATCGGTGTAATGGATGTAGCGGGTATTCTTCATCCACAAAAACTGCAGCGGATTCCCTTCTTCGGCATTACGCACGGCAAAAGGACGCACATTATCTTGCTCAGAATTCTGGGTTACCACTTTATGATCCCACGATTCACCGCCTGTGGATGTGCTCCATTGTTCAATTTCAAAAACGCCCTGCTTTTGTCTGGAAAGATATACGGTATTAGGGTTTTCGTGATCCATGACCACACCGCCGGAATAATTAGGTTCGGGCTCATCCTGGCCTTCAGGTGTCTCAGGGAACCAGGGACCGGAATCAATCATTTCATAGTTTTGCCAGTTGCTCCCATCCCAGCGAGCATAACTGTAAATATGGGTTTTATTATCTGGAAATTTGGCATACACCAGCACAGGATTGCCATCTTCATCGCCCGTAACATCCCAAATCCATGCACGTTCTTTACTGGGTGCAGCATTATATACTCTGCTTGTTTCGCCCGGACTTACGGGCTCGTCACCAATTTCTTTGATCTTGGTCCCATCAGCCTTATAAAACGCACCACCTTGGTAATACATATAATAAATACTGTTAGTGGGCTCGCGCCGCGGATGGCCGTCGGTAAAAGCAAGATGGATACGATCTTCGCCGTTAGAAGAGACTTTCAAATACGACCTTCGATCGCGATACTTACGGTCGGGCAGAATTAAGATTCTTCCATCCGACCACGTTTTACCACCATCTTGAGAAACAGCATAGTTTGGCTTAAAATCACTGCCTCTCCAAAACATGAACAGCTTGTCTTCCTGCGCCAGGTATTGAGGATTCGTATAGGTATAGGTGTCACTATAACTCTGGTATTTTTCTGCATCATTAAGATCCAGTGAACGCCGATCTTCCCAGCCTGTAATATCTTCTGGATGTACAGACTTACGCATATAGATCGGCTTTTCGGTGGCGTGTTCAGAATAGAATATCATCAGTCGTCCATCACTATCAATTACAAGGGAGGGATTGTTATGATCATCAGCCTGAAAATTGTCTTCAATCACCGCTGTACTAATGTTCCCAGTTGAATGATCGTAGTAGCCAACCTCTATATCCCCATAGCTGTTGATCCAGGTAGCATACGTACGCTGGTGATCGCCCTCATGGTAGATAGCACGCGGATCGGAAAACCAGCACCAAGCGCCATCAAACGTCATTGACGTATAACGACTACCCGACATCCCATCTGCCTGCTCCCCCTGTGCGAATACATTACTCCCAGCCACCAGGAAATAGATTACACTGAATATGAATCCCCAAAATACCTGTTTCATAAAATCAGAATTTCTTATCGTCAAAATTAAATGTTTGAAAAACACTTATTATATCCCAAAGGATTCTAACAATAAAAAGGAATGACTGCAACCTCAGCCAACCTCATATCAAAGAATCGTCTGCTGATTCGGTATTGGGAATCGTGGAGAAGTATGGACGGGACAAAAACAGCAGGGATTTATTGCAGTAAATCCCACAAATAAAAAACCTGACAGGTCTTGAAAACCTGTCAGGTTTAGAGGTAAAATTCATTTCATCTACGTTGCAAACGACGATCCGCAGCCGCAGGTTTCGCTGGCATTGGGGTTATCGAACGTAAAGCCGCGGGCATCGAGTCCATCGGGATAATCAATCGAAATACCTTTCAGATACATCATATGTTTAGAATCAACGATAATTTCAATGCCCCGGCTCACGAGCACTTCATCCTCATCCGTTTTGTGATCAAAGCCGAGCTTATAGCTCAATCCCGAACAACCGCCGCCTTCGACTGCAACGCGCAGCAACAGATCTCCGTCGAGCGATTCCTCAGACCGGATTTTCCGAATCTGTTCTGCCGCCCGATCGGTAAGTGATACCGGAGGTCCTGAAAACTCCACATCATCGGGAGCCTGCATCTGCTCCAGCGGAGATTCCCCATTCTGATCGGCGGAATCCTCCTCTTCATCAACAAGATCCGCAATTACATCATCTAAATTCTCTTCCGTTTCTGCAGGCATTGCAATCGTTTGTTTTAAAATTAGGTTTCACACTTTTGTGAGTATGTAAAATAATCGACGTTATCTTTGCGAAACAAGTTCAGAATATCGGCACTCACGAGATTCACGAGCGTGCCCGACGCCTTTGCCCTGGGCACATCCACCAACTGGGCAAATTTATCAACAGTAATTTCGCCGTACTCATTCAGATAGCGAAATAGTTTCTGCTCATCCGGGCCGTACTCAAAGGTTACCCCTTCATCAGAATTTCGCTTCTCAATAACTTCAATAAGCTCTTTGCTGGCCACCTTGTTCTGATCTTTCTCCCGCATAAACACGGTGTCTTCGGTTTCACCTTTCACAAACACCGGTTTTTGGGATGATTCGGGTACTTTAATCACCAGCAGATCACGTTCCCCAAAGTGCACGACCTCAATCACAATATCAACCGTAGGGTGACATAATTCCCGGGCAGCTTTCTTCAGTAAAAATTCCTCTTCCTGGTATCCCAAAACGCCCACGAGCGATTTGTCATCATCCACGCCAACAAGCAGCGTACCCCCTTTGGTATTGGCAAAAGCGGCAATTTCGCGCGCTATTTTGTATGCGGATGGAATGGTGCGCTTGAACTCGAGATAGGTTCCTTCTCCCGTCTGGGCCAGATTTTTCACGTCCAGGTAGTCCATTTGGGAAAGTGAGGCTGTACTTCGATTGTCAGGATACATAGCCACTCCGTCTTGGGTTCACTTGCTAACGAAGGTAATCACAAAATATTAAGTAATAATGAACAAACCGAACAATAACTACGAAATCAATCAACAGGGTGGTACTTGTATGACACCTCCCGCCCAATTTGCAAAACCACAAATTGTAAACACAAGATCCTGAAACAAGTTCAGGATGACACCTTTACTATATTACAATCTCTTCCTTCGGGTTTCGGGTCATAAGATCGTACAGCATATCTTTGGGATCTTCCTGCTCAAACAGCACTCGGTGCACGGCCGCTGTTATCGGCATTTCTACATTCAGCTTGCGGCTCCATTCCAAGACCGACTTTGTCGTTTTTACACCCTCAGCCACCATATTCATCGTCGAGATAATTTCGTCCAAACTTTTACCCTGACCGATATTGTATCCCACAAACCGGTTACGGCTATGTTCACTCGTGCAGGTTACAACTAAATCACCCATGCCCGAAAGTCCGGAAAAGGTATCCTGCGACGCTCCCAGCTTCATCCCCAGGCGCTTCATCTCGTGTAGGCCACGGGTAATGAGTGCTGCAGTAGCATTGTCGCCAAGATCGGCCCCATCCACAATGCCGGCCGCTATGGCCATAATATTTTTGACTGATGCTCCAATTTCTACGCCAATGATATCATAGTTCAAATAGACCCGGAACATCGGCGTCAGAAAGGTCTCCTGGATATGCTCAGCTGTGCTTTTTGAGTATGCGCTGGCCACGACAGTGGTGGGCTTAAACTTGCTGACCTCCTCGGCGTGACTCGGACCAGAAAGCACCCCGATGTGGTCATCAATAATTTTGCCGTCGAGCACCTCACTGAGCACCTGCGACATCGTCATGAACGTATCGTTCTCAATGCCTTTGGCCACGCTCACGATAATTTCATCACCATTAAGGTACGATTTGATGTTCGTTGCCACTTCGCGCATGGCATGCGATGGCGTAGCAAAAACAACCATCTCGGGATCATCAAAACACTCTTTGGGATCGGTTGAACATTCCACCGAGTCGGGGAGTATAACATCAGAAATATAAGCCGGATTTTGGTGCCGCTTATTAATGCCGTATGCTACCTCCGACTCACGAGCCCAGAGCTGTACACGATTTCCTGCACGCGCCAGCACCACCGACAGGGCGGTACCAAAACTACCGGCTCCAATAATTGTTATTTTATTCACAGTATTAGCTACCGGATTGCGGTTTTTCTTCTTTATTCAGCCATCCTTCGGCCGGCTGAAATGAACTTACCCGATTTTCAGTACCATTTATCAGTCGCTTTATATTACCACGATGCTTGATAATGATACCGATACCGGCCAAGGCACCAAAAATCAAAATACTGCCGTCGATAGGCCATTTAAATCCATAGCGTAGCATCACCAGAACCAACGGATACACAAAAGCAGCCACCAGTGAGGCCAGGGAAACATACCGGCTGGCAAACATCACAACAGCAAAAAAAACAGCGGCGATACCTACCGAAACAGGTTCGATTCCGCACAACATACCGGCAGCGGTGGCCATTCCTTTGCCACCGTCAAACTTCGCATAAAGCGGAAACATATGCCCGATAATAGCGGCCATGCCACAAGTGATGCTCAAAAATGGATCTACGCTCCAAAATTCAAATAGTGCTACCGGGCCCGATCCTATGTGATAAGCAAGCTGGCTAATCCAAAGTGAGGTGGCAAATCCTTTAAAAAAGTCAATCAGCAATACAGCCACACCGGATGGCCATCCCAGCAGGCGAAACGTATTTGTAGCACCGGCATTGCCGCTCCCGTGATTGCGGATATCAACCCCTTTTACAAGTTTCCCCACCCAGATAGACGAGGGGATTGATCCAACCAGATAACTTAATAATAAGACGACTCCAAGTGCTAGCATATGTGTTGATTAATTGAGAAAAGCTGATCACCTGAAATATAAAAGATCAGAGCAAAATCTCGATGATTATTTTTGATGGAATCTCTAAAGCGTTTCTACACGTGCTCTTCGGCATGATAGGAAGAGCGAACCAGCGGACCGCTCTCTACGTGCTCCAGGCCCAGCTCTTCGCCAATTTCTTTGTATTCGGCAAACTGATCGGGGTGCACCCACTCTTCGACCGGCTGGTGCATTTTAGTAGGCTGCATATACTGGCCGATGGTCAATACATCCACATCGTGATCGACACAATCCTGCATCAGTTCAATAACCTGTTCGCGTGTTTCGCCAAACCCAACCATAATTCCGGTTTTGGATTTAATGCCTTGATCTTTCACGCGCTGCAAGAGTTCCAGTGATCGCTCGTACTTGGCTTGCGGACGAATAGTTCTGTAGAGATCGGGCACTGTTTCCAGGTTGTGACTCAATACATCGGGCGGAGTATCAATCACAATTTGCAGGGCTTCCCATTCTCCGCGAAAATCGGGAATAAGCGACTCGATCGTCACACCGTCAATAGCTTCTCGAAGCTGCCGGTGTGTTTCGGCAAAAATAGGAGCACCGCCGTCATCACGTTCATCACGATTGACGGAAGTTAACACTACGTGCTTGAGCCCCATCTCTTTGGCAGCTTCGGTAACGCGGCGGGGCTCATCCCAATCAAGTCCCTGCACGGGGCGACCGGTTTTGACTGCACAAAATGAGCAAGAGCGTGTACAGACATCTCCTAGAATCATAAACGTTGCCGTACCGCGTCCCCAGCATTCACCCATATTAGGGCATCGGGCTTCGGAACACACGGTGTTCAGCGAATTCTTCTGAACAGTCTCCGACACTTCCTTAAATTTTTCGCCGGATGGTAGCTTTACGCGCAGCCAGTCGGGGCGGCGCTGGGTGGTTTCGTTTCGGTCAACAACGTTCAGTTCTTTAATCATAACTCAAAAAATCAAAAAGTTAATGGGGTGCTGCTTGTGTATCTGATTGGGTAAGATACGAAAATTGATTGTCCAGTTCAGGCAGTGAATCAACCTTTGATATGGATATATCGAACACTTCTTCGAAGTGATTTACCAAATGTGCTTTAACTTCAGCTTCGTCAATTTTGTGACCCAGCAAATCTTGCAGGCTGGTCACTTCTTTATTCGAAATTCCGCACGGCACGATGTGGTTAAAATAGCTCAAATCGGTATTCACATTGAGTGCAAATCCATGCATGGTCACCCAGCGGGAACACCGAATGCCCATGGCACAAATCTTTTTGTCCCCAACCCAAACGCCGGTTAATCCTTCGATTCGACCCGCTTCGATCTCGTACTCGGCACATGTTTTTATGATGACTTCTTCGAGGTAGCGCAAGTACTTGTGGATGTCGGTAAAGTGACGATCCATATCGAAGATTGGATAGCCCACAATTTGTCCCGGACCGTGATAGGTAATATCGCCGCCGCGGTCTATTTCGATGAATTCGGCGTCGATATCAGATAATTCTGCCATGCCTTTGAGCATATTGGCTTTGTCGCCACTTTTGCCCAGCGTATAAACGTGGGGATGCTCCACAAACAGCAGCACGTCATTACTTTCTTCCCCGGGCTTGTAGAGCTTCTGCTCTTTGCGGCGGGCCAGCTTTTCATCCACCAGGCGCTGCTGAATAGCGGTCTGCAGATCCCATACCGGTCGGTAGGGTGCGTGACCGAGATCGTATAATTCTACCTTATTCATAACGCGGATAAGTTACAAAAGCTATTCGGTACCAAATACAATCAAAATAAAACCCGCAGGGTTTCACAGCAGACAAAAAATTATAGATTTACTGCTATTTGAAAAACCCTGCGGGTTTGAACGTCTTTTAAATTAAAACTTATGATCCCAGATGCACGCCTTCGCCGTACGCTTCTGCGACGGCTTCCATTACGGCTTCAGACATCGTTGGATGCGGATGCACGGCACTAATAATTTCGTGACCCGTTGTTTCGAGATCACGGGCTACTACTGCTTCTGCAATCAGTTCGGTAACGTGAGAACCAATCATGTGGCAACCCAGCCATTCGCCGTATTTTTCATCAAAGACCACCTTCACGAAGCCTTCTTCGTGACCAAGTCCCGATGCCTTACCACTTGCAGAAAACGGAAACCTGCCAACCTTCACATCATAACCTTCATCCTTGGCCTGCTGCTCAGTATATCCAACGGATGCAATTTGCGGCTCGCAATACGTACAGCCCGGAATATTATTGTAGTTGATCAGCTGCGGATCTTCACCGGCCAGATTTTCTACACAGACAATGCCTTCGTGCGATGCCTTGTGTGCCAGCCAGGGCCCACCGGCTACATCACCAATCGCATAAATGCCTTCAACATTGGTCTGATAGGTTTCCTTGTCAACCTGGATAGCGCCTTTTTCGTACTCAACACCGATGTCATCAAGACCAATGCCTTCGACATTTCCAGCCACACCAACGGCCGAAAGTACCACATCGGCATCAACAACTTCCTCATCGTCGCCGGATTTTATCGTAACCTTCACACCATCGCCGTCTTTTTCAACTTTCTCCACAGTACTGCCGGTGCGGATATCCATGCCTTTTTTCTTATAAATCTTGCCGAGCTCTTTGCCGATATCCTTATCCTCGACAGGTACCAGTGAATCCTGAAGTTCCACGATCGTCACATCGGTACCGATGGTATTGTAGAAATAGGCAAATTCAACGCCGATTGCTCCGGCACCAATGACAACCATTTTTTCGGGCTGCTCTTCGAGCTGCATAGCACGTTCAGAATCAATCACCATTTCACCGTCGATGGGAATATTAGGCAGCTCACGCGGATGGGCGCCGGTAGCAATAATAAAGTTATCGGCCTTAATCTCATCCTGAACCTCGTCGTCATCATTCAATACATTCACCTGGTCCTTAGATGCAAATACACCCTTGCCATCGAAGACCTCAATTTTATTGGCCTTCATCAAAAACTGCACGCCCTTGCTCATTTTGTTGGCCACATTGCGGCTTCGACCGATCATTCCTTCAAAATCCGCAGAATAATCATCCACATTTACGCCGTAATCCCCGGCATGTTCAATACTTTCAAACACTTCCGCCGAACGCAGCAGTGCTTTTGTGGGGATACATCCAATGTTCAAGCAGACGCCGCCAAGGTGACGCTTTTCAATAATTGCCGTGTTAAAACCGAGTTGTGATGCACGAATCGCAGCCACATATCCACCGGGGCCGGATCCAATTACGCAGACATCAAATTCTTTAGCCATGATACTCTATCAGTAATAAATTAATAGTTACACATTGTGTTCGTCTCCTGCCATAACCAACCGCCTGAGAACAGGAAATTATATCCATCAAAAAATGGACGTTAATATAGTGTTTTTAACAGAGAGTTATAAGTACTCCGGCTATTTGAACACGAACCTTGACAAAATCACTTCAATAAATATTTGACACTCTGTAATTTTTATTCTACAATTGTAGAAAATAGTTCTACAAATATAGAATATATGAAGCTTTCAGATTCCGAAGAACAATTGATGCAGCATCTCTGGGAACTCGAAAACGGCTTTCTGGGTGATCTGGTAGATATGTATCCAGATCCCAAACCCGCCAAAACCACCGTCGCTACTCTGCTTAAGCGGATGATTGACAAGGGCTATGTGGATTACAACAAGCGGGGCCGATCCCGGGAGTATTATCCGGCAGTACCCAAGTCGGAATATTTTGGTGATAAATTCAGCGAACTCATCAGCAACTTTTTTGATGATTCGACAGCTCAGTTCGCCTCCTTCTTTGCCTCGGAGACTGACTTGTCGCGGTCGGAGCTCGAAGAGCTGAAAGAAATTATCGACAACGAAATCGACAAAAAGGATGATTAGCTATCTGCTTAAATCGCTTGCTTGTATGGTGATACTCCTGCTGGTTTATCACCTGTTGCTGGAGCGGGAGAAAATGCACCGCTTTAACCGCTTTTTTCTGCTTTTCAGCCTGGTCTTTGGACTCACCATTCCCCTGCTGACTTTCCAAATCGGTACACCCACTGTTTCGGATTTTCAGCTATCAAGCTATCTGCAGGAAATCCAACAGCGGACCACTTCTTTCGACAGCCCAGCGGTATCAGCGACAAAAAATACAACCAGCTCATCCGGTAATCACTACTGGCTACTGTTATCCGGATATTTGGTTGTTACATTAGCTTTTGCAGCCAGGTTTTTGCGGAACCTGTATTCGTTGTACTCCACCATCCGCCAAAATGATCAACGTGAGTGGGAGGGTGCCAATCTTGTTCTGGTTGAAAACTGCTCCATCCCTCACAGTTTTTTCAGCTATATCTTTGTGGATAAGCAAGAGTTTAAATCGGGGAATATTGATAGCAGAATTCTTTCTCACGAGCTGGCACACGTCCGGCAAAAACATTCTCTGGACATTCTCTTTATCGAACTGTTGAAAATTGTGCTCTGGTTTAATCCGGCCATCTATTTCTACAAAAAAGCGATACAACTCAATCACGAATTTTTGGCGGATAATGCTGTAACTGCACAATCCCAAGATATTGCCAGCTACCAGCAATTATTACTGAGAATGAAATCGCAACCAATGAATCTTTCTCTTGCCAGCAGCATTCAATACTCAATAACCAAAAAGCGAATCGTTATGATAACGAAACAATCAACTCGACTCCGGACGGTATGCAAACAGTTCACACTCATTCCCCTTTTGGCGGGCTTGGTGTTCATGTTCAGTACTGCCAATGCTCAGGCCCAGAAGGTTGATGACCTTTCCATTACCGAACTGATGGATGCCATCCATGCCAAAATGGAAACAACGAAATCACTGTCCGGCGACGAAAAACAAAAGCTGCAGCATCTGATTGAACAGATGCAGCAAAAGTTAATGCAGGTTGACAAACCCAAGAATCCACCCCCTCCGCCTCCGGTACCCAAAAACGATCCCAAGGCTGCACTGGAAGCGGTCTTACAATCATATCAGGATCATATTCGAACCTATAACAACATTTCCGCGATCCCGGAAAACAAACAACGGCTCAATACCTTGTATGAACGGGCGATGAGCCTCCATAATGAGATCGATAAGCTCCAAAAGGAAATCCACACACAAGATCCACCGCCGCCCCCGCCAATACCCCTGTCACCCAAAGAGCGGATCGAAAAATGACAGAAGTTATTGCCTCCAAGATATGCAGTAATATTCGCTCAGATTAAATCATATTAAGAAAACGGATATCATGAAACTTTTTACTATTGATCTGGTTTATAACACACGTTCACGAAATGTGAATAAGGTATTACCGGATCATGAAATTATTTCGCT
This sequence comes from uncultured Balneolaceae bacterium, assembly GCA_964490705.1. Classification (GTDB taxonomy): domain Bacteria; phylum Bacteroidota; class Rhodothermia; order Balneolales; family Balneolaceae; genus Fodinibius. The sequence goes on along the minus strand of CAZBCG010000011.1, from coordinate 66,951 downwards.
ACTATTTACCAGCAATATTTAGCGTTGTTTTATTAGCATTTTTACTGCAATCTTGTCTCGATTCCACGGGACCTCAGGATCAAAATCCCAATGAAGAGGTCTATTCTCATGGAAGAGATCCGGGCACATCGGCCAATGATTTTCTGGCTGATTCAAACTTTACAAACCTTATTGTGGAAGTTGACTATATGCCCGGCTATGCGCCCAATGAAGAAGCTCTTGACAGCCTGAAGGACTTTTTTGAACAGCGGTTGAATAAGACCTCCATCACGATAAAAGAACCGACTTCCATTCCTTCGGGAGAACAAGATCGATACAGTGCTCAGGAAATTCGCGAAATTGAACAAAACCGACGTTCTACTTTTACCGAGGGCGATACGCTGGCAGCATACATGATGATTGTGGATGCAAAATACGAAGGAGAAAACCTGCTGGGTATTGCTTATTATAATACTTCTAATGCATTCTTTGGTCCCGCTTACGAAGAAGCCAGCAGTGGTGTAGGATCCCCGTCGCGTTATCTGATTGAAGCCACCTCTTTTCGTCATGAATTCGGACATCTCTTTGGGCTCGTAAATATTGAAGGTTCTGGCACCGAAATGCAGGATCCCCATCAAGATCCGGACCATCCCGACCATTGCGACAATGACCAGTGCCTGATGTATTATGCAATGGAAACGACTGATATCGTTGGCAATACGCTGGGAGAAGAAATACCCCCGCTGGATGCAAACTGTATCGCAGATCTACAAGCCAATGGCGGGAAATAAATATTGGCTTAAAGAGTTCTTAATACACTATCAACTTGATAACATCCCGACTAATAACTGCAATTATTATTGACTATGTATTTAGATAACCGATTTTCTTTTTTGATTGCTTTCTGTTCACTGGCATTTCTTATTGTCGGCTGTTCCGATACAACCACAGGTCCGGACAACAACCAGCCTGAGTTTAACAGCCAAGCCGCTTCGGGTAGTTCTGCCGAACTATTTCTCAAAGACGATCAATATTCCAGCTTGCAAGTCGAAATTGATTACATGCCTAACCATGAACCCACCCAAGAAGGGCTGGATAGCCTGCGCCTGTTTTTAGAACAGCGGCTTAATAAACAAAATATCTCACTGGGAACGCCCAATGAAATATCGGCCGAAAGCCAATCCAGTTATACGGCCGAAAATATTCGAGCCATCGAAGAAGAACATCGAGATAATTACACAGAGGCCGGCGATAATACACTTCACGTTTACTTTTTGATGGTGGATGGAGAGTATGAACAATCGAATGTGCTGGGTATCGCCTACTGGAATACCTCGGTAGCATTCTTTGGTCAAACAATTGAGGAAGTAAGTTCAGGTATCGGTGCTCCATCCGAACAAAAAATTGAGGGTACTGTTTTCCGTCATGAGTTTGGTCATAATATGGGATTAACAGGAAACGGGTCCCCTCATCCCTCAGGACAAGAAGATCATCAAAACGGAGAATCTCACTGCTCTGTTGATGGATGTCTGATGCTACCAGCTGTAGAAACCGGCAACTTCTTTGAAAATACGTTCAGTGGCGATATTCCAGACCTGGATCCACTTTGTATTGAAGACCTGCAGGCCAACGGCGGGAAATAATTCTTAGTAAAAAGATACAAGTAGAAAGTAGTGAGATACTTTTCTTGCTACTTTCTACCTTTTAACCTTCTACGAATCTTACCTGAAGTTACAGAGCCATCCGACACTCCTACACCTTTAAAAACTTAAAACATCAGGCCTGCTTATTTTGCTAAGCAAAGGGATCTCTTTTAATTTTTGCGCTGATATCGGGAAACTTGTTGGTCAGTTCATCTATTTCAATCATCTCGAAATCCTTGAACTCAAAGCCGGGATTTACCGTACATCCCACCAAGGTATAACTTCCTGTGCTGTAAGCCCGCTGCCAGCAATGCTTAGGGATTAACTGCTGAAACTTGCCCTCATCCGAAAGTTCGTCATTCAAAAACAGTCTATTAAAATTCCCTTGACTGTCAATGACTTCAAGAACCAGTTTTTCGCCCTTATAAAAATGCCAAAGCTCATCCGAGCTCACGCGGTGCCAATTTGTACAGATACCTTCTGTCAACAGAAAATAAATGCCCGTGCCGGCTGCTCTGTTTTTCTCATCCTCACCATATACTACTTCTTTTGCACGATAAGTCTCACGAAAATACCCTCCTTCAGGATGTTCTTCGAGATCCAGCTGCTCAATAATTTCGGACGTTGTTACCTCTGACATAAAAAAGTATTGACTTCTGAGTCATGAGTAGTGAGTAAAATTCATCGCTATCCTGCCCATGACTTAATGCTCAGGACTTATTTCTCACTACTAAAATCAGCTTTGCTTGAATTTGAAGAGGTTTTCGGCACCCACCTTCTCTTCAGCCTGATTGAGGGCATAACCACTGTCAAACAACACAATGGGATTACCTTCCATATCTTTGGTCACATGCGTTGAATAGCTGCTTTCCAGCTTCTCAGTCACCTCCTGATCATCGCCGAGCCAGCGCGCCGCATGGTAGGACACCGAATTCATATGCAACTCGGTATTATATTCGGTTTTCATCCGATGCTCCACTACATCAAACTGCAACGCCCCGACGGTTCCCAGCAGCAGTTCATTCCCCACACCGCCTGGCACCTCAAATACATGAACCACCCCTTCTTCGGCCAGCTGCTTGAGTCCTTCACGCAACTGTTTTCGCTTAAAGGGATCTTTGGTCGCTACTTTCATAAAGTGCTCGGGCGTAAAAAGCGGAATCACATCAAATTTGACGGGATCCTCACTATAAATCGTCGTCCCGATGCGAAACGAGCCGGGATTAAACAGCGAAACCACATCCCCGGGATAGGCTTCCTCGAGGATATTTCGCTCATCCCCCATCAGCGTGTGAGGAGTGGACATCTTCACCTTTTTGCCCGTATTACTTTCAGTCACTTCAATGCCGCGCTCGAACTTACCCGATGTAATACGAATAAACGCTGCACAGTCACGGTGATCGGGATTCATATTTGCCTGCATCTTAAAGACGAAGCCCGAAAATCCCTTATCGAGATCCCGCGGGTTATCGTTTTCATCATGGTAACGCTGCGGAGGATTCGCCAACTCTGAAAAGTAATCCAGAAATACATCGAGCCCGAAGTTGTTGAGCGCCGATCCGAAAAATACGGGCGTAGCCTTTCCATCCAGAAAGGCCTCTTCGTCCATCATCTCCATCATATCTTCGGTCAGCAGCACTTCTTCGCGAAACTTCTCTTTATCAAAATCCGACAAACGTGCTTGCTCAATACCTTCTTCCAGATCGTAGAGCTCGGTTTCGGCTTTCTTGGCCCCGTGCTCTTCCTTTTTCTGCAGATGCAGTTTCTTGCCGATCAGATCGTAAATGCCCTGGAAATCCTTTCCATACCCCAGCGGCCACGATGCGGGAATGGCTTCAATTCCCAGCTGATTTTCGATGTTGCTAATGATTTCCAACGGCTCCAAACCCGGACGGTCGCACTTGTTTACAAAAGTGATAATAGGAATTTCACGCATTTTGCAAACTTCGAAAAGCTTCTCGGTCTGTTCCTCAACGCCTTTGGCAACGTCGATCACCATCAGGGCCGTATCGGCGGCAACGAGTGTTCGGAGTGTATCCTCAGAAAAATCTTTGTGGCCGGGCGTATCCAACAGGTTAAACTTGATGTTGTCTTTCTCAAACCGGAGCACAGATGAGGTCACCGAAATTCCGCGCTCTTTCTCGATAGCCATCCAGTCGGAGGCCGCATACCGATTGGCCTTACGCTGACGAATGGAACCGGCCTCGTGAATTGCGCCTCCATACAAAAGCAGCTTTTCGGTGAGGGTCGTTTTTCCGGCATCGGGATGCGAAATAATTGCAAAGGTCCTGCGCCGCTTGGCCTCTTCTTCGATCTTATTTTGAGATTTAGTAACAGTATCCTGTTGGGACATGGAGAGTTATCAACGTTGGGAATTCAAAAGCCTGTAAAGATAAGGAAATTCGAATGATTTTTCACTTTTGGAATAGAACACAGATCAATCAAATGCATGCTACATATTACTCTTATTTAGATATGAAAATGTTTTGCATTCAAAACAGCTAAGAACTATAATATTTGTTTTCAAAATCATCTGCTCATCATGAAAACTATCATACAAGTTACAATTTTTGGAATCATCTTCTGGGGAGTACAGGGTTGCGCAATGTCTTTTCAAGAACAATATCCCAAAGCATATGAAAAATACAGCCAGCTAGAACTGAATAAAGCTTTTGCATTTGCCAAAGGGAAGAATGGACGAGCTGTTTGGGGATATGGATATGGGTACGATTCTATTGAAAGAGCCAAAGAACAGGCGTTATTCCAGTGCAAAGGACGACGCATTCCCTATAAAATAGAAGAGGAATGTGAGATCTATTTCATTAATGATAAAAATCTCGTTGATCCCAAAGAGGAGAAAAACTAACACAAATATCTTTGGCTACAGTGCTCTTTGTTGCAACCCAAAGTATTGTACGCGGCGACGCGGAACATCGTCACAAGATAGATTACAAACATTTATCAACTACATATAGAGACTTGGCAAGTCTTTGAAATACAAATTCGCCGGACGAGAAAACCAGCCGCCCGACAATTGCCAAAACTCTCACAACCAGTAAAAATAGATTCTAAATCCGCAGGGTTTAACAGCATACACTATTTGCTTTCAAAATGAATTACGCCAAACCCTGCGGGTTTCAAAAGTTGCTTTCCACTCCCACAACTTAAAACAAGTCCATCTGCTCGTTTTGGCGCTCTTTGGGCCAGGCCGGCATGGGATCCATATCGATCATGCTCGATAAAAACTGATGAAATTTACGGGCATGGGCCGGTTGACTCACCCTATCAGGCGAATGCGGAAAAAAGTACGGATGCAGTCCTTCTTTTATCCAGTCGGCAATAACAATGGCCCACTCTTTGAGATACGATTCGTTACCCACAGGATCGTTGGATCCCACAAAACGCACCATGGGACGCGAACCCGTATTATTAAATCGCACCGGCGAATTGGGCTTTTTCTGTTGCGCTTCTCTTACCGTTGGATCATCGGATTTCATGGAATGCAGCTTGCGCGTATCAAAAATGATGCGATCAATATTGTAACTACTCAACAAGCGGTTGAATCGCTGCTGGGCTCGCCCCTGGTAAAAATCGGAATGGCGCACCTCAACGGCATATCTATATGAGCTGGGCAATATTTCTATCATCGTTTCTAAACGTGAAAAGCTCTCGGGCGAAAACTGTGGCGGCAGCTGAATCATAAACGGCCCCAACCGTTCGGCAATAGGATCAAACGTCTCCAAAAAACGCAGAATGTCATCTTCCACATTTTCCAACCGCTTTTTGTGGGTGATGGAGCGGTGGAATTTAAAACAGAATTTGAATCCATCGGGCGTAGCCCGTCCCCATTTCTCAAGCGTACTTTTAGAGGGGATGTTATAAAAGGTGGTATTGCCTTCAACCGCATTAAAGACCGATGCATACTGCTTCAGAAAATCGCTCTGCTTTGCATCATCGGTAAAGAAATTGCCGACCCACTCTTTCAGGCTCCATCCTGTACAGCCGATATGATATTTTCGAATAGGCATGCTCCGATCATAAGTTACTTTCTAATAAGAATCGGCAAAAAGAGCTAATCGTTCAAGTTTTCCTCCTATGCTGGATCACATTGCCTTGCTGCCCAACCAGTTTTGTCGAAACCGGGCAATCTCATCCGTCACCGACTTGCCGACTTGCTCAAAGGTCCGGACCTCCAGCTCGGGATTGGCTGCCAGCGTAATCATCGTCTCATACGAATCACCAAGCGAACTGTATGTGACCGACAACTCATCACCGGGCTGATGCGCTGCCAACAACCGCTGCATATCACGCGCATTGTTAATCGATTGTCCATCGATGGATTGAATTTCATCTCCGACATCCAAGCCGGCATTATACAACGGGCTGTCTATTTGCGTGTTGCTGGAAATAGTGGCAGTACCATCTTGGTAATCTATTTTTGATCCACCAAAACTGATCACCGCCTGCTCGGGATGGGCCTGCTGCAATACAAATCCGGCTTTGGCCAACAATGGTTTCAGATCCACTTGATTACCGCTGCGGATATAGTTGTCAAAGAAATTTTGCGCAAATTCCGTGCTGTCGGTGACCTCGGCCAGGGTTTGTTCAAGGTTATCAATGGTATAAGGTTCTTCGGGGACGCCGTACTGTTGCCAAACCGCCCGCATATAATCATCCAGGGAAATATCATCGAAGGTCGTGCGCAGCGTTAAGTCGAGCCCGAGTCCTATTACAGCACCCCAGGAATAATATGAAATAAAGGTATTCGATTTATTTTGCTCATCCACCGAGGTAGCCGCATCTACAAAAGGGGCCTGCTTGCTCATCTCGATGGGACTGTAATACTGATTGCCGGCCGAGTTGAGCACATAATTGAGCGTCCCGGCCCAGTCCGCGGCATAGGTCTCGTTGGATATTAATCCTGCACGGCGTATCGTCAGATCGTCGTAATAGCTGGTAAATCCCTCGGCAAACCACAGCGCGCCGGACACATTCGCCTCCATAAAATTGAACGGCTCAAGCGACTCGGGACGCAGGCGTTCTACATTCCAGCTGTGAAAAAACTCGTGCGACAAGGTATAGATATTTTGCATTGCGCCGTCGCCTTCGAGCGGCGTAGTGCTGGTTAAAATAGTGGAGTTGCGATGCTCCATGCCATCCCCATAGACGTAGGGCAGATAATCAGCAATAAAGGTATATCGGCCATAATCGAAATCTGCAGGCGAACCATAGATCGCTACCTGCTCGGCCACTACTTTCTGGGCCATATCGGCATAGCGATTTACATCGTCTTCGCTTCCGTTATGATGCACGGCCAGCTGAATCGTTTTCCCGGTGGTGTCGGCCGGAGCCTCCCAGGATGTCATATCAAAATTGCTGAGCTCAGTGGGACTGTCCAGGAAGTAATACGTATCCGGTGCCCTGAATGTGAACTGCTCGTCCATTTTCTCCAGCTGGGTCGCCACTTTCCAGTTGCTGTCTTCGGGTGGATGAAACTGCACCGTAACCGGGGCACTCGGCAAGCTCGATACCCAAGCAAACGTCACCGGCATGTTCAGATGCGCATGCTCCTCATTGATGCCGGTGTAGGTACCATCAGCGTGCCGGCCGTAGAGGGTATAGTTAAATTTGATGGTGCCATCGTGCCCACTCACCGTCCAGTTATGAAGATCAGGGCGATCAATTTCGAGCGTGTCGCCGTTGCCATCCACAGCCGTAACGTCATATACATTTTTAGCAAATTCATGGAGCGCATACCGTCCGGGAGATGTTCGGCTCATCGAAATGGTCATCGGTCCGGGCAGCAAGTCCGTTACCGTCAATGTGATATCCGCTTCATTGTGAACTGCATTGGGAAATTGTACATCATAATGAATGGAAGGCTGATGTTCGGATTTGGGTTCACATCCCACTAAGAACATTCCAATCAGGAACAGGTAACACAACTTTTTCATCGCAGTAGTATCTTAATTAAGAGGATTCGACAACTATTTTAGATACCATTTTTTGATGATTATTTCAGGCATCATTTTTGATCAAAACCTGCGGGTGTAAGAAAACAACCCCTACTCTTGACGAATACTATCCACTGGATTGATCAGTGCTGCACGAACCGACTGATAACTAACGGTGGCCATGCAGATCAGCAGGCTGATTACACCTACACCAAGAAAAACGGCCACCAGATTCCATCCCATTGCAATGCGGGAGGGAAAATCCTGCAGCCACTGTACCACCAGATAGTAGCTGATGGGCCACGCAATAATGTTCGCCAGCACCACCAATTTGATATAGTCTTTCGAGAGCAATCTAACAATACCTGGAATGGTAGCCCCAAGCGCTTTGCGGATACCGATCTCTTTGGTGCGAAGTGATGCGGTAAAAGAGGCTAACCCAAACAATCCCAAACAGGCTACAAACACACATAATATAGAAAACAAAGCTGCCACATTACTCATTTTCCGCTCTGAAGCATAAATTTCTGCCAACTCTTCGTCGTGAAAAAAGTACGTAAAGGGATCGATTCGATTCACCTCTTTCCAGACTTTTTGAATATGGGCCAGTCCATCTTCAACACCATTTTTAGACAAGCGTACAGAGGCAAACTCGATGTTACGAACGGTGGGACGCACGCCCTCAATCACTTTAATCACCAGCGGAGAAATCTCTTTTTTGATGGAGGTATAATTGAAATCCTCAACCACGCCAATCACATTATACGACTCCTGTTCGTCATCAGCTGTGGTATAGTGGAAAACCTTACCCAGTGCATCGCGGGGGGTGTCGGCATCAATCTGCTTGAGCATCGACTCGTTAATGATAATGGCCTGCTCAGAATCGGTTGATCGCTCTCGCGAAAAAGTACGGCCGGCCAACAGGTCAATATTATAGGTGTCCAAAAAGTCATATGTAACATCAAGCGACATATTTGTGGGCGGTGCACCGGGCTGGTTAGCGGGCGAATATTTTGAGAAAAACTGAGCATCCGAAGCCAATAGTTTGCTGCTACCCGCCACATTACGAACATTGGAATTCGCAAGCGCCTTTTCTTTAAACTGCTGAAATTCCCACGCAATAAGCGTTTGAGTAATCGGCATGACGATAACCTGATCTTCATCAAACCCGAGCTCTTTATTCTGCATATGCTGCAGTTGCAGATAGACCACCACGGTACCGATAATCAATATTACTGAAAGTGTGAATTGAAACACCACCAGACCCTTTCGAAATAACGTTCCCCCGCCGTTCTTTGCATCGGCACCGCGCATGATGGTTATGGGATTAAATCCCGATAGGTAAAGTGCGGGATACATGCCCGAAAGCAACACTACAAATAGAAATAGGCCGAGCAATGCAAGAATCATCGAGCCGGTGCCCAAAAAGCTGAAGCTTAACTGTTTGCCGACAAAACTGCTGAACCAGGGCAGAGCGGCATATACCAATCCCAGTGCGAGCGCAAAGCTGAGAAATGTCATCAAAAAAGATTCGCCCATAAACTGCGAAAACAGCTGGCGCCGATCGGCGCCCAGCACTTTGCGCATGCCCACTTCGCGGGCACGCTCGGTTGAACGGGCAGTACTCAGATTGGTAAAGTTGATACAGGCAATGAGCAAAATCAGTACGGCTACGGCCGAAAACAGATAGACGTAAAAAATTGAGCCGTTGGGCTCCATCTCCTGATCCAGATTCGAGTGCAAGTGAATATCGGTCAGCGGTTGTAGATCAAGCGAAACGGTTTCCCCCTCTTCGCGATTGGTATAGTTTTTATCCACAAAATTAGGAAGTTCACGCTTTAGGTCGGCGGCTGACGCATCCTCTTCGAGCAGCACGTAGGTCCAGCAGGGATTCCAAAACCAGCGCTCCATAAATTCCCCGCTGCCGTATAGCTCTTTGAGGCTGTTAAACGACACCAGCATATCAATTTTCATGTGAGAGTTGGGCGGCAGCTCTTTCATTACTCCGGTGACGGTAAAATCGGCCGTGCCTTTAAATGTCAGCGATTTGCCAACAGGATTTTCATCCCCAAAAAAGCGGCGGGCTTGCTCTTGGGTTATTACAGCTGACATGGGATTGTCGAGCACTTCATCAGGGTTACCCTGAATCAACTCGGCGTTAAACACATCGAAAAATGTGGAGTCCGTCACATAAAAATGATCCACCCGGAAGGGCTCGTCAGTCTTGGTGTTGATGATCGTACGCACCTCTTCCTGCATATCAAAAAAGCGAACGGTTTGGGCAATCTGTCCGGGATAGTCGTTTTTAAGTGTAGGCCCAACCGGGAAAGGCGTGGAGGCACCAACTTCTTCTTTAGCAGAGGTTACCGTTTTTTGGGTCACCCGGTAAATGCGATCGGCCTTGTTGTGAAACTGGTCGTAGCTGAGCTCATTGAGTACATAGATGGCAATGAGCAGACAACAGGCAATACCAATGGCCAACCCAAGAATATTTATAACGGTAAAACTCGGACGTTTTTTTAAGCTGCGGAAGGCAACTTTGAGATAGTTTTTAAGCATCAGAACCCTTTACAAATCGCACATTTTTTGTGCTTTATGATGTAGTAATCAAGAAGATTGCAACCACCTTATGTTACAATATTGTTACCATATTAAAAGAATTTAATCTTACTCCTGCAATGTGGTTTTCAGGAAAGGGATAACCGTTTCACCAAGCAGGGTAAAAACAGGCTCTTTGTAGGAACGGGACTGGGTGGCATTTTGCAGAGCACCGGTCACAACTACAACCGCATTAAGATTGGGAATCATAAAAATATACTGCCCGCCATATCCCCAGGCAAAGTGAACCTGATAGCCCGCTACCGGTTTCTTCCACCACATATATCCAAAGTTATAGGGATTGTAATTGCTGCGGGTATAGGTCTGTAAAGAGTGCTGCAACCAGTGCTCAGAAATAATGCGGTCACCATTGTACGTTCCACCATTGAGCACCATCTGCCCAATTTTCAGCATATCTGCGGGACGCAGTGCCATATTATTGCCGCCCATATAATATCCCTGCGGATCGCGATCCCAGCCGCCGACCCTGATATCCATGGGATCAAATAGGTGCTGCTTGGCAAATACTTTGGTGCTCATGCCGGTGGATTTTGTGAGGATGACCGACAGCAGATGCGATGTGCCGGTGCTATATACCATGTCACCGCCGGGACGTGCCTCCATCGGTTGATCCAGCGCAAACCGAACCCAGTTATCACTGACTACCCAACGCCCATAGTTATGAAAGCTGGTCGTTTCCAACCCCGACCGCATCGTAAGCAGATCTTTGATCGTAATCTGTTCTTTGATAGAATCCGGATTCGCCCGAAAATAATCCTCAAAATATGGACGGATGGATTGCTCCACACTTTTGATATGACCTTGATCAACGGCAATCCCCACCAGCAACGAAATAATACTTTTTGAGGCCGACTTGATATTCGTGGTTTCGCTAGCTTCCATCCCATTGAAGTAGCGTTCGGTAAGCAGCTTACCATTCTGCTGAATAAGCAAACTCGTCACTGAGTTGATGGACGAAGCTTTGCGTTCAATTTGCTGAAGAGATAATGAATCGGCACGCGGATGAGCGTCCGAATTCTGGCTGTGACCGAACAAAATTCCAGCCAATATTATCATAATCCAAACGTATCGATGGTGCATAATATCAGCAATTAGGTTTGTATTAATGGTTCTTGGGATTGTTTGATTTAAAGACCTTCCGGCGTGATAGCGTTCCCCATCCCAATTGAAAATAATAACATCTCTAACATGATCATGCCACACATGGTTATGTTATTTCGAGACCCCACCAGAAACTATATCTAGCAAATAGTTTCTATAACGAATCCCGAGGAGGTCATCATGTTAAAAAAGCTACCCATCATATTCGGTTTTTTGTTGTTGTTTAATATGCCATCGCAAGCACAGCATGCGCATATTGAATTAAGTTACCAATCGTTTCAACCGTTTATCCATTTTCAAATAAATATTGATAACTATAACCGGCATTACGATTCCTACAAATCGACCTATCTGACGGGATATATGGACGGAGTCAATGATAAGTATTTTGCGGGCATCCTTTTTGTTGATCGCCCCATTGACATCAAGGCCTACCGAGCCGGTTTTCGCGATGGATACCGAGATCGAAGGCTGCTTATTCGACTGCGCGGTCACCGCTGGTACAATCGACACCGCTTTGCCTATGATGACTATTATGCACCGAGATACGCTGTTCAAATCTGGCTGGAGCGGTTATCGCTGGCATTTTTGCAAGCTCCTGCCCATCAACTCCCATCCCAATGGCGACACCGTGCCCATCCCCGGATCAAAAAATATCGTAAATGGATGGCCAAGCGATCGCACCATCAGGGGCATGATGATTATTACAGCTCATCCAACGTTGAGCGCAGGTTTCACAAACGAATTCGCGACTATCGACAGCGGCTGGATAAAGCCAAAAAGAGAAATCGGAGTCGCATTGCTGATGACCGCAGCCGAATTAGTCGCAAGCACTATCGGTCGGATAACATGAGTCGTCCCCGGATAAAAATCCAAGGCGATCGCTCCGACAAACGGAAACGGCATTCTGTAGAACGCAGGACCAAAGATCATAAAGAAAAAGTGCACAAGAACCGCAACCGTGGATCTGACAATCGCGGAAAGGTCAAGAAACAACGAAGCCAAACGAAAGAGCGATCAAAACGCGGAAAAAGCCGAAAACGAAATCATGACCGTGATCATTAATCCAATATCGTCTTCGTAATCAGTTGTCATTCACTGCGCAAGCTATCCACCGGATTTGCAACTGCCGCCCGCACCGACTGCCAGCTGACGGTGGCCAGTGCAATCAGCAGCGCTGCGCCACCGGCCATGGCAAAAATTTCCGGGCCAATTTCGATGCGGTAGGCAAACTCCTGCAGCCACCGGTTCATAACATACCAGGCAATGGGCACGGCAATCACAAATCCTAACGCAACCAATTTTAGAAAATCCTTGCTCAACAATGTTACGACGTTTGTTACCGTCGCGCCCATCACTTTTCTGATGCCGATCTCTTTGGTGCGGCGCTCGGCGGAATACGCCGCCAGCCCGAGCAGCCCAAGGCAGGCAATCACTATCGCAATAATCGAAAAGGTTGTAAATACCTTACTCAACCGCTGCTCGGTTCGATACATTTCTTCGAATTTTTGATCCAGAAATGAATAAGTGAACGTTTGGTCACCTGCAAGCGACTCCCACTTATTTCTGATGTAATCAATAGACTCATTAATATTTTCGGGATGTAATCGTGCCACAATCTGATCATAGGATGCATACGAAGAACTTTCCGGGCGTTGGGACCTGATGTAAACTCCATCAATCTGTTGCCTTAACGAAGCAAAGTGAAAATCTTTTATAACACCGATTACCTCTCCGTGTGTAAGTTCCCTTCCAATGGTCTTTTGCGGAGACTCCCATCCCAGTTTTTCCACGGCAGCTTCGTTTAAGACCACCGTACTGTCTTCGGTTCGCTCCTCTTCAAAAAAGCGTCCGGCAGCCATCTCCAGACCCAGTGTTTTCACATAGTTTGGATCAGCAAATAAACCGTAAAAACTAACCTCACGATCCGGCTGATCGGGATCAAAAGCCAAACCATAACGGGTATTAAATCCCGAAGGTGCAGCCGATGCTGCCGAAACACTCAGGATATCCGGATTTTTTTGAAGCTCTTGCTTTAGTATCTCGTGCTTTGATGACAATTCGCCCGGCATTGGTATCACAATGACCTGCTCTTCATTAAATCCAAGATCTTTGGTTTGCGTAAATTGCAGCTGTTTGAAAACCACGATGGTACCGATCAGCAGAGCCACGGTTACGGTATACTGAAACACCACGAGTGTTTTTCGAAGTCCCGCGGATGGCTTGCGACCAAAAAGCTGCCCACTCATAATGCGGTGCGGCTGAAAACCAGAAAGGTAGAATGCGGGATAACTGCCGGATATCAATCCCACCACCATGGCCAGCCCGCCCAGTGAAAACAGAAATCCTATATTCTCACGAAAGTACAACTCCAGCTCTTTATCAAAAATCTGGTTGAAAACCGGCAGCGCCAGTTCGGCAATCAGTAATCCAACGACAAACGAAAACAGGCTAATGAGTACGGCCTCTCCCAAAAACTGTCGCGCTACCTGCCAGCGGTCGGCTCCCACCGTTTTGCGGATACCCACTTCCTGCGAACGCTGGGCTGCCCGCGCCGTAGCCAAATTCATATAGTTGATACAGGCAATAATCAGAATAAACAGAGAGATGGCACCGAAGATATAAATGTATTTCATATCCCCTTTAAACCCATCCCGGGATACCAGATCTGAGATATACAAATCAGAAACGGGAACAAAGAAAAAGGATACCTCTCGCTCTTCCTCAAAATGATTGTCGGCAATGTCAGCCAGTTTTGACTCTACAAAATCAGAATCGGCACCCTCTTGAAGCGAAGCATAAGTGTGAAACATGCTGGCACCCCACGCACCCTGCCCCCGTTTATCCTTCACAGTTTGCAGCGAGCCCAATGTCGTGACCATATCAAAATCCAGGTAGCTGTTCTGGGTTACATTCCTGGCTACTCCGGTCACTGTATAAGTATTTTCGCCGTATCTCTGAATAGTTAGCGACTGGCCGATGGGATCTTCGCCCGGGAAATATTTCTTCATCATCTCTTCGGTAATTACCACTGAGTTCGGCTGATCCAGAACGTTCTCGGGATTACCCACCTTCAATGAAAAATTGAAGACCTCAAAAAACGAAGAAGTGGCATTTAGAATTCGACCCTCTTCCGTAAAATCCTGGCTATTTTTGCTCACTTCTCCACTACTCGGCCATGTCATCTGTACATAGCTTTCCACTTCGGGAATCTCATTGACCAGCGCCTGCCCCAGTGGCAGCGAAGTGGACATGCTTCTCCTCGAATTGCCTCCGAACGTACTCTCTTTGCCGACGAAATAAACGGACTTTTCATGGAAGTTGTCGTAGCTTAACTCATCCTGAACATACTGAGCAATGAGGATACAGCAGGCTAATCCTACTGCTAGTCCAAGAATATTAATCAGAGCATAGCCCTTGTTTCTAATGATATTCCGCCAGGCAATTTTGATATAGTTACTGAGCATAGCATATTTTTTTGTTGATAGCTGTACTTATCTCCCTTGGAAATTCAAAGACTATTCACTGCGCAAACTATTTACAGGATTTACGGTTGCTGCTTTGAGTGCTTGCCAACTCACGGTGATCCAGGCAATGAGCAGGGAGATTCCTCCCGCAGCCGCAAAATGCCATATTTGTAAATTGATGCGGTAAGCGTAATCCTGCAGCCAGGCACTCATCACCCACCAGCCAACAGGAATTCCAACTCCAATAGCGATAAGCACCAGTTTGGTAAAATCTCTCGACATCAGAAGAACCAACTGCGACACCGAAGCACCTAACACTTTGCGAACGCCGATCTCTTTGGTTCGCTGCTCGGCGGTATAGGCCGACAGTCCCAGCAGTCCCAGGCAAGCAATAAAAATGGCCAGAAAAGCAAACTGACCGAACATATTACCCGCGCGGCTTTCTTGCTGATAAAGCGCCTCATACTCTTGGTCCAAAAACTGATATTCCATGGGATATTGCGGGAAAAGGTTCTCCCAAACCTCTTGGCTCTCATTTAGAGCCTGCCTGGTATCCTCTGTATTAAACCGTACCAGCATCTTATTGAACCCATCCTCCGGAAAAATAACGAGCGGACTTATTGATTTATGCAGCGGAGCAAAATGAAAGTTCTCTGCGACTCCCGTTATCGTGCCCACGCGCCCATTGACTTCTGCCCGGCGGCCTATGAGATCCTCGGCAGATTCGCCCAGATAATCAACCATCGCCTCGTTAATCAAGAAACTGTAGCGGGGTTCTCCTTCCTCGGGATTCGTTTGCTCATAATCCGATTTTGTAAATGAGTCTCCCACTTTAACCGGGATATCCAGCGTCTCGGTAAAATTGTGATCCGCCCGCAGCCCCGTAATGACATTGCGTTCGCTGTCTGGAATACCCTCCACCTGGATGGTATAACCACCGCTAATATTAGTAGGCGTTTCGCTCACCATTGTCGCCTGTTCAATGCCTCTGCGCTGCTGAAGCAGTGATTTAAACGTATCGAAGCGACGCTCCACCTCCGGATACGACGTAAGCACCAGCACATTTTCTTTCTGATATCCCAGCTCTTTCTGCTGCACAAAATCGATCTGCTGATAGATCACGAGCGTCCCGATGATCAGTATCACCGACATCGCAAACTGGAACACCACCAATGCTTTTCGCAGGGTGCTGCTTCTGCTTTTTGATTGACTTCCTTTTAGCACCGCAACGGGACTAAACGAAGACAACAGTATTGCCGGATAGCTGCCAGCCATCAGCGTAATAAGTAATCCAATTGCTGCCAACATTCCCAAGGTGGTGGGGTTGGTCAATGCAATATCAACTTGTTGGCCTACTAGCTGACTAAACCACGGATTGAATAGCTCGATCAACAATACCGAACACACAATAGCCAGCATGGTAATAAAGGCTGATTCTCCGTAAAACTGCATCACCAACCGCTTGCGACTGGAGCCCAATACCTTGCGGATACCCACCTCCTGCGAACGACGAGCCGATCGGGCGGTAGCCAAATTCATATAGTTGATACAAGCAATAATCAAGATCAGTAGCGCAATCGCAGAGGCGGCCCAAACGTATGCAATATCACTCTGGGGCTGTATCTCGGATTCAAAATCGGAATACAGATGGATATCGGTCAGCGGCTGCAGTCCAAGGCTTACATTTTTGTTATCAGGGTACAATTCCTGCATGTACTCATTCACTTTGGATATCACCTCATCTGCTGATGCATTTTCTTGCAGCACCATGTAGGTGAAGAATTGTGCGCCGCGAAGTTCATTGTCCTGCAGCTCTCCCCACGAGGAAAGTGTGCTCAGAGAACAGATGAAATCCATGGTAAAGTGACTGTTATCGGGCATGTTCTGCACTACCCCGGTCACCTCAAATGTTCTCTCGTTATTAAGCGTCAAGGTTTTTCCTAGCGGGTTTGTATCCCCAAAATATTTCTGTGCCATTGATCGGCTTATCACCACCGTATTGGGCCGATCGAGTGCTGTTTCCCGATTTCCGTCTATCAGATCAAAGCTGAATACCTTAAAAAAGGTAGAATCGGCATAGGCAAACTTCTGCTCTTCAAATACCTTGTCTTCGTGACTTACCACAACCGGGCTAAATCGACCGGCGGCATACATCCGCACTCCCGTTTCAACCGAGGGATATCGCTGGCGCATCGTCGGGAAAACCATGGATGGACTAACAGCTAAATCGTGCTGATCTAGGGATAACGTTACACGATAGGTGCGATCCGATTTTTTATGAAAGGTATCATAAGAGAGTTCATGCGATACAAAACTGAAGATCATCACACATACCGCAATGCCTACGGCCAACCCAAGAATATTGATAAACGTATAGCCTTTGTTCTTAAAGAGATTCCGCCAGGCAACTTTCAGGTAATTCTTTAGCATAAGATGGATTTCGTAATGCTTTATATTGGACTGCTTATTTCTTCATCCATTCTGTTGTTATGTAATCCAATAACCATACCAAGTTTAGAAATGGCCTTATAATCTTTTGGGAGAGGGTTAAGTACGGTGCGCTGTCCGATTCAAAACAAGGGATGTGCGAAATCGAACACCTTATTTTGATAACTAAGCGCAGGCTTTGTCTTGATGAAATAAATAATACCCACTATCAAAGTGTTAACGTGCTTGTGTGTTAAAGTTGGTTGCCAAACACATCTACACGTTAACACATCAGGTACCTTAACACGTTAAAAGCTCAGAAATCAAACGTGAAATCCTTCCTGCATATTTTCCGTCACAATATTGCCATCAAAGAGATGAATAACGCGGCGGGCGTAATCGGCATCGTGCGGAGAGTGTGTTACCATTACGATGGTGGTGCCCTGCTCGTTGAGTTCGGCCAGCAGTTTCATCACTTCATCACCGTGATCGGAATCGAGATTACCCGTCGGCTCATCGGCCAGAATTAATTTTGCATCGGCTACGACCGCTCTTGCAATCGCCACCCGCTGTTGCTGTCCGCCGGAAAGCTGCTGCGGAAAGTGATTGCGTCGGTGCATCATACTCATGCGCTCAAGCGCCGCTTCTGCTTTTTCTTTACGCTCTTGGGCCGGTGCTCCCAAATACAATAAGGGCAGCTCTACATTTTCAAACACGGTCAGCTCATCAATAAGATTAAAGCTCTGAAAAACGAAACCGATATTGCCTTTCCGAAGTTGGGCACGCTCGCGTTCGGATTTGTTTGAGACCTCGTAATCCATAAAGTGATATTCTCCCTCGGTGGGATTATCGAGCAGGCCCAACACGTTTAGCAATGTTGACTTCCCGCATCCCGAAGGGCCCATAATCGCACAAAATTCTCCTTCGCTGATCTCGAGATTGACGTTGTTTAGCGCTGTGGTCTCAACTTCATCAGTCGTATATATCTTCTTGAGGTTTTTCGTTTTAATCATAGCGTGACGTTTTTAATGTGTGTAAGTGTTAACGTGTTTACGTAACAAGTTGCTATTTCGCGACCAGTTCTTCAGCCAGATAATAAACATCTGATTCCCTGGTCTTGCCCGAATTTTTATTCAATGTACTTTTGATGTGTTTTAATAATGCCAGTATCAATGCTTGGCAGTGATCACAATCATTCTGTATTTCCTCCACTTTGCCATTGTCAGCCATCTTTCTGTCAGCAACAATGTATAACAAACTTTTGACTTCCTGGGCTGAACTCTGGGCATAATCTAAAAAACGAATAAAATCCTTTTTGTGATACCTGTTGAACCCTTCTGCTATATTTGTCATAACAGAAATACTTGCCCGTTTTAACTGATCCGCTAACGCATATTCATTTTTCATGCTCGGTGTTTCTATTAAATCAAAAACACAATTGACTAACTTCCGAGATTTCTGCCAGCATTGCAGATCTTCATATTTATCAATCTTGGCCATTACCTAGAACATTAACACGTTAACACTTAAACACTTCCACACTCATCCCAAAACTCACTCCAGATTCAAGACCTCGTTACCCCCAAACGTATCATAGCTGCTGGTGATAATTTTGTCACCCGGCTGCAGGCCCGAAAGTACTTCAAAATAATCGGGATTTTGTCGCCCCAGCTGCACTTGGTGCCTGACTGCACGTTCTCCGTCATCACTCAGGCGATACACCCAGTTACCCCCTGTAGCCTGATAAAATCCACCGCGTGCCAGCAATACGGCTTTCGAAGAACCACCCAGCTCCAGGCGAATACGGACCGTTTGTCCGCGCGTTAATCCGGATGGTGCTTCACTAACAAATTCCATATCTACCTCGAATTGTCCATTTTCTACTACGGGATACACTTTTGTAATCTCCAGCTCGTGGGTTTGTCCGTTAAAATCGAAAGAGCCGCGAAGTCCGGTTGTAATGCGTGACAGATGATACTCGTCAATCCCCACCCGAACTTTGTAACTGTCCAGAATATCTACTTGGCCGATGCGCTCTCCGGATGATATCGACTGCCCCGGATTAAGCTCAATGGTAGAAAGCTGTCCCGATATGGGTGCCGTCACGATCAGGCGATCCAAAATACCCTGCACGGCCTCGAGACTCCGCCACATGCGATCGAGCGACCGATCGATCTGCTGAAGCTGCTGACTGGACTGCAGCGAATCTTGCTTAAAGGACTCATAAATCAGTGAATGACGCTTTTTCTGATATTCATAATTCTCTTTCGCTTCCAAAAAGGCCTGCTCGGCAACCAGGTTTTGTTCATGCAGTTTCTTCTGTCGCTGATATGTCGATCTTGTAATCTCCAGCTGGTTTTTTGCATTCGCCAGCCGCTCTTTTAAACTCAGGGAGTTTTGTTCAATATTGAGCCGCGAATTCCTTGTTTGATTGATCTGATCATAAATAGCCGAGCTCTGCTGCAGCACCCGCAGTCGCAGATCCGAATTGGAAAGCGTAAGCACAGTATCCCCTTGATTCACCATCGTACCCGATTCTTTGTAAATCTCTTCCACAACGCCGCCTTCGATGGCATCCAGATAGATCGTTTGAATCGGCTGGATGGTTCCGGTCACCTGAATAAACTTCTGAAAAGAATCTTCCTGTACGGTGCTCACTGTAATTTTATCCCGATCGACATTCAGTGTAGAGCGGGTATCCATAAAAATGAAACCATATAACAACACTGCTAAAATGGCCACCCCGCCTACCGCCATGGCAATATGCTTTGTGGTCCAGGTTTTCTTTTCAATTTTTTTGTCCATTCCCTTACTGGAAATGCGACCGTCATCACTTTGTGACATTCGACGTTGTTAAATTTTTCTCTGATTCGTTCACTTTGAATTACACAATGATTATGCCAAACACAAAATCAGCAATTATACTACTGTAAAGGCATCAGTCCATATACAACATGTGCAAGGCCGTGCAGGAAGTGTTCGAAATCGAACAGGTTATTCCGTATTATAGTTTTCTGCGTGGTTCTAAGCGATACAAGACACTAAAATTGATGGTACAATATTTGAAGGATATATACCATTCAGCGCAAAAAGTAACAATTGATGTAACCAAAACTGATGAGCAACAAAAATAAAGGACATATTTTAGTGGTAGATGATGACCACGATGTGCTACAAGCCGCCAACCTATTTTTAAAACAGCACGTCGCCAAAGTTGATACTGAGCAGAACCCTCGTTCTATCCCCAACCTGTTAAAAAATAACAGCTACGATGTAGTGCTGCTGGATATGAATTTCACTGAAGATGTAAGCAGCGGCAAAGAAGGATTCCAGTGGCTGCAAAAAATATTAGAGATAGATTCGTCCATTGCCGTGGTACTTATTACTGCTTATGGGGATGTCGAAAAAGCCGTGAAAGCAATTAAGATGGGCGCCACCAATTTTGTGCTCAAGCCCTGGCAAAACGAAAAACTGCTTGCTACGGTCAACTCCGCACTAAATCTAAGCCAGTCTCGTCGGCAAGTAGAGGTCCTCAAGTCGCAACAAAAGCAGCTCAGTGCCGATATCGACCAGCATTATCAGGATATAATCGGCAAGAGTGCGGCTATGACCGAAGTGTTTGAAACCATCGAAAAGGTAGCCAAGACCGATGCCAATGTACTTATCACCGGCGAAAACGGAACCGGCAAAGAGCTGGTGGCCCGCGCACTGCACCGACGATCAGACCGGAGCGAAGAAGTATTCATCAGCGTGGATATGGGAGCGATATCAGAAAATCTATTTGAAAGCGAGCTCTTTGGGCACGAAAAGGGTGCCTTCACCGATGCCAAAGAAACGCGCGCAGGACGATTCGAAGTGGCTTCGGGCGGCACTCTTTTTCTGGATGAAATCGGGAATCTACCCCTGCAGCTACAACCCAAATTACTGTCGGCCATCGAAACCCGAACAATTACGCGAGTGGGTTCAAACAAATCCAGAGAGGTCGATATCCGCCTGATCTGCGCCACCAACGAACCCATACAGCAGATGGTGCAGAATCAAGAATTCCGCCAGGATCTGCTCTATCGGATCAATACCATCGAAATCCATTTACCGCCCCTCCGCGAACGCACCGTGGACATTCCCCTGCTTGCCGACCACTTTCTGGATGAGTACGCCCAAAAATACGACAAAGAGATTCAAGCACTGGCCGAACCTGCCATCAATAAACTGGAAACCTACCGGTGGCCGGGCAACGTGCGCGAACTTCAGCATGCGGTAGAACGCGCGGTAATTATGACCGAGCACAATGTATTGCAGGCGGATGATTTCCTATTGACTTCGGTTGAGGGTGATCAATCGAGCCTGGCATTCGATGACTATAATTTGGAAGAGGTTGAGAAGATCGTCATCCGCAAAGCACTGGACAAGCATGATCGGAATATTTCTAAATCTGCTGATGAACTCGGCCTGAGCCGGGCATCATTATATCGACGAATGGAAAAATATGATCTTTAAACACTTTCGCATCGGGGTTATATGGCGCGTAGTTCTGCTCAGCATCTGCCTGGCGCTGTGGATGTATCTGCTATTCCAAACCAGCTATTATATCACGCTAACCATTCTTGCAGGTGTCATTATCGGGCTGGTTGTGCACCTCATCCGCTATGTTGAACAGACAAACGCAAAACTCAGCCGTTTCCTTAACTCCATCCGCTACTCCGATTTTTCGCGCGCATTTCCCGATCACGGGTTGGGAGCTTCGTTCGAAGAATTGAATGATGCTTTTAACCGGGTTATTGATGAGTTCAAGAAAGAACGGGCCGAGAAGCATCAAAATTACCGCTACCTGCAAACCGTCGTGCAGCATATAGGCGTAGGACTCATTTCTTTTAATCACCATGGAGAGATTGAACTGATTAATACCGCTGCCAAACGACTGTTTGATGTGCCCACGCTTCGCAATGTATCAGCCCTTAAAAAGATAAGTGCGCCCCTGTTCAACACAGTCACCGAACTGGAGGGGGGCAACCGGACCCTCACACAGATATCCGTCAATGATGAAACGCTACAACTGTCTATCTCGGCCACCGAATTTCGGATGCATGACGAGCACTATAAGCTGGTTTCGTTTCAAAATATTCATACCGAGCTCGAAGAAAAGGAAATGGAGGCCTGGCAAAATCTAACGCAGGTACTGGCCCACGAAATCATGAATTCGATTACGCCCATTGCCTCGCTTTCTGAAACCGTTCGCATGCTCTTGAATCAGCGCGCGATGCACAACGACGAGGAATATCATATTGATTCCGAATCGCTGGATGATGTTAAAGAGGCCCTGGAAACGATCAATAATCGCAGCCACGGACTTATGCGCTTTGTTAATTCCTATCGGGATTTTACCCAGATTCCCGATCCCGAGTTTGAGCTTTTCCGCGTTGACGACATGTTGCGCAGGATTAAAAATCTCAATAAAGGAGAGGCCGAATCACAAGATATAACAGTCAACATCCGCACCGATCCGGAAACCCTGGAAATTACTGCCGACCCGGATCTCATTGAACAGGTACTAATCAATTTAACCAAAAATGCCTTTCGGGCACTCGAAGATACCGCTGATGCCACTGTAACGCTCACCGGTCGGTTTGATAGTGAAGGCCGTCCTATTATTGAGGTTTCCGATAACGGACCGGGCATCAAGGAGGAAAACCAGCAGAAGATTTTTATTCCGTTCTACAGCACCAGCCAGCCCACATCCCGAGGCGGATCCGGAATTGGACTGAGCCTGTCGCGGCAAATTATGCGCAAACATCGAGGGGCTCTTACCGTCACTTCTGATGAAGATTCCGGGACAACGTTTACCCTCCGATTTTAATCAAGAATCTTTCTTTATCGTCATTATCTCATCAAATGCCTGAAACAGGGTACGCTGGTAATCTTCTTTTTCATATTCAGGCACCGTAAAATGATACTCCGGATTTTCGACAGATATGCGCGTTTCACTATCCGATACCTTTTCGATTCTGACCTCTCCCTGTTCCTGCTGCACATGATCTTTATTCCGGCTCACTTTATTTGAAACCAAAAATGTTACTGCATTGCCGTCATCGGCTTCACTTATCCCTTCAATTCCCAGGTTGGTCTGCGATATTCCTTGCTTCACCTTCTCCCTGGCGTCTTCAAAACTTTCGGCATACACTCTAGTATCACCATAGGAGGTTCTGGAACTACCCGTATTAGCACACCCCTGGAATAGAAACGTTGTAATAAAAATCGCTGCAATTACCTTAGAAAATAACTTAATCTTTAACATAAAATGTTAATCCACTAGAGAGTTAAAAATTGCTGTGAAGTTAGAACAAAACAGCTACCCATTTAAGATTTCATTAATCTTTTTTGTGAGAATACTTTTGTAATCTATTCGATCGCTGTGGGGAACTGAATAGGAATACTCAGGATTTTCAATCGTAACTCGTGTTTTACCATCCTCCAATTTTTCAATAAAAGCTGTCCCCTGCTCACCTTGTAAAGACTGCGTATTAGCATATTCCTTCTTATTAAACTTGACGGTATGTGTTGTACCATTTCTGGATGGCTCAGAATACCTGATCTCTAGCGAACTGCCACGTGCCGCACGATGGACTACATCTACCATTTTATTAAATCCCTGATTATATACATTCGACTGTTCCGCTACCGAACCTGATGAAACACAACCTTGCAGAAGTACAGCAATAACAAGAAGTCCCAAGAGCATTCCTTTCTGTAACATATTCATAAAAACTGAAATTATATTTTTGTCGGTTTAATTGCGTAAATCATTATATGAAATTTAAACAGTAATGTTGCACTGCGATCTTATTGCTAAAATAGTAAACGGTTATCACAATCAAATTCCATAGCATAAAAATGTTACTTCTAAAATTAAGGATCTGTAATATAAAGCTACATCTTAATTATTTTCGCCTTTTTCGTTTCACCTCGTATATTTCGGTGAACTAACTGCTTCATTCGGGATGCGAAT
Organism: uncultured Balneolaceae bacterium; assembly: GCA_964490705.1. Lineage (GTDB taxonomy): Bacteria > Bacteroidota > Rhodothermia > Balneolales > Balneolaceae > Fodinibius. The sequence continues at coordinate 42,758 of CAZBCG010000011.1, read as the reverse complement.
TTATGTCAAAAAAACCGCTGCTTTCGGTTGCGATTGTCGTTCATAATCAACGGGATATTGTTGAATCGACTCTTACTTCGCTCTACGAGCTGTCCGACATTCCCTTTGAGTTGTTTTTGATTGACGATGGTTCTACGGACGGCAGCGCCGATGCTATTCACTCACTGTTGGATTACCACCAGCATGAGCACACCTTTTACTTTCCCCATTCCAAACCGGTGGGCCGCGGCAATTCGCTAAACGAAGCCATCCTGCAATGCAACAGTTCGCTGTTTTGGGCGCCTGAAACTATTGGTGATATTGATGAAACAGAGCTCAAAAAATGCCTGCCTAAACTTGCAGAATCAAATGATGCGGCATTGATTCATCAAAATGAATTACCCTCGAGTCACCGGCAATGGGTTGATCTTATTCAAGAAAACAACTGGCCTGCCGACGGCCATTTTATCTGGAACCTGTCGTCCATCTCATCCGCCAATCACTTTTTTAATCCTTACCTGCAGCAATATCACGGATTGGAGTTGGCGGCCCGGCTGGGCGACCTCTCGTATCAGCGCATTGCGAGTAACTGGTATAAGCCGAGCAGTTTTGTAGAAGCTCCCCAAGTGGACCTTCGTACTCGTCAAGAACTACTTATGACGGTCTTGCGGCAGGCGGATATTGCGAGCCAAAGTCGGTCAACTATTTTGGAACACCTGGGTGCACTCAGCGAAGATGAATCTCGCGTTTCGCAAAAAGAGTTTGACAACGATCTGCTCAATGAAGCCCTACAAATGAAAAAAGACGGGCGCTTCAATTCTGCGCTGGAGCTAATTGATGATGTACTTGAAAACACCCCCGACCACACCAAAGCGCAACAGCTTAAAATTGAAATCCTGGAAAAGAAGCGACGTTTTGTGGAAGCGTCGGAGCTCAAGCACACAGTTAGCAAAACGGCAAAGCAAGACACGCAGGAACCGGCCACTCCACCCGGCGAATCAGATATCAGCCTGATTATTCCAACAACTACGCATGGCAAACCGGCCCTGGAACACTGTCTGCTCTCTATTTCTGAGCACTGCGATACTTCGGCGCTGGAGCTGATCGTCATCGACAATGCCAGCCTCGATGATACCCACGACTACCTGGAAGAACTGAAGGAAAAAAAATTTCTGAACTGCCATGTCATCACCAATAAAAAGAATGCGGGATTTGCGACCTCCATCAACCAGGGATTGGAAAAAGCCAGCAGCGACTACGCCTGCATCATCCACAACGATATTGAATTTACCGGTGATGCCCTTTCGCAGCTCAAAAATTTAATGGACAATCATCCGGGTTTCGCCATTGTAGGGCCCTCAACAAATAAAACGCTGAATCCCGACCAGGCTGAACGCAATATTGAGGATTCCGATCCCAAATTAATGCACGCCGAATATCTCGACAGTTTCTGCATGATGGTTCGCACGAATGCCAACCTGCGGATGGATGAGCAATATCAGCTGGCCTTTTTCGAGGATATCGATCTCTGTTTTCAGGCACGCAAAGAGGGATACAAAGTGGGCATAGCCCCCCATGTGAGCGTTAAGCATTATTTTGGCACTACGACTTTTTCTCTCGATCTGGATACCGAAAGTGAACAATATTGGAAAAATGTATCTTATTTTAATGAAAAGTGGGATGTGGAGGTATTCTCGAAAGAGCAGCTCAAATCACTGAATACCTTCGACCAGCTGCTGGCACTGGACGATCTCGTAAACCCGATCTTCCCCGAGCCGGAGATCGAAGAACAATTTCAAAAGCTCTTTACCGATGAGCTGAAAACTGAAATTCTGAAAACGGATCACGATCCCGAAACACTATGCAAGCTGGTGCATTTGTTTATGGTGATGGATGAGCGCGAAGTAATGCGACGACTTGAAGATCGACTCGATGATATTGAATTGCCTGCTTCGCTGATCTATCAGCTGGTGCGTTTTTACTATAATCGCAATATCTACTCCCGCTGTATGCATTATCTCGACCAGCTGAAAGCACAAAACGAATCCCTCCGGGCCGACCTCTACCGGCTGGCCATTAACGTAGAAAATAAGGATCTGGATCAGGCCATTCCCAGACTCAAAGATCTGATGGAACACGCGCCGGCCAATCCTATGCTGTACAAGCTGGCGGGAGACATCCACAAGTTCAGCGGCAACGAAGAAGAGGCCCATTCATTTTACGATCTGGCCGAGCAGATCAATCCGTTTGAGTATGCCAATGAACAAAAAGATGCCTTCGGCTTCGAGCTGTAGCAAATCCATTGCCTAAAAGAAAAGCTTCTCCTTGATGAACATCCCAAAAAAGGGAAGGCCCCACCGATCAAAGCGAGGCCTCCACTATTCATCAAGAGAGACGCCATTTAAGGCGCATTACAAGATGCCCATAACAAACTGAACTTCAAAATCTGCAATCGGCCTCTACGACTGCTGAACCATCATTTCAACGGTATTGAGCAATTTTTTGAGACTTTCGGCCGTATCCAGCCGATCCAGCTTTTCATAACTGTTGATCAAATTGCGAATGCACCGCGCCAAAACCTGAACTTCATCGGCCGTTTTGAAATGCTTGCTTTTCGGCTCTACACCGTTCTGTTTTAAGAAATAATAACACTGATTGTAATTCACCAACTTGCCGTGATCAAAGGGATCGATCATTACATCCTCTATTTCGCCTTTGTATTTGAGCATAAAATGGATCGGCATGTTCACGCCGTGGAACGGCAAATTCAGTCGCTGGCCGATAAATAATACAACAAGCGCCAGCGAAATCGGCAACCCCTGACGTCGATCAATAACACGATTTAAATACGAATTTTCGGGATTGTAATAATCACTGGTACTGCCCGAAAAACCGAGCTCCGAAAACACGAAGTCGAGCACGGCATGCATTTTCTGGCTGTCATCAAGTGAGTAACGCACTTCGTCGCCAATCATTTCTGCAAAACGGTCGAGCTTTTGTTTGTACTCACTTTCGCGCAGGGTGGGGTTTTCAAATCGGGATAAAATAAAGACGGCATCCTCGAGCTGCTTCAGGTTATTGAGTCCGCCCTCCAGCACATCCAAAAAATCTTCCTCGACACTGCTGTAGGTAATCCACTGGATGATCTCGTGAATGAGCTCGCGTTCTTCGTCACTTGTTGTCTGGCTCTTTTGTTGATCCAGCAGCGGAACGGCCTGCTCCCCCAACTCAAACAAGCGATTCTTCACCTCGCTTTGCACATAGGGGTCGGGATCATCCAGCAAATAAACAAGAGACTCTATTTCTGATTTTGAAGACATTGTCTATTACATATTCAAAAGTTACATCGATAATGCGCTTGCGTTAGACAACAGCGTTGCAACACAAATCGTGCGAAAATATAGATAATTTTTCACCGATTTCTCCACCGAAATGATGATTTAAATATTGGGTATTCAAAACGTATATTTGAAGGCAGTATTCAGTGAGCAATTAACAATTTTAGGATTGGTTGATTTGACTTGCTGTTTACTGTTCACTGCTCACTGCAAACTGAATAGATTTTCATGAATTTATCCGTTACATCCGAGATCGGTCACCTAAAAAGCGTAATTGTTCACACCCCGGGCAATGAAGTGTCGCTCGTCAATCCCGAGCTTAAAGACGAACTACTTTTTGATGATATCATTTTCGAAGAAGACGCCCGCCAGGAGCATCTGGATATGCTCAAAATTTTCAAAGCCGCTATGCCGGAAGATGGCGAAATCCATGAAATTACGGATCTATTTCTGGAGTGCCTGCAAACCGAAGAGGCCCGCACCTTTTTTGTTGAGAAGCTGATTACACAGCTTGCCGAACAAAATCTGCACACCATCGAAGAAGAACTGCTGCAACTGGAACCGTACGATCTACTTCGCTTTGTGATTGACGGAGCAACACCTGCTATCCGCGAATTTACGATGCATCCTACCCCCAATATGCTATTTACTCGCGATTTGGCTGCCGTCGTCAATGACAGTATCCTACTTTCACGTCCCGCCAAAAAAGCCCGGCTTCGCGAGGCCATCCTTACCGAAACGATGCTCAATTTTCACCCGATGTTCGAGCAAAATCGTGATCGCATTATCAAAATTGGCGATCAGGAATCGATTGAGGGCGGCGACGTGCTGGTTGCATCCGATGAAGTAGTACTCATCGGCATGAGCGAACGCACCTCGTTCAGCGGATTGATGACTGCCACCGAAGGATTGCTTGAGCACGGCGTAAAGCATGTGCTGGCCGTAGATATACCCAAACAGCGTTCCTCCATGCATCTAGATACCATTTTCACTTTTACCAGCGAAAACGAATGTATCGCCTTTCCGCCAGCCATCAACGAGCGCCAAAATAACGTGGTGGCACTGCGATCAGAAAACGGATCGGTTTCGACGGAATCGATGCCCTCACTGCAAAAAGCATTGCAAGAACTGATGGGACGCGACTTTACGTTTATTAAATGCGGGGGCGAAATTCGAACTAATCAATTCCGTGAACAATGGACCGACGGTGCAAACGTTTTTGCAATAGCACCCGGCATTATTGTGGGATATGAACGAAACACAAACACCTTTCGGGAGTTGAAAAACCACGGATATCAACTTATGAACCAATACGAATTTATTGAAAAATACAAAGATACACCCTTCGACCCCTCCGACAAGAAAATCGCAATCAGCTTTTTAGGTCACGAACTCTGCCGCGGACGCGGCGGCGCCCGATGTATGACCATGCCCATTGCAAGAGCAACATAACCTATTTTTACTTTTGGATAACAACACTTCTACAGATACCAAAAATTTTCAATTCGAGCAGACGTCAACACAACAAGCCATACCCAAGCAGGCCCGGCAAGATTTAGATCCCAAAACTATTCTTAAACACCTGGGGCTGTTCTTGGCTACCGTGATTACCGTATCGCTGGCAGGTGCCGGTTTTGTGGGGTTTCAGCCCACGCTCTTTCCATTAGGATTACCGACTCTGCCCGACTTTTATCGCGGCCTCCTTTTTGCGGGACTTTTGCTCGGCTTTTTGGGCGTGCACGAGTTCGGCCACTATTTTGCGGCTGTCTATCACAAAATCAAAGTGACCCTACCCTACTTTATCCCCATTCCCCTGGGGATCGGAACCGTGGGAGCCGTCATCCGCATCAAACAAAAAATTAACGACACCTATAAGATGTTCGACGTCGGTGCCTCGGGTCCCAGCGCAGGATTTGTGGTTTCGTTGGCTATCTTACTTTATGGATTTTCGGCCCTGCCCGACGCTTCTTACATCCAAAATTTTCAGGGTCACGAGACTGTAAAAGAATATGTTGCACAAAATGGCACTTATCCCGATGCGCCGCCCCAAGAAACCGACGGGCAATTACTGACTGTAGGCAACACCGTCTTGTATGGATTTCTGGCTTCCTTCTTTGAAAATGTGCCGCCCATGTGGGAGATGTACCACTATCCCTTTCTATTTGCCGGATGGCTCGGACTGTTTTTCACGGCTCTCAACCTGATGCCGATCGGTCAGCTCGACGGGGGGCATATTTTATATTCCCTCATCGGATTTGAAAATCACAAAAAGGTAGCCCGCATTTTTTATGGCGGATTGCTTGCCATGGCCGGCATCGAAGCAATCCCCTTTATTCACCTCTCGCTTGGGGAGTACGATAATGCCTATGGTATTTTAAGCTGGATCATCTGGGCGGGGATTAGCTATACGCTGCTCCGCAAGGCTTTTCACGAAGAGTTAGAATGGATTTTACCCACTCTCGGTGCCAGCATAGCATTATCGGCAGGATTTCTATATCTCTATGTCGGAAATATCACAACATCCGGTTCGCTAATTTGGGTCTTTTGGTCGGCCTTTGTCACCTATTTTGTCGGGATCGAACATCCCCCGGCCCTGCACGAACGAGAACTCACTCCCACTCGTAAATTCCTGGGATGGCTGAGCATGGCCATCTTTGTGCTGTGCATCAGCCTCAATCCGCTATATTTAATCTAGCAATCTTTTGCTTATCTTTAGCTCATCGTTAAACACAATACCGTAAACTGTACCATTTCATGCGCTATCTTTCCCTGATATTTCTCGTTACGCTTTTTATCTCTTGCAGTGAGTCTGTAGAAGATGTTCCCAAACGGATCGACCAGCTGATTGCCGAAGACAGCTATACGCAAGCCATCGAATTGCTCAACAACACCGATGCCAGCGAAGTCGAAAACCTCGATCGCCTGAAAGAGAAAACCTATTTGAATTATGGCTTGTATCTTGAATATCGCGGCCCGGAAGACAGCACTATGCGCGACCGCATGACCTCGGCCCTGGAACAGTATATCAAAGTGTTGAACATTAATCCTAAAAACCAGAAGGCACGTTCTGAGATTAATCAGATTATGGGGATTTACAACACTATGCCCGACAAATCGCCCGGCGAAGATATTTTGGCTGACCTGCGAGAATTGGGCTTCGACTACTAAAAGTAAAAAGTGAGAAGCAAAAAGTGAGACGTGAAAAGTAAAACGGCAGAGATAAAAACTTTTTCACTTCTGCCTTCTCACTTTTTACTGCAAATGGCAGTTAATTATTTAAAGCGTATATTTTAGTTACAGCATTTTTTTAATCACAACTTTCAGCTATGTCCACTCCCACCATAAAAAATCGAAAGGCCCGGCACGAGTATCATATAGAAGAAACCTATGAAGCGGGATTGGTACTTAAAGGCACCGAGGTAAAATCGCTACGGGAAGGCAACGCCAGCCTCAATGAAGCATTTGCCTACCTTAAAGATGGCGAAGTGTGGCTCAAGGATATGTATATCAAGCCGTATAAACACGCCTCGTACGGCAACCACGATGAACGCCGTGAACGCAAGCTGCTGCTCAACAAACGAGAGATTGCCGACATGAATAAGGCAGTCAACAAAAAGGGATACACCCTGGCACCCCTCAAACTTTATTTCAAAAAGGGATATGCCAAAGTGCTGGTCGGCATCGCTAAAGGTAAACAACAGCACGACAAGCGACAGGACATCAAAGAGCGCGACATGAAGCGCGAACTCGACCGCAAACATAAAGGCACCTATAAAGTGAATATGTAATCGAGAAGCCATGTTTGGGTTTAAAAAGTGGCGCCGCAACCGCCGGATGAAGAAACCATTTCCCAATGAGTGGGAGCAGATTCTTCATCAAAATGTACCATATGTACAGTACCTGCCCGACGAGCTGCAATCGAAGCTGAAGGGATTGATCGCGATATTCCTGCATGAAAAAACGTTTGAAGGCTGCGCCGGACTTAAAATAACCGATGAAATTCGCGTGACGATTGCGGCCCAAGCCTGTATTTTAATGCTCGGCATCGACGACCTCTCTTTCTTTTATGATGATCTGCGTTCGGTGCTCGTATATCCCGAACAGTATGTAGCGAAAGTCAAAAATCAAAACAACAGCTTTTTTGTGGAAGAGGGGTTTCAGCAACGCCACGGCGAAGCCTGGTCGCACGGCAATGTGGTGCTGGCCTGGGATGAAGTCCAGCAGGGAGCCTCGGACATCCACGACGGACAAAACCTGGTATTTCACGAGTTTGCCCACCAGCTGGATTACGAATACGGAGCCACCAATCAGGTCGAGGAAAATTACGACGATTCAACATATTTGTCGTGGGCCCGGGTGATTGGGGACGAATATCAGAAGTTTCTGCAATCGATCCAGCAACACCAGCAAACACTTATTGATGAATACGGAGCCACAAACCTGGCCGAATTTTTTGCCGTGATTACTGAATGCTTTTTTGAGCGACCCCAAGAACTTAAAACCCAACACCCAAAGCTGTACCAACAGCTACAGGAATTTTACAAGCAAGACCCCGCCGATTACATCAAATCTTAATATCCAGTTGGTATATTTGCCAACTTCAGTTGAGCGGAACGATTCATCCGCAAAAGCGTTGCTATTCTATAATCATTAAAACGAAAAATCCCTGTTTGTCACTTAAAGAAAAACTAGTCGAAACTCTCGGCATCAACAAAAGCATACTGGCGCTATCCATTGCGCGGATGGCTGATGCAATGGGCAACAGCATCCTGTTTATTCTGATTCCCCTCTACGTTGCCAAACTTCCCAAGGAGCACGTTGATTTTGCGACCCCGGTGCTGGTGGGCATCTTAATTTCGCTGTTCGGATTTATTGCCGCCATTTTCCAACCGCTGATGGGCGCACTCAGCGACAAACTCAACATGCGGAAAAAGCTCATTCAGACCGGGCTGGGACTTATCGGCGTAAGCACCCTCTTTTTTATCTTCGCAGATAATTTTATCCACCTGCTCATTTTACGTACCCTACAGGGATTGGGCGTAGCCATCACCATCCCCGCAGTACTTTCGCTGATGACTGCCATCACCGAACGAAGTACCCGCGGCGGGTCGATGGGCGTCTATAGCACTTTTCGGATTATCGGCTTCGCCATTGGTCCCGTTATCGGGGGATTCCTGCAGGTCCACTACGGCTTTGATGCCGCTTTTTATGTGGGATCGGGATTCATTTTTCTCTCAATGCTACTCGTGCAAAGCTGGGTCAAAGAGGTCAAAATTGAGGTCAAAGAAGAAGTTACACGCCGCCTCAAAGTGTTTGATTTATCGCTTTACGGGGATGGTATTCTCACCGCTGCCCTGGCCACTTTTGCCATGGCCTGCTGCTTTTCGATGGTGACGACACTCGAAAATGAGTTTAACGCCCGACTCGGCATGACCGCCATCGGTTTCAGTATCGCCTTTAGTATGCTGATGGTCGGCCGACTTATCTTTCAGGTGCCGCTGGGACATTTTTCTGACAAATTTGGCCGCAAACCGTTTATCCTGGGCGGTCTTATTCTGATGGCAATAACCACCATTTTATTAGCAGAAGTACAAACCATGGGACAAATGGTGGTGGTTCGCCTATTCCAGGGCATTGCTGCTGCCGGAGTAGCATCACCTGCTTTTGCCCTTGCTGCCGACTTATCTAAAACAGGCGGCGAAGGGCGTCAAATGAGTGTCGTCACCATGGGCTTTGGACTCGGCATTGCCGTAGGTCCACTGTTGGCAGGGCTGTTGGCCGTATTTTCATTCGAGCTGCCCTTTTTCATCATTGGCTTTGCTACAATTATCGGCGCTTGGCTTGTATATCGCCATATGCCCGAAACCGTATGTCGCGACACCACCCTGTTTAGCTATAGCGGCAAACCGTTAGATTAGCTAATCGAAAAATCGGTATTCAGCTCCGGACTGTTTTTCAGCGTCTGATAGATCACGCAGTAGCGCTCGGTCAGCTCAATAAGCTTCGATACCTTTTGCTGATCTGCATCCGTATCAAGCTCAAAGTGAAGATCAATTTCTTTGAATCCCACCGGTGCCTCCCGGGTGACGCCCAGCGTACCTTTAAAATCGAGCAGTCCCTCAGCTTTTACTTTCCCTTTTTGGATATCAATATCCATAGTCGTAGCCACCGATTTGAGCGTTACGCCCGCACACGCCACCAAGGCCTCCAGCAGCATATCACCCGAGCAAGCCTGTGACCCATCGCCGCCGGTAGCGGGATGCAATCCTGCTTCCACATCACCGATATCAGTGGGAACAGTACATGATATTTCTGATCCCAGAGTGCCTTCGGCATGGAGCATCCATTCCGCTTCTTCGGGATATTCTTTGTATTTATCTTTTAGTGGGGCCTGTAATGCGCGGAGTTCTTTTGAGTTCATTCTATCAATGTAACGTTAGCTTTTTCAAGAGAAGTTAGTAATGAAGTTTCGTACAGAATCATTCAACTTACAAGATACCGCTTTTCTAAACCGACTGTAAAAACTGATCTACAAGACCATATTCCCAAAGTTGAAGTTTGGAAAATTATTGGAAAGATTATAGCAAATTGATTCAAGTAGAGAATAAGATGAAAAATCAACAAACATTAAGAGAACACAAGCCCAACTCTTATTTCTACTCTGTAGAGTCTCATCCCAATCATAACTATCAGCTTTTATGCTTTTATCAACAATAGTACTCATTATTGCTATAGCGCTCGTTGTTGCACTTGTAGGATATGGTGCCAGCCTGTACAACCGCATTATTCGAAGCGAAAACCAGATCGACGAATCCTACGGCAGTATTCAGGCGAACCTCAAAAAGCGGCATGACCTGATTCCCAACCTTGTCTCCGCCGCCAAGGAGTATATGGATTATGAAAACGAAACCCTTAGCCAAATCGTAGATTTGCGCAACAAGGCGCAATCGGGCGATCTTTCTCGCAAGGAACGTGAGCAGGTCGAAAGCGAGATGACCCAAGCATTGGACACGCTTATGGTGCAGGTCGAAGATTATCCTGATCTGAAAGCCAGCGAAAACTTTATGCAGCTGCAACGATCGCTCAATGAAGTGGAAGAACAGCTTTCGGCTTCCCGCCGCTTTTTTAATTCTGCCGTTAAAGGGTACAACGACAGTATCGAGACGTTCCCCGGTAATATTATTGCCAGTCAATTCGGATTCAACTCCCGCGAAGTTTTTGAAGCCGAAGTCCATGAACACAAGACGCCGGATGTGGGTGAAATGTTCAACTCCTGATTCTTAAAGATCAAGCGATGGAAAACATGTGTAAGAAGCATAAAAGAACAACTTCATTCGCCTCAAAAGTCTAGTACCAACAGCTGTAGTCCGCTGCAAAAGAAATATATTCTTCATCAAGAACACTCAAAAAAACAGCGTTATGAAATCAGAGGAAGCATTCACTGCGTTCTATAACAATGAACTCAAATCATCTATCGAAGAACTCCAGGAAGAGGCACGTGAAATTTACGGTGAGCAATCGTTGAGCAGTAAAGAACGGTTCGATCTCTTTAAAGTCGCGGGTGTTTTCATTTTGATCTCCTCTCCTGTTCTCATCTGGATATGGTACAGCACCGGAAGTTTTCCCTTTTTCTGGACTGCTGTCATAGCAATTGCCGGATATTCCATCTCCAAAAAATTCGGGAATTACTTCCGAAAAGGGGCAAAGTTTAGCAAAAAGTTTAAGCAGAAACTCATCAAAAAAATTGTGCACTTTTTTGATGATGATTTTTCCTACAAACCACGGGAGGGCTTTTCAAAAGAAGATATTAATGACAGCCTGATACTGTCGCGTGAAGCCGGAGGACTAACCGCAGAAGATTTTGTATCCGGCAAAGTGGGGGATACCGATATCGCATTCTGCGAAATCGTGGCCTCCACATCGGATGTAAAGCAGCTGGGCGGCTCCAACCTTAACGAAGAGCAGCGCGAAAAGATGGAAGACATGAAACACATGGTTGAAAAATTTGCCAACACCAGCGACAACTTTTTCCGAGGGATCTACTTCCGCGCTGACTTTCACAAACGGTTCCAGGCCAAAACGCTCGTCCGCCCGACTGCTTATCAATGGAACGACTACAAAAAAGAAGATCGCCGAGGAAAGACCAAGACAAAAGTGGGAAGCAAATATCACCCCGATGATCGTATTGACGACCTTGAGCAAGTGCATCTTGAAGACGTTGAACTGGAGAAAGCTTACAATGTCTATAGCAACGATCAGCAGCAGGCGCGATACGTGCTTTCAACAACCATGATGGAACGCATCAAAGAATTTTCCGGACGTACTGGTAAAATGATATTTCTCTGTTTCTGGGACTCCAAAATGCACTTGGCCATTCCCTACGACCGCGACCTGTTGGAGCCGGATATCAGCCAGGATTATTTGATGAATGAGCAAGATCTGGACAATGTGTTGGACCGGGAAAAGATCTTCACTTTTTACAAAGATCTAAACTTTCTACTGGGTATTGTTGAAGACTTTAACCTGAATAAGCGTATTTGGGCAAAATAAAAAAGCCATAGGACTGAAAACAACAAAAGGCCGCCCTACTCGGACGGCCTTTTCATATAAATTCATGGGATGACCTGTAAGCCGAATTCTGTCAAGGGCAATCATTTATCTTATTCCCGAGTCGCCCCGGGACTTGAGCACTCCACCCGGCCGTATGGCGACGAGCGGCGCACGACCTGCGTGAGCTTGCACCCCGTGAGGTTTACCTAGCTCCCGACCTTACGGTGCGGGACGGTGAGCTCTTACCTCACCTTTTCACCTTTTCCCCCGATTGCTCGGGGGTAGTCTGTTTTCTGTGGCACTGGCTATCCCGAAAGCATTCGGGATCTTCCCGTTAGGAAGCACGGTGCTCGTTGGTGTTCGGACTTTCCTCTTCCCGAAAAGTCGGGAGGCGATTGCCCGATCATCCCATATAAAGATACGAAACTTGAATCCTTCCAAAAAACAAAAAGATGTACTACATCAATCCCGATGCGTACATCTTTCTTTTGTAAATCTAGTAAAACGTGTTAGAGCGACAGCTGCTCTTCAGCCTTCTCAAAGAATGACGGATGCACAACAATGCGTCCGCTGTTTTCGTCAATAATGATCTTATTCTTATGACGAACTTCGACCTGTGTTTGGGGAGGCAATGCCATGCCCAGCGCAGCACCTTTTTCCATTGGTACTACCGCCAAACCGTTAGAAAGTCCATTGCGAAGACGATTATAGCTTTTCAGATAGCGATCGTCGATATTTTTTTCGACCTCTTCGCGCTTTTCCTCAAGCATATCTTCCTCTTTTTGGGTGTCTTTTTTCACCTCTTCGAGATTTTCTTGCTTCTCTTCATAGAGCTCTTGGGTATCGTCGAGCTCTTCCTGCAGCTTTTCCATCTCGGGATCGATCTCTTCCAGGCGCTTCTCGATCTCCTCCTTGCGCGACTCCGAGTTTTCGATAATCTGCTTTTGAGACTCAATCTCTTTCGTCAGAGCATCGTATTCGCGGTTATTGCGCACCGACATCTGCTGCTCCTCGTATTTATCCATCTTATTTTGAGCGTCCTTGATCTCAAGCTCCAGGTTATCGCGCTCAACCTTCAGCTCTTTCTTTTCCTCTTCCAGGCGCTCAATCTTGGCTTCATACCGATTGATATCGGTCTCAATATCGAGGATTTCTTCTGGCAGATCGCCCCGCAACTGTTTTAGCTCGTCGATTCTGCTGTCGATATATTGAAGATTAGCTAATTGTTGAAGTACTTCTTCCATAGATTTTAGGGTATCGTCGTTTATTCCTGCGGATTTTGTTTATGATCAGGTATAAAAACCTGCATTGGATTGGTGGTTATTTCGGTTTCAATTACGTCAAGCTGTTCAAAAGCTTCCGACAATTCCTGCTGAAGCGCCGCCACCATGGGCACTTCGCTTTCGTAATGGCCTACATCGACCAGTAAAAAATCTTCAGTGTCAGTAAAATAATCGTGGTACTTAATATCTGATGTCACAAAGGCCTGTGCGCCCTGCCCGATCGCCTTGCGAGCCAGCGATACACCGGCACCACCACACACAGCCACTTTTTTGATGCGATCAACCGAGCCCGAAAATCGCACCGCCTTCACATTCAGTGCATCGGCAACGGTATCCAAAAACTGCTGTTGCGTTAATCCCTTGTCGCGATAAAATCCTACAACGCCCATGCCTACATTATTCGACGGACTGGCAACATCCATCACCTGAAAACTACCGCGATGGAGCAGCCCGTTTTTCTCAAGCCCTTTCTTCAGATCCGAGACGTTGTGTTCATCCATAATCGCCTCATAAGTATATTGCCCGTCTTTTTTGCCCTCCACCTTATAATAATGCGCTTCTTCAGCTGAGTAGTAGTTCAATAACTTTAGCACCGATTCACTGTCGGAATGGCTGGTTGTCAGCACAATTTTTCGGCTGATATTATAATTATTATCCAGGAATTTCAGGTTTTCTAATCCCAACTTTTGGCCCAGCACAAATGAGACGCCATCGAGCGCCGCATCGAGATTCGTATGCGCAGCGATGAGCGCAATATCATTTTTAATCAGCTTGAAAATAATTTTACCCTGCTCATTGGTGGGATTAATGCGATCAATACTGTTAAAAATGAGCGGATGGTGGGCAACGATAAGATCACAATCATTCTGGATGGCTTCGCCAACAACATCCAGCGTAACATCGAGGCAGGTTAAAACGCGTGAAATTTCTTGGTTGGGATCGCCGATGAGAAGACCGACGTTGTCATAATCGAGTTTGGTATTGGGGGGCGCCCATTGGTGCAGAAAGGTGGAAATATGCCGAACCTGAATATTCATTCTGGCTATCGCCCCCCGTGCTTTGGCATTGCGGTTGAATCGCACCTGAGGTGAAAAGCGATTATATCAGATTCGAAATAAAAAATACTCAGTGTGTGAGTGATCAAAGTATGTTCGATTCTTTGTTTCAGACTCATAAAATACCATTTTAATAGCTTTCTTAAAAGCTTATTTTTAACCGGATTGATGACTTGCTTAATTATCTACTGTTGAATTTCCGTTATCATATTAGCTACACCTTTGAACCCAAATAACCGACTGCTCCATGGCCGAAGATATTTGTCAAAACATTGTTAATCTCAAAGACCGAATTGCCAATGCCTGTGAAAAAGCGGGTCGAGATCCCAATGAAATTACACTGGTGGCCGTAAGCAAGATGAAGCCGCTGGATGACATCAAAAAAGCCTTTGATTGCGGACAGATTCACTTTGGGGAAAACCGCGCCAGGGAACTGCAGGACAAAATGGATGAATACGAGGAGCAGCAAATCCAGTGGCATATGGTAGGCAACCTGCAGACCAATAAGATCAAATATATGGTGCAGCGGGTAAACTGGATTCATTCGATATCAAAATCGAAATACCTGAGAGAAATTGAGAAACGAGCCTCCCGTATCGACCGCGTCATTAATACGCTGGTGCAGATCAACATCAGCGGCGAAGACCAAAAGAGCGGCTGCGAGGCCAGTGATCTGAAAGGAATTCTGGAGTATGCGCAAGGGCTCGATCACGTCCGCGTTCGAGGGCTGATGGGAATGGCCACGTTTGTCGATGCCGATGAAGTGGAAAGCGTGCGTCCGGAATTTCAAAAGCTGCGCGAAATCCGTGACAATCACCGGAAATTTGAATCCGACAATGTTCAGCTCGATGAACTTTCGATGGGTATGACCAATGATATGGAAATAGCTATCGAGGAGGGTTCGACCATGGTACGCGTGGGACGCGCCATCTTTGGCGAACGTAACTACTAACCGAAATTATCGTTATACCATCCTTTCAATATTGTTACAATTTAGTACATTACATAATCACAACTAAAGAATTTAAATAACATGGCAGCTTGGATCTGGGTTCTCATACCGCTCGTGGCAATTATCGGTGGCTTTATCATCGAATATCAAAAAAATAAGATGTCGATGATGAACCGCAGTCGCCAAAATGAGGAAGAGGTCGAGGATCTGCGCAAGCTCGTCAATTCGCTGAAGGGTCGCATTGAAAACCTTGAAGCTATTGCGGCCGGTGAACCCGAGGATTTTTCGACCGGTGCAGGACGCGGCATGGAAGAAATTGAGATTGATGATGACTCCATCAAGGAAGAAAATCAGCAGGAAGTCTCTGATATCGCAAATAAACGGAGGAGCAAGTAATGGAAGGAGAAATCTTTGTTGTCACCATTGTAGCTATTGCCTGTGCTACAGGATTGATCAAAGCCTGGATTAACAGGGATTCCGGCAATAGTGAAATCGGAGAAAATTTTGATCGGTTAGCTCGGGCATTTGTAGAACACAAAAAAGAGATGACCGAACGAGTTCAACACCTTGAAACTATTATCGCTGAAGATGAGGATCGGGGTAATGATTTTTCGCAAATTGAGGCTCCCAGAAACGATAGTAGTTTGAGCAATGATTTAAAATCTAAAGACCAGGTTCGACCATGAGTTTTGAAGAGATGGTAGTTGCATTAGTTGGCTCAATTGGAGCTTTTGCTCTTGTTGGTTACTTAGCCGCTAAGACTTTTGGGTTGATAAAAGCATGGATCAACAGGAATAACAGTTCAATTGAAGAAGAGCAGTTCGATCGGCTGGCGAAGGCATTTATGCAATACAAAAAAGATACCGAAAGCCGATTGCAGAACCTCGAGGCTATTATTGCCAATGAGGATGAGGGCACCAAAACGGAATCCTCAAAAAGTACCAAACAGATTGAGGCCCCAAAACAAAACATCGAAATAGAGGATCGCGAAACTGAGCAGGAACAATCCAGCTCGAGTGGCGATAACAATCTACAAAACATGCTTCAAGAATAAGCGTCAACTTTCACCAATTTTCCTGAGTATTTAGGGCAACCGATATGAAACTTACAGCACTTGAAATTAAGCAACAGGAGTTTGAGAAATCGCTTCGCGGATATGACAAGGCAGAGGTACAGGCTTTTCTTAACCTG
Source organism: uncultured Balneolaceae bacterium (assembly GCA_964490705.1). Taxonomy (GTDB): domain Bacteria; phylum Bacteroidota; class Rhodothermia; order Balneolales; family Balneolaceae; genus Fodinibius. The sequence continues at coordinate 26,410 of CAZBCG010000011.1, read as the reverse complement.
ATGTCCAACGAATGGGAACATCTTGTCGCTAAAAATCGGGAGCTTGAAGAACGTATTGATGAGCTGGAAGAAAAACTCAAGCATTACGAGCGCGTTGAGGAAGCCCTCCACGAAACGCTGCAAACGGCTAAAGAATCAGCCGAACAAAAGCTGACCGGGGCCCGCAAAGATGCCCGCAACAAAATCGAAAAGGCGGAAATGGAGGCCGAATCGATCATCCGCGAGGCTACGCAACAGCGCCAGCAGGTACGCCAAAGTATTATTCGCCTGCTCGACCGGCGCAAAGAAATCATCGGCGGCATTCGCTCGTATCTGGAAATGGCCCAGGAATCGCTGGAACAGTTCTCCAAGGATGAGGCCGCCCTCTTTGATCTGCCCGCTGATGATGACAAATTCTCTGATAAGCTCAACGAAAAAGCCGAGCGCCGCAAAAAGAAATTAACTGATGATCAGGACTCCGAAGATTTTGAGGATGAAGCCCAGCCGCTGCCACCCGGCGCCGAAGACATGGACGATATCATCGACGAGTTAGACTAGGTATAAGAGCATAGGACCTTCATTTCTTATTTTCCCTTTGCTATTTCTCATCCCTGCCATCTCCAAACAATATATTTTTTGCTCTGCTTTCACTATTTTTTTAAGCCATTTAACCAAAAAGTAGCTTTTACCACATGGACCGTGAATCTGTAGAAGAATTCCGCAACAAGCGACAAGAAGCGCTTAACTTTCTCAAAGACCAAACCGATGAACGTCCCGATTATCTCATTATCCTGGGCACAGGACTTGGAAATCTGGGAGACGAAATTGAAGTAGATAATAGCATCTCGTATTCCGATATCCCACACTTCCCCGTTTCCACGGTCGAAAGTCATGCTGGAGAACTGCTTTTTGGCACGCTAAGCGGTAAAAATGTCGTGGCTATGCAGGGGCGCTTTCATTATTACGAAGGATATTCGATGCAGGAGATTGCTTTCCCGATCCGCGTAATTAAAGCGCTCAGTGCCAGCACCCTTATTGTCAGCAACGCCTGCGGCGGGATGAATCCCAATTTTGAGCGCGGCGATATCATGCTGATCAACGATCATATCAACATGTTTGGCGACAACCCGCTGATTGGTCCCAATGATGATGAACTCGGGCCTCGATTTCCGGATATGAGCGACCCTTACACCGAGCGGCTCCGCGATGTAGCCGAGCAGGTAGCGCTGGACAACAGCATCAAAATGCACGAAGGCGTCTATCTTGCGCTCAGCGGACCCACCATGGAAACCAAAGCCGAATATCGCTTTCTGCGCATGATCGGCGCCGATGTGGTGGGAATGAGTACCGTCCCCGAAGTAATTGCGGCCGTGCACATGGGCATGGAAGTTCTCGGCATTTCAGTGATTACGGATGAATGCTTCCCCGATGCGCTGGAACCGGTAAATATTGAGGAAGTCGTCGCAGCAGCGGGTATGGCCGAGCCTAAAATGTCGCAGATTATTAAGGGCGTGTTGGAGCGACTGTAATTCGCTCAAGCCTTTTCATTTTGTTTGCCGTACAGTATTGGGCAACACCGTTCTGGTGCGACTTAACATCCCAAAAAATTTCTATACCAATTTATCTCTAAAAAGCGTTACTTATCTGGTGCGTGACTGATCCATTTGGGTGGTAGTCACGACACTAATTAATCGCATCATCTAATATCCATTTTTATGTTTAACGGTGATTTCCATGATGATATTTGGGATGAGCACGACTGGGAAGCTCACCTAAACGAAATAGAAAAACAGAGCTCTCATTTGCGACAGTTTATTGCTCCCGATTACTCGCAGAATACTCCGCGATGGCTAATTCTGTTGCAAGAAAGTTCCGATGAGCTAGATGCTGTGGATGCGTTTATCGAAGAAGAGCTACAGATTGATGAGGCCTACTTCCCGGATGAAGATGACGAAGATTTTGATGAGGATTGGGATGGCGACCTCGATGATTTCTTTTTCGATGAACTGGAAGATGACGACGACTACGATGACGGGGAAGAGTGGAAAGAGTTAAGCTCCGATTTTGCCCTTTCTGAAAACGGCTCCATCGACACTTTTGATATCTACAATGATGCCCGGGAGCTGGCTGCCATTATCCTGCAATGGGCGGAAAGTATCAATCCCAAGTTTTTTTACACCGGAGTACAACAGCTTTATCGGCAACGTACTCAAAGTGAGTGCTAAAATTACGGGCGGATACTCTTTTGGCTTCGATCGAGAATTTCTGGGTGGTAATATTGCCTACACCAAAAAAGCGTTGCACTGCGCTAATGATGCGCTTACCATTCTTCAGCGTGATTTAAAAGGCGCTCCCTACATCACCCAAAACCAATACATCTATTTCCACGAGCAGCTTTTTGAGCTCCGCAACAGTATCGGCATCTATATTCAAGAGTTACGGGAACAGTTTTATAACAACTTTTAAGGGTAAACGTGTTTATGTGTTAACGTTTTACTATTAAGTCATTTTTGGTTGTTCCTTAACACATTAACACGTTCCTAGCATTAACACTTTGTTATTCCCAGATGGCGACTTCCCGATTCCCTTCCGAGTCAACAGTCCCACGAAACATGCCCGTTGTATTCATCCCCATGTAGGTATTGCCATATTTATCCACAGCAATCATTCCGGCTTCGCCTTCATTTAGTACATCCTCCAGCAGATAACTGCCGGCCTCTTCAATCGTTGCCGGTTTGTGTTTCATATAGGCGCTGATTGTATGTCCCGATACAGCACGCATAATCTTTTCGCCCCAGCCGGTCATCGAAACAGCAACCACATCACTCGCATAGGTCCCGGCCCCGACAATGGGTACATCACCAACGCGACCAAATTTCTTGTTTGTCATGCCGCCGGTAGAGGTCCCCGCTACAATTTGTCCGTCTTTATCAATAGCAACAGCTCCAACGGTACCGTACTTATCCTTTATATAATATTTGCCTGTATCTTCTTGCTCCGACACACCAGACTGACTTTCTTCCTGCAGTGCACGCTTCCAAGCTTTGTAGCGCTGTTCGGTGTAAAAATAATCCTGATTTACCCGTTCCAGATCAAATTGATTGGCATATTCTTCAGCACCATCTCCGGCAAACATCACGTGCTTTGAATTTTCCATCACAATTCGGGCCAGTGAAATGGGATTTTTCACGGTTTTAACACCCGTAATAGTTCCGGCTTTGCGACTGTTACCCACCATAATCGCCGCATCCAGTTCGTGTCCGCCGTCATGGGTAAAAACGGCGCCCTTGCCGGCATTAAACCTGGGATTATCTTCCATATAGTTGATCGCCTGTTCCACCGCATCCAATGCAGAACCACCATCAGCAAGAATTTCTTCGCCAATCGAAAGCGCCTCATTCAGATCATTTTGATAGGCCGTGATAACCGAATCCGGCTTATCTTTCGAGATCGTTCCGGCACCGCCGTGAATCACCAGTGCCCAGTCTTTTTTCGTCGTATCCTGCTGGTCTGCCGTACTTGAACAGCCCAGCATCAATCCCATTACCAATGCAAAAATTAGCGACTTCCCGAATTTCATATTCTTAGCATTTAATTGCGGTTTTCAGCTCTGTTAATCCACAGAAAAGTTGTCAATTCTGATCTGCGATAAAATTATAAGCACCGACAACGCCATTTCAAAGCGTATCTTTTTACTGAAACATAATTTAATAAGTAAGGATTAGGCTGCTCAACGGTCATACCTATGTGGATATCCATCAAAAATATCGATTCCCCTTTGCTTCGTATCCCGCCGTCAGGTTGGCGCTGCTGATGGTCGCGGGCATTCTGGCGGACTATCATTTTGATCTTTCGACGCCCATATGGATTGCCATCGTTGCATCATTTGCCTTGTTGTATGTGGGATTTGAACTGCTGCACCAACACTACTTCCGACCCAGCCTGTCACGATCGGCCATCGCCTGCTACCTAGGATTGATCCTTGCCTTTGGCAGCGCCTGGCACTCCTTTTTTGATTACCGGGAACCCCCACCAAAAGCCACTGTTCTTAACAGCTACACTTGGCAAGAACTCACCTTTTCGGGCAAGGTTCATCAAATTAAAGAAACAAGCACGGGTAAATATCAGATTGATGTAACGGTGGATTCGACCGTCTTTCCCGGCGACATTTCCTGGTCAAAATCATATCAGCTGCGCGCCGTGCTCAATCCCGATGATTTATCCTTGCCTGATAATCTTACGCTGGGTGATCATATGACGTTCCGAGCCACTGTATATCCATTGGAAGAACCCCGAAATCCCTCGCAGTTCGATTACAAAAATTACCTGGCCTCCATCGGGATTTACACACAAGTGGGCATCGTCCGAATCAATGCCATTGAAGATCAAACAACCCGATTTTTGAGCTGGAGCTTTTATCGTCAACACGTACTCAATGCCATCAACAATAATTTTAGCCCACAAACTGCGCCATTGGCAAAAGCTTTACTCATCGGCCATAAAAATGAATTGGGACGCGAAGATAAAATTGCGTTTTCACGAGCCGGGTTGTCTCACATCATGGCGGTTTCGGGATTACACGTGGGCTTTATCCTTGCCCCATTCTGGCTGGCCATCCCATTTTTCTGGACATTTCGCTACGGTAAACAAATTGGACTGGCTCTGCTCATTGGCTTTCTGTTTTTCTATGCGGGATTGACAGGCTTTCCAGCCTCGGTCACGCGCGCATCGCTGGTCGGCGGACTGCTGGCATACGGCAAGCTTTTTCACAAAGTCCGCGATTCGAAAAACCTGACGGCCGTTGCCGCGTTAATCATTCTACTCATTAATCCCGGCGACCTATTTACTATCGGCTTTCAGCTTTCATTCGCAGCCGTCTATGTTATTTTGTTAACCGCGCCCGTGATCTCGCGTCAATTGCCTGCTTGGATTCAATACCGGTGGTACGGTCAGCCGCTGATGGTCGTGGTGATCTCTTTTATCGTGCAGCTGGGACTTTTCCCGCTGCTGGCCTACCACTTTGGCGAATTTTCGATCGTCGGTCCGCTGGCCAACGCCTTCGTTGTCCCCGTTTTGGGATTGGCCGTGCCCCTGGCACTTGTCTTGCTTCCTTTCGGCATGGCATTTCCGAATATCGCCCAAACGCTCAATATCCCCATTGAATATTTCTTGCAAGCACTCGACTGGTTTGTGGATATGGCCGCCAATTGGCCGTGGAGCTGGGTGCAAGTCCACATCGAGAGCCTGCTCTTTTTTGCCATCTGGACAACCATCATCTTTTTAATTGCCGCTCTACCCATCCCCAAAATGCGCTGGAAGGTACTGGCGGTGTTGCTGATGCTTCTCTGCGTTAATCAGGGTACGAAAATTATCCAAAAACTACAGCCGGCACGGCTAGAGCTGACCGTATTTGATGTTGGCCAGGGCGATGCGGCGCTCGTGAAAACACCCAACAACAAGCACTTTCTGGTGGATGCCGGGCGCTGGCAACCCGATTACAACAGCGCCAAATATATCATCATCCCGCATCTCAAAGAAGAAGGTATCGACAAGCTGGATGCCGTTTTTCTTTCGCACCCGCATGCTGATCATATCGGCGGAATGCTCGAACTTATCGCCCAAATTCCCATCGATACCATTTATAATTCAGGGGCACAATATGATTCTAAGCTGTATCAAACCTATCAACAGAAAGCCGCCCAAAAACAGATACCGATTGTATCACTTTCTTCCGGCGACCAAATCTCACTGGATCCGGCCATCCGAATTTTTGCCTATGGACCGGATCCGCAAAACACAAGCTCTAACGTCAATAATCGCTCTCTGATTCTTGAACTTATTTATGGCGAAACGGAATTCCTGTTTACAGGCGATGCGGAACAAAGTCAGGAACGGCAACTTATCCACAACTTTCCCACGCTTGTCGATACCGATTTTCTGAAGGTGCCGCACCACGGTAGCAAAACCAGCTCGAGCTCAAACCTGCTACAACAAACCACCGCACAAATAGGTGTCGTATCACTAGCCAGGGAAAACCAGTTTCGGCATCCTCATCCCGCGGCCGTTAAAAGACTGAGGAAATCTATCCCAAATATTCAGTTCACCAGCCTCGACGGGGCCATCCGGTATTATTCCAATGGTCATCACATCTATCAAAAGAAATAGATACATTCTGCCTACAATTTAGCTGGTTACCATTTCAATAAAATTCTCTTTAGCTTTTTTGCTTAATCAATATATTAGGGTACTCTTGTTGTAGCATTAAAATCCAACGATTTCAAAGCATTTGACTTAGCTCGTATATGACCAAACATCCCCAATCATGGCTAAATGAGCGCGGACAATTAATATTGATGGGCGGCGGTGTAGCCGGACTGCTTTTTTTGATGTACAAGCTGAATCATCTCTTTAATCCGCTGGCCTATGGATTGATTATCGGCATTGTGCTGTATCCCATCAGAAAGCAACCGGTAGCTCGGGCGCTAATCTATGCTACCTTTTTTTCGGCGGGGCTGTGGCTTATTTATGATTCGGGGCACCTGCTGATCCCCTTTGTGCTGGCGTACATTATTGCTTTCCTGATTAATCCTCTTGTTGAGATCCTGGAGCGGCGACGCATTCCGCGGGGTGCCATTGCCACTATTTTTACTGCCGGTAGTCTGGGGCTGTTAGCACTTGTTCTTTTTCTTACTGTGCCAACACTTATAGAACAGCTATCCAAGTTGGGCTCCCTGTTTTATGAGATGTCCAACAATACTGAAACCATGGTGGAAAACTCGGGCATTTTAGCCGTCTTTGAACGCTTGGGATTCGATACGGGGTCTGTTAAGACACAACTTGTAACACAGGTCAAGGTACTCACCGGAGAATTTTACCGAAACATGACATCACTGTCAGCAACCTATCTCTCGGGGATCGGCAATATTGTGGCCGTCATATTTTTCATCATCCTGATGCCGTTTCTCTGCTTTTTTATGATCCGTGACTATGAAAAAATCGGGGTGTTTGTCCGCTCACTTATCACACCATCTGATGTCTCTACCGATTATACAACAGAAATTAGTCGTATCGTAGGGTCCTATATTCGCGGTCAGTTTATCGTTGTGCTGATTAGTGCCACAAACCTCAGTATCGGTTTTTACCTAGTGGGCGTGCCATATCCCCTCGTGCTGGGAATTATTGCGGGATTGACAAACTTTATTCCCACCTTTGGGCTATGGCTTAGCGTCACGTTCTGTACCATTGTGGGAATTTCGACTGGTCAGCCCTGGTACGAATTTCTGCCGGGCATCTATATTGTATTTGCCATTGAGCAGGTGCTCGAATCAGGATTTATCGTCCCCCATGTTGTGGGTCGCCATGTGGGGCTGCATCCGCTGCTCATCATGGTTTCTCTATTGCTTTTTGGATTTATGTTTGGCTTTTTGGGACTGCTCATTGCCGTACCTTCGGCAGCACTCATTTCGGTGTTTTATCAGCAATACAAAGAAACGCAGAAGATTTCGTTCTTGAGCGGCAGCGAGCTCGACAATTTTATTCAACAGTTTGATCGGGAATCCCAAAAACAGAAACAAAAGAAAAAACGACAGATGGAAAAAGAATTGGATTCCGACACCTAAACCTTTTTATTTTTATGGTTTCTGCCATGCAATTTTTCAATTATCCATTTTATGAGTGAAAAGGAACGACCAAGCTTCGAAGAGGCTTTGTCAAGACTCGAAGCGATAGTACAAGAGCTCGAAGATGAATCCATATCACTGGAAAAATCCATCGAGCTGTACGAAGAAGGCATCAAACTATCAAAATTATGCACGCAAACGCTTGAAGAGGCAGAGTTGCGCATCGAAAATGTAGCTGAGCAACATGGCGACGAAAATGAAAACGAATAAGTAATTATGGAATTCGAAGAGATTACGCCCGGCCCGTTACTGGCTGATATTGATTCACCGGATGACCTGAAAAAGCTAGACCCCGACCAGCTTGTTGATGTCTGTGATGAGCTGCGCGACTTCATCATCGATATCGTTTCGATCCACGGCGGACACTTTGGCGCCAGTCTGGGCGTAGTCGAAATGACGGTGGCCCTGCATTATGTGTATAATACACCGAAAGATCGTTTGGTTTGGGATGTAGGTCACCAAGCCTACGGGCACAAAATTTTGACCGGCCGCCGCGATAACTTTCACACCAACCGGAAGTACGGCGGACTTTCTGGCTTCCCCAAGCGCAGTGAAAGCAAATACGATACCTTTGGCGTAGGACACTCCAGCACCTCTATTTCTGCCGGATTGGGTATGGCGATTGCCCGCGATTTGGATCAAAGCGATAAGAAAGTGGTGACCATCACCGGCGATGGCGCCATGACCGCCGGGCTGGCGTTTGAGGCCATGAACAACGCCGGATTTCTGGAATCCGACATCCTGGTGATTCTCAACGACAACAACATGTCGATTGATCCCAATGTAGGAGCCCTCAAGGAGTATTTGACCGAGATTACCACCAGCAAAACGTTTAATAAGCTGCGGGATGAGATCTACGACATGCTCGGCCATTTTAAATCGGCCGGCGAAAAGATGCGCAAGGTCGCATCGCGGCTCGAAAAAGCGGTGACCACTGCTATTACACCGGGTGGATTGTTTCAGGCGCTCGGCTTCAAATATTATGGTCCCGTTGACGGGCACAATGTGGATACTATGCGCCGCCATCTCGAGGATCTCAAAGATATTCCCGGACCTAAATTATTGCATGCCGTTACCGTAAAAGGCAAAGGATTTGCACCAGCCGAACGCGAGCAAACCAAATGGCATGCGCAAAGCAGTCCATTCGATAAAATTACCGGCAAACAGCTTGATCCTGATACCGAACCCAAGCCGCCGAAATACCAGCATGTGTTTGGGGAAGCGGTTGTCGAGCTTGCTGATGAAAATGAAGATATCGTCGGCATTACGCCGGCCATGCCCAGCGGTTCTAGTCTTTGGCCGCTCATGGAAAAATATCCTGACCGCGCTTTTGATGTGGGGATCGCTGAACAACACTCCATTACCTTTGCCGCTGGACTGGCTGCCGAAGGTAAAAAAGCGTTTGCTGCTATCTACTCCACCTTTTTGCAGCGTGCTTACGATCAGGTTATTCACGATGTAGCCATCCAAAAGCTGCCGGTGGTCTTTTGCATTGATCGCGCAGGACTTGTGGGCGCTGACGGTCCCACCCATCACGGGTTGTACGATATTTCATACCTGCGCAATGTGCCTAATATGATCGTTTCATCGCCCATGAACGAAGAAGAACTACGCGATATGATGTACACGGCCTCCAAGTACGACGAGTCGGCTTGGGCCATCCGCTACCCACGGGGGCGCGCAACCGGCATGGATTATCCCGAAGGTTTTAAATCGATGGAAATCGGCAAAGGAGAAAAATTGAGAGATGGCGATGACATTGCTGTCTTGAGCTTCGGTCCATTTGGCAACTATGTGATGGAAGTAGCAGATGATCTGGCCGAAGAAGGCATCAACATCGGTCATTTTAATATGCGCTTTGCCAAGCCGCTGGACACCGATCTAGTTGATGAAATTTGTCGCACCTACGAGCAGATCATCACTGTCGAAGATGGTACCAAGCTCGGAGGATTCGGCAGTGCGGTAACGGAATATTTGGCTGACAAACCGCATCACATTCCCACCACTATCATGGGAGTGCCCGATCGTGTGGTAGAACACGGTACGCAGGAAGAACTCCATGCCGAGGTAGGCCTCGATCCTGATGGCATTAAGGCAAAAGTGAAAGAGGTGATGCACGCAAAATCACTTAATGCCTAAGGTAATAGCATTCATTTTCTAAAATACATCCGGTCGTGACTCACGGAACGCACAATGCGATTGAAGATCCCCGAAACGAAGAAATACTTATCTATATTAACGGGGAGCTACTGCCACGAGAAAAAGCCAAAATTTCTGTATTCGACAGCGGTTATTTAGTCGGTGATGGCGTCTGGGAGGCACTTCGACTGCATGACGACGTGCTCGTTTTTCTGGATGAACACCTCGATCGACTCTGGAATGGCGCTTCTAATATCGGACTCGACATTGGGATGAGTCGCTCTGAACTTACCGCGAAAGTTCGCAAAACGCTGGATGCCAACGACATGCACGATCATGTGCACGTTCGTATTATGCTCACCCGGGGCATCAAAAAGACCCCCAGCCAAGACCCGCGTCTTACGATTTCAGGTCCCAACTTAGTAATCATTCCTGAGTACAAAAAAGCTGATCCCGAAAGCAGTACCAAGGGCGTTATCCTTTTTACCAGTACTATTCGCCGGGGTTCGCCCGATTATCTTGATCCCCGGCTCAACTGCCACAGCAAACAGCATGAGGTGCAAGCGCTTATTCAGGCACTCGAAGCCGGTGCTGATGAGGCGCTGATGCTCGATATTAATGGCTTTGTGAGCACCTGCAACGCCACCAACTTTTTTATGGTCAAAGATGGGGAAGTGTGGACATCCACCGGACAGTATTGCATGAACGGCATCACCCGCGGCAAAATTATCGAAGTCTGTGAGAATGAAGGAATTCCCTGCTACCAAAAGAACTTTTCGCTTTATGATGTATATGGAGCTGATGAAGCATTTGTCACCGGCAGTTTTGGGGGATTAACACCTGTCACAGAAGTCGATGGACGAACCATCAGCCAAAAAGTGCCGGGCGAACTAACCAAGAAATTGCGGGAGCTTTATCAGGATCGTATCGACAAAGCAATCGCTGAACATTCTGCCAATGCCTAATACCAAGCGCATATGCCTGTGGAGCGGCCCGCGAAATATCTCCACCGCGCTGATGTACTCCTTCGCCCAGCGCAACGATACAACTGTCGTTGATGAACCGCTCTATGCCCACTACTTAACTTCGACGGATGCCCGTGAGTATCATCCCGGTGCGGATGAGGTAATTGCCAATCAAGCCAACACTGCCGATGAAGTAATCAAAAAAATCATTTTTGGATCCTATGACACTCCGGTCGTTTTCTTTAAGCAGATGACCCACCATCTCGTAGATCTGGACTGGGATTTTTTAGAGGACACTGTGAACGTGATTTTAACGCGCGATCCCAAAGACATGCTACTCTCCTACTCCAAAAAGGTTGAGCAGCCGACAATGCGCGATGTGGGCTATGCCAAACAACTTGAGCTCTATAACCATCTCACAGATATCGGTCAGCAGCCCATGGTTTTGGACTCGAAAGAGATTCTTATGGATCCTGAAGTTAAGCTCACCGATCTGTGTGCTTATTTAGGCATTCCGTTTGATGAAGCAATGCTCAGCTGGGAAAAAGGTCCGCGTCCCGAAGATGGTGTGTGGGCCAAGCATTGGTATTACAATGTGCATAATTCCACGGGATTCAAACCCTATGAACCTAAAGCTGATTCCCTGCCCGATCACCTGAAAGACTTGTGGGAAAAGTGTGAGACTATCTTTACAAAGCTCAAAAAAACGCCTTAGCTAATCATCAAATTAGTTTGTCGCAATTTCGATAGCTGCAAACGGGATGATAGGCAACTGATCAATACGGCGGAATGAAAACAAATCATAATAAAATAAGTTACGCCGATTGTACGCATTGATAACGCCGGCCTTGGCGGTCAGGTTCGCCAACTTGAACTCAAATTTGCGCTTCATACTCACATCCAGCCGGTGAGAAACGGGCAGCCGAGCTTCATACGGCTCATCAAATAACAGGCGGGACATACCGTATTCTTCACGTGGATCCTGGAGATCACGCAGCGGTATCATACTGTCGAAGCCAAAGGGACGTGTATAAGGGGTTCCCGATCCAAATTGCCAGCGTACATCAAGCTTTGCAAAACCAAGATCCGAGCTTACAATAGCGTTCAAACTATGGCGCTGGTCATGTGGTGGATGGTAAGACTGGTTGCCGATGCCAAAGAGTTCCTGAGAGGTAGTATATTCGGTCCAGCTAAAGCCATAACCCAGATAGGCATAAATGGGACCCTTCTTAAATTCACCACGGAGATCGAATCCCCATACGGTTCCTTCTGCCGGGGTTACTTCGGTTGTAAATCGGGCAAAATTACTCCAGATGGGCACCGCTAAATTTTGTATCTCTTTGTGATATCCTTCGGCGGTAAGGCTAAAGTTACCAATCTCTTGTCGCCATCCCAGAATAGCATGCACAGCACGGGGACGTCCTTGATCCGCGGGTGGTGCCATCCAGGCTTTAAATGCAGAACCCAGATCACGTTCATCGGAAAGGGCTACCAGGTTTTGCTGAAAGATGCCAAAGGACGCATTCAGCTCTTCGTCTTCGCTGCCAAATGGCCGCCACGCAAAACGAAAACGGGGCTCGAACCGAAAACCATAGTCGGGAGAACCCCCCGCCGAAAGGCCGGGTTCTATATCCAGGTTTTCATGTAAATCCAGATCCAAGGTAAAATAGCCAGTGAAATTCGTAACAAAGTGCTCTCCATTTTCGGCAGCATTGAATTTCTCATCCAGTGAATAGAACGCCTTTTCTACTCGTCCCTGAAATCCACCGCTCAGCTGATGCCCCCCTTTCAACGGACCTTCCAGCTCAACATTGGTACTCACATTCCAGATCTTCGACACCCGCTCGGGATCATCACTGTCGCCCACCGAATTTTCGGTGTAACTTGTACTAACACTCACATCCATAATCGAGGATGATCCCGTCGTAAGAGACACGCAACGACCTCCAAATCCATAATTGGTCCAGCGAAAAACATCACCTCTGTTGGCATCAATTTTACCCCGGTCGTATGTGTGCAAGCCCGTAACACCACATCGGCTTTGGTCCCCTACATGCTGTAGCTTTATAAACTGATCTTCAAATCTGAGCGGTTGCTCTTGTCCCAACAGTACAGGCGACGTTCGTTCGATCTGCGAAAAACGTCCAGAGGCTATAAACGACAACCCATTATTGTTAACAGGACCTTCAACAGTAATACCACTTAAAAAGGGACCGAGCGTTCCACTGCCGGCAATTTTCTTTTGATCGCCCCCGCGCATGCGTACATCAATTACTGATGAAATACGGCCGCTGTATTTCGCGGGGAATCCTCCCGCATATACATCAGCGCTGGAAATAATTTCCTGGGGAAATGCAGAATAAAATCCCGAAATGTGAAACGGCCTATAGACCAAAATCCTGTCCATAAACACCATGTTTTGGTCGGGCGCTCCGCCGCGTATAAATAGCTGACCACCCCGGTCGCCCATCGATACTACACTGGGCAACGTTTGCAAATAGTCAGCCAGATCACCACTTACAGATGGTGTTGATATCCGGGATAAATCCTGTGACGTTATCCGTTGCCGGCCTGCTTCGAGTGTGGTAGCCCCACCTTTTGTGCCTGTTACCACCACCTCGTCCAACTCCCGTTCCGAGGGAGTTAATTCAACAGTGTGAGTAACCTTATCCTTTCCACCGGTAATGCTCAAGGTATCATCCGAAGAGTTATATCCCACATAACTTACATGTATGGCATACGATCCGGACTCCAGATTATTGAAATAATAATAGCCGTTTGAGCCCGCTACAGTACCCCTTGTTTCGGTGGTATCAGCCAAGTTTGTGACCACCACATTAGCCCCGTTAAGAGATTCTGCACTTTCGGCATCACGAATAAACCCGTGCAGAGTCACCCCTTCTGGCTGGGCAACGGTATAGGCCGGCAAACAGAGATACAGGAAAATAACACAAACTCCAGCGATACCGATATGAGTACTTCGCTTTCTCATCTGTTTATGTTGTTTTCCGGCAGATTTCCCTCTGACAGTGGAATAGCAATGGTATCAGTTATCACTCCTCCAAGTAATCCAACGCCTCCCTCAACGTTAGAGGCTACATCAGGCAAGGCAGCAGCCTCTATATCGAGGTTTAAAAAGTCGGGCCAGTCCTGGGTTCCTGCTGCCACTACTATTTCAATTTTGTGGAGATTAAATCCCGATTCTGAAAATCTCAGTGCCACTTCTTCAAGGTCACCGGTTGTATCAATCCGTGTATGAACAACACCATTGCCCCTGTGTACCGTGTCTTGCAAATGTTGATACTCGTATGTAAATACGGTGGGATTATCCGGACACGGGGGATCGTTGGGACCACCCTGCACACAAACTGCAGAAGCATAGTAAAGGGCCTTTAATGTTATCAACCGATCGATATCCCTTGTTTCAACAGTTGTCATATTTATCAGGTTTGGCTCGGGGAAACTCTCAGGAATATCGACCTCTGCACTTGCGGTCTCGTCATCGTTGCTTACTTCTAGCAAATACGTTTCTGTGGGATTAATATCCAGCGTTGCATAATAATTATGAGCTTTGCCCACTGAATATTCAAAAATTGAGTCTTGCATCACTTGGCTCTGTCCAGTGGTAACATTAGTTAATCGAACCTGTGCATCGAGATCGGCAGGCGTATCTGAAAAGAGGCTGTCGCGCAATTTTTCCACACGAATAAACTGCGTGTCGGCCGAGGCATTCAAAAATCCGTAAATTGAATAATAGCGATCATTTTCTTTGATGGGAGAAAAGGAAGGCTCACAACTACTTAACAACATGACCGCCCCAATCGCCAAAACCAAGGAACTTAATGCTGTGTGCTGTAAAAATTTTAGGAGCTTCATCAAGTGAATGATATTCTCTATTCTTGGGATTCGCTTGCCGAGCCTTAGAATAGGGAGTTAAATTGTTGGCATCACATAATAGAAACAAGTAGTTGGGGCGCCAAAATGCAAATAAGTTTCAGAATTCCACGGCCTATAATTACTGCTGTTCAAAACCGTAAAAAAATTAAAACTTTTTGCCGGGCTGTCTCGTCATTTTGATGTATGGTTCGCAACATGCTCTGTGTCAATCACAGAGTATTAACCTAAGGTTGGCAGGAGCAATACACTTCTGCAGTGTGGTGCTCCTCAGTGATACTCCCGGGAGTTCATTAATGACAGATGCAAAATTAGTTAAGAATTTTAGAAACGGCGACATCGAGGCGTTTAATCACCTCGTAAACCGATGGCAGCAGCGCATTCACCGCTTTGCGTATCGCTACTTTTCCAGCCATGATGAGGCCACGGAAATCACGCAAAAGACCTTCATCAGGGCGTATAAAAAACTCAATACGCTGGAAGATGCCGAAAAATTCCCGGCCTGGATCTACCGCATTGCCAATAACTTGTGTCTGGATGAAACCAAGCGCGCCGGACGTCGGCGATCGGCTTCAATGGAGGCGCTGCCCAACCATCCCGTTGCGGAAAGCCTGGCGGCCAATCCCGACCAGCAAGTGCAGCAAAGCGAACTGGGATCGATCCTGCAAGTTGCCCTCAATCAACTGCCGGCCGAGCAGCGCATTGTGGTAATCATGAAAGAGTATGAAGAACTCAAGTTCCGGGAAATTGCCGAAATCCTGGACGAACCCGAAAACACGGTAAAATCGCGGCTCTACTATGGATTAACGAAGCTGCGCAATTGTTTTGAACAATGGAATATCGAACTGGAGACTTTACGTTATGAATGATCAACTGGCCCGCTCACTTTTTATGGACTATCTCTACGACGAGATATCCGACACCGAAAAATCAAAACTGGAAACCTACCTGGCACAGAACCCGGAGCTGGAGCAAGAGCTGACCAAACTCAAACAAACCCGGTCGCTGCTGCAACAAATGCCCGAGGCCGAACCAAGTCAGCAATTGCTGATGATGGAACCCCGCGAACGCACCTTTTCACAGTGGTGGCAAGAAGCCAAAAATCTACTCCCGCATTCTTTCATCGGGAAAACGGCCGTTGTCGCCGCAGCGGGACTCATCCTGTTTCTGTTTATCGGATCGGCGGCTCAACTCCATGTTGATACCAGTGGAAACGGCATTGCGGTAAGCCTGGGATATAGTCCCACGGTAAACGAGGGGCTTTCTGCCGAACAGGCGGATGCGCTTGTGAGTCAAATTCGGGAAGAAAATGCAGCAATGCTCTCAGAATATGCCGAATCCATCAATCAACAAAACCAACAACAGCTGCAAAAAGTGGTGACCTACTTTCAAGAGCAGCGCATGAACGATCTGCAGCTCGTCAATCAAACGCTGGATGAACTGCAGGAAAATACCAACTACAAATTGCGCCGGACCAACCAATACCTGGGCGAAGTGTTGCAAACCGTCAGCTATCAAAATCAAAACTAACGAAAACAACGATTGCTATGAATTACCTATCAAAAATTACATCATTTGCTGCAGTACTTTTGCTAATGTTCTGCCTGCAACCCGCCAGCGGCCAATCCAACATTGATACCAACCGCATGCAGCGCGATATCAACATCATGGAAAATATCCTGGAAGAGATGTTCAAAACCCGTTGGCAGGCCCGTGGAAATAACGTTCGCGTTCGTTCTGGGGGATTTTCTTTCGGACGCAATGACAACATTCGCGGAACATATCTCCCTGAATATGGAGTCATTTTTAACATTCCCGGTGGATCACCTGCTTTTGTAATGGAAACAGATGCCGATGGCAAAGGTTTCGCCTACTCCTTCCAGTATGGAGACAGCAACGGTAAAAACATAGATGAGGAATCAATCACTGCTAGGATTGTCGGATTTTTGCGCGATTATGGCTCTAGTATTGGACAGCTCTCAAACTCAGATAGAGTAATGGTGATCTACAACTCAAACACTCCCGACCGTAGATTCGGAATTTTTCATCCAGATGGTAACGATGAAAAAGCAGAAAAGCACAACATCCCGACTATTTCTGTAGTTGCAAAAAAGTCTGACCTGCAAGCCTTTCGTTCCGGTGATTTGAGTGATGAGCAGTTTCACAATCGGCTGGACATCAGCACTACTGAGGGCAACAAGCAAACACACAAAGACCTGAAGGTCATGGCCGGCATTTTTGAATCGGCCTTCGAAGACTCTGACTCCGAAACATTCCGCATTGCAGGATCGGTCGACTATCTAAAACTGGATAACTTTGGCGTGCTCTTTTCCTTCAAAGCGCGGTACGCTCAGCAAAATGACTGGAATATTTCAGGCCTTGACCTCCAGCTCAACAAGCTTAGGGAAGATCTCACTGCTCTAAGCGACAGTATCAAGATAAACAAAATTGAAATTAAACAGACCTTAGATAGTACTGATTTCGATAATCAAAAAAAGGCCAGGAAAAAAACTCTTATAGCCTACAATCAATTTGTTAAAGATCTAAAAGGATATCTTGTTGATTACGGTCGCACGCTCAGCTCGATCGAATCCAGCCAGCATATTTTGGTGTCCGTCAACCTGCCCAGCCGATATAATGAGATACCCGAGCGATTGGATCTGCAAATTCGGAAATCGCAGCTTGATGCTATGGACAAGGGCAGCATGAGTCGCAACCAAGTGATGGATCAAATTCAGGTTCAGGAATACTAATTACAGTTAACAGTTCAACAGTCTTCATTTATCAGTTGGCAAACCCACTATTGTTAACTGGTAACTGTTTACTGTACCTCCACCGCTTCGAACGTTGCTTGTTTGCGTATTGCTGAGTTGAGCCTTTTTTCGTATTCGTCAGCCGGAATCTCAATGCACCCAAATTGCGACAGGTGCTCGGTCCAGAATTGGGTATCCCAGAGCTCGAAACCGCCCTGCTGCAGCGCCTGATGCGTCCAATACAGCCCCACTTTTGAGGCTTCCTTGGCCCAGCCAAATACCGACTCTCCAAAGAAGGCCGCGCCCAGCGATACGCCGTATTGTCCGCCCACCAATTCCCACTCTTGGTTATACACACTCACCGAATGGGCATGATCCAGCCGATGCAGCTGACAATACGACTCAATAATCTCGTGCGAAATCCACGTCGAATCACGGTCGGCACACGCTTCCATCACCTGACGAAAATTGTAATCAAATTTAATATGATAGTGCTGATTGCGAATAATGCGCTGTACGTTAGAAGAGACATGGAAATTATCCAACGGTATAATACCGCGCCACTGAGAGGTGTACCATTTGGCCTCGGGATCATCCCGCGAATCAGCCATGGGGAAAATTCCGTTGGCGTAGGCGTTTAATAATTCTTGAGGGGCGATCATCTATATAAAGCGTATCTCATACTAATTTTATGTCAGTACCTTAATACTTGAATACTTGCAGATCCTGAAACCCCGAATAGTCGGGGCAGGCCAAGTTCAGGATGACACCATTAGATGCGCAGCAGAGCTACGCAACCAAATATGCCCATACCTTATACCTTACAAACTCTCAGGATTTACAATACCCTGAGGATTTTAATCCATTATCGAAAACTGCACTGCAAAAAGAGAGATTCACCACTGCCGATGGGCGAACCGGGCGGCGGGCTCAGCGCCGGAGTCGGCATAAACATTTCGCCTTTGTCTTTAAACTGTTGCAGCGTTCGATAGCCATACAATAGCGATGCTTTGCGCTGTTCGCCCTCCGCATGATTCTCGGCTTCCATCCTCATCCATTCGCGAAGCTTCTCTAGCTTGAAATTCGTGACGGCCCGCACTTGGGATGTGGCTCTCTCATCCGCAGCCAGGTTCATCATCTCAAACAACACCACGTGATTGATCGTATTTTGTATGGCCCCCTGATATCCAGCGGCCACGGACTGCTGCCAGGTTTTCTGTATCACTTTTTCGAGCATGTCACCAAGTCCCAGATTTGTAGAATCTCGTGCTTCGGCATCTACAAGACGGGCTGCGCGATTGGTATTGAACAACAAACTTGCCGACATAGAGGCCGCTGTTTCTGCGGCTCCCAACGGATCAAAAGCCGGATCGGTATGACTGTTGAAGAGTTCGCGGGAATCATAATAGCCGATGGGACGCGGCGGAATCAGATCCACAATACGGTCGGGCATATCCAGTGCTTCGGGCATCATCGTCTGCAGCATGGCATCGAGGGCGGCGCGTTGCGTGGAATCTGCTACCGGCTCAGGTCCCGGCTGACTATCGCCGCGCAGATTGTAGCTGTAATTTACACCTCCAATAAGCTTAACTGTCCCCTCAATTTGATAGCGATGATACAGATAGATCGGCACCAGCGCATCTTCGAGGGTGGCCATGGGCGTCCCCTGTGGAATATTTGACTCTGAGAAATTCTGTAGTGCGATGTTTCGAACATCCATAATGTGATGTAGCTGCTGCACGGCATCTTTTCCGTTATCCCACAAGTGCGCTTTAGGATGCGCTCCGCCTTCGGGACGCGCATCGTAATCCGAAATAAACAACAGCCCATCATCGATCGCATTTTCCAGCACATTATTTAGCGCCGCTTCTTCACTCGGCAGGCCGGTAAGATCCTTGTATCCATACCTGATCGCCACCTTGTCCCATTCACCAATGCCGGTGTCGTACGCATTCGACAAATCGAGCGTACTGTCTTGGGTGATATTTACTTTGGGCGCGGGATAATCCATCACCGAAGCTCGATTGTTGGTGCTGGCCGCGAAGTTATGGGCTAATCCCAAAGTATGCCCCACCTCGTGAGCCGACAACTGGCGAATGCGGGCCAAGGCCATCTGCAGCATAGGGTCGTTTTCATCGTAGTTGGCACCTTCTGTATATGGGGATAACAAACCCTCGGCAATCAGATAATCCTGCCGCACGCGCAGCGAGCCCAAAAGCACGTGACCTTTGATAATTTCTCCGGTTCTTGGATCCACAACCGAAGTGCCGTACGACCAGCCGCGTGTAGAGCGGTGTACCCAGTTGATCATGTTATATCGAACATCCATAGGATGCGCACTGTCAGGCAGCATTTTCACCTGGAACGCATTTTTATAACCGGCGGCCTCAAACGCCTGATTCCACCAGCGGGCGCCATCCAGCAGGGCACTACGCACCGGCTCGGGCGTCCCGGGATCCAGATAATAGACAATGGGCTTGACGGGCTCGCTCATTGCCGAATCGGGATTTTTCTTCTTGAGGCGATGCTTCGTAATAAATCGCTTGTCTATAGATTCACTAATTGGAGTGCTGTAATCCTGATAGTCGATGCCAAAATATCCTGCGCGCGGATCAAACTGGCGGGGCTCAAAATTGTCGTCGGGCAGCTGCACAAAGGAATGATGCTGACGCACGGTAATCGCATCGGATGTAGGAGCTACCGAACGAACTTGTCCGCCGGGATTACTGCCGGTAAATGTGAGCGTAGCCTCAAATTCTGTGTTTTTGGGAAAATTCATTGTCGCCTCTTGATACAGCGCCGACCGACTTTCATCCACCGAAAAATTACCTTCGTCATTTTGGCGAAGTGTGCCTGTTACGTCATGAGCATCGCGCATCAGAAAGTCTGTGATATCAACCAGCACCCGGCCATCCTCTTCGGCAGCGATTTTAAATCCCCATAGCACCGACTGAGCAAACGCATCGCGCACCGACTGCTGTTCTTTTTGATTATCGGTAATGGCACGATAGGAATAGTTGGGCTGAACCATCAACACCTTGGGACCGCGGCGCTCGAAATAGGCAATGCGGTCATCACCCAACTGATTGCGATCGAGTCCGATGTCGTTTGATCCTACCCCAGCCGTGAGCGAATTCACGTACAGAAATTCGGTATCAAACTTGTCGATCTCGAGCCAGATCTTGCCCTGATCTTCATCCCAATAGCAGGTAAAAAAGCCCTCCTGCTTTTCGAGTCCTTCTGTCTTTTCGCTGATGGTGGGCGTATCCTGCGCTAATGTAATGGAGGTCGCGAACGTTATCGCAAAGAGAAGTAAGGCCAGTCGTTTCATGAGATTGATTGTTTGTTAGGGAATTATCACAGTCAGTAAATAACCACTTTTCGGGAAGAGATTAAAACAGGTGGACAATTTTTAACATCCCAAATAAAAAACCTGACAGGTTTCGGATACCTGCCAGGTTTAACAATTACACTTTAAGCTAAATTACCCCTCGTCTTCTTCATCCCCGTACATTTCAGCCAGATCGTTGATCATCTCTTCATTGATGCCCGCCGTCACAAATCCACCGTCATGATAGAGATTCTGCATCGTCACTTTGCGCGTCAGATCAGAAAAGAGCGTCACGCAATAATCCGCGCATTCATCGGCGGTGGGATTCCCCAGCGGTGCCAGCTTATCGGCAAAAGTGTACATACCGTCGAAGCCTTTGATACCGCTTCCGGCTGAGGTTTTGGTCGGCGCCTGCGAAATCGTGTTCACCCGAATGCCGCGATCGGCCAGGCGACTGCCGTAATTGCGGGCGATACTCTCGAGCAGTGCCTTGGCATCATTCATATCGCTGTATTTCGAGAAAATACGCTGCGCACCGATATACGAGAGTGCCAAGATGCTAGCTCCGTCATTTAAGATATCAGCTTCATCAGCATAGCGAATCACTTTATGTAGCGAAACTGACGAAATATCCAGCGTCTGCTGCAGCCATTGGTAGTTCAGCTCTTCATACCCCTTGCCCTTACGCACATTCGGCGACATGCCGATGGCGTGGAGCATAAAATCGATCTTGCCGTGCTCCTCTTTTACATTTTGCATCAGCTCTTCGATCTCGTCCTCGTTGGTTACATCACAGGGAAATACTTCGGCGCCCGTCTCTTCGGCAAGCTCATCGAGATCCCCAAACCTCAGGGCCACCGGGGCATTGGAAAGTGAAAACTCCGCCCCTTCACGTTGACATGCCAGAGCGATGCGCCATGCAATACTGCGATCATCGAGGGCACCAAAAATCAATCCTTTCTTTCCCTTCAGCAATCCATATCCTTGTTGGTCAGCCATAAATACTTTTTGATTTCTTAAAATTCAATCTGATTTCTGTGGGAAGATAATAAAAAAACGATCCCTCAATAATATCAGATCGCGTGAAATATTTCATTATAATAATTCTGTTGATAACGCAGTAAAATGTCCTTATTTTGCGAGACTTTGTTCCAGTACTGTATTGGACGCAGGACCAATTGCATTAAAATTTTTCAGAACACAAACTAACTCATGTTTCAGGATCTCTCATCAAAACTTGATGACGCCTTTCAGAAGCTGAAAGGCGAAGCTCAGATCACCGACGTCAACATTGCAGAGACGGTGAGAGAAATACGTCGCGCCCTGCTCGATGCCGATGTGAATTATGATGTTGCCAAAGAGTTCACGAACAAAGTGAAAGAACGGGCGATGGGCGAAGACGTATTGACGGCCGTCAATCCCGGTCAGCAGTTTACGAAAATTGTACATGACGAGCTGACCCAAATTCTCGGCCAGGAGCGTGTTGATCTATCCGTTGCACACACGCCGCCAACCGTTATCCTGATTGCCGGCCTGCAAGGATCCGGTAAAACGACCTTTAGCGCCAAGCTGGCTCGCTACCTGAAGCAAGAGAACAATCGCAATCCTATTTTAGCAGCGGCCGACGTTTATCGTCCGGCAGCTATTGATCAGCTCAAGACGCTGGCCAACCAGATTGATGTGCCAGTCTATTCTATTGATCAGAAAGATGCAGTCCGTGCGGCCAAAGAGGCCGTGTCCATGGCCAAGAGCCTGGCACTCGATACCGTAATTATTGATACGGCCGGACGCATGCACGTAGATGAGAAGATGATGGACGAAGTGGCGGAGATCAAAAAAGCAGTTGATCCACATGAAACACTGTTCATCGTTGACTCCATGACGGGACAGGATGCAGTCAATACAGCCAAAGAATTTAACGAAACCATCAATTACGATGGTGTTGTCCTCACCAAGCTTGACGGTGATACCCGCGGCGGGGCGGCCCTTTCGATCAAGAAGGTGGTCCAAAAACCGATCAAGTTTGTGAGCACCGGCGAAAAGCTGGATGCACTTTCTCCCTTTTATCCCGAGCGGATGTCGCAACGCATCCTCGGCATGGGAGATGTTGTTTCGCTGGTAGAAAAAGCACAGAAAGAATTTGATAAAGAAGAAGCCCAGAAGCTGCAAAAGAAAATTAAGTCTGACAGTTTTGACCTGGAAGACTTTTATGATCAGCTGCAGCAGGTAAAAAATATGGGCAATATTTCGGATTTGGTCGGTATGATTCCCGGTGCCGGAAAGGCACTGCAGGATGCCGACACCGAACTTGACGAAGATTCCTTCAAACCGATTGAAGCAATTATCTGCTCAATGACTCCGGAAGAAAAACGAAATCCGGATATCCTAAACGCCACCCGAAAGCGGCGTATTGCCAAAGGATCGGGCACGCGCGTATCCGAAATCAATGATCTGTTGAAGCAGTTTGAGCAGATGAAAAAGATGATGCAGTCGTTCTCTGGCATGGGCAAAATGGGACAGATGATGCAAGGCATGAAGGGCATGAAAGGAAATTTACCATTTGGATAGAGTTTTACATGATGCAGGCTGTTTAGCCCAGCTTTGCATCAGTTTATAAATATTGCGCAAGATTCCGACAATATCCTCTATTAGAAATCAACGCAAATTTAAAGTTATAAATAAGGAGATAATCCATTGTTAAGAATTAGATTACAACGTAGAGGTCGAAAAAAGCGACCGATTCATCACATTGTTGTTGCGGATAACCGCAAGCCTCGTGATGGTCGAATCATCGAAGATTTAGGTCGTTTTGATAATGTAACCCCCAACAATCAGCTTGATCTTGATCGCGAACGCGCACTGCACTGGCTAAAGAAAGGTGCTCAGCCATCAGATACCGTACGATCGATCTTCAAGAAGCAAGGTATCATGTACGAAATGCACCTGATTCGATGGGGCAAATCGGAAGAAGAAATTGAAGAAGCACTGGCTGAATGGCGTGAGAAGCGTGAGGAAAAAGAAGAAGATGTTCCTACGCGCAAAGAGCGTCAGCAGGCACTGCTCGAAGCTGAAGAGAAAGAATTCCAGAAGCAGCTTAAGAAGAAAGCCGAAGAAGCTGCCAAAGAAAAAGCTAAGCAGGAAGCTCTTGCCTCGGACGATGATGAAGAATCCGACGAAGAAGAGACACAAGCTGAGGCTTCGGAGACTGAAGAAGTAGAAGCTTCTGAAGAAGAGCCTGAAGCTGAAACAGCGGAAACTGAGGAAGAAACGCAGGAAGCTAAAGCGGATGAAGAAACAGAAGAAACCGCTGAAGCACAAGAGGAAGCTGCTGACGAAGACGATGAATCTGAAGAAGAGGCAGCGGCCGAAGCTCAGGAAGAAGAGTCCGATGAGGACGAAGAGCCTGCTGAAGAAGCCGAAGCCCAAGAAGAAACGGAAGAGGTTGAAGCTTCTGATGATGAAGAGGATTCTCCTGCGCAAGAAGCTTCGGAGACCGAGGAAGAAGATGAAGACACAGCAGAAGCTGAGGATGAAGAAGCCGAGGCTCAAGTATCAACTGATATGCTGGCGAAAGAAGCCATTGCACATATCAAAAATACGCCTCTTGAAGAGCTCGAAGGCTTTGTCCCCGAAGATGAAGATCGGGTGACCGTTCAGCGTGCGTTGGACGACAAGAAAGAGAATAGTTAGATCAGAAATGCTTTACTAAACTTCTGAAGTTTAGTAAAGCTGATAGTTCTAAAATGCTGGAACCTATTGAAAACCAGTACACTCAGATCGGGCATATTTCCCGATCGCATGGCGTAGAGGGCGATGTATTAATCATCCCCGAAATGTACACGCCAACACTTTTTGATGCTCTTGATCTGGTGCATATTACAAACGCCAGAGGGGAATTGGTCCCCGCTCGGATTGAGTCGGTCCGGGTGCAAGAAAAAAATAATCGGCTTTCGTTCTTTGTAAAATTTGAACACGTGACTGATCGCACGCAGGCCGAAAACCTCAAAAACGCTGCTGTCTATGCAGATCGTGACATTGTGGAAAGCCTGCTTGATCCGGATGCACTGCCATTGGATTTGACATCTTTCGACGTGCTGGCTGATGGTCAATCCATCGGCACCGTGGAAGCGATGCTCGAAAACCCGGCGCATCCGATCCTCGAAGTCGTCACTAATGAACAGGATCAACTGTTAATCCCGCTTGTGGATGAGTATGTTGTCGATATTGATGAAGAATCAGAACAAATACGATGCAAAAACCTCGATCAACTCAGAGGATTGTAAATGATGCGCATTGATATCATATCGGCCGTACCGCAGCTGCTACAAAGTCCGCTGCAACACAGCATTGTGGGCAATGCCCGGGATGATGATCTGGTTAATATCCATATTCACGACCTGCGCGACTATTCTGAGGATAAGCACAATAAGGTAGATGATTATCCCTACGGCGGGGGAGCCGGCATGGTGTTAACGCCACAGCCGATATTCTCCTGTATCGAAGAGCTACAGAGCCAGCGGAACTACGATGAAATCATCTTTACGGCTCCGGATGGAAGGCCGTTTGAGCAGAAAAGTGCAAATTCACTTTCGCTCAGTAACAACCTGATATTCTTGTGTGGCCACTATAAAGGTGTTGATCAGCGTGTAATAGATTCATTAATCACCAAGACGTACAGCATTGGCGATTATGTGCTTTCCGGCGGCGAACTGCCGACGCTTGTGATGGTTGATTCCATCGTGAGGCTGCTGCCCGGTGCATTGGGCGATTCGGAAAGTGCGCTTACGGATTCATTCCAAAATGAGAATTTGCTGGAAGGACCCGTTTATACACGTCCTGCTGAGTTTCGCGGGATGGAAGTGCCAGCGGTGCTGCGATCAGGTGATCATCAAAAAGTGAAAGAATGGCGATTGGAACAATCGCTTGAGCGTACGAAAAAAGTACGTCCTGATATTTACAAAAAATTTCGAAACGAACAGTAGTAAGGATTAAATCATGGATAAGTTAAAATTAGCAGAACAGACATTAATTGACGACGAGTATCCCGAGTTTCAAACCGGCGATACCGTAAATGTTCACTATCGTGTCCGCGAGGGCGACAAGGAGCGAATCCAGAAGTTTGAAGGACTCGTGATTTCACGCCGCGGATCGGGTGCGAACCAGACATTTATGGTACGCAAGGTTTCTGCCGGTAACATCGGGGTGGAACGCATATTTCCGCTCTATTCTCCGTTCATCGCAAAAATTGAGCTGAAGAAGCAGGGCGACATTAAGCGCTCCAAGCTCTATTACCTGCGAGAGCGTCAAGGAAAATCAGCTCGTATTAAGGAAAAAGATCAGAACCAGGATACGGTTCGAGAACTCAACCGCCAGGCCGAAGCAAAAGCGGATGAAAATAACGGAGACGATTCTTCGGAAGAAGAGTAATCTCCGCGCGTTGATTTCTTGTTATTGATCTATCTTTGATTGGACTGGATCTTATTAAGGCCATTCTGCCTTTCGGGTGGAATGGCTTTTTTATTTTTGTGAGATTACTGATAATTAATCATCTCGTTACGATGCTCTGCGTCGTAACAAAACAGAGCGTGGACGCTTGATACACCCAGAAAAAGATTAGCCGTGTTCAAGTGATTAATGCAACACAGCGGTGTTTGAGAGTTTGTTGAATAG
>CAZBCG010000010.1:0-118685 GCA_964490705.1 uncultured Balneolaceae bacterium | reverse complement strand
TCAGCTCCTCGTCGTCGACCAGGTCGGTCTTGTTCATAAAGACCACAATCTGCGGAACCCCCACCTGGCGGGCCAGCAGAATATGCTCGCGGGTCTGCGGCATCGGGCCGTCGGTGGCGGCGACCACCAAAATCGCCCCGTCCATCTGGGCCGCCCCGGTCACCATGTTCTTGACGTAGTCGGCGTGCCCCGGGCAGTCCACGTGGGCGTAGTGGCGGGCCTCGGTCTCGTATTCGACGTGCGCCGTCGAGATCGTAATGCCCCGCTCCTTCTCCTCGGGGGCGTTGTCGATGTCGACAAACTGCTTGGCCACCCCGCCGTGGTGCTTGGCCATCACCGTCGTTATCGCCGCCGTCAGGGTCGTCTTCCCGTGGTCCACGTGGCCGATCGTTCCTATGTTTACATGTGGCTTATTTCGCTGATATGTCTCTTTTGCCATAATACTTTATTATTAGTGAGATTTTAAGCTCGTGATTCTAAAATTTCTTTCTCTACATTTTCAGGGACAATCTTATACTCGGCGAATTCCATAGTAGAAGTCGCACGTCCCTGGGTAAGTGACCGCAGATCGGTAGTGTATCCAAACATTTCTGACAGAGGTACTTTGGCTTTCACAACAGATCCTTCATTGTTGTTATCCATCTTGCCAATGAGCCCTCGTCGGCCATTAAGATCACCGATCACATCACCCATAAATTCTTCAGGAGTAATCACTTCAACATCCATGATTGGCTCCAGAATTTTGGGACTTGCTCTGCGCGTAGAATTGCGGAACGCCATCTTTGCACAAAGCTCGAAACTAACCTGATCGGAATCCACATCGTGGTATGATCCATCAAATAACCGAACTCCAATGTTCTGCACCGGATAATCGGCTTGAATACCGGAATTCATTGCTTTTTTAAATCCCTTCTCAACTGAAGGAATAAATTCGGTCGGGATATTCCCGCCAACAATTTCGTTGACAAATTTAAATCCTTCATCAACAGAAACGTTATTATCTTCTTCGTCAAATTCCTCAAAGTGCTCGAGCGGTCCGATTTCAAATTCCATATCGGCAAACTTACCGCGTCCACCGGACTGCTTTTTATAGATTTCGCGATGCTCAACGCTTGCCGTAATTGTCTCACGGTACGATACCTGTGGAGCACCAACATTTGCTTCAACCTTGAATTCGCGCTTCAGACGATCAACAATAATTTCTAAGTGAAGCTCACCCATTCCGGCAATAACGGTTTGTCCTGTATCTTCATCCGTATTTACCTGAAATGTAGGATCTTCTTCAGCAAGTTTTATAAGTCCGGTCGTCAGCTTTTCAGCATCAGCCTTAGATTTTGGCTCAACGGCAAGCTTAATTACCGGCTCGGGAAATGTAATTTCCTCGAGCAGAATGGGATTATCGATATCACAGAAAGAGTCTCCCGTTCGTACTTGCTTAACGCCAACCGCGGCCGCAATATCTCCGGCACGAACGATATCAAGATCTTTCTTTTCATTGGCATGCATCTCAAGGATTCGACCAATGCGTTCTTTTTCGCCCGTTGTGGCGTTATATATATAGGAACCCTTCTCGAGTTCTCCGGAATACACGCGGAAGAACGTCAACTTACCAACATAGGGATCCGTCATTATTTTAAACGCAAGAGCAGAAAACGGCTCCTGAACACTGGGCTTACGCAACAGTTTATTATCGTGATCCTCAGGATCCTTACCTTCAATTGGAGGGATATCATAAGGACTAGGAAGATACTTAATTACTTTATCTAGCACCGTCTGCACACCCTTATTTTTAAGAGCAGAACCACACATAACAACAGTGATATCTCGACTGAGCGTCGCTTCTCGAAGCGCATCTTCAATCTCTTCTTCGCTGATCTCCTCGTCCATCAAGTACTTCTCCATCAGCGCATCATCATGATCGGCAATAGACTCGATCATAATCTTGCGATACTCTTCTGCTTTCTCTTGCAAATCGTCCGGGATTTCAATCTCGTCATACTCCATGCCGAGTGTTTCTTCATCCCAGATAATACCCTTCATTTTTATCAGATCAACAACACCGCGGAAGGTTTCTTCTTTTCCGATCGGTATCTGAATGGGAATAGCATTGGCGTTTAGCTTCTCCTGCATTTCATCAACAACGTTGAAGAAATCAGCGCCAACGCGATCCATCTTGTTGACGAATGCCATGCGCGGCACATCATACTTATTTGCTTGCCGCCAAACGGTTTCAGATTGTGGCTGAACAGCTCCGACTGAATCAAAAACACCAATCATCCCATCAAGAACACGAAGCGAACGCTCTACCTCAACGGTAAAGTCAACGTGACCGGGCGTATCAATAATATTAATGCGATGATCTTTCCAGATGCAGTGCGTAGCAGCAGAAGTAATGGTAATGCCTCGCTCCTTCTCCTGATCCATCCAGTCCATCTGAGAAGCACCATCGTGCGTTTCACCGATGCGGTGGGTAATTCCCGTATAATAAAGGATGCGCTCCGTAATAGTCGTCTTACCAGCATCTACGTGTGCCGCAATACCAATATTGCGGGTCCGCTTAATGCGGTCTATAATTTTGGGATCAGTTTTCGTCTTCGTTTCAGCCATTGCTCTAAGTTAGTATCAGTAAATCGTTTAAAATCTAAAGTGTGCAAACGCCTTGTTTGCTTCTGCCATACGGTGCACTTCGTCCTTCTTTCGCACTGCACCACCTTCATTATTGGCAGCATCCAACAGCTCACGAGACAATCTGCGAGCCATGGATTTATCATTTCTTGTCTGGCATGCATCAATCAACCAGCGCATGCCAAGAGCCGTCCCGCGATCGGGCCGAACTTCAACCGGTACCTGGTAAGTCGATCCACCTACACGACGAGATCGAACCTCAACAACAGGCGATACATTACTGAGGGCATTCTTAAATACTTCCATCCCCTCATCGCCGGTTTCTTCTTCAATAACTTCAAATGCTTGATAGAGAATCTTGCGGGCAACATTCTTTTTCCCGTCCCGCATCAGGTTATTTACGAAGCGCGTAACCATCTTATCTCCAAATACCGGATCAGGTGTTACCTCACGCTTGTCTGCTGTCTTTCTTCTCATATTCTTTTCAGTTTAATTCCTACTCAACAATTACTAATTAGGCTTTTTAGTACCGTAGAGGCTGCGACCCTGCTTGCGATCTTCGACGCCGGCCGTATCGAGCGTACCGCGCACGATATGATAACGTACCCCGGGCAAGTCTTTTACTCGACCGCCGCGAACAAGCACAATGCTGTGTTCCTGCAGGTTGTGCCCCTCACCGGGGATATATGCAGTTACTTCATAACCATTAGTCAAACGCACACGAGCAACCTTACGCAGAGCCGAATTTGGCTTTTTAGGCGTAGTAGTATAAACTCGTACACAAACGCCGCGTTTCTGCGGACAGTTTTCCAAAGCAGGAGCCGTTGTCTTACTAGGCTTGCTTTTTCTACCTTTGCGAATAAGTTGTTGTATTGTAGGCACGATTTAATACGCTTAATTGATTTTTCGGTCGAACAAGAGTTGCCAATGATAAGGAATTATGGGGTACCATTGCAAGAAAAAATATGCGTTTTCTTTTCTTTTTTCGCTTTCGTACTCTACTTCCAATATAATTGCCGGAAAAGCCGTCAGAAGGCTTCAAATAACTAGTATATAATTATATATCAGTATTACTATTTTGAAATTAGTTGATCTTCCAAACCTGAGTACCAAACGCATAAAGGCCCTATCTGAGAGTGGAATCAACAGCATCTTAGACCTGCTTAACTTCTTTCCGCGACGCTATTTAGACCGTACAACCGTCTCTTCTATCCGTCAGGTCAGCGGCCAAGGCGAAGAAGTTACCGTAGTGGGACGAATCAAGAAAATACAGCAAAAAGGATACGGAAAAAAGAAACGACTGGAAGTGATCATACAAGATGATACGGCCTCACTAAAAGGGGTGTGGTTCAAGGGCGCCCACTATATGAAGAAGAATTTCAAGGAGGGAGAAGTCGTCGCCTTTTTTGGAAAAGCGAAAAAGTATGGCCGCTATATTTCTATTGCTCATCCCGAATACGACAAGGTGGATGACTCTGAGGATATCGAGGATCTCAAACAGATTGTGCCGGTATATCCCAGTAGTAAAGCATTATCAAAAACCCACACCAGCAGCAAACTTATCCACCAGTGGCAAAAAGTGATCCTTAAACACGAAAAGCCGCCCGAATTTTTACCGGATTCCGTTCGTCAAAACCATTCGCTTCCCCAGCGCCACGAGGCCTACCGGATGATCCACTTCCCGGAGTCGGCATCGGAATACAAACAGGCGTTCAAGCGCTTTAAGTTTGAAGAGCTATTCCTATTTGAGCTGAGTGTAGCTAAGACAAAGAACGAGATCATTGAAAAGCACCAAGGCCCTGTCTTTGAAGACCTCGGCAATTACACATCGCAATTTTTCAACGAGCACCTCCCTTTTGAGCTCACCGACGGACAAAAATCGGCCCTGTCGGATATCAAAAAGGATGTTCGTTCGGGCAAGCAGATGAATCGACTTATCCAGGGGGATGTGGGCTCGGGCAAAACGATCGTGGCTCTGGGCGCCATCCTGATGGCCATTGACAATGGCTACCAGGCAGCCTTTATGGCCCCTACCGAAATTCTGGCCGAACAGCATTTTCGAACGCTATCAGATTTCCTGGAATCACTGGACATCAACATTCGACTGCTGGTAGGCAATCAAAAAAGTAGCCTGCGTACTGATATTCTTACCGCCGTCGAAGGCGGAAGTTGTGATATCGTTGTGGGCACCCACGCAGTAATTCAGGAAGAGGTCAACTTTAACAATCTTGGATTAGCTGTCATTGATGAGCAACACCGCTTTGGCGTAAAACAGCGTGCCGAAATTTTAGAAAAAGGATCCCATCCCCATGTGCTGGTGATGTCGGCTACACCGATCCCCCGCTCGCTGGCCATGACCTTATATAGTGATCTGGACATCTCCATTATTAAAGGTATGCCTAGTGGACGTAAACCCGTGAAGACGGCCGTTCGTCCGCAGAAGAAGCATGACGAGATTTACGACTTTGTAGAAAAAGAGCTTCAGGATGGCGGACAGGCCTATGTAGTATATCCGCTGGTGGAAGAATCCGAGAAGATGGATCTCAAAGACGCCACGGCGGGTTTTGAAAAACTCAAATCACAATTTTCAAATTTCAATGTTGGGCTGTTGCATGGTAGAATGGCGTCCGAAGAAAAGGATGAAATGATGCAAAAATTCATCACCAATGATATACAGGTACTCGTTTCCACCACCGTCATCGAAGTGGGCGTTGATGTGCCCAATGCCAGCATCATGATTGTAGAGCACGCCGAGCGATTTGGACTGTCACAGCTCCATCAGCTGCGGGGACGCATTGGCCGCGGGGAGCGCCAGAGCTACTGCATTTTGATTTATGGGCAGAAAGTCAGCAAAGAAGGACAGTTTCGCCTGCGAAAAATGGCCGAAACCAACGACGGCTTTGCAATTGCCGAGGCGGATCTGGAACTGCGGGGTCCCGGCGATTTTTTGGGTACCAAACAAAGCGGCCCGCCGGAATTTCGTGTGGCCGATATCGTCGAGGATCAGTGGATCCTGGAGCAGGCCAAAACCGAGGCGTGGAATATCATTAATAATGACCTGAATTTAGAGAAACAAGAGCACCATGAGCTGAAAAAAGTGTTTATGCCCTATTATAAGGAAAAAAGTAAGCTGTACGGCGTTGGATAGCTTTTTAGCTGTGGTTTAAAAAATTAGCCCCAACAGCTCAATAATCAGCCAGCCGATCAGCCATAATAACGCCAGAATAAGTACAATAAATTGTACAACGACCACCCAGATCCATAACCGGCTTTCGGTGGTAGTTTGTTCCGGATTGGAATGAAGCTCATCCAAAATTTTTGCATTGCGGATGTTCGCTTTCCAGTACACATCAAAAATTTCGCCTAAAACAGGAATCGAACCGATCAGCACATCCAACAGAATATTGATAAACATGCGTCCCAGCACCGAGGCACGACCACCCAGCATGGCCGCCTGAATCAAGAAGTAGAGCGAAATCACCCCTGCCAGCCAATCGCCCGCTCCGGGAATCAATCCCAAAATGGGATCAATGCCAAAACGAATATTGGTACCCGGGATCGTAAATTTGCGATCCAGCCACGCTGCTATTTCTCGATCTATACGTCGCTTGCTATCCTTTTCTGATGCGTTCATTTGTTGTATTCGTTAACTGTTAGCTTGCCGAAAATACATGGTTCAGAACAAGAATTCCATCATGTGATTTTATTGATTTATACTATAAAGTACTTTATAATTAAGTGTAGTTTAATATAGAAACGAAATTACACTGTTATGGGCAATAAAGAAGAATCAATAGACAATCAGCAACGCTTGGAAATTATCCACAGGATGATTACCCAAGCCAAAGGGAACATCAAAAACAGTTCATTTTATTTTCTACTCTGGGGGTGGGTTATCACAGCCGGCAGCCTTGGTCATTACTTTCTTCTGGAGTTTAGTAATGTTGCCCATCCCGAGTGGGCCTGGGCAATTATCATTATTGGTATTTTGGCATCCATCGGGAAAGGCAGAAAAGATCGCAATGAACGGGGAGCTTCGACTTATGCCGAGCAGTTAAATCTGACGATATGGGCCATCTTCCTGGTCAATTACTTTATCATTCTGTTTTTCATTGCCAAGATCAATTTTTACATCACACCCGTGGTGCTGGTATTAACGGCCGGCTCCACATTTTTGAGCGGCACTATTCTAAAGTTTAATCCCTTAAAATGGGGAGCAGTTTTTATTTGGGCGATGTCAATTGTGGCTTTTTTAGTGGCACTGCCCTACCAGCTACTGGCCACAGCGGCAGCGATTCTGGGTGGATACCTTCTGCCCGGTTACATCCTTAAAAACAGTGAGAGGTAGCCATGGCTTATGACGATTTAAATCCGCTGCTGCATTCGCAACTGCGGCTGGCTATCATGTCCTTGTTGATCAGTGTCGAAGAAGCGGACTACAACTTCATCAAAAAAGAAACCGAAGCCAGCGCAGGAAATATAAGCGTGCAGATGAGCAAGCTTGAAGAGGCGGGCTATATCAAAATCACAAAATCATTCATGAACAACAAACCCAACACCTCATACAGTATCACCCAAGAAGGTATTGAAGCATTTGAAGAATACGTGAACACTTTGCAGCAATACCTGGATGTTCCCAACCAAAACTAGCCATTTTACCATGGATAATATTGTACATGACTGGATTGGTAGCACACACCTGGCCGCATCAATCATATCGCTCATTTGCGGCACGTTTATTTTGCTGATGCGTAAAGGCACGCAAATCCATCGAAAAATCGGATATGTTTATGCTGCAGCGATGACCGGGGTGGTAGCCACTGCATTTATGATCTATCGGTTGTTCGGCGGCTGGGGTGTTTTTCACTGGGCGGCAGTCGTGAGTGGGGTAACACTGGTCGGGGGTATGATTCCCGCTATACTTCGAAAACCGGATAATTGGGTACCTCTGCACTTTAGCTTTATGTACTGGTCCGTAATGGGATTATATGCGGCTTTTGTTGCTGAAGTCCTGGTTCGAGTACCACAAACTCCCTTTTTCGGGATGGTGGGATTCGGTACCGGCATCGTCATGCTGCTCGGCGGCGGCTGGTTTTATGACCGAAAAAATTACTGGGGAGAAGAGTTTGCAAATATCTAATTAAGCAAACTCTTTCTGTTTTTTAGCTCGCTTCCGTTCGTTAAAGTCGAGATATTTTTTACGGATACGCAAGCTTTCCGGGGTAACTTCCAGCAGCTCGTCATCATCAATAAACTCGATGCACTGCTCTAAACTCATATCCTTGGCGGGATCAAGCTTAACATCATCCTTACTTTGGGTCTCGCGGTGATTGGTCAAATTCTTTTTCTTCACCACATTCACCACTAAATCATCAGAGCGATTGTTGATGCCCACTACCTGTCCCTCATACACCTTGTCGCCGGGCTCAACTAAAAATATACCGCGATCTTGCAATCCTTCGAGGGCATAACTGGTTACTTCGCCTTTTTCCAGCGCAATGAGAGTGCCACTTGTGCGACCGGGAATAGATCCGGCAAACGGTTCATACGAATCAAACTGCTGGTGCATGATACCGGTGCCGCGCGTCTCGGTCATCATCTCGCTACGGAAACCAATAAGTCCACGTGAAGGTACCTTAAAAATCAGGCGATTGTTCTCTCCCTCCTGCGTCATGGAGGTCATAATTCCCTTCCGCTGTTGCAGATTATCAATCACGCGGTTGCTGTAATCTTGGTGGACATCCACGACTACTTCTTCGAACGGCTCGTGGCGCTGTCCGTCGATCTCTTGAAATAACACTTCGGGACGCGAAACCGAAAATTCATATCCTTCGCGCCGCATGGTCTCCGTCAAAATGGCCAGCTGCAGCTCTCCACGTCCTGATACTTTGTAAATATCGGGATTATCGGTCTGCTCAACTTCGATGGAGACATTAGCTCGAGTTTCGCGCATCAGGCGATTTTTAATCTGATTGGAGGTCACATATTGGCCTTCCAATCCCGCAAACGGCGAATCGTTCACACGGAAAAACATCGCCATGGTGGGCTGGTCGATATCGGGATAATCTATGGCCGTCATATCGCTGGCTGCCGTAAGGGTATCTCCAATATCCACTTTTTCGTAGCCGGCCAGTGCAAAAATATCTCCGGCCACGGCTTTTTCCACGGGTTCGCGTTTTAATCCATTAAACGTAAACAGCTTGGTTGCCCGCGCTTTCTCTTTAAGCTCTCCGTCTCTGTTAAGCAGCGCAATTTGCTGTCCCTGTTCAATAGTGCCCTGCTCCACGCGGCCGATGCCAATTCGTCCCACATAATCATTCCAGTCGATACTGCTCACCAGCATCTTAAAAGACGCGTCCAGATCCTGCTCCGGTGCGGGAATATGCTCTACAATTTTATCAAAAAGCGGAACGAGATCGTCGTTGTCATCTTCGAGCTCGTGCTTGGCAATACCATTAATCCCCTCTGCATAAATGATGGGAAAGTCGAGCTGCTCATTGGTGGCATCGAGCATCACAAAAAGATCAAAAATTTCGTTGAGCACCTCATCGGGACGTGCATCCTTGCGGTCGATCTTATTGATCACCACAATGGGCTCGTAGCCAAGCTGCAGTGATTTACGAAGCACAAATTTGGTCTGTGGCAGCGGTCCTTCGGCGGCATCAACCAGAATAATTACACCGTTTACCATCTTTAGGATTCGTTCCACTTCGCCGCCAAAGTCAGCGTGACCGGGCGTATCTACGATATTAATCTTGGTATCGCCCCATTTGATCGCGGTGTTTTTTGAGCTGATAGTGATACCCTTTTCGCGCTCGAGGTCGCCGGAGTCCATCACGCGTTCGGCTACCTCTTCGTTTTCACGGAAGGTCCCACTCTGCTTCAGCATCTGATCAACCAGCGTGGTCTTGCCGTGGTCAACGTGCGCGATAATCGCGATATTTCTGATATCTTTGTACATAAGTCTGTTATTATAAAATCAGTTTTGATACTCACGTCATCCTCAATTACAGTCAGGATCTTCAAAAGCAAATCTTCAAAAACAATATGTCGTTAATGGATGAGATTCTGAAACCCCGAATGATCGGGACGGGCCAAGTTCAGAATGACATGAGGGTTTGCCTGTAATTTTCACAAGCCTGCAAAGATACGGCTTTATTCGCGTAATTCATTATTATAAAATACAATTCTTTTTACGCTGACAGAATATACTCGTATTGCTCATCAGCGGGCATTTTGCTATATAGGGTGTAGAAATTTTTAAAAAAATTATTATGACAAATGGATTTAGAGATTAAGGATCAACGCTTTGTTGTTTGTGGCGTCAGCAGTGGATTTGGACGTGCCATTGCGGAATTTTTAATGGATGAAGGGGCCCGCGTCATCGCTATTGCCCGGCGCGAAGAAAAACTCAATGAGCTTGCCGACACCTATCCCGATCTGATAGATACAGTGGTTGGAGACTTAACAGATGATGACACACACAACAAGATTGAAGCAGCTATCGGTAACGATCAACTTCACGGCGTGGTCATCAATGCGGGGGGACCGCCGGCGCTGAGTCCGCTGGAAACGGCTATTTACGATTGGGATCAGGCCTACAAAAGTGTAATGCGCTGGAAGATTGAGCTGGTACTTCGGCTGGTCTCGTACTTTACGTCTAAAGAGTACGGGCGCATTCTTTTTGTAGAAAGCCAGTCGGTGAAGCAACCGATTCCCTCGCTGGTGCTCAGCAATTCATTTCGGGCCGGAATGGTGGGATTTGCCAAATCATTATCCCAAGAAATTGCCAAGCAGGGCGTTACCGTAAACGTACTTGCTCCGGGGTCACATAACACTCCGGCCATTGAGCGCGTGATTAAAAAAGCATCAGATGATTCGGATAAATCAATAGAAGAGGTTCGCGAAGAGATGGAAGCGGCCATTCCTGTGGGACGCATGGGCGAAGCGGAGGAGCTGGCTTCACTGGCGGGATGGATTTTATCGCCGCATGCCTCGTACGTTACCGGGCAGACGATCAGCCATGACGGTGGCAATATTCAGGGGCTGTTTGGATGATGCTGGATGCTGGAAAACCGTCAACTTTTATTACATGCAACTTAACTCCTAATTTTTCATTCTTAATTTTTAACTGAATAAATGTGGATTCAAACGAAAATAACGCTTTCGGCTAAATCGCGGGGCTTTCATATCATCACGGATGAAGTACTGCAGGAGATTCCCGAAATCAAACAAATCGATACGGGCCTGGCGCATATTTTTATCCAACACACCAGCGCCAGCCTTACGATAAATGAAAATGCAGATCCATCGGTTCGGCGGGATTTTGCTACGCACTTCAAGCGGATGGTACCCGAAGATACCTCGATGTATGAGCATACGCTCGAAGGTCCCGACGACATGACATCGCACATCAAAAGCTCCATGCTGGGACATTCGGTGAGTATTCCCATTACCAATGGATCGCTCAACTTGGGAACATGGCAGGGTATTTATCTGTGTGAGCATCGCAATAATGGAGGCCGGCGAAAACTGGTAGCAACGCTCCATGGAGAATAATAAATCCAGCACTTTTCAGTGACTTTAGTTTAAATACTATCAATCCAAATACAAAAAAATGAAAACAGGTATCAAGAATACGCTAGCCGTCGTGGGCGGACTCATTATCGGGGGCGCTGTAAATATGGGTATCGTGATGTTGAGTGATAACGTTATTCCGCCTCCCGAGGGGGTCAATCCTTCCAGTATGGAAAGTTTGAAAGAAGGGATGCATCTTTTTAAGCCCAGACATTTTCTCTTTCCATTTCTGGCGCATGCCCTGGGCACTTTATCAGGAGCGATGCTTGCCAGCTTTTTGCAGCATCTCACAATATGAAGCTTGCATTTGTCATCGGCGCATTTTTTCTGATGGGCGGCATTGCTAATGCGTTTATACTGCCTGCTCCCGCTTGGTTTCTGGTTGTTGATGTGACAGGAGCGTATCTCCCCATGGCGTGGCTTGGTAACCGATTAATTCAAGGGAGCAGAAAATAAAAAAGCTTCGCCGAGCAAACTCAAAACCGTGCTTGCTCAACGAAGCTTTGCGTAGTTGAGCGGAGAGAGAGGGATTCGAACCCTCGATATCCCGTTAAGGGATATACTCCCTTAGCAGGGGAGCGCTTTCGACCACTCAGCCATCTCTCCGAAAGAGCCACGAATATAATAATGTTTCGGGGATAATGACAATTTTTGGGTGGCCAATTTACCAGAATTTTTGCTATCCGGCACTATTTTCAGCAAACGCATTGCGAGGTATGGTTATCGTAAATGTCGTGCCCTTCCCTTTTTCAGAATCAACGGTAATATCGCCATCATGTAACGAAGTCATCTCCTTGCAAATTATCAGTCCCAGCCCGGTACCGGTTTCGTTCTGGGTTCCACTTCGAGAGGTATTTCGATCGAGACGCATCAAATTTTCTTCCATCTCCCTGGACATGCCAATACCATCATCACTGATTTTGATATGATGCTGATCACCCTTACTGCCGGTCTCAACCATAACCTCTCCGCCCTCTTCGGTAAATTTGATGGCATTGGAAATCAAATTCCTAATCACCGTATTTATCATATTGCGATCGGCATAGAGCTGCTGTACATCCCCATTATTAACATTTATACTAATTTCTTTTTGACGTGCCGACTGAGAAAAAAGCTCCACATTTTTTGCAATTAACTCATCCAGCGTAAACCACTCGGGTTCTGGGGATACTTCATCAGTTTGCAGCGATGCCCAGTTCAACAGGTTCTCTACCAGGTTCAACAGGCGCTGCGAAGCATCCTTGATCTCCTCTACACTTTCTTTGATTTCATCCCGGTCCATCGACTCGTAGTCATCCAGCACATAACTGCAGTAACCGATGAGAGCCTGAAACGGATTGCGAAGATCGTGCCCAATAATAGAGAAGAATTTATCTTTGGCTTTATTGCTCTGTTCCAGTTTACGCGCCTGCTCTTCAATAATCTGATTTTGTTTTTTAACTTCATCACGCTCACGGCGCAGTTCCGCCGTCTGTTCATCAATGATATCCGCCATCTCTTGCTGACGCCTCATCAGATACCGGTATCGCACTTTTGAAATGCCGTAATATCCCACTCCCAGCAACAAAACAATCAACAGGTAAAACCACGGACGCTGATAAAATAACGGACTCACACTGATAGAGGTTGTGGCAGCCTCGGCACTCCACACGCCATCGTTATTGGCCCCCAGCACTTTGAATGTATAATCTCCGGGCGGAATATCGCTGTACATTACCGTGCGCGAATCTCGCACCTCGTGCCAGTTCTGATCATAGCCTTCTAATTTATATCGAAAAACTAATTTGTCGGGCATAGCAAAAGTAAGTGCATGAAAGCTGATCTGGAAATCATCTACACCAGCTTCAAAAGCTATGGATTGATCAGCATAATGCCTGCCATCAGCGAAAATATCCGTGATTTGAACCTTAGGCCGGGTGCTGTTTTGTAGCGCTGAATCCCGGTCAAAAATAGCAACTCCCTCTTGCGTTGAGAACCAGAACTCCCCGTCGGAGGTGCGCAACCCTCCCTGTTGAAATCCACCGTTACACTCGGCGTTCCGCATCCCCGATTCGCGTCCATAATGCACCATATCAAAATAGGACAACGCTCCATCCAAGAAGGCGTTCAGCTCTTCTTTGTTGATCCTGAAAACGCCTGTGTTCGACGACATCCACAGCCAACCGTACTTATCCTGCGAAATATAATGAATAATATGATCGGGTAGCCCATCCTGCTCACCTACAAAACTGATGCTATCGTCGCGAATGCGATTTAATCCATTATTCTCGGTGCCCACCCAAATCGTACCGGGATCATATTCATCCACATACACCGATCGAATATTGTTGGATGAGAGTCCCCCATCGTCGGTATAATTGGTAAACTCACCATTATGGAAATGGCTTACACCTCCATCCCCGGTACCAATCCAAAGGCCGCCGGCCGGATCTTCGTCGATATAGCGAACGAGGTTGCCCGCCAGTCCATCGGCTTTGGTATATACGGTGTGATTTTCGTGCTCGGGATCAAACTTTACCAGTCCGCCGTACGTACCCAGCCAAATGGTAGAGTCGGCACTTACGTGTATGGCGTGGACATCATTAACGCCCGCATCAAAACCCAAGTTATAGGTTTGGGTTCCACTATCGGATATTTTCTGCACGCCACGTTGAAAATACGCTACCCAAATATTCCCCTGTTTATCCTCGGCAATGGCATGGACGATATCGGAGGTAATCTTTCCTTTTTCGCGAAGTCGGGTAATTGAATTTCCATCAATAATATTGAGTCCTTTATCACGGGTACCTACCCAAAACCGGCCGCGACTATCCTCAAATAGCCCCATGATGTTATTGCCCGACAACCCCTCTTGCTGACCGATGACCGTAACACGTGATCTGCGCAACCGAACAATGCCATTGCGAGCCGTCGTCACCCAAATGTTCCCTTCCCGATCTTCTGTAATACGGTTAACATGAGACTTTTCCAGCTCTTCGGGCTTATTTAGGACAACAGCTTTTTTATCCTGCAAACGTGCTACATTACCGTTATTCCGAACCATCCACAATGTACTTTTTGAATCACGGTAAAAGTGTTAGTAGCTTTTGTATTGCGAATCATAGGATGCAATGGTTTGCAGACTACCACTACTACATAGATATAAACCTCGATCGGTACTTATCAGGCACGCCTCATCATCCTGATAGATAGCTGTAACAAATTCATTCTCAACGGATGAAAACCGCTCGGGTTGCCGAAACTCTCCATCTTTTAACACAACCAATCCTGTTCTGGTACCTAACCACAGTTCTCCATTTTGAGTCCGGTGGATTGCGGTAAATTCGTTGTGGGTTGTACCCGGCTGCCGATTATAAATTTTTGTTTCATTTTCGGTTACATGCACGAGGCCATCGTGGGTAGATACCCAGATAGAACCGTCAGAATCTTCATGTATCGAGACGATCCTATTCTGGACTGGAAGTTTCCGGTCAAAAACACGCGAAAAGGTACCATTCTCATATTTAAAAAGGCCTTGGTTTGTCCCGAACCACATACTCCCATTTTTTCCCTCCTCTATCACCATAACATTGGCGCTGGTAAATCCGTCTTTCTCATCGAAATGCGTTGTATCCTGCTCGGTCATCAATACTACACCGCTATTTTCGAGGCTGATCCAGAGGCCCGTACCTTTCTGTTCATAAATTAGTGTAGCCCTGTTATTGGCTATTTGAGGAGTGTTAGAATGGTTGAAAACCTTGAAGTTTAAACCGTCGAATCGAACAATGCCATCATAGGTTGTAAACCAGATATATCCCTGTTGATCCTGGATAAGAGAGTTTACCGTGTTCACCGGGAGACCATCTTGTACATTCCAGCTGCTAGAGACCAAGCTATCAGGGCGGTGGCCTGCCATGGTCGTTGTTGAAAAGAACTCAGAAGTTTGCGGGGTGAATAGTGTAAATAGGGCTAATAAAAAAGCCATTGATCATTCTTTAAAACCATATCCGTTTCTTCAATCCTATTAAAAAAGGGTATCAAATCAAAACGGAATGTGCTATTATTCGTCTAATATATAGATCTGAGCAAGGTTTCGTCCCTCTTGCGCATAATCCAATCCATAGCCCAACACAAAAAGCGTGGGAATTTCAAAACCTACATAATCGAGCTGTACATCGTGATGGGTAGCTTCGGTCTTGTGCAGCAGCGTAACGGTAGCAATAGATTCGGGATTTTTCTTTTGCAATTTTTTCACCAGGTAATCCATTGAGAGGCCGGTATCTACGATATCTTCAACTAAAATTACATTTCGTCCTTCAATATCAGCGTCAATATCTTTGAGATCGGTCACCTCTCCCGATGATACTTTTTCATCGCCATAACTGCTGAGTTTCAAAAAATCGACCTCACAGGGAATCTCTACGGTACGCATCAGATCGGAAAGAAAGATATACGCTCCGTTCAATACCCCGATGAAAATAGGATTTTGCCCGGCATATTTCTTCGACAACTCCTCTCCCAATTCGGCAACCCGCTTTTGGATCTCCTCTTGTGTAAGATAAATGCTGAATGTTTCGCCGTTACATTGAACCATTTGAGGTTTGTAAAGAGACATGAAAATTACGATCTGTACATTATTTCCAGGCAGTGTTGCGTGCCGGCACTGCATTTATACCGGTCCGAAATAGTGCCCGGAGATGATTGATTTTTAATTGGCGGAAAGATAATAGCACAGATTGTTTTGTCAAAAGATTGAATCACCATCGCCTCGTTTTTTCGGGATGCACTGACCTTTCGATTGGTAAGATGATCTGAGACGTTTTGATGTCCCTCCATTCCCAGCGGCTGAAACTGATCGCCGGCCTGCCAACGACGCACGGTAATGGGCCAGTTTAGCTTGTCGGCATCGAGATATAAAGCGCGCTCAAAATCGGGATTTTCATATCCCTTGATAGACAATGTAATCTCATCCAATACATTCGCAGAACTAAGATCATCCCGATGAAGCGTAACAGGCTCAAATGTGTTTTTATCGGAAGTGGTAATAACATACCGATTGCGATCCCTAAGAATTGAAACCCCGGGCATCAGTTCAATCTCTTTGCCCGTCTGCAGGCTGGCCAGCTCGTCAATGCGTTCGAGACTATCTTGAGAGATCTGCAGCCCCGGCTCTTGTTCTTTCAGCAGAAATAATATTACAGATTTCTGGAGATCTGGCGACAACGAAAGAAAGGCCTCTCGATCGATACCTCGATCATCCTCAATTTCATCACCAATAAAAGCCAACGCTTGCTTGTGGATTTTGGCTTCCCGGCTTATCTGCAGCACATTCTGTTTCCATCCCGGGAAAAAATCGGTGAGCTTGTCGAGCCATTCGTTGCGTAAAAAGTTACGGGCAAAATCGTTTTCCAGGTTCGACTTATCCGTACGAAATGGAATGGAGCATGCTTCTGTATAAGCTTCGATTTCGGATCGAGAACAGCCCAGCAGCGGACGAAAAAGCTGCCCGTCCCAGATATCCATCCCCGTCCAGCTGGCCAGGCCCGCGCCGCGAAACACCTTCTGCAAAATAGTCTCCACCTGATCGTCTTGGTGATGCGCAACCGCAATTCCATCTGCTTCGTGTTCTTCCATCAATCCGGTAAAGACTCGGTATCGGAGTTCGCGCGCCCACTGCTGAAAATTCTGTCCCTCTGCTGCGGCGGGATCTGCTTGCACGGTATGGCACTCGAATCCCCATTCGAAGGCCATCTGCTCGACCAGCTCGGCATCCTTGTCAGAATCAGCGCCTCGTTTTTGGTAGTTGATGTGCGACACCAGCGCAGAAATTTCGAGTTGCTTGAACGCATACAGCAGGCTCATAGAATCCATACCGCCGCTGACCGCAATAATAAAATGCGGGGAATCACCGCCAAAATGGCGATCAAGATTTGTACGCACCGCTTGCTCAATCGGTGACAAGCTGGATCTGTTCATACGAAAATGATTCTATTCCACCATCTTTATTTAACATTAACAGCTGCCCGTTTTCGTTGATTCCCAACAACTTGTAGGGATCATCCTGCAGGGTTCCGTTCACCTGTAAACCCACCCACTGTCCATAACCTACAATATTTCTGTTGATAAGCTTTACCAAATCTCGTTGCCGGCATTCCCACAACCGATATTTATATTCTATGCGGCTGAGAAGCTCACTCAGCAATAATTCGCGGACAACTGATTGATTGTATTCAATCATCACCGATGTGGCATTGGCAGAAACCTCGGATGAAAACTCTTGTTGATTCACATTCAGGCCAATACCCACAACCAGCCGATCAAGCTCATTACCGCTGAACATCGTTTCGGTCAACAGGCCGGCTACTTTTTTTTGATTAATCAGCACATCGTTCGGCCATTTGATGCAGGCTTCCCCATCGTCCAGCAGCTCGTTAAGATGTTCAACGATAGCCAATGCACAAGCCAAGGTTAACACATGAAATCGCTCTTTGGTCTGCGGCGTAAACACCAGCGAAAACGTGAGGTTTTGCCCGGGCTCCGATTCCCATTGGCGCTCATATTGGCCGCGTCCCTTGGTTTGATTATCGGTCAGGCAAAGCATCCCGTGCACGATGTCATCGGAGGACATTGTTTTTACAAATGAGTTCGTAGATTCGAGCTCTTTAACATAGCACACACTTTGTCCCAGCCATTGGGTTGAT
Organism: uncultured Balneolaceae bacterium; assembly: GCA_964490705.1. Classification (GTDB taxonomy): domain Bacteria; phylum Bacteroidota; class Rhodothermia; order Balneolales; family Balneolaceae; genus Fodinibius. The sequence goes on along the minus strand of CAZBCG010000010.1, from coordinate 100,803 downwards.
AATTTTTGTTGGAAAAAATCTGTATTGAATTGCGTGCTCAAAATGAGTGAATCGGATAGGTAGAATTTAGGCTTCGGCCAGCTTGCTTTTCAAGAGGTCGATTTTTGTTACGGGCGTGGGATCAATATTGCTGAGCATCGCCAGGTAAAAGCTGGTCCAGTCGGCCAGTTGAATAAGCGAAAACATGCGCGCCAGTCGATTCGGGCCACGTGTAGTAACGGTATGCAGCGAAGCTGTTTGATCTTCAATAAGCTCTTCCACGATATCCATGCGGCGCTGCACCCGTGGATTGTCATCTTCATCCTTCAGCATTACCACCGAAAGTCGCCCCGTCAGATGAACCACGCGCTCCCATCCTACAATCTCGTTGTGCGTCATTTCGGGCATGGTATTGCCGTACGCCAGTGTCTTGGCATTTTCCTGGAACTGACTTCGCCACCACAAGCTCACCGGATGCATCGTAATGGCATCGGAATAGAAAATAGGGAGTGTATCGCTGAGCTCTTCCGCCAGATTGAGTGCTTCATTATCCCTGGGGTTCAAATACAGTTCATTTTGTTCGGATAGAAACTGCCACGTTTCGCGCAGCTGTGTGTCGTCTGCTTTAATTATGCCCAAGTATTGCATAATGCGATAGAGCGGCACAAAAATATATCCCAGTGCCGTGCGGGTTTGCATGCCATTGGGCATTTTGATGTAGTCGAACTCTTCTTTGGCGGCTTTGAGCATCAATTCTCCGCCGGATGTCACAGCCACAGCCTGGGCACCGTTGTCGCGCGCATCCACTAATGCGGTAAGCGTTTCTTCGGTATTGCCCGAAAAACTACTGGCAATCACCAGTGTTTGCTGATCTACCCACGCTGGAATTTCGTAATGCCTGATAACCTGCGCCGGATACGGTGAGTTATCATAAATGTAAGCCTGGATGAGCTCTCCGCCCGAAGCCGATCCTCCCATTCCTACAAAAATTATTTTGTTGATCCGGTCCCGGTCAATCGTCAAGTCGAGATCGGCGGTCAATTCCATTGCTTTTTGCCATTGCGCCGGAAAATCGACCAGCTTCTGCCACATATCTTGGCTGTCCAACGATTGAATATGCTCTCTGTCCATAACAGAATGATTCGTTCTTTAGGTGTCCTTCCAGTTAGAAAATAGCTGATTAATATCGTCCATGGTCTGGCACTGCAATATCTGTTGCCCCAGCGTTTTCATCTCAGAGATATCCCGACTACAAAGCGCTTCTTTAACCGCCGGCAATGCAAAACTATTCATACTCAGCTCACTGATCCCCAACCCCAAAAGTCCACAGGCCGCAATAGGATCTGAGGCCAGCTCGCCACAGATACTCAGCGGCGTATTGGTTCGCCGGGCCGCTTCTCCCACCTTATTGATAAGATACCAAACGGACGGGTGACGCTGATCATACAACCCGGCAATACGTTCATTACCCCGGTCAACGGCCAGCGTATATTGTGTCAAATCATTTGTACCGATACTCAAAAAATCAGCGTGTTCAGCAAAAAGATCGGCTTGCAACGCCACATTGGGTACTTCCACCATGATACCCAGCTGTATATCATCATCGGGCGCAATACCCGCATCGCGGAGTTCTTCCTGCACCGCATCAAGTAATGAACGCACCTCGGTTACTTCCTCAACTGTTGAAACCATGGGGACTAAAATCCGAACCCGTCCCTGATGCTCTGATGCCACTTTGCAAATTGCTTTGAGCTGCTGTGTGAGTAAATTTTTCTGGTCGAGCAGCATGCGAATACCGCGCCATCCCAAGAAGGGATTTTGCTCACTATCATCTTTGTCAAACAGTTTATCTCCTCCCCCATCAAAAAGACGGATAACCACCGGGTGCGGCTCGGTTTCTTGCAACACCGATTGGTAAAACGATTCCTGTTGCTTTAAATCCTTAAAGTTTTGATCACGCAGATAGATGGATTCCGTACGCAAGAGGCCAATACCTTCGGCACAGTATTTCTTAACCGCATTCAGCTCGTCGGCAAACTCCATATTTGCCCGTAGGCAAAACGAGGTCCCATCGCTGGTCTTATTTGCACTCTGACAAATCTCTTCGGCACTGTTACGAGCTTGCTGCTGCCGGGCAATCAATTCCTGATATTTTTGTTCGGTATCCGCATTGGGGTTCACAATCACTTGTCCCGATTCGGCATCCAGAATAAGTTGATCATCAGTCCCAATTTCTGCCGTACTGTCGAGCGTGCCAAGAACGGTAGGCAATCCCATCGAACGGGCCATAATTGCCGCATGGGAGTTAATGCCCCCCTTATCCATTACAATTCCCTTTACGTTGTGATCCGCACATTCGATTACCTCGCGGGGACTTAATTCGCGTGCCACCACGATAGACCCCTCGACCATCTCATTTCCATCATAGTTGTGTAAAAATTGGATGAGCCGATCACGAACATCCGTAATATCCACCGAGCGATCCTGTGATTGATTCCGATTCATCATGGAAAGATAGGTCTCAAAAACAGATTCCACGGCAGCATCGGCCGGTTGATTTTGATCAACGATCTGGCGCTTAATTTGCCGATGTAATTCGGGATCTTTAACCATTTCGATCTGCGTACGAACCAGCTGCTCTGCGCTTTCATCCTGCTGGTGATCAAGAAGTTCAACAAGCTCCTGTTCCGCTTTAGAACAAGCCCGCTCAAACTCCTCAAGCTGATGTTGCACTTGTTCATCATCGACAAATGACTGCGACACAGAAAGACGGCGCCGTTTATATAAGCTGGCTTCCCCCATCACAATACCGGGAGAACCAACTGCACCAGACAGCACCATATCCCTCGTTTTTTTGCTATTCGTCTTCTTCATATACTTCACCAAATCCGCTGTCGATTAATTCTGTAATCGCCTCGAGTGCATCTTTTTCATCCGGACCATCCAATTCGAGTTCAATTTCGGCCCCCTTTTCCGCAGCGAGCGTCATCACCCCGAGGATACTCTTGCCGTTTACTTTATAGCCATACATATGAATATAAAAATCACATTCATATTTCGAGGCCACTTTTACCAAGGCAGCAGCAGGACGCGCATGCAAGCCTGCATCATTAACAATAGTAACTTTTTGTTTGATCATTCTCAGCTGTTGTTTTAAATCCTAAGATGCCAATTATTGTACTAACTATCCACAGCCAGACAGTTATCAGTTATCAGTTATCAGAGGCTGCTGGTCTTTGTATTGCAAGTCAAATTTCAATTTGCACATATTTTGCTGGTCACTGCCAACTGCCTGCTGAAACACTGTGAACTGTATGTTTCTTTTATTAATTTAGGCCTCACAATTTGTATCCACTGAATATCAATATACTATGTCCGTAACAAAAAAGGATGTCGATTACGTAGCTGACCTTGCGCGATTGCAGCTAACAGAAGAAGAAACCGAATCGCTGGTGAGCGACATGAATCAAATTCTGGATTACATGACTACGCTCGAAGAAGTTGACACTTCAGATGTGGAACCGCTGGAGCATGTCATTGACCTGGAGTATCGGCTGCGTGACGATAAAGCCAAAGAACCACTCTCGCACGAAGATGCCTTGAAAAATGCACCCGATGCTGACTCCGATTACTTTCGCGTGCCACGGGTTATTGAGTAATTTCTTGTGATGCAGTGGCCTAAAGTTTTCAGGATGACATTCTGTTTTAACAAACACCAAAGCCTTTCACTTTGACTTCCCAAAAACAATACGAAGACCTAAAGGAAGATTTTATTTCCAAGCTATCAGCCAACAAGCAACACCTGATAGCCTTATCCATTCTCTTTATTCTGCCTCTGCTTCTGTACTCTGCCATCTTCTTTGGCGGCAAGCAATATATGGGTAACGATGTGCTCCAATGGCGCGCCGGGGCCGAGTCGGTTGTTGAATACATCGATAATCACGATGGCGAACATCCCAACTGGGCCACCAACATGTTCTCGGGAATGCCTTCGTATGTACTCCACAATCCGGCTTCGCCCCCCAATGTAGACTCTTTGTTCAAATGGATCGGCGGCGATACCCACCCTCTCCCCTTTTTCTGGATTTTGCTTGGCGGAGCCTATTTCTTTTTCGTGATACAGGGCATGCGCCCCTTTTCATCGGCGCTCGGTGCCATCCTCATCGGATTTACGACCTACCTGCCGATTATTCTCGAAGCGGGCCACTACAGCAAATTTAAGGCCTTCGCTTTTATTCCCTGGATGTTTGTGGGCTACTACATGGTATCGAGGTCGAGTAAAAAACTGGCAGCCTTTTTCATTTTTGCACTGGCAATGACCCTGCAGCTAAGGGCCAACCATCCGCAGGTAACCTACTACTTTTTGTACCTGCTTGGCTTTTGGTGGATTTACGACAGTTGGTTTGCGTATCAAAAAGATCAGATTTACGATTGGCTGCAGCGTACCGGCATTGCCTTTGGCGCGGGCGTGCTGGCTATCATTTGTAGCATTGATTTGTACTGGCGGATGTACGAGTATGCCCAATACAGCATCCGCGGAGGCTCGTCGCTGGATGCTGGACAAGGCACCGGACTTTCGCTCGAATATGCCTTTAGCTGGTCGCAAGGCGTGGGTGAACTGCTTACGCTCATCATCCCCGGACTTTACGGGGGAGCTTCCGGCGAAGCCTACTGGGGACCAAAATCATTTACCAGCGGTCCGCATTACTTTGGCGCCATCGCTTTTATCCTGGCGCTCATTGGCTTGTTCCGTTATCGCAAAAAAATAAAATATTTGTTCTTTGGCGTGGGCTCGCTGACTATGTTGTTCTCACTGGGCTATCACCTGCCGGCCCTCAATGAGTTCATGTTCAACTACATGCCCTACTTCAACAAGTTTCGTACGCCGGAGATGTGGCTTATTGTAACAATTTTCTGTTACTCAGTACTCGCTGTATATGGGATTGAAGCACTCTTTGAAATCGCCAAAGAACACAAGAAAACCATCAATGATCTGTTTTTGCCACTGGGTATGGCATTGGCGATTGGCGTACTGTTTGCCTTTGGCAGCAACGCCCTGCTCTCGTTTGAAAAGCCCGGCGAATTTGATCAGTATGCACAACGGCTAGCACAACAAAACAACGTATCGCCAGATAATCCGCAGGTACAGCAGGGCGTCAGCAATTACATTAACACCCGGCTTAAACCCGAACGCAAAGAGATGGCCAGCAACGATTCTATGCGCTATCTCATTCTCAGTCTTATAGCTGCAGGACTCATCGTCGGATTCGTCAAAAAGAAAATCAGCAAAGGGTATCTACTTGTTGGATTACTTATTCTTGCCGGCTATGATATGCTCAGCGTCGGCAACCGCTACGTGAACGAAGACCGGATGGTTGAAGATCGACTGGAAGCCGAACAGATGATACAACGCCAACAAACACCGGCCGACAAGTTTATCACCCAGCATATTGACAGCGGCGAAGGCTGGCCGTACCGTGCCTACCCGCTGATGAGTAATCCGTTCAACAGTGCTATCCAGTCGTATTTTTATCCTTCAATCGGGGGATATACCGGCGTCAAGCTTGGATACTATCAAGAGATGGTGGACAATTTTTTGATCGATAGCAGAGGCAATCCCACTATCAGTCAAAACAGCCATGCCGTGCTGGATATGTTGAACGTCAAATACATTATGATTAATCAGCAGGTATCCATCCCCAACTACACCGAAGTATTTGCCCAAAACGGTCAGCGGGTGTATCGCAATGATGATGTACTCCCGAAAGCCTTTTTTATAGATTCTGTTGCCACTGTTGACAACCCGCGGCAAGCCGTCAATCAGATGAAGGCCGCAGCCGATTTTAACCCCGCTACCACGGCTATTGTCGAAACGGATAAATCGTTACAAGCTTCAACTGATACCAGCCGATCTGTCGAGGTTACATCCTATGATGCCAAAACCATTGAGCTGCAAACTTCGTCTGCCCAAGACCAGTTTTTGGTACTCGGCGAAGTCTATTATCCCGGCGGATGGGAAGCCACGATCGACGGTGAGCCGGTTCCCATCGAAAAAACGAACTTCATTCTCCGCGGACTGCAAGTACCGGCCGGTGATCACAATATCACTATGACATTCGAGCCGGCTGCAAATATCTGGGGCGGGCGCATTGCGTGGTTCGGACATATTATCTTGTGGATAAGCGGGATTGGAGCTGGACTCATGTTCTACCGCAGAATATAATATAAATAGCATAGTCTAGCACTATAGATGCTGGTGATACATCTTTGCCGAATCAATGTTTCGAACCACTGTAACTGATCTGATCTGCATACCTCTCACATAGTTCGAGAAAAGCATAATCACTTGCATACCAATCTGAAAGATTTTCAATAGCTTCTTTTTCAACATCGGTATCAAGATCAGATGGGCTTTTATGCGCCTTCTGATCTTTACTGGGTAGCCTAACATGCGAAGGCAGCTCAAGAAGTTGTTTGAGTCGAGAAAAGTCTTGTCCCAATGTTTCTTGGCGACCTACGAAAAGAATATCTGAAAGACGCGACTTAAAATACCTTTCATTTCCATACCATTTTGAATAAAAATCTTGCACATGTGAGATACTTGTCATGGCCTCCCGGGCCGCTTCTTGTTTTTCCAACTGTTCATCTGATAAAGCAGTTGCCAACTCATTGGCTGTTTCAAAACGCTTAAATGCCTTTTCTTCTTCCTCACTCCAAGGATAATAATATCTGGGCTGACCTTTTCTTTTTCTACTGTAGAAACCGCTTACGAATCTGCTGATCGGGTCACGCAGAAAGAAAAAAACCTTATCTCCCTCCGGGACATCCATCAGCGAATAATCATGTGAGTGAAGAAAAATCCTTCTGTTATTGATTTTTAACTGACCTTGCAGTGCTTCTTTTACAGCCGTTCCGCCCGTTTTCCCTACATGAAGAAAGTGAATACGCTCCTGCCCTTTCAATTTAGCAAACCCCATCTGTAAATATTGCTTAACTTGTTGCCAGGTCATTGTTTTGATCTCTTTTCTTTATACTCTTTGCGAATCTTTTCCGGGCTATAATACTCTTTTAACAGCTCATAATCTTTTCTATATAAAATAAACGCCCTCTCCAATACCTCTTCCGATAAATCTTTCAACCCATACGAAGTGCCACCCGATTTTTTTGATCGCATCTGTAAATCAGTGTTATATCCTTGCAGCATTTTCGATAATGCCCCCAACTCAGAAATCGGATACACCTCATCGATATAGCTCAATGAATCACCCAAAAACCGGTACTGTGGACGAGAATGGTGTTCGATAAGCTTGCTGGCTTCCCGATATTCCTCCAGTCGCATTACAAACGTATTGAGATCGGGTTCCCGGGGTAAATCCAATTGCCTTAATAACGGTTTTGATTTCTCCAGATCTTTCAGGTCCACCACACGATTTCGATAACAAGAAATAAGCCGCTTGACAGGATCCCGAATCACAGCGAAGATTTTACTATCGGTATTATGCAATCGCTTGACACCCGTAAAGGACTCCGCTCGTTTTTGGTAATAATCGTGGATGTCTTTGTACCCCCGCTCTCTGTGCTTTTGATAATCGAATGGGCATCCGGTATCTATTTCGTAAAGAGCATATTTAACAGATGAACACGCATTTTTAGGAATCGGAATATAAATGAGGCCGTGATCCCGCAATACAATTTGATGAATCTGATATCCTTCTAAACCTAAACGTCTACAAGCATAGTTATAATTTAAACGGATATTTTTAAAACAGCTTTTTGCGAATCCCTTCATTAAGTTACCGCCAAAACTTATCTATCAAGATATGTTTTATCTCTTTGCTCCACCTAAAAAACGGAACACTAGATACAAACTCTTTTACCGTCGCCTTTTTACCCTGGGCACGCCTAATCTTGTACAGTTGATATGCTCGCTGTTTGAAGGACATTACCCTTTTGTGTTTATTATAAAATTGCAAAAATCCTTTAAATGCCCGATCCGTTACACGGCCTTCTTCATGATCCATATAAATAGTCTGCAGCGGTTTTTGTACATTTTTAATAGGTCCGTAAGCTGCACAAAGCCGTACCCAAAGGTCGTAATCTTCAACAGCAGCCGCCAAATCAGCATCAAATCCGCTGACTTCAAGCATCCGGTCGCGTCGTACCAACACTTGGTTCCCTACTTGGTTAGTAAATAACAGGGTATCCAAATCTATCTCTTTTCTTTTTTTCCAGACCGCAGTCTTCTTGGGATAGACCATGACATTATCGGAAGTTACACAAGCATACTCATCGGAATAAGCCGCAACCATTTCACTTATACGATCTTCATGCCAAACGTCATCATCATCAAGACCCGCAACAAAAATACCGCTTGCTTCTTCAATCCCTTTATTTCTTGCGCGGCCGGGACCCTGCGATTGTTCCAGTTGAATATAATTGATGGAATATTCTTTTTGATAATGTTTCATTATTTCGGGAGTCTCATCTACAGAACCGTCATCTACGACGACAAACTCCATATTGGAGTATGTTTGGTTAAGCACCGAGTCTAGTGCCCGAGGTAATAATTCGGCTCGATTATGAGTCGTTATAATGGCAGAAACAAGGGGATTAGATCCAGACATTCAATATTATCTTAAATTCGCATTGTTTGCCGTAAAATATATATTTTCAGCTTTCTTAATAACTTAGTTCCAAAAGAACCTATATGTCGCAACAACCGGTCGTTACGTTCATTATTTGCTCGTACAACCGAGCCGGGTATCTGGATGATACCTTGCAATCGTTGCAAAAGCATGCTCCCTCCGAGGGACCAGCTTACGAACTGTTGGTCGTTGATAACAATTCAACAGATCAAACCGCGGAGGTTGCACAAAAATATCAAAAATCGACCAGTAAAAATGGTAATCACGTCCGTTATATCAAAGAAACCAAGCAAGGACTCTCACATGCTCGGAATCGCGGCATCCGAGAAGCCAATGCTCCAAATGTCGTCTTTCTGGATGATGACATTCAGGCAACGCCATCGCTCATTCCGGCATGGTGTTCGTTCTTTGTAGATCACCCAGATGCGGTAGCGGCTGGCGGAAAAAACCATATCCAGTTTGATGCCCCGCGTCCACGCTGGATGTCTTATTTTTTGCTGCCCCTGCTGGCCCATCACGATTTAGGAAATGCAATGAAAACGTATCCGGCCAATAAATATCCTTTTGGATGCAATATGGGATTTAAAAAGTCGATTTTTGATCAGGTGGGTGATTTTGATGTCGATCTTGGGCGCAAGGGGAAATCGTTAAATGCCGGAGAAGAGAAGGAACTTTTTCGACGCATTCGATCAACCAATCATCATATTTTTTATTTACCGGATGCTTTTCTATATCACCGGGTTGATGGAGGCCGGCTCACCAAAGAATACATTAAAAAACAGGCATTGGGACTCGGGCAGAGCATGAAATTGCGAATGGCGGATGCCTCAACCGGGCAGTTCGTCAACAACTGGATGCAGGAAGTCGGGAAACTACTGGCCTCGGTACCGCTGGGAATTTTCTATTTGCTTTCTCTGAATCCGCCACGAGCCGCTATGCTGTTCAAGTTTCGATGGTGGATTTGGAAGGGATATCAAAAAGGTAATCCAAAGTAGCAATTCTGGAGTCGCACTAAAGAGCCGATCAGATTAAAACCGTAAAAGATTTCGTACATGGAAGTTACTTATAATAAAAAGAACATTATACTGCCTGACTTCTTGATTGTAGGTGCGGCCAAAAGTGGTACTACATCATTGTACCGTTATTTAAAAGCACATCCGCAAATTTTTATGCCCGACAATAAAGAGCCATGGTTTTTTAGCTTTATGGACAATCCCGTTAGCTTTGAAAGTCCCGACCCTTTGAATGGAATTATTTCTGACATAACAGAATATGAAGAACTATTCAATACTGCCGGCAACCATCAGGTTATAGGCGAAGCTTCTCCTTCTTATTTATACACCTATCAAACATCCATACAGAATATCAAAGAGGTATACGGGGAAAACAGTGAAAATTTGAAAATCATTATAATCCTGCGGAATCCGGCAGACCGGGCATTTTCTCAGTATATGCACTTCAAAAAAAATCTTCAGGAACCACTTGATTTTTGGCAAGCAATAGATCAACAGACAATACAGCAACGATTAAATAGCAACTGGAATATATTTTACGATTATATCGGCTTTGGTATGTACTACAGGCAGGTAAAAGCTTATCTGGAGACGTTTGAAAACGTGAAAATAATCACTTTTAATAATTTTAAAACTAACACCGATCAAGTAGTAAAAGAGGTACTTGATTTTTTAGGAGCAGACAAAACAATAATGCCAGAAAATACCAGCAATAAATATAATGTTTCAAGAGCTGTTCGAACAGACGCCTTAGCCCCAGTTTATAGATTCCTTTTTTTGGGAGGCAACAAATTCAAGAAATCGATAGCGGCAATGCTACCTGCACCTGTACGCAAAAAACTTGAGAAACTATTGCGGAATATATTATCAAAAAGAAAGACATTGTCCACAGAGAAGAAAAAGCAATTAATGACGATATTCGAAGATGATTACAATAAGCTCATCGAGTTAATAAATGCTCACCGGCAATAATTATTAGTCTCATTGATATCTCATGAAAAAGAATACACAAAGTTATGACAATTTGAGTTTTCAAATTTTAGTTTCATCCACAAATAATGCCATCCCCGAAATTGACCATGATGATTATCTGGTCATAAATCAAATTCTGGACGATCGTTTGCAGGAGATTAATCGTGAACATGTTTTTAATTACTATGAGAAAGGCATTTCAAAAAGTCGAAATCGAGCATTAGAACAGGCCACAGGCGATATTTGCCTGATCAGCGATGATGATATCCAGTTTAAACCCGATATCAAAAACAAAATACTGGATGCTTTTAAACAACATCCGAGAGCTGACGTTATCACATTCCAAATAGAAACGCCCGATGGAGATTACTACAAGGATTATCCAACCGAAAAATTCTGGCATGATCCCAAGACCCTGATGGATGTTTCCTCGGTAGAAATTGCCTTCAGGAGGAAATCTGTCATGGCAAATCAACTGAAATTTGATGAACTTTTTGGTTTGGGGGCTAAATTTCCAACAGGAGAAGAGTTTATTTTTTTAACTGATGCCCTCAAAAAAGGATTACACATTTTATACGTGCCTGAGGTTATCGTTGTACATCCCAAGGAAAGCTGGGGCGACAAATGGTATATTCCGAAATACATAAAATCTAAAGGGGCCTTGCTATACCGAGTATTTGGCTGGAAAGCTTATTTTTGGGCGTTAATCCTTTCGTTCAAAAAATACAGCGACTCTGATTATAGTTTTAGCCATTATCTTAGACATATGATTGATGGGATGAAAGAGTACAGAAGACAACGATAGATAATATTAACTATCGTTGTCTTCTGTACATATTAATTTCTCATCCCTAACTTAATTCATTAATATTCTGATTTTGTTTGAGTGTGCATAAGATCAAATTTTTAAAATTATAGCAGATTAATTTTGGGTATTATTGTACGTCAGAGCGTTCGAAATACGATTATCTCGTATTTCGGCATTGCTCTTGGATTTATCATCACCATATGGATGTATCCCAACATATTGTTGCCGGAACAGTATGGGCTCACGCGCGTACTCCTGTCAATTGCCATGGTTGCTACCCAGTTTGCTAATCTGGGCACTCAAAATACCATTATTCGATACTTTCCCCTCTTTCGGGACAAGGAAGAAAATCACCATGGTTCACTATTTTTATCTTTAGCCATCCCCTTTGTGGGACTTCTAATCCTGACGGCAATACTCTTTCTCTTCCGTCCGCAAATTACCGCGTATTTTATTGAACGTTCCGAGCTACTCGTTGATTACTACTGGCTAATTCTTCCGTTGGCAGGCTTTATTCTGTTCTTTCACGTTCTTTCGGCCTACGTGCGGGCCCTCTATGATACCGTGATGTCATCCTTTTTGATGAACATCGTAATTCGAGTACTTGCTGCAGCCATCCTCATTCTGTATTTGTTCAACTGGATCACTTTTTCACAATTCATAATCGCCTTTGTGGGAACCTATGGCGTCATCATGCTTTGCCTGCTGATTTACACACTTACCAATTTCGAAGTTGATCTAAAACCGGATTTCCAATTCCTGCGAAAATCCCTGCTTAAAAACATCGGGAACTATAGCCTCTTCGCCCTTTTAGGCGGTCTGGCTACCATCATCGTTTCTAATATCGATATTATTATGCTCAGTTCACTGTCAGGGCTCAGCGATACCGGTATCTATGCCATCGCATTCTATATTGGTTCAGCAATCACCATTCCGCGCAAATCAGTCTATCAAATAGCTTCCCCGTTAATTTCAGATGCATTCAAAAATAAAAATTTTGACCTCATTGAAGATATTTACCGTCGCTCTTCTCTTAACATGATTATTGCCGGCGGGCTTCTTTTCTGTGGAATTATTGCCAACATTGATAATCTAATGAATGTGTTACCGCCGGAATATGCCGGAGGGACTTATGTAATTGTCGTTATTGCTTCGGCAAATGTATTTAGTATGGCCACCGGTATCAACGGTGCAATCATTTTAAACTCTAAATACTATCGATTTGATCTCTACTCAACACTACTTCTTATCGCTATCACAATACTGCTAAACTATCTGTTTATACCCGTTTACGGTATTCTGGGAGCCGCCATCGGCACCGGCTCAGCAGTCATTGTTTACAATGCCATAAAAGTCGTCTATGTCTGGGTTCGCTTTTCCATGCAACCGTTTGAACACCAAATAGTCTATGTTCTGGCAATAGGCGCCGCAACGCTCCTAATTATTTCCCAAATGCCAACCCTGGTAAATTCCTATGTGGATCTCATCATTCGATCTATCTTAATTAGCGGACTCTACCTGATTCCTATCATCACACTCGAAATTTCTGAACAATTTAATCAGCTGGTGTTTGATTCACTGAAACAACTTAAAACTACCATTTTAGGATAATTTTCCTCTGCCATGAAAGCAATTCAAATTATTAGTAATGATTCTGGCACTACTCTTACAATCGGTGAGGTCCCTGCGCCAAAGCCAGCCGCCAATGAGATCCTCGTAAAAATTAAAGCTACGGCTCTAAACCGTGCCGACTTGCTACAGCGCACGGGAAATTATCCTCCGCCCGAAGGTACCCCCAATATTTTAGGACTAGAGATGTCGGGAACCGTAGAAAAAGTTGGGAGCGAAGTTTCCAAATGGAAAATCGGAGATCATATCTTTGGCCTGTTGCCCGGCGGCGGTTATGCTGAATACTGCACAATCCACGAAGATATGGCGATGGCAATGCCAGAAAATCTGTCCTTTGAAGAAGCCGCCGCCATCCCCGAAACATTTTTAACGGCTTTTCAGGCGTTGGACTGGCTCGGCAAGCTCCAACAAAACGAAACCGTGCTCATTCATGCGGCGGGCAGTGGCGTAGGGACTTCTGCCATACAACTGGCGCGTCACTTATACAATGCACAAATTATTGCCACAGCCGGCAAACAGCACAAACTGGATACGGCAAAAGAGTTGAGCGCAAATTTTGCCTACAATTATAAAGAGCAAAATTACGCCGAAGAAATCATCAGTGATGTTGGACCGGATTCGGTAGATGTAATTATCGATTTTATCGGCAAACCCTACTGGCATAAAAATATGGAGGTGCTGGCTATGGATGGACGCGTAGTTTATTTATCATTTTTGGGCGGACACAAAGTAGAAGAGATCAGTCTCGTTCCCATTCTCAGAAAACGGCTCTCGATTATGGGATCAACGCTTCGCAACCGGTCCAAGCAGTATAAAGTTGATCTCACCAAAGATTTTGCTTCACAAACGCTTTCTCTTTTTGAAGATGGCACTTTAGAACCTGTTATCGATTCTACCTTCGACTGGACGGAAACCGAAGCTGCTCACCAACGCATGCAAGACAACAAAAACACCGGCAAAATTGTATTAACTGGGATGTAATTGGCCGCGGATTTACGCGGATCTATATATTTCTTTTATGTTCATGCACACCTTTTGAATTCTGTTTCATCCCCAAAATTCATTAACAATCCAAAGTTTATCTCTGTTGCCTTCAGATAGTTAATAATTTGTGCTTCATGTTCTTTTGATAATTGAGCAACTGCTTTTAATTCAATAAGGATTTTGTCATTAACTATTAGATCTACTTTAAAATATCCAACCTTCTTCCCCTGAAAATATACGGTTAAAGGATACTGTTTCCTTACTTTTAATCCTTTATTCCGAAGAATCAAGTACAAAGAATTTTCATATACAGATTCAAGAAATCCAGTCCCTAATTCATTATAAACGTCATAAAAGCTTCCGATAATTTTCCTGCTTAATTTCCGATGTTTTAACATGTTTTCAATAATCCGTTTTATATCCGCGAAAATTCCCGGCTATAAGTAAGACCATAATCAATCCCCATCCTTACAGAATTGGGTAAGGATTTTTGTGGGCAGACTATTATCTTTGGAGCGAATAATTTTCAACAGATAGATTTATTTTCATGGCGCAACCGACGTTTAGTACCCATGTGGGAATGGTGGATATCCTCCCTGACGAAGTGGGAAAATGGCAAAAGCTGGAACGGATTATTCACGAAGAGGCCAAGAAATTTAACTTCGAGGAGATCCGTACGCCCATTATGGAGCAGACGGAACTCATCGCTCGCGGCATCGGTCAGCTTACCGACATCGTGTCAAAAGAAATGTTTGCTTTCGAGCGCGGCGACGATCAATATGTCTTGCGTCCCGAGTGCACCGCACCGGTGGCACGTGCCTTTGTCGAACACCACTTAGACCAGCGCGGCGGTACACAGAATCTCTACTATATCGGACCGATGTTTCGCGCCGAAAAACCCCAAAAAGGACGTCAGCGACAGTTCCACCAGTTCGGAGCGGAAATTATTGGCGCCGACGATCCCGCTGCCGATGTCGATATCATCGCGCTGATGATGTCGATATATGATCGCGTGGGCATCAGTAATATGACGCTTAAAATTAATTCGGTTGGTGATCCCGAAAGTCGAAAGGCGTACACCGAAGCACTCAAAGACCACTTTCGGCCTCACCTTTCGGAACTCAGTGAGGTATCCCAAAAACGCTTCGAAAAAAATCCCCTGCGCATTCTGGATTCCAAAGAGGAAGAAGATCAGCCTTTTATTAAGGATGCTCCGGTGATTACCGATTTCTTGACCGAAGAAACCGAGCAACATTATCAGCAGGTAAAAGAACTGCTTAGTGAACTTGATATTCCATTCGAAGAAGATCTCCACTTGGTGCGCGGACTCGATTACTACACCCGCACAGCTTTCGAGCTCATTAGCCCCGATTTAGGCGCACAGGATGCGCTCGGAGGCGGCGGCCGCTATGATCTGCTGATCGAAGAAGTGGGCGGACAGCCAACACCGGCAGTCGGATTTGCTGCCGGAATGGAGCGCCTGCTTATTGCCTGCGAAGAGCTAGACATTAATCTGGTCGAAGAAGAAATGTTGGATGTTTATATCGTTACGCTCGGTGAAGAAGCCCGTAAATGGGCACTCAAACATCTTCCTAAACTTCGGAATGCAGGGCTATCGGCTTCGATGGATTACATTGGTCGCTCTATTAAAGCACAGATGAAAGACGCCGATCGCGAAAATGCGCGCCGTGTAATTATTGTGGGCGGTAATGAACTCAAAGCCGGCAAATTTACGCTTCGAGACATGAAAGCAAGTGAAGAAGAAGCTTATACCTTTGAAGAGATTCTAAATCAATTGGCCACGGATCAACACAGATAAACACAAATTATATATTTTGGAGTTTATCTGTTCCAATCCGTGTAAATCTGTGGCATTATTTTCATGAAGAAAAAATACTATCTCATAGGATTCATTATTCTGGTGGGTGCCATAATCAGCTACCACTATCTGGCGGCGTCTCAGGCCGAGGAGCAGATTGACAAAACAATTCAAGAACAAACGCTAAAAAATGATTCGCTTTCGGTGCAATATTCATCTATTGATGTTGCCCCTTTTGCCGCCCAAATTTCAATTCGCGATCTGACCATCATCTTTGGCAATCATATCGAACGTGCCAATAATCTGCATCTCAACATCTCCTATTTCAATTTTTTGAACATCTATTTTCGGGGGGTAGAATACGGACTTGACCAACTTCGGAATGCACAGCTAACTGCCATTCGTCCCTCGTATGTAAGCAAATCGGGACTAGAAGAATTCAAGGCAGACTCCTTGATTGTTACCTACGCAGGACATGCTCTGAGTGGACTCCGCAGTGCCATCAGCGATATTGCCTTTACCAATGCACAAAGCGTTGACATAGAAAGTACAGGCATTACTATTTCCTTTCCCCAAACCACTTTTCGAAGAATTACAGCAGATCAATTGCAGTACACGGGCACAATTGACAAGGGACAAACTAACTTTTGGACGCAGGGCAGCCACCAATTTGGCATGGATTCTCTTACCTGGACTCCATCCAACGAATTTCAAGATAGTTATCGCTTTTTTATCGAAGGATTCGGATTCCCTACCGATTCCATTCCTTTTGAGTCGGCCCATCTGCATTCAGCACCAGCCGAACAAGTTGGAGTATTGAAAATCGAATCTTCTATCAGGTCTGAGCTAGCCCTTCTTTCTACGTCGGGATTTTTTCGACTTCAACAACCGATCGGGCGTTCGCAACTCCAGGATATGAAAATCACGATCACCGACTTTTCGGATAACTTCAGCCGGATACTGACAAATGCTGAACGACTGCTTTCAGTATCGCTACCAAAAAAAGACGGAACGATCACCCTCCCCCTGGAAGGCACAGTTTCCAATCCTCGCATTGCGCGATAGCACCGAACTGGATTACTGTTTCTAAGATCATGCAAATAAAAAGGCGACCCGAAGGCCGCCTTTGAAAAATTATATGATGATCTGTTTTCTACGCTGCTTCACTACCCTCGGGGACATCAAAAGGCTGCTGTGTTTCAGCACCGTAATCGGGACGTCGGCTAAGAAAGTAATATCCGAGTGCCCCACTTGCAAACGAACCAATCAGGATCCCAACTTTCGCAAACTCTATCAGCTCGGTTCCGGCTTCAAACGAAAGATTGCCGATAAATAATGACATTGTAAATCCAATACCTGCAAGCAGAGCCACACCATAAACTACCTTCCAGGTCTCTTTGTTGTCGGCAAGATCGGTAAATCCTAACTTTGTCAGAATCCAGGTAAATCCTAAAATGCCCACCTGCTTTCCAACAAACAATCCGAGAGCTATGCCCCAAGTTAGGGTCGAAACAAAAGCATGTCCCATAACTTCCGGATCAAAGACCACCCCGGCATTGGCAAAAGCGAAAATGGGCATAATCAAGAAGTAAACAGAAAAATGCAGCTTGTGCTCTAACCGATGTAATGGCGATTCGGCGTGTGATACCGTTTCTTCCATGTGGTGCAATGCCTGCTCTTTGGTTACCGACATGTCCTCATCTTCGGCCTGCTTAAACAGATCGAAGCCCTCCTGTGCATATTCTTTGAGTCGCTCGAGACTCCATCCTCTGCTGGCCGGCATTACAAAACCTATCATCACTCCCGCTATGGTTGCATGGACGCCCGATTTTAGTACCGCCCACCACATAATAAATCCAATAATCATGTATGGCGATATTTTGTTGACTCCGCGGTAATTGAGCAGCATTAAAAAGAGGAAAGAAATACCGGCAACACCCAGCGCCATCATACTTATTGATTCGGTATAAAAGAATGCAATCACCAATACGGCAATAAGATCATCCACGACGGCAATAGCCGTCACAAACACTTTGGCCCAGACGGGAACACGAGTACCCAGCAAGGCCACGACACCGATCACAAAAGCGATGTCTGTGGCCATGGGAATAGCCCAACCGTCCATATATCCGGTTCCGGCATTAAATCCCCAGTAAATTAAAGCTGGTAGTACCGCTCCACCAACTGCAGCTACAGCAGGTAACAGGGCTGATTGTATGGTGGAAAGCTCACCATATTTAAGCTCCCGCTTGATCTCGAGCCCAACCAGCAGAAAAAATATGGCCATCAGGCCGTCATTAATCCAGTGATGAACTGATTCATCAATAGTGAAATCACCAACGCCCAGCTGAATATGCATCTCCAGAAGATGATGATACATTTCGTAAAGCGGACTGTTTGCAACAACCAATGCAAGGATGGTTGCAAACAAAAGCATCATGCCTGCCGCTGAATCCTTTTTGAAAAAATTCTTAATTTTTTGACCTATACTATTATTATCTGCCACTTTCCTATAGTTTTATAATTAACATTTTCTTTCGAAACTATATCGTTTAAGTACGTCGGGAACAACCTAGTTATCGGTGGATTTTCGCCATTCTCTAATCGAAACAATATCTTCGGTCTCCCCTATGATAGATAACTCGTCATTTTCTTTTAACACCGTCTGTCCATGGGGGATTTGAATATCTCCATTGCGTTTAAGAATGGTAATAAGACTTTCGCCGGGCAAGTCAATGTCCATAATCTTCTTGCCGATCAGCTTGCGAGTATCATTTTTTTCTGTAACAGTAATGTTGATAAACCGTTCGTCTCTGAGTAAAATTTCGCGAAGCTCAGATTCATTCGAAGCATCTTTCCAACGCGCAATAAAATGCCTGCTGTCAATCATTTCTGCAAGGTGAGCAATAATCCGTAGATGTTGACTTGAATTTTGATCTGAGCTCACCAGAAAGATCATGGCACATAAGTTCTCAACCTCTCCAGTTTTTTCTTCATCAAGTACTTCAAAATCTTCTGTGGATACTGTTATGCTTGCCGGAATGCGAACAAGCACCATCTGGGGATCGCAATCTTTTGCAACCCGAATGTGATTAATCACCGTATTATTACCCAACGGAATGGTACCAATATCCTGCGCTTTACAGAAGTTATCTACAAGTTCCTGTTCATCTATCGCTAATCGATCTGAAAGAATTTCCGACGCCTGCTCGATAATCGTTTTATAGCTCAACGCAGCATTGGGCTCGTCAATAACAGCGGATTGCGCGACAACATGTTCATAGGGATCTTCATCGCGCAGGCCTTTTTCTCTGAGTATACCGCGCATCTCGCGTTCCAGCCCATAATCTTTTCGCTTTCCGAGGCGCGCATGAACGTGAAAAATGGCCCCTTCCCGGTCAATACTGCCGTAAGCATAGTAGTAAAACCATCCCACGCTAAAAATAGTCACAACCAGCGTAAATAGGATTGAAAGCAGTCCCATTTCCAAAATCAGAACGCCCGACAAAATCATACCCGCAATTTGTATCCACGGATAGAACGGCGAATTAAAGCCGGGATCATACTCCTCAATTTTGCTTTCGCGCATCACGATTACCGCCAGATTCAACAAGGCGAACAGCAGCAACTGGAAAGCACTGGCAAGCTTTGCAACCTCAGCCACGTTAAAAACCACCAGGAAGAAGATCATCAAAAATACGGTAGCAATAATAGCAATAACCGGCGTTCCCATGGATCCAATTCGTGAAAATCGCTCGTCAATGAGCTTATCCCGCGCCATGGCCAGTGGATATCGGGAAGCCGACATAATGCCCGCATTACCCGTAGAGGCAAAGGCCGCTACGGCTGCTATCACAACCAAGATTACCCCCAGCTCTCCGGGTAGCCAACTCATAAAAGCCTCTCCCGCTGTTGCTACCGGGGTAAGATCTTCGCGAAACTCAGCTGGATCTAACACCGATACCATGATAAAAACGCCGGCAACATATACAAAGATGGCCGACATAATCGACAGGAACATTCCCCAGGGGATATTTTTATCGGGATTTCGAACCTCCTCAGCCACACTGGCTACCTTCGTAAGACCGGCATACGATACAAATACCATACCCACAGTAGCCCAAAAGCCGGTTGCACCATTAATAAAAAGCGGGGTAAACTGTGTTCGTGTGACCTCGAAAAA
This sequence comes from uncultured Balneolaceae bacterium, assembly GCA_964490705.1. Classification (GTDB taxonomy): domain Bacteria; phylum Bacteroidota; class Rhodothermia; order Balneolales; family Balneolaceae; genus Fodinibius. The sequence continues at coordinate 80,771 of CAZBCG010000010.1, read as the reverse complement.
GTCAACAGAAAAAACGGAAAACAACCCCTGAGCAATGTAAAACGTCATAATGCTTATCAGTGCTGCCACCAACACTTTTTGAAGGGCCGTGGTCTCTTTTGCGCCTACAACATTTAGAATACCAAATACAATTGTGAGTACCACCGCAACCGGAACAATCGGAACTTCTATAAAAATGGATATATACGCTCCCATACCAATCAGGGCAAATGCACTTTTCAGAACGAGTGCCAGCCAAGAACCATATCCACCGATAGTGCCCATTACAGGACCCAGACTACGATCAATAATATAATACGTGCCGCCCGCCTTGGGCATGGCAGTGGCAAGCTCAGCTACACTAAACATGGTAGGCAAAACCAGCAGACCCGATACCAGATAGGCGATAAATACGGAGGGTCCTGTTTCTGCTGCGGCTATACCCGGCAACAGGAAAAACCCTGAACTAAACATAGCTCCTGTGGCTATCGCATATACATCCCACAACCCTAATTGTTTTTCAAGCTTTTCGTGTTCCATGACAAATGATAATTAGAATACCTTCTGCAATTCTATATTATTTTTGAAAGCAGATAATGATAAAAAATAATTTCCCCGTCAACTGCTTTACAGAGAAAACTCTTCACCCATTTTGGCTACTTTTTAAACTTTTTGATTTCACTGATATCTTCGGGGTCTCCTACAATAGAAAGTCGATCTCCTTCTTCTATGACTGTATAACCGTGCGGAATATTAATCTTTCCTTCTCTTTTTAAGATTGTTACAAGGCTTTCTCCCGGAAGTTCAATCTCACTGATTTTTTTCCCGACCATACGTTTTGTGTCATCATCAGAGCGGATAATAATATTGGTAAATCGTTCATTGCGAAGTAATACTTCTCGGAGTTCGGCTTCATCTTTGGCTTTTATCCAGCGCTCCAAGAAATCATCCTGATCAATCTTTTCGGCTGTATGAGCCAGAAACCGAAGGTGTTGGGTCGCTCGATCTTCCGGACTCACTAAAAAGAAGATTGCATGTAGCTTTTCTCCATATTCGGTATGCTCATTGACCAATGAGTTATAATATTCGGATTTAATTTCTAGCCCGTCTTTAATACGTACAATTACCAACTCTGGATCAGCATCTATATCCAGCCGAGCATGATTTAAAGCCGCACCATTTCCGATGGGGATCGCCCCAAAATTATCAACTGTATCGAATGCCTGGTGCAATGTTTTTTCACTGATGCCCGCTTTCTCTGCCAAATTTGTACATGCCATATCTACTACATCCTGATAGGTAACACTCGACTCTGTAACTTCACAAACAGCAGCCCTGCTAACCACCAGTTCATAGGGATCTTCATCGCGCAATCCTTTTTCTTTCATGATGTGACGCATTTCATGCTCCAGACCACGATCTTTGAACTGCCCCAACCGTTCGGTTACATGAAAAATGGCCCCCTGACGATCGATCTTGCTATAGGCATAATAATAATACCAGGCTACCGAAAGGATCATAATACCAATGGTAAACAGAATAGAGAGAATACCCATCTCAAAAATTAGCAGACCCGAAGCAAGCATTCCAATCATCTGCATCCAGGGATAAAAGAATGATTTATACCCGGGATCATATTCCTCGATCTGACTCTCACGCATCACAATAACAGCCAGATTCAACAACCCGAACAGCAGTAATTTAAATGCGCTGGCCAGCTTTGCCACCTCTTTGACATTAAATACCAGCAGCAGAAACACCATCATACCCGTTGTCGCAATTATCGAAATAGTCGGTGTTTCGAACTTGCCCAGCTTAGAGAATTTGGGATGAACCAATTTGTCGCGAGCCATTGCCAATGGGAACCGGGAGGCCGACATAATGCCCGCATTACCCGTAGAAGCAAAAGCTGCTATTGCAGCAATGACAATCAAAATTAAGCCCGTATCGCCCGGTAGCCAGGTCAAGAAAACTTCACCTGATGTTGCTACCGGCGTCAGGTCTCTCATAAACTCACTGGGATCAAGCACGGCTGTCATTAAATATGCACCCGCTACATAAACGATTATAGCCGTAAGAATAGAAAGAAACATGCCGCGTGGGATATTGCGATCGGGATCTTCCACTTCCTCAGCTACGCTTACTACTTTGGTAAGTCCCGCATAGGATACAAATACCATCCCAACGGTAGCCCAAAAACCCTGCATGCCATTCTTAAAAAATGGAGTAAACTGCTCTCGGTGAACATCCAGCATATCGAGAGAAAACAGGTATGAAAATCCCTGTACCAGGTAAAATGCCAGTACCGAAAGCAAGGTAATTACAAGAATATTTTGGAGCTTGCTGGTTTCTTTGGCGCCAAACACATTCAGGGCTCCAAATGCAATCGTCAGTATAATGGCCACCGGAGTAATGGGAACATCAAAGAAAATAGAGATGTATGCCCCCATACCAATCAGTGCAAAGGCACTTTTAAAAACCAGTGACAGCCAAGACCCAAATCCTCCAATGCTTCCCATTAGGGGACCAAGGGTTCGATCAATAATATAATATGTGCCTCCGGCCCGGGGAAATGCTGTTCCCAGTTCTGCTTTGCTCAACATGGTGGGAACGACCAATAAACCAGAAACCAGATAAGCCAGAAAAACCGATGGACCGGTCTCGCTGGCTGCCAAGCCTGGCAACAGGAATAGCCCTGAGCTGAACATTGCTCCGGTTGCAATTGCAAAGACGTCGAACGCCCCAAGTTGCTTCTTTAATTTTTTCGAATCTTCTAGTTTTGGCAAAATACTTTATGTGGGTTAAATCAGCTGTTTAGAATGGAAAAACAGCTTTAATGATTTAGTTAGTTTGGCTGCGATTATTCTTCATTTTCGTCATCAAATGATATAATCCCGTCTTTGATCATTCGAGCAAACATACGTATAACATAAGCAACAATTACAAGACCTATTAAAGCTTGAATTTTTACACTCAAGATGGGATGAAGATTAAAAACTAATATAATAGCATACTCTAATGCAGCTGACACAATAATAATTCCTGTCAGCCAAATAATTTCTGAAATAAGTTTACTCTGCAGTTGGCTCTTCATAGGGTCATGATTTAATATTTCTTGATGCCAAGAGGCACCAAAGATAAGGCCTTTCTACTTTTCCCAAAGTTTTTGGCCTTTATTTAAATAAATTTAACTATTTGCCAATACATCAAAATTTAGTTTCCCATTTTACTTAAAAAAATAATTCATTTGTCGTTTGGTAACTACATTATAAAACTACCAAAAATCTTTGTTTGTCATAATACATTTATTGATTTTCATTCCTCAATGATCTAAAACTAACAATGCATGACATAAGTAATACGATACGCAATGGGCGGACATCTCTTAATAGGTATAACAAGTATCCTCATATTTGGCATCGGGGCGCAGTGGGTAGCCTGGCGATTTAAGCTCCCGGCTATCTTGCTGCTATTGATTTCGGGCATTGCAGCAGGGCCTGTTTTTGGTCTGCTTAACCCCGATCAACTTATGGGCGATCTGCTTGCCCCTTTTATTTCTGTATCCGTTGCTATCATTCTTTTTGAAGGCGGATTGAGTCTGCGCTTCTCTGAGCTCAAAAATATTGGCGGCATTATTGGTAACTTGGTCAGCATTGGAGTACTGGTCACCTGGGCCATCACCGGCTTTGCGGCGTTCTACCTTTTTCCATTCGACTGGGAACTCTCTATCCTGCTTGGAGCCATATTGGTCGTCACCGGTCCTACTGTTATTATTCCGCTGCTGCGACAAGTGCGTCCCTCGGGACAAGTAGGCTCCATTCTCAAATGGGAGGGAATTGTCATTGATCCCATCGGGGCAATGCTGGCTGTTCTTGTTTTTGAAGTTATCCTCAGCACCAGTTTTTCGGCTGCTACCAGTGTTGCCGTCATGAGTATTGTTAAAACCATTTTCTTTGGCACCCTTGTGGGTCTTGCCGGAGCTGCGCTTATTTACTTCCTCTTGAAACGCCATCTGCTGCCAGATTTTCTTCAAAATCCGATTAACCTGATGGTAGTGGTAACCGTTTTTACGATCTCCAATATGCTCCAGCACGAATCCGGACTGTGGGCCACTACACTGATGGGCATTGCGCTGGCCAATCAAAAGTCAGCTCGTATTCATCATATCACCGAGTTTAAGGAGAATCTGCGCGTTTTGCTGCTCTCGGCCCTGTTTATTTTACTGGCTGCACGGGTCGAATTAAGTAGTTTGTTAGAAAACCTGAACTGGAATCTTGCCATATTCCTGGCGATTCTCATACTCATAGCGCGCCCTCTCGGAGTATATATTTCAACATTATTTTCGGATATCAACTGGCGCGAAAAGCTGTTTCTCTGCTGGATGGCCCCGCGCGGAGTGGTTGCGGCTTCTATATCTTCAATATTTGCTATCAGCTTAGCCCAAAATGGGTTTACTTATGCCGACCAACTTGTGCCAATCGTTTTTTTAGTGATTATTAGTACGGTTACCATTTACGGATTACCGGCCTCTTGGGTAGCTCGAAAACTGGGTGTTGCCAAACCAGTTCCCAACGGTGTACTTATCCTGGGAGCACACGACTGGGCCTTAGAAATTGCGAAGGCGATCCACGACGAAGGCTTTAAGGTATTGGTGGCTGATAACAACTGGAAAAACATTTCCAGCGCAAGATCAAAAGGGCTGGAAACCTATCATGGCAACATTCTTTCAGAGTTTGCCCTTGAAGAACTCAATTTAGACGGCATTGGACGCATGCTTTCGCTAACCCCCAACGATGAGGTGAATTCCCTTGCCGCACTGCGTTTCGGTGAAATATTTGGACGTTCTCACGTATTCCAGCTTGCTCCCAATACCAAACAACACACCGAGGAACAAGAAGTCAGCAGTCATCTAAGCGGACGTATCCTATTTCATCCCAAACTCAATTTTGAACGTATCTCGAAAATGATTTCTGCAGAAGACAATATTTCTGTACACGAAATTACCGAAGAGAATATGCCCGAAGAAACAGAAGGAGAACAAAAAGAAATTCCGTTGTTCCAAATCACCGACAATCACGAAATTCAACCTTATACAGTTGACAATCCGCCGACCCTCTCGGTAGGCAACAAATTGTACTATATCCCCAATGATACTACACTTAGCGATGTATAACTGATCTAAGCAGCATTTCTGAACCCCAGCACTTATCCGGGTTATTCCAAGAACATCGCCACCCCGGACTGTTCAAGTATCATGGTATGCAGGAATTGTAGATTTGAGATTTCGTAAAATCTTATATATTGCATGAAAGAACTTTGTAAAAAAATCGGTGACAGCTGTCACATTATGGATCGATGGTTGGCTTGCATATCACTTCTGTTCTTTAGTATTTCGTTACTGTCATGCAGTAGCTCCGAGAACGCCTCTCAAAATTCCTCAAACAGCAACAACAAGCCATCAAAGCATTACACCACTGCTTTTCCCCAACGAGATATCTCTGATGAGCTAACCCAAGCCCGTGAATCAGTATTGCGCATTGTTTCCACCAGTTTTTACAATTCATACACCTTTGACAAACCTTTTCTTACCCTCCCGGATATCAAAACAAATAATCCCAAAGATATTGCAACAAATTACTATTCTACGGAAGAAAGCACTGCAGGAACGGCTATCGTGCTGCAAAATACCGACCGCAATGTCATGCTTATCACCTGTGAGCATGTTGTTGCCTCTCCCGATACTGTCATCACCTATTACGAGGGCGACACGATTCCAAATAATACATTTGTCAAATCCATAAGTATCAAACAAAAGCAGAACAATCTGTTATTTACCAATCAAGAACTTTACAGTTTTAACACCATTGCTTCTGATAAACAGTATGACTTGGCAATACTTACGGCTACCCTGAATAGCAATGATGAAAAACTGCCGAACCGCCCTCTTCGCTTTTCTGCAGGAAACTCAAAAGACTTAAAAATGGGCTCTGTGCTGTATATTCTGGGATATCCACGTGGATATCCCATGGTTACCCGTGGGCTGGCAAGCACCGCCGCAAACAGAAGCAGTCATTATTTTATTACGGATGCCCTTTATAATCCCGGTATCAGTGGTGGGCTGGTACTGGCCAGCAAAGATAGGTTCCGCAGCTTACAGTGGGTAGGAATGGCTCGCTCGGCCAGCGCTTCTACAGAAAATATACTGGTTCCCCGGCCGGGTGAAAAATATGACCAAGCAACCAAACCCTACACCGACAACCCCTTTGTGCAACAGAAAACACGCATTTCGTATGGTATCACCCAGACTATTCCCATCGACACCATCAAAGATTTTTTGGAGGAAAATGAGGAAAAAATTTCTCGCAACGGATTTCACTATTCCGTTAGCAAATAGCTCCCATTTTACCTCTTTTTAATGAAGACTCCCTTGCTGCTATTCTTTTGGGCTTCTCATCCCGATAACAATTTCAATAGATCATCATTTTAACAATCTTGATTGGGAATCAATTTGCAAAACTTCCGAAAGCGTACTTTTTTCCAGATCATACTGAATAACAACCAACACCCATTCATTTGATGAAGATTCTTAAATTCGGCGGCACCTCCATGGGCGATGAAGATACCTGGCGAAAAGTGCTGGATATCATTCGTCGCTATGATCAGCCCGTGGTCGTTGTTTCGGCCACCGCCCGCACCACCCGTAAACTGCTGGCAGCCGCAGAACAAGCCTTGAATGATCTTGACGGAGCACAACAGGCAGCTCAACAAATCAAGAATCGGCATGAAAAAATTGTTCATAATTTTATCAGCCATTTTCCCGATGCCGACGGTCAGGCACTAGACAATTGCCAATCATGGATCAATCAACATATCGATCAGCTGAACTCCAACCTTGAGCACATTGCTGAGTCGCAGGAGCTTACTGCCGCCACAAAAGATGCCGTCGCCGCTACCGGAGAACGACTCTCATCCTACCTCTTTGCCCGTTGTGGATCGGTTGCAGGACATCAAATGCGATGGATCGACGCCGCAGACATTATCCGAACAGATGACAGTTTTGGGCAAGCCAATCCTGATATCGATTTTATCAACAAACAAAGGCCCCAATTGATGGAGCATCATGTATCCGGAGACACACTCATTATGGGCGGATATTACGGGCAGGACCAAAACGGCCATACCACCACGCTGGGATTCGAAGGTTCCGACTACACGGCCAGTCTTCTCGGGGCGGCCCTGTCGGCAGAGGCGATCGAAATCTGGACAGATGTGAGCGGTATTTATACCTGTGATCCCCGCGTTACGGAGGATGCACAACCCATCCCGCAACTCAGTTTTCAGGAGGCTACCGAACTGGCCTACTTTGGTGCCAAAGTACTGCATCCCTCGACCACTAAGCCCGCCTCTCAGCAACAGATTCCCGTTTGGGTAAAAAATATATTTGCTCCGGATGAACCCGGCACCCGAATCTCTCACGAGGTAGCAGACAACGGACGCGTAAAAGCCATGACTTATAAAGAGCATTGCGTAGTCCTCACGGTAACCTCATCAAATACCGTAATGGGGTACGAATTTCTGGCGGGCGTTTTTGATATCCTACGCTGGCACCACCTGCCGGTGGATGTCGTTACGACTACCGAAGCATCGGTCTCTATCGCCATAGAACAGAACGATCGCATCAGCAAAGCTGCAGAACAGCTACAGTCGTTCGGTTCAGTGAACCTGCAATCAGATCAAGGAATTATTAGCCTGGTAGGATGCACGAAAAAAAATACCCGCTCCCTGGTCAGAGATCTGCTGGATAATCTCAACGGATCGTCCGTAAATATGCTCTCATTCAGTCAGTCGAAAGGGAACCTAAATATTGTGATGGACGGTAAGCTTGTTATACCCTCAGTGAAGGCCATTCACAAGCAGCTTTTCGGGTAGCAATCACGACGATTCTTCGGTCGCTTTTTTAGCATCTTCGGGCACAATACCCAGTCGTTTTGCCCGCTCCATCCACTTTTTGCGAGCCATTTTCTGCATATCCTCGATGTTGTCCACTTCGTCAATAATTTCCATGCCCAGCAGCGTTTCTACGAGATCCTCCATAGATACTACGCCCGCAAACCCACCGTACTCATCAACAACAATGGCGATATGCTCCTGCTTTTTCATCAGTCGCTCAAAGAAATCCTGCAGGGGCATCATTTCGGGGACAATCAGGATATCCCGTTTAAGCTCCTTCAAGGTTGTTTTCGTTTCAGAGCGAGCCATCATCAACAACAGATCGTTCTTGAGCACGTAACCAGTCACCTCATCGCGCTCCTTGCCATAAACCGGCAGCCGTGAAAAATGGAGCTGCTCTACATTATCGCTGACATCCCCTACCGTAAGATTTTCATCAAAACCTACGACCACCGTGCGTGGGGTCATAATATCTTTGACGCGCAGCGAATTGAAGCGAATTAAATTTTTAAATATGCGGGATTCTTCCTCTTCAAAAACACCCTCTTCGACGCCCAGGTCAGCCAGTGCACCAAACTCCTCGCGGCTAAAACTGGGGATATTTTTCTCGTTCGAAAGCCAACGCGTGATCGTCTGCGACATCACTACCAACGGATACAGCGAAACCATCAGCACGCGTAACGTACGCGCTGCAAATGGAGCTAAATTCCTCCAATATGTTGCTCCAAGAGTCTTTGGGATGATCTCGGAAAGCACCAGAATTAAGAAAGTAAGCACGGCTGAAGTAATAGCTACGTATGCATTCCCAAACACAACTTGTGCCTGCGCACCTACCCCGGCAGCACCTACGGTATGAGCAATAGTATTAAGACTTAGAATGGCCGAAAGCGGCCGGTCGATGTCTTCTTTGTACTTCCGCAACAGCTTACCGGTGTACGCCCCTTTGCGCTCCATGATAGCGATATACGAGCGACTCACCGAAAGCAGCGTTGCTTCCAGCATTGAACATAAAAAGGAGACACCAATGGCCAGCGATAAATAAAATATGAGTAAATACATAGGCCAAAAATACCAGAAATGCAGATCATTTAAAAAAAGTGATAGCACTCAGATTTTCTAAAATAATCATTTAGCTCTAGCGCTGTGATGGTTATATTTCATGCCAATTTTTTACAGAATCTATTTGCTTTTGCTTCAGCTCGAAAACATTACACTTACATTTAGTGAAGATACCCTGCTCGACGGTATCAGTACGATTATCAATCCCGGTGAACGTGTGGGACTCGTAGGCCCCAACGGTGCCGGTAAATCGACACTGCTTAAAATTATTGCCGGTGAACTAAATCACGATGGCGGCACCATCAATATGTCGAAAGCGGCTACGGTGGGATACCTTCCGCAGGACGGCGTTGATCCCGATCCCAACTGTACCGTCTATGAAGAGATGGAGAATGCGTTTCAGGGGATTCAGGAGCTGGAAGAACAGGTGCAACAGGCGCGCGAAAAAGTGGCCGACCTCGATGAGGAGAGTCCGGAATACCGATCTGCGATGGATCGGCTTGGCATGCTGCAAACAAAGCTGGAGCAGTCCGGTGCTTATGCCCTGGAATCGAACATCGAAAAAATATTGATGGGACTGGGATTTACATCCGATGATTTTGACCGCTCGACCACAGAGTTCAGCGGCGGCTGGCTGATGCGTATTGCCCTGGGAAAATTACTGCTTCAACGTCCCATGTATTTGCTGCTGGATGAGCCCACCAACCACCTCGATATCGAATCGCTCCGCTGGATTGAACAATTTCTGCAGGGCTACGAAGGAGCAGTCATTGTAGTCTCGCACGACAAGGCGTTTTTGAATAAAATTACTAATCGCACGCTCGCTCTTGAACGCGGTGATCTGTTCGATTACTCGGGCAATTACGATTACTACAAAGAGAAACATGCCGAGCGGAAGGAACACCTGCGGAAAGCGTACGAAAATCAGCAGAAAGAGATCAAAGAGATACAGGATTTCATCGACAAGTTTCGGTATAACGCCAGCAAAGCCGCGCAGGTACAGAGCCGGATTAAGAAGCTCGAAAAGATGGACAAGATTGAGCTGGATGAGCGCGAAGAGGAGATCTCTTTTGAGTTTCCACAGCCCGAGCGCAGTGGCGCCGTAGTGATGAAGCTGGAAAACATCCGCAAGCAATATGGTGATAATGTTGTATTTGAAAATCTCAACTACTCCATTGACCGCGGCGATAAAATTGCAGTCGTCGGCCCCAATGGCGCCGGTAAGTCAACGATGATTCGCATGCTTGCAGGACTCGAAGATTTCAACAGCGGCAATCGCGAGCCGGGTCACAATGTTACGACCTCTTATTTTGCCCAACACCAGGCCGATGAGTTGGATCTCAGCAAAACCGTTTTCGAAACCATGCGCGAAGCCGCACCCAAAGCCGACGCAACACGCTTGCGCACCATCTTAGGATGCTTCCTGTTCCAGGGCGACGATGTATTCAAAAAAGTATCGGTGCTTTCGGGCGGTGAAAAAAGTCGGTTGGCGCTGGCCCGCATGCTGTTGATGCCGGCCAACTTCCTGACCTTTGATGAGCCGACCAACCACTTGGATATGCAGTCGAAAAACATCCTGCAGCAAGCCCTCCAACAATATGAGGGAACCTTTATGATCGTATCTCACGACCGTGATTTTCTGGATCCTATCGTGGATAAAGTGCTGGAAGTTCGTCCCAACGAAACCAATACATTTTTGGGGAATGTCTCCTACTATCTCGAGAAAGTGGAGGAACGGGAAAATCAGGAAGATACCCAAGAACAAAAAGACAGCTCTTCAAGCAATAGCTCAGGATTGTCGCGCAAAGAAGAGCGACGCATTGAAGCTCAAAAACGACAGCGTAAGCATGATCGTTTGAAGCCGCTGAAACAGAAAATTGAGCCGCTGGAAGAGGACATTGAACTAATGGAGAAACGGAAAGATGAGATCGAAGAACTGATGGCGAAATCCGATTTTTATGAGGATGAAGAACAGGTGAAGGAGATCTCGATGGAGTACGAAAAACTAAAAGCTGAACTCGTTGAAGTATATGCCGAGTGGGAAGAGCTGGCGACCAAGATGAGCGAAATTGAGGAGAAGTTTAGTAATGAGTCATGAGTATTGAGTAGTGAGTGCTCCATCACTCAAATTACCGCCTGATAATGAATTATTAGACTAAAACTCACCAAAAGCTCATTGAAATGAGCTTCATATTATTTAGCCTGATGATTTTATTGTTAGGCGTAAAAATTATCAACAAGCACTTTCTAACTCATGACTCACTACTCAATACTCGAGACTATCTACGTTGCAAAAATCTGCTCTTTATTTCGAAAGGCTTTGAATTCCAGCGCATTGCCACTCGGATCCTTAAAGAACATCGTAGCCTGTTCGCCGGGCTTGCCTTCGAACCGAATGTAGGGCTCAATGATAAAATCCACATTATGTTTCTGCAGGCGTTCGGCCAGCTTCTCCCACTGGTGCCACTCTAATATCAACCCAAAATGTTTGGCCGGCACCGCATGCCCGTCCACATCGTTCATGCTGGATTTTCCGGCTTCATCGGGACTCAAATGCGCCACTACCTGATGTCCCCAGAAGTTAAAATCGATCCAGTCGTCAGAACTTCGTCCCGTTTCGCATCCAAGTACATCGCGATAGAACGTAAGCGTTTCATCCAGGTCTGCAACCGGAAATGCCAAGTGAAAAAGCGGAGTCGATTGTTCAGCCATTGCTCGTATCTTTTATTTATTAAAAAAGTTGAAATCCTAAGATATAAATCAGCAGGCGGTGATGCGAAAACATCATCAACAAAAATACATTTTTTAACCTCGCTGAATGCCATTAGGTTTAAGGTTGTTTATACGATGGCATTAAATCCCAATAAAATATTTTACCATGACATTATTTAAGCGTCTAATTTGTTGCTCGCTATTTCTTGTACTTGCGGCGGGATGTGCACAACAAGATTCCCAAAACGAAGAAACAGATATGAAGTCCAGTGCTAACTTAACAAAAGCTGTGGCTGTTGTGCATGCTACCGCAGGAAATGATGCAAGTGGTACGGTAACGTTTACATCCACCGACAATGGCGTGCGAGTGCAGGGTGAACTGCAAGGATTAAGCCAGGGAATGCACGGCTTTCACATCCACCAATATGGAGATTGTACTGCTGATGATGGCACGTCGGCCGGCGGACATTACAATCCCACCGGTAACGAGCATGGAGCTCCTGCTGATGACAACCGCCACATGGGCGATATGGGCAATATTGAAGTGAATGAAGACGGATCGGCCACCATCGATTATGTGGATTCAAAAATTACGCTCAACGGCCCCAACAGTATTGTCGGTCACGGCGTAATTGTGCACGGCGGACAAGATGATCTAAAATCACAACCTTCCGGAGCCGCAGGTCCACGCGTGGGATGTGGTGTAATTGGCGTAGCCAATACGGGAATGTAACTTCTACACCTCAAAAAGCTATTTTATTGAGCCCGACTTTCTGGTCGGGCTTTTTTATTGGGATTAATTATCTCATATTATTTTCAGATGCTTATTAGCAAACCAACAAAGGAACACCCTCATGCTGAAATTCAAATTTCGTGCATTAATTCTTGGCATCCTGTTACTGCAGTCGGTATCACTTTATGCACAACAGCCGCTGGCGGGAGATTGGGAGGGTATCATCAACACTCCAACATATAATTTGCCAATCACGACCCAGTTCACACAGGATGATTCCCTGAACGGTAATATCAAAATACAGGGGACCACACTTCCACTTCAAAATATCCGCTTTGGAGAACCGGACTCGGTATTTTTTGAATTTGTAACCAGCGTCAATGTTGCACAGTTTCAAGGCCAGTTCATTACGGATACAACTATCAAAGGACAATACCACCAGGCGGGCCAACAGTTCCCATTTACACTCTCTAAAAAAGAGGACCCATCAAATAAATCATCCAAGAACTATCACACTAAAGATCTTACCATCCAAAACGATTCGGTAACTATCGGCGGAACGCTTACCTGGCCTAAAAAAGCAAAGGCAAAGCACTTGGTAATTATGATCTCGGGCAGTGGTCCACAAGATCGCGACGAAACAATGACACCCGTCAGCAATTTCAAACCGTTTGCCGTGCTGGCCGATTCCCTCACCATGGATAACATCGCCACTTTTCGATACGACGACCGCGGCATTGGGGAATCCACCGGTAATTTTGGCAACGCTACGCTCGATATGCTGGCTGCGGATGTGGAGGCAATCATCCATGATCTAACGGCGATGCAAGAGCACGACTTCGAGCACATTATTCTCTTGGGTCACAGTCAGGGTGGATTGGTCGCCGGCAAGCTAGCCGCTGAAAATCCAGCTATAGACAAAATTATCCTGATGGCCTCGACCGGCGTCCCGCTTAAAGACGTGCTCCGCTTTCAAATAAAACAAGCTTTTGCCGGATCGGGCATCGATTCGGTGCTCATAGAACAAGAAATTGCCGCCCGAGAACAGCTCATGCAAGCCATTCGGGATCAGCAGGGAATCCAGCAAGCCAAAGAAACATACCAGAAACAATTTACGGATATTCAATTGGCAGCCGGTGCCGACAGCGCACAGGCATCCAGTCTGGGCAAACGACAGACAGATCAGCTGATGGCTACCTTTGGCAGTCCACAAATGCAATCGCTGCTGTTCTATGATCCTACGGATGACTTACGCAGGCTGGATATTCCGGTGCTCGTCTTGTTCGGGGGTAAGGATACCCAAGTCACCGTTGATATGAATAAAGAACCCATCAAAACTGCACTGGATTCGGCCGATGTTCCTTATCAAATATGGGAGTTTGAGCAGGGAAACCATCTTTTCCAAAAAGCAAAAACCGGATCTACTCAAGAATATGGCAGCTTGGAAGAACAGTTTGTATATCCTTTTACATCAACCATCAGCAACTGGATCAAGAAAGAACAAACTCAGGATGAATAATTTACTGATTGGATTGGTCATTGCATTAGCACTGTCGGGACTCATTTATTACACCGCCAAAGCCGGCATCGAATGGGAAAAAGAAGCCGATAGCCATCTCAATAACTCCGATTATTGGTACGGACCTTTTTATGTTAACAATGATGACAACCGCATTTTTCTACAGAAGAGACGAGCCGGTGGCTATACCGTAAATCTTGGAAACCTCATCGTCATTATCGTAATTCTTATTTTTTTAGGGCTACTTGTATGGGTAGTTTCTTTGGGAGCCTAAGGCAATAAAAAAACCTGTCAGGTTTTCAAAACCTGACAGGTCTAACGTTTCAATTAGATAGATTCCACCTCAGAAGTGGGATCCATCTTTTTTTAAGATTACTCATTGCTGTGTTAAGCGTCCAACGCTTAACACTAAATCCTACTCCGGCTTCCAGCTCTTCATTTTATCGTCTATCACCTCTTTCAATCGACTGACCGGCACCCGATCCTGGGTCATATCATCGCGGTAGCGGATCGTCACCGTGTCTTCGCCTTCCGATTCCACTCCGTCAAAATCAACAGTTATACAAAATGGAGTACCGGCTTCATCCTGGCGACGATACCGCTTGCCGATGGATCCGGACTCGTCGTACAGCACGTTATAATCTTCTCTCAGATCATCAGTAATTTTGTGCGCCAGATCCTGCAGTTTATCCTTTTTGATAAGCGGAAATATACCCACTTTTGTCGGCGCCAGCTGTGGATTCATCTTCAACACCGTTCGCGTGTCGCCATCCACTTCCTCCTCGCGATACGCATCGCTAAGCACCATCATCACCGTGCGATCGAGTCCAATTGACGTTTCAATAACGTATGGTACATATTTTTCCTGCTTCTGCTGATCGTAATACTCCAGCTTCTTGCCCGAATACTCCATGTGTTGACTCAGATCAAAATCAGTGCGATTATGCACCCCCTCAACCTCTTGCCAGCCAATGGGATATTCGTATTGAATATCAGCAGCAGCTTCGGCGTAATGCGCTAATTTATCCTCGGGATGTGGATGCGTGCGGAGCTTATGCTCTCGGATACCCAGCTTCTTATGCCAATCCAATCGTTCATTAAGCCAGTGATCATAACTTTCGGCGTCGGTACCCGGCTCTACGAAATACTGCATCTCCATCTGTTCAAACTCCCGCATGCGGAATACAAATTGCCGTGCAACAACCTCATTACGAAACGCCTTTCCAACCTGGGCAATGCCAAAAGGCACCTGCTGACGCGCCGTATCCATCACGTTCTTAAAGTTCACAAAAATACCCTGTGCCGTCTCGGGGCGAAGATACACCGAGTCGTCATCGTCACCGCCCGAAGAAGTCGCTCCAAACTGGGTCTTAAACATCAGGTTAAACTGACGCACTTCCGTCCATTCAAATGCCCCCGATTCCGGAGCCCGAATTTCATTTTCCATGATAATGTCATACAGATCTTCGCAAACGCCCTTTCGCGAACCGGCAGTATCGAGCTGCTCCTGCATTTCATCAGCTTTATCGGCCTTGCCTTTGCTTCGCAGCTTGGCAATTTCATTTTCGATCAGCATGTCGGCCCGATAGCGCTTATTCGACTGCTTGTCGTCAATCATTGGATCATTAAATCCATCTAAATGACCACTGGCCTTCCACACCTTGGGATCCATAAAAATGGCCGAATCGAGCCCCACGATGTTGTCGTGTTTCTGGGTCATATCCTTCCACCAGAAATCGCGGATATTTCGTTTCAGCTCCACACCCAGCGGACCGTAATCATAGACGGCTCCAAGTCCGCCGTAAATTTCTGAGGATTGAAAAATCAAACCGCGGGCCTTTGCCAACGAAACGAGCGTATCTAAACTATCGAGTTCAGTAACTGACATGTAGTGCTAAATTTTTGGGTGACTAATTTTTTTTAAGATGCCCAAAGATAGAAAAAATTGCCGCTTTAATTAATCATTGATTTATGCCTATTTTCTAAGCCACTCATTTTCTATCACGATCTATCAACAAATTAATTCAAAACGACATGCCATCATTTCAAATTGGAGTTCTCGGAGCCACCGGTGCCGTAGGACAAAAGTTTATTCGTTTACTAGAAAATCATCCTTGGTTTACTGTTAACGTTTTGGGCGCCTCCGAGCGCTCGGCCGGTAAAAAATACAAACAGGCCGCCCACTGGATTGAAAAAACCAAACTCCCCTCTGCCGCCGCTGAACTGGAAGTCCAGGAATGTGATCCCGCAAATTTCGAGGGCGTGGATTTTGTATTCTCCGGACTGGATTCTTCCGTTGCCGAAGAAATTGAAAAAGATTTTGCTGAGGCGGGTATCCCCGTGATCTCCAATGCCAAAAATTACCGCATGCACGATCAAGTGCCCCTGCTGGTGCCGGAGGTTAATCCCAACCATGCGGATCTGATTAAAAAACAGACCTTCACTAACGACGGCAGTGGCTGGATTGTCACCAATCCCAATTGCGTATCCGTGCCGCTCTCGATGTCGCTGAAGCCATTGCACGATGCATTCGGCATAGATTCTCTCGTTGTCACGTCCATGCAGTCCGTTTCCGGAGCCGGCTATCCCGGAGTTTCCAGCATGGATATTGTAGCCAACGTAGTGCCACATATCGGCGGAGAGGAACCCAAGGTAGAAACCGAATCGACCAAGGTGTTGGGTACGCTCACAGATAACTCCATCACCTTTAATAACTTCACTATCCAGGCTACGGCTGTGCGCGTACCTACTATCGAGGGACACTTACTTTCGGTGGCTGTGAAACTCAAAAATGTACCGTCATCCATCGAAGAAGCCGAACAAGCATTCACTGACTGGAATAATCCTATTGCGGATCTGGATCTGCCATCATCCCCCGATAACCCGATCAGACTTTATAAAGAAGATCGTTATCCGCAACCGCGTCTCCATGCGGATCGCGAAGGCGGCATGCAAACGGCAGTGGGACGTCTTCGTAAAGGAACCGTTATGGATCTGGGCTATGTGACGATGGCGCACAATACCATCCGCGGAGCAGCCGGTGGTGCCATCCTAAATGCCGAACTGCTGGCAGCAAAAGGATATATCAACTGATTGCCCTTGGGCACTTATTTAAGCTTTCAACTCTGACAGAGTTTTTCTTTTAGTCTGTCTTTCTATCATCCAGCTGATCCAGTTTGTGCTCTGAAAGAGCAAGCCGGGCCTGGGCGATGGTGTTCTGGGCTTCATCCCGGTGCTTCCGTTTTACCTTGAGCGTGCATTCTCCCTGCTCGTTACCAGGCAACTCACTCAACGGTCGCATCGAAGAGGTCTTTAATATTATCTTTGCGCTAAACCAGCCTTTCTTGTACTCAATGGACTCCAGTTCATCATACGACAGGTGCAGGGTTTTCACATCCGACTTGATTACTCCTACAAAACTGTCTTGCACCTGAAATTCGAGTTCAATCCCATCGCGATTGAGTTTCAAAATCCCTTTGGCCATCTGCAGGCCGTGATTATAATCCACCGATTCGAAAGGGATCGACTGGCTACTGGAGTAATTCATAGGTTTCTTTTTGAGGGTTTTGACAGTTGAAACAGATTATATAAAAAAATTCAAAAAAATTTGTAAGGATTTGTCTTTTCAACGGTCTTACTTACACAAGCGCTTAGAAAGCGTAAAGCCGTTGAAATAGAGAGCAATATCAAATGTCCTTCCGGGGTGAAACTGTTGAGAGCAGTTTCACCTCTTTTTTTATCCTCTCTTTTCTTGCCATTCATGCCCTTCTCCATTATTCTTATATCAAAATTTTTCCCGGGACAAACCAACATGCGATATAAAATTACGGCGCTTTTTTTCTTCCTCACCGCTTTCATTTCTTCAGATGTATTAGCGCAGACGGTTATCATTGATGAGGATTTCAGTGATGGTGATTTTACCAATAATCCCACCTGGACCGATCCCGAATCCAAACATATTGTTAATGCATCAAACCGCCTGCAGCTTGATGCTCCCGAAGTTACCGACGAAGCCGTAATTACTACGCCATCAACGGCGGCATACGGCGAATGGGAAGCACTCATACAACTCGGGTTCAATCCTTCGGGCAGTAACTTAGCGCGGTTTTATATCATTTCAGATTCACCCGGCTTGAAAAATGATCTCAATGGGTATTTTATCCAAATTGGTGATACGGAAGATGAAGTAAGTCTCTATCGGCAAGACGGTAATGGGAGCACAAAAATCATTGATGGCACAGATGGACTGGTTGACTCTGATCCCGTAACGGTACGGATACGAGTAACCAGAGACACCCATGGCAATTGGGAACTTTTAGCTGATCCCAGCGGGGGAAGCACCTACAGCTCACAAGGTACAACCACAGATAATACCTACAGCCAAAGCAGTTATATCGGATTATTTAGCGACTATTCCAGTACGCGCCATGATCTTTTTGAATATGATGATATACAAGTAACAAAAGTAAACCCTCCATTAGATATTCAGAATGTTGCCGTCATTGACAACCAAACGTTCGATGTTTCCTTCAATCTTGATATTGATCCCTCCAGCGTTCAAAACTCCGATTTTTCTATCAGTCCCGGTGCAGGTAATCCCAATAATACAAGTACCTCAAATAATGTTGTGCAGCTTAGCTACGATTCCCCCATTACAGGAGGTGAATATACGCTAGCTGTTAATGACATTGATGATACCGACGGCAATACGATCGACCCCAACACCACTTTCGAATTTCAATTCTTTGACTCCTACGCCAATGGCGATATTATTATCAATGAATTTGCGTACGATTTTCCAACTTCCCTGAGTGAAGAGTATATCGAAATTAGAAATACCAGCAACAAGTATTTAAATCTGGCCAACTGGCAAATTGGTGATAATAACAACACAAATGCGTTGGGGGCGAATCCCATCCCCATCGAGCCCGACAGTTTTTTGGTGATTTCTGCCGATACCACCGAACTCTTCAATGTATTTGGGAACCGGGCGTATCACGAGGCCGGCTTTCCTGCCCTTAATAATAGCACACCCGATGCCGTACAATTAATAACAGATGATGGCACCATTGCAGATTCGCTAACCTACAATTCTAGCTGGGGCGGCACGGATGTTGCGCTTGAACGGCGTTCGGCTTCGACGCCCAGTATTTACCAAGAAAACTGGGGCAATTCGCCCAATGCCAATGGAGGAACACCCGGACTACCCAACGAAATTGCCCAAGATAATACTCCTCCGCAGCTTTCGGGTCTTCGTATTGCATCCGGCCAAACAGTAAAGCTGGGATTTGATGAACGGCTGGAATCATCCACAGCAAACGACGAGACTAACTACAGTGTTTCCAGCATCAGCATAAGTTCGGCCGCCCAGACCGAAGCCGACAGCGTAGAACTATCATTAGGATCCAACCTCCAAAACGCCCAGGAATACACCATTAGCATTTCGGATGTTGAAGATATTTTTGGCAACGCCGTAACCAGCACCGATACCTCGCTTACCTATTACAATCCCACGCCCGTGGACTCAGGAGATGTTGCCATCAATGAATTTATGGCCGCTCCCCCCTCCAACAGCTCGGAGTATATTGAGATTTACAACCACTCTTCGAAATCACTCGACCTGCAGGGCTGGACGCTCAGCGATGCCATACAGAATCAGGATATGATTGCCAATTCCCAGTTCATCGTACCACCCGATAGCTTTGTAGTAATCGCACCTGAAAACACGTTGGCAGCAGACTATCCTACTATCGCACTCATTTCGATGGGCAACTTCCCTTCGCTAAATAACGGCGGCGATGTCATAACCATCCGAGATAGCAATGGCACGCTGTTAGATTCACTGAACTATTCTTCGAACTGGGGCAGTGACGAAGTAGCATTAGAACGCCGATCTGTTGACGTGCCCGCCATTTATCAAAGCAACTGGGGCGATGCGCCCAACGGCTTCGGTACACCCGGTTCTGCCAATGAGATTCCCACGGATACCACCCCGCCCGAACTAGAATCGCTGTTTATTGAAAATAATCAGCTGACGATTACTTTTTCAGAATCGCTAGACCAAGCCAGCGCAGAGAATACCGGTAATTTTACGCTTTCCGGCGGCATCACCATATCGGATGCCACCTTTGCTTCTCCGGATAGCGTATTCTTGACGCCGGGTAATAATCTCCAGAATAACACCTCTTACACGCTGTCCATAGAAAATGTGGCTGACATTTTTGGCAATGCCATCGCGCCGACTGACACTTCCTTTACTTTTTATGAGGTATCTCCCTCCGATTCGGGAGATGTGGCCATCAATGAGTTTATGGCCGCCCCGCCATCGAATAGCTCGGAGTATATTGAGATTTATAATCACTCATCGAAATCACTAGATCTGCAAGGGTGGACTCTCAGTGACAACACTCAAAATGAGGGTGTAATTACCTCCTCCCAATTTATCGTACCGCCAGACAGCTTTGCGGTTATTGCCCCTGATAATACCCTCGAATCTGATTACCCAGACATCTCCCTGGTAGTGATGAATGAATTTCCGTCCCTCAATAATGGCGGCGACCAAATCATCATTAAAAACAACAGTGGCACACTTCTCGATTCGCTGGCTTATACCTCAAACTGGGGATCCGATGAAGTGGCCCTGGAACGACGCAGTATTGATGTGGCAGGATTTTATCAACCAAACTGGGGCGAATCACCCAATGGTTTTGGGACCCCGGGCCGTGCTAATCAGGTACCACCGGATAACAATCCTCCATTATTGGTTAACTTTGCTGTGCTTAGCAATACTGAGTTGGAGCTTCGCTTTTCGGAACAGCTGGATGCCTCTACCGCTGA
This sequence comes from uncultured Balneolaceae bacterium, assembly GCA_964490705.1. Taxonomy (GTDB): domain Bacteria; phylum Bacteroidota; class Rhodothermia; order Balneolales; family Balneolaceae; genus Fodinibius. The sequence continues at coordinate 59,982 of CAZBCG010000010.1, read as the reverse complement.
AAATACCACAAATTACACGCTTTCGGGCAGCCCCGCCGTAATAGATGCTCAGCTATCCGACAACCGAAACGTACATCTCGTACTAGATGATAATCTCCAGAATGCGGTAACCTATGAGTTGACAACACAAAATATTACCGATGTCTTTGCCAATGCCATCGCTCCCACAGATACCTCTTTTACCTATTACGAAGTATCACCGGTGAGTCCGGGCGATGTTTTTGTCAACGAGTTCAGTTTTGATCCCATCTCCGGCAGTACCGAATATGTCGAAATTTATAATCCCACATCTGAATCATTTGATCTGCAAGGATGGACCCTCAGCGACAACAGAGGCAACAAAAACGTTATTACGAATTCCCAATTTGTCGTCCCGCCGGACAGTTTTGCCGTTATCGCGCCCGACAATACCCTGCTTTCGGATTATCCCGATATTGCGCTGGTGAGCATGCCTAACTTTCCAGCCCTTAATAACAGCGGCGATGACATTGTCCTACATGACAATAACGGCATACAGCTCGATTCTCTGCGATTTACCTCTGATTGGGGCGGCAACGAAGTAGCGCTCGAACGGCGTACCACGGCCGTTTCAGGTACATTTCAGGAAAATTGGGGAAACTCTCCCAACGGGTTCGGAACACCAGGCAGTACCAACCTGATTGAACCGGATGAAACGCCCCCCACCTTCGAAGAGCTTTTCACTATTGATCAATCAAGTTTACAGCTTGAATTCTCCGAACGAGTCACATCCTCCTCAGCCAGTGATCAAGAAAATTACCAAATTAGCCCCAGTCGAGATATCCAGTTAATTGCCGCCAACGATGACAGTGTACAACTGTTCTTAAATCAAGACCTGGAGTCGGGCACTACCTATGATGTCACTGTATCCAATATTTCGGATGTATTTGGCAACACGCTCCAATCCACAACGAAGGAAGTGGAATACCTGCAGATCGAAGAAGCACAACGGGGCGATATTGTAATTAACGAAATTTTATATAATCCCGGCTCAAGCGGAAAGGCTGACTTTATCGAATTATATAATACCAGCACCAATAATTTTGACCTTACGAATTGGGTCGTTGGAGATGCCGTTGGTACAACATCAATCAGCCAAAACAAAAAGCTTCGGGCCGGGGGATATATTGTACTCACGGGGAGCAATATTTTCGCTACAAATGTGGGCAGCAACGGCTATGCAATCAGTGGCTTCCCTTCGCTTAACAACAATACCCCGGATGCGGTATATCTGCGTAATCAAAATGGAGTCACCATAGATTCACTGCGATATTCGCAAAGCTGGGGAGGCAATGAGGAAGGAACCTCCCTTGAACGAAAAGACCCACTGGCCGCTTCGAATGATGCTTCAAACTGGGAGACCAGTACCAGTGAAAATGGCAGTTCAGGAGGACAACAAAACGTTACGTTCAGCCCTGATACCAGCCCGCCCGAAGTTATTTTTTCCAAGGTGCGTTCTGATGGTAACTACGAAGTACAGTTCAATGAGTTTATCGAACTGACCGACGATCTGCAATTTTTGCTTAGCGATCAGCCACTGAATGTTGTCTCTTTTGATTCCACCAACGGTAATGTCATTATCCTGGATTCCCCTCAAAGTCGAACCAAGAAAACCGTGGCCAATGGAACCTCCATCGTCGTTCAAAACCTGACGGATATAAAAGGCAATACCGCCCAGCAATCCGAAGTGGCGGTTGCACAGCCAATGAATGCATCCGAAAAAGATCTTGTCATTAACGAAATCATGTACAATCCGCTTGACGAGCCCGACGACAACCAACCGGATCAGAGCGAATATATCGAGCTCCGCAATACCCGTGATTACGCCATTTCGCTGGAGGGACTTGTGCTGCACGACGCACCCGATGAAGATGGAGATGTCCGTGAACTGCAGCCGGTATCCAGTACGGCAAAATGGGTGCCAGCGCAGGGTAAAGTGCTCGTCTATGCCGACGAGGCAACCACTTTTGCAGAAAGCATGGTAGCCAACTTTTTCGATCTCGAATCATCCAACCTGCAATCCATCATGCGGATAGATCGCACTACCCTGAGCCTGGCCTCTTCGGGCGATGGCATCTTTATTTCTGACAGCACTGGTGCCAATATTGATTCCGTCTTTTATGATGAAACCTGGCAAAATCCCAATCTGATTGATACGCGAGGCGTATCCCTCGAACGTATTACCCCAAGCGGTCCCAGCAATGACGATTCCAACTGGGGGTCCAGTGTAAATTCGAAAGGTGGAACACCCAATCAGGAGAATTCCATTTATCAGGGAGAAAGTCAGGCTCCAGACGAAACGGGCATCAGTTTTACGCCCAATCCCTTTACGCCCGATGGCAATGGTAACAATGATAACCTGTTTATCAATTACAAGCTCGACCACCAAGACTACCTGATTAAAGTCCATATCTATGATCGGTACGGACGCATGGTGCGCGAGCTGGCCGACGGCAAACAGGCCGGTTTTGAAAGTCAGCTCATCTGGAATGGACGCAAAGGCGACGGCGGACGAAATCGAATCGGCATTTATATTGTCGTATTCGAAGCCTACGACAGTGCCTCCGGCAGTGATAAAGCCTTCAAAAAAACCGTTGTACTGGCACGTCCGTTAAAGTAAGAGTTCTGAGTTGCGAATTAAGAATTGGATTATTTTTCTTACTTTAGCCTTCTTTTCAATCTTATAATTATCAATTCCTGATTCTCGAATGAGTACAGCTCCTATCGGTATTTTTGACTCTGGTTATGGCGGTTTAACCGTCATGAAGGATATTGTCGAAGAACTGCCGGAATACGACTATCTCTACCTCGGCGACAACGCCCGATCGCCATATGGCACCCGCTCATTTGACACGATTTACCATTACACGCTGGAATGCGTGAAGTATCTGTTCTCCCAAAATTGTCACTTAGTTATTCTGGCCTGCAACACGGCTTCGGCCAAGGCCCTCCGAACTATTCAACAAAAAAATCTGCCCCAAATTGATCCCGATCGCAGAGTGCTGGGCGTGATTCGTCCCACGGCAGAAGTGATCGGTGACTTTTCCAAAACCGGTCATGTGGGCGTTCTCGGGACCAGCGGCACAGTCAATTCGAACTCCTATGTGATGGAGATTGAGCATCAGTTTCCAGAACTGGAGGTTTATCAGGAAGCTTGCCCAATGTGGGTGCCGCTGGTTGAAAATCGGGAATACGACAGTGCCGGCGCCGACTATTTTGTCAAACAGCATATCGAAGGTATTCTTTCGAAATCCAATAAAATAGACACGCTGTTGCTTGCCTGCACGCACTATCCGCTTCTGATGGACAAAATACAGCAGTTCGTTGGAGATGATATCACGGTTTTGAGCCAGGGCAAAATTGTTGCGAAAAGTCTGGCTGATTATTTGGATCGGCATCCCGAGATGGCCGAAAAATGCTCTATGGGCGGGAACCGTCGATTCCTTACCACGGATTCTACTGAGGATTTTGATGCTCATGCAAATTTCTTCTGGGGTGATGCAATAAGTTCGGAGTTTATTCAGCTGTAATTGCTATGGCAAAAACGAAAAACATTGCAGTTATCGGCGGCGGTGCAGCGGGATTTTTTGCCGGGATCAATACGGCACGACGCAATCCCGATCTGGACGTCACCATTTTCGAAAAGAGTCGCGAAGTAATGTCGAAAGTCCGTATTTCGGGCGGTGGACGCTGTAATGTTACCCACCACTGCTTTGATCCCGAGATCCTTGCCAACGCTTATCCGCGCGGGTCCAAAGAGCTGCGCTGGGCATTCGAACAGTTTCAGGCGGAGGATACCGTCACGTGGTTTGAAGATCGGGGAATCGACCTCAAAACCGAGAGCGACGGACGCATGTTTCCCACCACCGATGACTCCGCAACCATCATCAACTGCCTGAAAAGGGAAGCCAACAAACACGGTGTAAGCATCAAGACAAAAACTAAAGTTGATGCTATAGAAACAGCAGACCAACATTCCTATCGCCTTGATGTGCGCAATGAATCATCCCAAATATTTGATGCCGTTGTCATTGCCACGGGCGGATCGAATCGACGTAAAACATATGATTGGCTGGCTGATCTCGGTCATTCTATTGTTGAACCCGTTCCCTCCCTATTTACCTTCAACTTTCGGGATAAAATTTTCGAGGACCTGGCCGGTATTTCTGTCGAACAGGGATCCGTCGAAATCAAAGGTACATCTTACCAGCATACTGGTCCCATTTTGATTACGCACTGGGGATTGAGCGGGCCGGCTGTACTCAAGACCTCATCTTGGGCGGCGCCCTATCTTTATGACGAAGAGTACCGATTTACGATCAAGGTCAACTGGCTGCATCCGAAGAAAGAACACGAGGTCCGCGAAATACTCAATCGTCTTCGGGATAACAATGCCCGAAAGCAAGCCGACAAGCAAGATCAGTTTGCCATCCCAAACCGGCTGTGGAAGCGATTTTTAGAACTGGCAAATATATCCCCGGAGAAACGCTGGGCGGAATTGTCGAACAAGCAGATCCACGAGCTTACGCAGACACTTACCGCTGCGACTTATGAGATCCAGGGCAAAACGACCTACAAGGATGAGTTTGTAACCAGCGGCGGCATTCCACTGGATGAAATCAATATGGGCACGATGGAGAGCAAGAAATGTCCCAATTTATATTTTGCCGGCGAAGTGCTGAATATTGACGGCATTACGGGAGGCTATAATTTTCAATCGGCGTGGACTACGGGATGGATTGCAGCTCAAAACATTGGTTAGCCACTTATTTACACAGATTTCAACAGATGCTAAAATAACATTGTCACAAGCGAGACGCTTGCGACAGTATAATTAGCCGCAGATTTTCACAGATCAAATCCGTACTAATCTGTGCTGATCCGCGGCCGATTTCCGACTATAAAAACAAAGATTTCTCGTTTTACTCGAAATAACGGAAGGGGTTTATGGTCGTCATCTCGACCCAGCCTACGCCAAAGGCTTCGGCTAGCAGGCGTTAAGGAAAGATCTGTGTTTTATCACAATAATTCGCTGGCCAGGTTCGCCAGCTTGGAGCGCTCTCCTTTTTCGAGGTTGATATGCGCATACAGATCGTTGTCGTGCATGCGATCCACCAAAAATGATAATCCGTTACTTTGGGTATCGAGGTACGGCGTATCGATCTGGTAAATATCCCCGGTGAAAATTATCTTGGTGTTTTCTCCGGCCCGCGTGATGATCGTCTTCACTTCGTGCGGCGTCAGATTTTGAGCCTCATCCACAATAAAAATGACATTCGAGAGACTGCGACCCCGTATATACGCCAGCGGAATAATGCGGAGCTTATCATTCTCGACCATCTTCTCCACTTTTTGATATTTCTTGCTGGTCTCGGGAAATTGATTCTTAATAAACGACAGGTTATCCCAAAGCGGCTGCATGTAGGGATCAATCTTCGAGTTGATATCGCCCGGCAGATAGCCAATATCATTATTGCTGAGCGGCACAATCGGTCGCGCCAAGAAAATCTGATGATAATTGCGGCGTTGCTCCAAGGCTCCGGCCAGTGCCAACAGCGTTTTTCCTGTTCCAGCCGCGCCGGTGATGGTCACCAGCAGGTTATCAGGATTCATAATCGCTTGCAGTGCAAAGGTTTGTTCGGCATTGCGCGGCGTCACGCCATAGGCCGTATTACGATGAACCGGTTCAATAAGATCTTTCTGCGCATTGTAATAACCCAGCGCCGAGCTGGAATGATTTTTCAGGATATAAAAATGATTGCTTGTTGGCTTTTCATCAGTAATCTCTTCCCGCTCCAGCTGTCCTTGTTCATAGAGGCGGTCAATAAGCTCCGAATTCTCATATTTTATCTCGGTTTTACCCTTGTAGAGGTGATCAATATCCTTGATGCGAATCGTCTCGTAATCCTCGGCCTCGATATTCAGCGCCCGCGCCTTAATACGCAGGTTGATGTCTTTGGAAACGAGCACCACCTTCTTTTCGGACTCCTCTTCCATCAGCTTGAGCACCGAGTTGAGAATGCGATGATCATTTTTCTTCTTGCCAAAAATTTCTGCCGAATCGACTTCACTGTCCTCATTATTCAATACCCGCAGCTTGCCGTGGGTTTCCCCGTTCAGGGGAATCCACTGCTGCAGCATATTCTTGTCGGAAATTTTGTCGAGATAGCGGCTGAATTCCCGGGCATGTAAATTTATGACGTTATTGCCTTTCTTAAAGGTGTCAATCTCTTCCAATACGGTAATAGGAATAGCAATATCGTTTTTCTGGAAGTTTTTGACGGCATCAGAATCGTATAAAAGAACAGAGGTATCGAGAACGAAAATCTTCGTGGACTTATCTCTGGACATAAAGCATCAATTTTATATTAAAGAACAACAGTGCTGAAATCCTGCCTTGTTTCAACGTTATTGAATAGCCTGACCAGAAGCAATTATTATTGCAATCTTAATGAAAGATTAATCCAGCTTGTCAACAAATCCATATAGCGCAATAGAGGTGGCCACTGCTACATTCAAGCTCTCCACACTGGGATTGTTAGCCGGTGACGAAATACGGACTTTTGAACCTCGTCCATTCATCAATTCGGACCGAACGCCATGTGCCTCATTCCCCACTACCAGCACGGCCTTTTCTTGGGATGGAATTGTTGCCAAATCCGTCGCGTCATCACCGGCATCCAAGAAATAAATCGGCCAGTTCTGTTGTTCAAACTCAGGAAAAATACCTGCAAGTTCCCCATTCATAAACGGCAGGCTGCCCGTTGCTCCCGCCGTGGCTCGTACTACCTTGGGATGAAACAGATCCACCGTACCCTTTCCTGATATAATCCCTTTTGCACCAAACCAAGAAGCCGTGCGAATGATCGTGCCCAGATTCCCGGGATCCTGCACGGCATCAAGCGCTACGATAATACCTTTTTGGGATACAAGCTCAGAAACAGTTGCCTCATTCGGCATTCGGCAGATCGCCAGCACGCCCTGTGGAGTATCGGTATCAGAAACCTCGGCAAAGAGATCCCCAGACAAGCTTCGAACCTGGATATCAGCAACTGCTTTTTGCCAAGATTCCTGCAGCCAATTCTGCTGGTCCTCATCAAAAAACAGTGCTTGCACATCTACCGACCTGTTCGTCAGCACCTGTTCCACAGCACGTGCGCCTTCAATCAAAAAAAGCTGCTCTTTCTGCCGATATTTTTTTCGATTCAACTTGCGCAGCAGGGTTTCCTGCCGATTCGACACAGATGTTATATTCATAGTCAGATCATCTTTTATTGCAGCCCATGGATTTTTACTTTCCAACCCCGAATGGACTGCGGAATACTCATGGACAATATGTATTTTAGGATCAAAATTTAACGAATCAACAAACCAATTTATGGATTTTCTCAAGACGCTCGGCATCGAAGGCACGAACCTCGGCACATCCACCGGTCAGAAATCCCTTGGCGATTCCGAGGGCGAAAAAATCTCCAGTCACACCCCTATTGACGGTTCGAAAATTGCTGATACTACCGTTACTACCCGCGAAGAATATGACCAGGTTGTAGAGAAAGCGCAGGAAACTTTTAAGGAATGGCGGATGGTTCCGGCGCCCAAACGCGGAGAAATTGTGCGCCAGATTGGCCTGGAACTCCGCGAGCATAAAGATGACCTGGGGCGACTCGTGACGTATGAGATGGGCAAAATTTACCAGGAAGGACTCGGCGAAGTGCAGGAAATGATCGACATCTGTGATTTCGCCGTTGGTCAATCGCGCATGCTCTACGGCAAAACGATGCAGTCCGAACGTCCCCGGCATCGCATGTATGAACAATGGCATCCACTGGGCATCACCGGTATTATTTCGGCGTTCAACTTCCCGGTAGCCGTTTACAGCTGGAACGCGATGATCGCCGCTATCTGTGGCAATGTGATGATCTGGAAAGGATCCGAAAAAACACCATTGTGTGGTATTGCGGTTCAAAATATTATCGCGAAAGTGCTCAAGCGCAATGATCTGCCCGAAGGTATTTTCAATCTTGTTACCGGCGGTCGCGATGTCGGCGAATGGATGACCGAAGATGAACGACTGCCACTGATTTCAGCCACCGGCTCCATCCGCATGGGTAAAGAAGTGGCTAAAACGGTGGGCGCAAGACTGGGTAAAACCATCCTCGAGCTTGGGGGCAACAACGCTATCATTGTTACCGAAAATGCGGATCTCGAGATGGCGGCCCGCGCAACAGTCTTTGGTTCGGTGGGTACCTGTGGACAGCGATGTACCTCAACCCGCCGCTTGATTGTGCATGAAGATGTTTTTGATCAGCTCAAAGAACGATTGGTTGAAATGTACAAAAGCGTAAATATCGGCAATCCCCTGGATAAAGATACGCTGGTAGGTCCTCTTATTGATAAACAGGCCACTGACAGTATGCAAAACGCCCTACAAGAAGTAAAAGATGCTGGCGGCGAAATCGTCTATGGCGGTGAAGAACTGGATGATCCCAAGTTTGAAGGCGGACAGTACGTGCGTCCCGCTATCGCTATCGCCGAAAATGAATACGACATTGTGCAGGAAGAGACCTTTGCTCCCATCTTGTATCTGATTAAGTACAGCGATCTGGATGAAGCCATTGCCAAGCACAACGGTGTGAAACAGGGGCTCAGCTCCTCCATGTTTACGCTGAATATGCGGGAGGCCGAAACCTTCCTGAGTGCTCGCGGATCAGACTGCGGCATTGCCAATATTAATGTGGGCACCAGCGGCGCTGAAATCGGTGGGGCGTTTGGCGGTGAAAAAGAAACCGGCGGCGGACGCGAATCGGGATCGGATGCGTGGAAAGCCTATATGCGTCGGCAAACCAATACTATCAACTGGAGCGATGAGATGCCGCTGGCACAGGGTATCGAATTTGATGTGGAGTAACGGAACGTGTTTTGTTAAAAGTTTCGTGTTGCAGGTTTACAGGTTCAGAACCTTCATCCTGCAACATTCAACTTTTTTACAGAATACTATATGATACCCCCACCGAGAGTACCTGCTTGATTTGGACTTCACGAGAATAGTCGCTGTCGTAAATCATTACAAACTGTAGCGACATATTCATAAAATCGTTAATCTTTCCAATCAGCTCGTTGGAAAAGTTAACGTCGGTATTGTCGATATGACGTTGCATATTGGTAAAGGTCTCAACTGAGCTGATCAACCGGACATTGGAAAACACTTTCTTTTCGAAATTCATTGCCAATGAAAAACCGGGCTCAAATCGAAATTTTTCTCCGGGATCCAATCCATAGCGCGTTGAGAGCGTAGTATCCGTCACAATGGTTTCTTTCATTGCCAAGCCGGCTTCGGCTGTAAAGTAATCAGTCGGGTTATATGCAATACCGGCAATCTGCGTAAAGTAGGCCGGGGCAAAAAACTTGGATATCAGTTGGGGATCTTCATCGTCAGGCACGTCATAATCATATCCCTGATCAAACTGGGTCCCAAAATTGATATTTGCAAAGGCACTCCACCGCTCATCCGAAAAAAGATAGCTGAACTTATTATTTACTGCGATACGATCATCCGTCTTTCGGGTGCCTTCGCCCTCGAGCCGGGCTTTACCATACTTGAAATTTGTTGACAGTGCATAAGCAAATTTGTTATTCCGGTATTTAGCACTAAATACGGTAGAAGCCGTCACACTTATCGTATTCACTCCACCCTGACTCCAGTTATCATATGATGCCTGTGCGCCATTAAGGCCACCTACCCAGCCGAGATCCCATCCCTGCAAGGTATCAGCAACAATAACTTTACTTTTAATGCGCGACATATCGCGAACGGAAATGTCACTATCATCTTCGATAAGTTTGCTAATCTCTATCGCTTCTTGGCCGGCCGCAGAGAATGTGAACAGTAAGCAAAAAATAAAAAGAAAGAATACGTAGCTCTTGTGCATATAAATTATCAGGATTGATTGACGGCTGTAATAACACTGCTCAAAAATATTACAAAAATATCTAAGAGTAAACTTTGTGCGCTTAATCCTTTTCGAGAATCACTTCCTGCACATCCATCTCATCCACAATAACTGAGACATGCTCATTGACTTTCGTCGGGAGTTCCATGCCGTAAAATTCTGCGCGGATCGGGAATTGCCGATGACCGCGATCAATCATCACCGCCGTATGAATTTCTGACGGCGCAAGCTTGTCGGCAATATGCTTGAGGGCGCGAAACATCGTCTGTCCCGAAAAAATAACGTCATCCACTACAACAAGCAGCTTGTTTTTTACTGCTTCGGATGACCAATCTGCCAACACCTGCTCCGGGTCTCCATCCTTCAATGGCAGCTGAACAGCTTCGATATCTTTATCCGTAATTTCAGCTAATACTTTTTCCAGTGATTTTGCTACTGCGTATCCCCGATGGTCGATGCCGAAGAGGACAACCGCCCGGTTCGAAGTATTTTTTTCGACGATCTCGTAGGCCATCCGCTTTACTGATCGGCGGATTCGCTGCGCATCCATCAATACTATGGGAGTATCCATATACTTATCTCACACTATTAACGTTTTGACAATAACTTGTTAGAACTAAATAATTTAAAATCCGACAACGGATTTGTACATTATAATTGTAGCCGGATATTAGGTCTAACTTACAAATCTTTATGTAAAAGGGAGAAATGCTATGGGACGGAAAAAGACACTCAGCTCTATCTTGCTTTTAGCCGGTTCATTCGTGGGAGGCGTTGCTGCGGGTTTCTTATTAGCCCCTAAAAGCGGAGCCCGAAATCGGGTGTGGTTAAGCCAACGTGCCAACGACCTGTCCAACTGGATGGGTACCCAAGGCAAATCAGCTCAGATTAAAGGTAAGAGAGAACTGCACAAATTGCGCAATAACGTACAACAGGGCATCCGACACCATGTGCCCAACCTCTACGATGCCACCGAACATATTGATCTGAGCAACCGCGACATCGGCCGTGGATAACGGCAAGCGAGCATATCACGAAGAACTACTACACTGGATCTGGGATACCAAGCAGTTTAACCTGCAACAGCTTGTTACGGCTGACGGGCAAGATATAACCATCCATGATACCGGGCAGGCCAACAAATCGGACGGTCCCGATTTTACCGGGGCTGAAATTTCGATTGGTAAACTGCGCTGGTATGGCGATGTGGAACTCCACTGGACAGTCAGTGACTGGGAGTCTCACGGGCACCAGAACGATCCGAATTTTGAACAGGTTATCCTGCATGTCGTCTTTGAAGAAACCGACCGGCAAATCCAACACATTGACGGTTCAACGATTCCAACGCTGTGCCTTTCCGATTATCTGGACAAACCACTGCAATCTTTCTTGGAACAGTACCGGAAAATGCCACAGCTACCATGCTCCGGGCAATATTCCTTTATCTCCGAAGAAGCATTTGCCCAGCAGCTAGAGCAAGCCCATAAAGAATATTTTGAACAGAAGGTGGATGACCTGCTGGATTTTTATGATCCCAACTTGCCTCCTTCTGCCGCCTGGCAAAAGATGCTAACCATTGCTCTCTTTGACGGCCTGGGTATCTCCCATAACCGCCGGCCGATGCGCAAGCTCGGTGCCCAGCTTTTTTCTGTAGTTTCAAATTGTCCATCTGCGGACATATTGCGGTCGGAAGCACTTGCACTGTCTGGCATTGATGGATCCGAAAATTCCAACACCCTCTTTCGCTGGAAGCATCGCGGGGTGCGCCCGGGCAACCATCCCCGATCCCGCATACAGCAAGGCGCCGATTGCCTTTGGCATATTGCCTCCATGCCGTTCGAGCACTGGATGCGCATCAATCCGCAAAAATCGTGGCAACAAACGATCAACGCAATTTCGGTGACCCCATCGCTGGGTCGCGAACGGGGCGATATATTATTCGGAACCGTATTTTTGCCGGCACTCTATTCGCTGGGCAACCTCTTTTTCCGCGAAGAACTCAAAACCAAGAGCTGGTCGCTGTGGCAGAGCCATCGCGTTCGCTTGCCAAGCTCACTATTGCGCCTGCTCGAACAAACCGACCTGTCCCCGTCGCTATATGCACAAAAGCTGGGAACGATTTACCAATTACGCAGCTATTGCAAACCCAAGAATTGCCAGGATTGCAAGGTATTTAAAAGTGCAATTTCTTCTTGATTCAGAGCGTGTAAATCCCTATTATCTGAATCTGTTAAAAACGGGACAAAATTGCCCGGTCGTCTAATGGCAGGACAGCGGTTTTTGGTACCGTCAGTGGGGGTTCGAGTCCTCCCCGGGCAACATGTGATAGACTAATTATAAAGGATGACTGCAAAGCCATCCTTTTCTTTTATTTTTTAAATCCCTGAAAATTTCGCCTCGTTGGATACTCCCTTAGCCATATTTGCCGGCCGTAGCAATATTGCTCTTTCGCGGGCTATTGCTGAAAAGTACGGCACTTCGCTGGGAGAAGTTACCATCAAGCCGTTTTCGGATGGCGAACTGTATGTGAAGTACGAGCAAAGCATTCGCGGTGAAGATGTATTTGTGGTTCAACCCACACCGCCGCCGGGCGACAATATTATGGAGCTGCTGTTTATGCTCGATGCGGCGAAACGGGCTTCGGCCAAGCGCGTTACGGCCGTAATTCCATATTTTGGATATGCCCGTCAGGATCGTAAAGATCAGCCGCGGGTTTCCATCGCATCAAAACTGATGGCCAACCTGCTGACCGAGGCCGGTGCCGATCGTATCCTGACTATGGATCTACATGCGGCGCAAATTCAGGGCTTTTTCGATATTCCGCTGGATCATTTGTATGCCAGCCGGTTGTTCATCGATCATTTTAGTGAACACCCGATAGAAAATTTGGTTGTTGTTGCTCCCGATGTGGGCAGTTTAAAAATGGCGCGATCGTATGCCAAGCGCCTGGGAGCACGACTTGCTTTTATCGACAAGCGCCGGCCCAAACAAAATGTGGCCGAAGTTATGAATATTGTCGGTGAAGTAGAAGGAAAAAATGTGCTGATTGTAGATGATTTGATCGACACCGCCGGCACATTAACCAATGCAGCCTCGGCGCTTAAAGAGCGCGGAGCACTAAATATTATTGCAACATGTACGCATCCGATATTATCGGGTCCTGCGTACCAGCGCATTGAAGATTCACCTATTGATCAACTGTTGGTGACGGATACCGTGCCGCTTCGCAAGCCGTCTAGCAAAATTAAGGTATTGAGCGTAGCGGGCATTTTTGCAGAAGCAATACAGCGTATCCATACCAACGATACGATAAGTGCACTTTTTGACGATTAAATTAGTAACCAAAGAAACACGAACACACTGCGTTTTACCACGCTTTTTGCACTATTTATTTTTGTGATTTCGTGGTAAAAAATTAACAACATAGCATTATGACTACTCCAGAAGTTATAGAACTCCAAGGAAAAATAAGAGAAACGGGTCGCAAGGCGGCAGATGCCCTGCGCGATGCCATGCGCGTTCCCGCCGTAATGTACGGACCCAAAGTAGATGAGAACGTTCACTTTTCTATTGATGAACTTGAACTTGAAAAAATTCTATCCGTAAGTAAGCGTCAAATTATCGAAATCACCATTGACGGTGAAACCTACGAGACGCTGCTGAAAGAAGTGGAATTTCATCCACTTACTGATCGTCCGGTACACGTTGACTTTTATGTACTGGCCGAAGATCACAAAGTAACACTGAGTGTACCCATCAAGCTCGAAGGTACGCCTGTCGGTGTTTCTGAAGGCGGTGGACGTGTGTTCCAGCCGATGCACATTCTTCGTATCCGCGTTACGCCAGATCAAATTCCCGGTGAATATTCCGTGGATGTCAGCGAGCTGCAGATTGGCGACAACCTGCACGTTCGGGATCTCGAACTGGAAGGTATTATCCCGCTGGATGATCTCAGCCGAACGCTGGTTACTATTCGTCCTCCAAAATCCGAAGCACTGCTTACTTCTTCACTCATTACCGAAGAACCAAGCGAAGAAGAACTCGAAGAAGGCGAACTGCCTGAAGGCGAAGAAGCAGAACTCGAAGAAGGTGAACTGCCTGAAGGCGAAGAGGCCGAAGGTGAAGAAGGCGAAGCCGACGAAGAAGCAACTGAATAACATCACAAAAAATATTGACTTAACCAGCGTACCTGTGTTATGCCGCTCATTATAGGCTTGGGGAATCCCGGTAACAAGTACGCTGGCACACGTCATAATATCGGTTTTGAATTTTTAGACCGGCTGACAGAAGCAATGTCGGTACGATTGGGGCCTGGGAAAGGCCCTTTCCACGTGGGTAAAGGAAACCACGGTGGGCAAGCTCTTTACCTGATTAAACCGACTACCTATATGAATAACAGTGGCGATGCAGTACGCGAGGCTGTTAACTGGTATAAAGAAGAGCTCGACCACTGCCTCGTTTGCTATGACGACCTGGATCTGGAAGTCGGTACCATCCGGCTGCGACCAGGCGGGAGTGCTGGCGGGCACAACGGGATCAAAGATATTATACAGAAATTGGGTACGAACGCTTTTCCACGTTTACGAATCGGGATTGGGAATGATTTTTCGAGAGGACAACAAGTACAGCATGTACTCTCTCCTTTCTCTGATGAGGAACGTACCGTTCTTAACTCAACGTTGGACACGGCCGTCGATGCCGCGCTTTGCTTTATTCGCGAAGGTATCGACCAAGCCATGAACAAGTTTAATTGATCAATTACTAACGCTTACAACTAACCAATCATTAATATGGATACCTTAATAACCTACTTAGTCCCCGTAGCGGGAGTTCTGGGCTTATTATACACCTTTATAAAATCATCATGGGTCTCGAAGCAAGATGTGGGAACCGATAAAATGGCTGAAATCAGCTCCCACATTCAACGCGGAGCGATGGCTTTCCTAAAAGCAGAATATAAAGTGCTCTCTATTTTTGTGCTCTGCGTTGCCATCTTACTAGCGGTTACCGCCAATCCTCAAACCTCGCACTGGCTAGTCGCAGCATCTTTTGTTGTAGGAGCCTTTTGCTCTGGTCTTGCAGGATTTATTGGGATGCGCGTTGCTACCAAAGCAAATGTACGAACCACCAATGCCGCCCGAAGTGGCCTTAGCAAAGGATTGAGTATTGCTTTTGCCGGTGGATCCGTCATGGGTCTCGGCGTTGTTGGACTGGGCGTACTCGGACTCGGAGTATTATTTCTGATCTTTGGCAACATCTTCGGTCTTGGAGATGCTGATGCGGTCAACAAAGTACTGGCTATCGTTACCGGGTTCTCCTTCGGAGCTTCTTCCATTGCTCTTTTTGCTCGTGTAGGCGGCGGTATTTATACCAAGGCCGCTGATGTTGGTGCCGACCTTGTAGGAAAAGTTGAAGCGGGCATTCCCGAAGATCATCCGCTGAATCCTGCGACTATTGCCGACAATGTTGGTGATAACGTTGGCGATGTTGCCGGAATGGGTGCTGACCTTTTTGAATCGTATGTAGGATCTATCATCGGAGCCATGGTTCTCGGGGCTGCATTTATCGGTCTTGACGGATTTACGACTGGTAACATGTTTGCCGGATTAAACGCTGTTCTATTACCTCTTGTACTAGCAGGAGTTGGAATTTTGACCTCCATCCTTGGAACGTTTTTTGTTCGCGTTAAAGAAGGCGGCGACCCGCAGAAAGCCCTGAATATTGGAGAATTTGTTTCTGCTGCCGTTATGCTTGTAGCTTCTTATCTGCTGATTCAATGGATGTTGCCCTCTAGCTGGATGCATACCACTATTTTTGGTGATGAAATTTCAATTACGAGCATGGGAGTCTTTTGGGCTACCATCTTCGGTTTGGCTGCCGGATTACTTATCGGTCTGATTACCGAACACTATACCGGAACGGGAACCGGTCCAGTTAAATCTATTGTTCGGCAGTCTTCCACTGGTGCCGCTACAAATATTATTGCCGGGGTAGGTGTCGGTATGATTTCGACAGCAATTCCCATTTTGATTATCGCAGTTGCCATGATTGCTTCATACGAATTCGCTGGTCTATATGGCATTGCTATAGCCGCTGTTGGAATGCTCTCCAACACGGGTATTCAACTGGCAGTTGATGCTTACGGACCTATTTCTGACAACGCTGGCGGTATTGCAGAAATGTCTGAGCTACCGGGCGAAGTGCGCGAACGCACCGACAAGCTCGATGCCGTAGGAAACACTACAGCAGCAATAGGTAAAGGGTTCGCTATTGGATCTGCTGCACTAACTGCGCTTGCTCTTTTTGCAGCATTTATTACTTCTTATAATGCAACCCATGATCCGAACTTGAGTGGTATTAATATTACTGAACCCACGGTAATGGCTTCGCTCTTTATTGGCGCCATGTTGCCATTCTTGTTTTCTGCCCTCTCGATGCAAGCGGTAGGACGTGCGGCCATGTCGATGATTGAAGAGGTTCGTCGTCAGTTCAACGACATTCCCGCCCTGCGTGAAGGTCTCGACGCCATGAACCGGAATAAAGGCAAAAAGCTTGAAGAATGGTCTGAAGAAGATCAGCAGAAGTTTGAAGAAGCGACCGGCAAAGCGGAATACGAAAAGTGTGTAGCTATTTCTACCACTGCTTCGCTTCGTGAGATGGTAGCACCCGGTGTACTTGCCGTGGTCGTTCCCGTTGCTTTTGGCTTCCTCGGCGGTGCCGAAATGCTCGGTGGATTGCTGGCAGGCGTCACTGCTTCAGGCGTACTGATGGCGCTCTTCCAGTCCAACGCCGGTGGTGCCTGGGATAATGCCAAGAAGATGATTGAGGAAGGCTTTGAGCACAATGGAGAAATGCTCACCAAAGGCTCTGACGCTCACAAAGCTTCTGTTGTTGGCGATACGGTTGGCGATCCATTCAAGGATACCTCCGGTCCGTCGCTCAACATCCTTATTAAGCTGATGTCAGTTGTTGCTCTTGTTATCGCAACAATGATCTAAGCTGAACAGCATTAAGATTCTGAAGCCCTGTCCCGATTTCTTGGGATGGGGTTTTTTATTGAAAAAAAATTACTTCAAAACCCGCAGGGTTTTTCATGTTGGAGAAGAAACCTTTTTAAACAAAATAACAGATATCTGATACTACAAACCCTGCGGGTTTAAATCATTCAATTTATTTCCCTGTCATCCTGAACTTGTTTCAGGATCTTGATATCTTCTAACCGAAACAAATATGTAAACTTTGTAGAACGACCTTTTTGATGGATATATTTAAGCTCTTCTTCAATCACGACCAGCGTCTGGACAAACTGGCGAAGCGCAATGCCAACAAATCCAAAGAAGAGGTGGAAGCCACGCTGGAAGACTTTATGAAACCCGATCTTACCTACTCTAAATTTTACATTACTGGTACGCGGCTCGAAGATGAACAGTTCGGGTTGAATACGTTGTCAAAGCATAGTAATGTAATTGAGCAGCTAGACAAAGCATTTCAGGATTACACTATTTATACGAACGACGAATCGTATTCGTCGCTGGCGCAAGCACTCAAAAAAATCAATATCGGAGAGGTGTTGGTTTTTAATACATCCCCAAACCAAGAATATAATTTTGCAATCCTTGAAATCGATGAGGAGTCGAATGTGGGACACAAAAAAGAAGCTCTCAGCGACGTGCTTAAAACCGGTGCATTTGTGATGTATAAAGAACAAGCGCATCACGGCTATGACCTACACCTGTTTTCGATGAAAAATATTTATTCCTCCCTCTTTGATGTGCTGCAACCATTGGTTGAGCATGATTTTCGCTTTTTCAGCATCAACAGCAAGCGTATGGGATCGGAGCGGCATTTCTATTTTGAAACCTGGACGCTTGAAAACCCACCTCACGGAGCGGAAGAAGTATTTCCAGAAACAGCTTTATAGCCCCTCGCAAAAAAATGCGAAAAGAAAATGCTCCGAAAAATAATTGTGGGATTTTTTTCATTCCTCAGAGCAAAAAAGTGCAAAAATTTTTAAAATTCACTCGCTTTTCGTTAATTATCACTTAACAATGTTAAGTTCCGGCAGGCAAGAAGTTGATCCGTTTAAACCAAAAAGGATCTGACTGTTCTGTTGGATTTCCAAACATGAAAATTCGATGGCTTGGTCGCTTTCTTTAGAAAACAGGCATCCAGAAAAACAACTCTGGTGAATTTCTGTGACGAGAGGCTGCCAAAATTGCCCTGTAATAATCGTTAACTATCCACTAAATCCATAACTATATGAAAAGATCGATTCTAAAGCCGGTATGCTCATGGGGGATAATCACGTTTTTGGTTCTGGCCTGTGCAACCTTCAACTTTGCCCACGGCAGTTCCAGCAGTGATATTGATACACAAATTAGCGGAACTGTTGTTGATGCCGATGACGGGGAACCCCTTGCAGGTGTAAATGTTAGCGTCAAGGGAAAAGTCGTGGGAACTTCAACGGGAACCGACGGCCAATTTTCCCTTAATGTAAATCAGGATCCTCCCCTTACACTGGTATTTACGATCATTGGCTTTACCCGACAAGAAATTGAAATTACCGAAAGCTCAGTATCTGATCTTGTCGTAGAGATGTCGGAAGCTCCGATCGTGGGTGAGGAGGTAGTAGTCTCGGCCTCTAGGGTCGAAGAAAACATTTTGGAATCTCCGGTATCCATCGAAAAAATGGACGCCATTGCCATTCAACAGTCTCCTTCTCCAAGTTTCTATGAGTCGCTGGCCAACTTAAAAGGAGTGGATTTTAGCACGCAGAGTATCACTTTTAAAACCGTAAATACGCGCGGTTTTAACGCTAACGGCAACCAACGGTTCGTACAGCTTATCGACGGTATCGACAACCAAGCACCGGGGCTCAACTTTCCGGTTGGCAACACGGTGGGAATCCCCGAACTTGACCTCGAAAGTGCAGAACTCATCCCGGGCGTTGCTTCGGCACTGTATGGTCCCAACGCACTTAACGGGATACTGCTGCTGAAGAGTAAAAGTCCCTTTGAGTATCAGGGTCTTTCGGCACAGGTAAAAACCGGATTCAATCATTTCGATTCCAATGTTGAAGATCCTTCGCTGTATCAAGATTACGGCCTGCGCTATGCCAACAGTGTGAATGATAAGTTTGCCTATAAGTTTAATTTCTCTTACCTGCGAGCGCAGGATTTTGTGGCTCAAGACTATCGAGATATGGGCCCCGCTACATTTGGAGCCGTAGAGCGCGGAGAAACTTCTCGAAATGGAAATCGCGTATATAACGGCGTCAATATATATGGAGAACAGCTTCTCACCATTGGTCAGATAGCAGACCAGCAGATTGCCGCAGGAAATCAGGATATAGCTGCAATCCGAAACCTCTTGCCCGACGGTGAGGCCGGTGCCTTTACACCTACCGGATTTACCGAAGAATCGTTTGTGGACAATACCTCGGAGAGTTTAAAGCTCGGTGGTGCTCTTCACTATCGCCTTACAGAAGATTACGAACTGCTGGGACAGTTTAACTGGGGCTCAGGCAGCACTGTTTATACGGCCAACGACCGCTTTATCCTGGATGATTTCAACATCTGGACGGCCAAGTTTGAAGTAAATAATCCCAATTTCTTCCTCCGCGGCTACACCACCCAAGAAGATGCGGGCGACACCTACGCCGCAAATACAATGGGCACGCGCATCAATCTGGAGACCTTTGTTCCGGCATATTTTCAAACCTTTGCCAATGCCCGAACACAGGGAGCAACCATTGATGAAGCACATGCACAAGCCCGTGTAGCGGGCAATGCTGCCCAGCCGCAACCGGGCAGTGAACAGTTTCAACAGTTATTCAATCAATTTAGAAATACGCCTATCTCAGAAGGAGGCGCTCAATTCCTCGACAAAACCGGCCTCTGGCACATTGAGACAAAATATAACTTTGCGGATCTCATCGATCCATCTATTATCGAATTGATCGCCGGCGGTAATGTTCGCCGCTACGATCTTAAATCAGAAGGCACGCTGTTTGCCCTCAAAAGCAACGGCGAAGAGTTTAACATCGACGAATTCGGGGCCTACCTGCAGGCATCAAAAACGCTATTCGATGACAAACTGGATTTACAGGGTGCGCTGAGATACGACAAGAACGAATATTTTGATGGCCAGTTTTCACCCCGTTTTTCAGCTGTTTTCACCGTTGCAGATAACCACAATATTCGCGCCTCGTTCCAGAGAGGGTTTCGAATTCCCAATACCCAAACCCAATTTATTGATCTCGATGTTGTAACCCGTCGGCTGATCGGCAGTAATCCGATTCTTGTAGATCGGTATAATTTCGAAACAAATACGGTCTATCATGTTCAAAGTGTTGAGGAAGCACGCGCAGCAGTGGATCAAGGACAATCGCTGGCCCAAGCCCGACAACTGCTTGAACCGGTCGAATTCGAAGAGTTCAAAACTGAGAAGGTAAATACCTACGAAATTGGCTATAAATCTCTCATCGGCAACCGTCTGTACATCGATGCATATTATTATTACAGCGCATACCAGGATTTCATTGCCGAAATCGGATTTACCCAAGCCGTTGACATTAACGAGAGAGGAAACGAAGATGCTCGTGACGGTTTTGATCCTGTTCCCAGCGGCTTTGACAGCGAAGAGGATCGCCGGGATGCGATTATTACAAACAGTTTCGAAAATAATGACGGCCGGCTGCAAAATTATGGTTTTGACGTGAATGCCGACGGTACGGTAGAGTCGCAAGGTTTTGCCTTTGAAGCGGAATATGTACTTGGCAATGGATTTTCGCTCGGCGGCAATGTGGCCTACAATGAATTAATTTCGCAGCAAGATCTGATTGACCAAGGCTTTCGTGCCAACTATAACACCCCCAAATGGCGCTATAACCTGAAAGTCTCTAACCGGAAGCTAACCGAAAACATCGGCTTTAATGTCGTATATCGCTGGCAGGATGCCTTCCTTTGGGAATCCTCATTCGGTTCGGGTATCATCGACGCTTACGGCACGCTTGATGCTCAGGTCAGCTACAAGCTGCCTGCCATCAATACCACTGTTAAGCTCAGCGGAAGCAACATGCTGAACTCTCACCACGTCACTTCCTTCGGGAATCCGCGGCTGGGATCCATCTACCTGCTTTCCTTCACCTTCGATCAATTCATGAATTAAATGACTGACACCATGAAATCTTTTTTGAAAATATCCCTTTTAATATTTCTAGCGGCTTTCTTCATCAGTTCATGCGAAAATAGTTTTGATTCACTCGTTAATGATCGGCTGGAGGAAAATCCCGTGCCCGACCAAACAGTATCCGGTGATTCCGGCGATGCTGATTTCAGCAATTATGTGGCCATCGGCAATTCCCTAACCGCCGGTTTTATGGACGCTGCGCTCTATAATGCGGGGCAAGAAAATTCTCTTGCTGCATTACTGGCGGGACAGTTTACTTATGCGGGCGCTCCTGATGAGTTTAACCAGCCGGATATCAATTCCGAGCTGGGGTTCAATACCTCGGTGGGAACCAATCCCCAAAACGGTACTGTTCTGGGTCGATACAAACTTGATACCAGCATTCCGGGACCCGTGCCTACTGTAGGTGGCGACCCAATTGAGCCATACAGTGGAGAAACGGGGAATCTGAACAACTTTGGTGTACCAGGCATTCTCGTGGGGCAATTACTCGCTCAAGAAACAGGGGGACCTGACTCCCAGCAGAATCCCGCTTACAATCCCTTCTATGCGCGCTTTGCATCCAACCCGGGATCATCTACTATTCTCGGTGATGCCATTGCCACACAACCCAGCTTTTTTACCCTTTGGATTGGCAGTAATGATGTATTGGGTTATGCCATTTCTGGTGCCTCCAATCCCAATTTACTAACCTCGGAGCAGGATTTCCGCAACTATTTTAGTATTACCATCTCTGAATTGATGGATAAGACTTCTGCCCAAGGAGTAGTTGCGACTATTCCGCCCGTTACGGCCGTCCCCTTTTTCCATGCAGTAAGCTATGATGCTATTGAATTAACCGCGGAAGATACTACTCAACTCAATCCGGCTTTTAAATCTGTAAATGATGCACTACAAGCTGTTGCCGATAACTTTCCGCAACATTCTCAAGAAGCAATGGATAACCGGAAAGTAAGATACGATGTGGGAGCAAATCCCATTTTGGTTAATGACCCAGCCCTTGATGATCTGGAAGATGAATTTGACGCATTGGGATTACCTCAGGAACAACGGCAGGCACTGGTGCCTTATGAGCAATCAAGACCTCTCAATCAAGGTGAACTGGTAACACTATCGGCCGGTGCTGTTTTGGGAACGGAGTATAATCCCCAGAGTCAAACACCGACAACTATCGGAGTTGTCATTCCACTGGGTTTTGATTCCCAAGCTTCTGCTTTTGGTGATGCTTATTATCTAACCCTTCCAGAACAAGGACAAATCCAAAATAGAACAACAACGTTCAACACCATTATTGCCGACTCCGTCAATGCAAACAGCGAGCGGCAAGATCGACTGGCGCTCTATAATATTAATAACCCCAGTGGTGCGTTTTTTGATCTGCTTGGGATAAGCGACGGTAATCCCGGTCTTAATGTTGACGGAGTAAACCTACTGCCGGACTTTAGTCCCAATGGCGTGTTTTCTACGGATGGCATCCACCCTAATCAGCGGGGGAATGCTATTTTAGCAAATGAGTTTATCCAAGTTATTGAAGAGAATTTCGGTGCTTCTATTCCTGATGTAGATGTGCTTAATTTGCCCAGCGTACAAGTGTGTAGTGATCAGGTCGGTGATTGTGTAACTACTCAACAACAAAAAGTCAACGCGCGGGTTGGCAATATCACATTCGATATATCGGCCAGAAAATAGTACGGCAAATAATTTCTAACTCTTTCGAACGGGCTATTTCAATAATGAAATAGCTCGTTTTATTTTGCAACTAGTCTAGAAATACCTTCGCCGATTTATTTAGCCAATTTACTAATGATCAACAGCCGGGGACTGGTTTCGGGATCAAAATCGCCCCCGCGGTAATCTCCATTTACCGATTCAATTTCCAGACCTCGAGCAGACATCTCTTTTTCAAACCAATCTAGGTCATACAGCTTTACACGCTCCCAGTAGCTCTTGGGGGTACTTAATCCCTCTCCGGCAAATACAATATCTTTATGGATAGCGCCATTCTCCACATAACGCTTAATCTGATATCGGATGCCGTGAAATTCTCCCTCCTCTTCGGGCACAAAATTCTGTTTCACCTTCTGAGCATTCAAATAATCGAGCACAAAAACGCCTTCATCATTCAGCATTTTCACAGCGCTGTCTAATACAAGTGCATTTTCGTCATCCTTTTTAAAATATCCGAAGGTAGTAAACAGATTAACAATGGCATCAAAAGTTTCAGGCAGCGGATTGCGCATATCCCGAACTTCGAACGAGACATTCTCGAGACCTAACGCCTCCGCCTTTTCACGGGCCGTATGTATCGCTTCTTGCGAAAGGTCAATACCCTTTATCCGATATCCTTTCTTACCAAGATTTATCGAGTGACGTCCACGTCCACATCCCAAATCAAGTATTGAAGAACAGTCATTCAAATTCAGCGTCTGCTCCAAAAATGCAATAAGCTGTTGTGCTTCCTGCTCATCACGGTTCGAGTATAATTTTTCGTAAAGCGGGCTGTCGAACCACTCTTCAAACCAATCCATACTATCCGGTCTAGCTGTTATTATTGCTTGGAACGAATGAAGCAAAAATGACGCCTTATTGCAAACTTATATTTTATCTTGGTGAACATTTCGATTCCCTGCTGCCCCTTTGTATCTTCCGCTGAATTTAAAATTTACTGAAGCATGAACTTTACTGAAAAACTCCAAAAAGCTGTATCAGCCGGCACAACCACAGTATGTGTGGGACTGGACCCCAATTTGGATCTACTGCCAAATGCTATCAAAAAGCAGAATTTGTCTGATGCTAAAAAGGTAGGACAGTTTCTTAAAAAAGTTATCGATGCCACTGCTGAACATTGTGCAGCCTTTAAACCAAACCTCGGATTTTTTGAAGCATTAGGACCCGACGGCTGGGATACATTTGAAACAGTTTTAAATTATATTCCCGATGAAAAAATTATCATCGCTGATGCCAAGCGCGGGGATATCAGCTCGACGGCTGAACATTATGCCAAGGCATTTTTTGAACAATTTGATATCGACGCTGTTACCTTAAATCCACTGATGGGATTTGAAACGCTGAATCCCTTTTTGCAATATCCCGACAAAGCAGTGTATGTGCTAACGCTGACCTCCAATCCCGGTGCCAGTGACATACTGAAACAAGAGTTAGCCGGCGGAACATCAATCTCAAGCTACATTGCTGAGCAACTACATAAGAAACAATCAAACAGTAAAACCGCTATCGGTATGGTCGTTGGGGCTACCCAAGCTAGAGAACTAAATCCTATAATTACCAGGTTCCCCGAATCCCCACTTTTGATTCCCGGTATTGGTAAACAGGGCGGATCAATTCAAAAATTGGCAAAATCACTGGAAGGCCATTCCGGTATTCCACTCGTGAATTCCAGCAGAAGTATTATTTATGCAGGAAGTGACACTGAAAACTGGGAAGAAGCTGTAGCAAAATCGGCCTTAACGTTGAAAGATCGACTAGCTCCAATCACCAAAAGATATGTCTAAGAAAAAGAAGAAAACGGTTATTGTATTTACAGATGGTGCCTGCAGCGGCAATCCCGGTCCGGGCGGATGGGGCGTGCTGCTGCAGTGGAATAATGAAGAAAAAGAGTTAACCGGTGGAGCGGAACACACCACCAATAACCGGATGGAGATGCGCGCCGTAATTGAGGCATTAAATGCACTCAACCAGCCCTGCCGCGTAAAAATCCACAGCGACAGTGCACTCATTGTCAATGCCTTTAAACAGGGCTGGATCGACGGATGGTTAAAGCGAGGATGGAAAAAAACGAATAAAAAGCCGGTTGAAAATCGTGATCTTTGGGAAGAGATGCTCACCGCTATGCAACCCCATGATGTGGAATGGATCAAAGTGAAGGGGCATTCGGATAATGAACGAAATAACCGGGTTGATGCACTGGCGGTGAAGGCTTCGAAACGTTTTCAATAGAATAAATGACGAGTGAGGAGTAATGAGTAAAACAAATGACCTTACTCGTTACTCATCACTTTTTACTCTTTGCCAAAGCTTTCAAATTTGCGAAGGGCTTCATATCCATATCTGCGTACAAATCTCGCTGAGCCATCATAGAGCCCGTAATGGCAATCATAGCTGCATTATCGGTACAGTAGGCCATCTTGGGGATGTATAACACACAACCCATCTCGTCTGCCAGTTCCTGAGCTTTCGAGCGTAGCATTGAATTCGCTGAAACACCCCCTGCCAACAACACCGTTTCAACACCGGTATGTTCAATAGCATTGCGCAATTTTTTAATCAATACTTCAGTAATAGCATATGAAACGCTAGCACAGATATCATCCAGATGCTCTTCCAAAAACTGTTCTTGGTCGCTCTGATCTTCCAGGAAATATTTAACTGAGGTCTTAAGCCCCGAAAAGCTAAATTCGAAATCGTTATCCAGCATCGCCTGCGGAAAATTATGAAACTGTGGATTGCCATGCTTTGCCCGCTCATCAATCACCGGCCCCGCCGGATAAGGCAACCCCAAAATCTTGCCAATTTTATCAAAAGCTTCACCAGCCGCATCATCACGAGTTTGTCCCAATAACGTATGTTCAAAAGGGGGCTTGACATGCACAAGCTGAGTATGTCCACCAGAAACAGTCAGGCAAACAAACGGATAATCCGGCGACTCATCAATGAAATTCGCATATATATGGGCATCCATATGGTTGACGCCCAAAAGTGGAATATTGCGGGACAAGCTCAAACCTTTGGCAAAACAAAGTCCCACGAGTAGCGATCCCATCAATCCCGGCCCTTGCGTTACGGCTACGGCGTCAATGTTGGACAATGCAGTGTCGGCCTCATCCAATGCCTGTTGTACTGTACGCCAGATCGTTTTGTGATGGGCGCGGGAGGCCAGCTCGGGGACTACACCCCCGTACTGCTCGTGCACCGCCTGAGAGGCAATAATATTCGATTTGAGTCCCCTGCTGGTATAAACAGCCGCTGCCGTTTCATCACAGGATGATTCGATGCCTAGAATATTCATAACATATTGCGTAGTGCGTATTATTCCTGTTCAAATTAGAAGATACGTAATACGAACCACGCAATAAACACTACGCAATACTCAACATACGTTCGATTAATGCCTCAATAGCATCGCCTGTGAAGGTGGCTTCGTCATTCATCATATTAAATACCGTTAGGCAATAAAGGCCGGGAGCTTTCTTTGTGATATTCTACTGAGGATGACATATATCTTCAATTTTGCCTTATCGCTAATCTCTGAGGATTTGATGATCAAAAATAAAAAAGCCCTCCACCGAAACGATGGAGGGCTAAAATATTGCCTGATACTTATTGATGCTTACTCTTTTTCTTCGTCGTCAACAACTTCAAAATCAGCATCAACAGCATCTTCGTCTTCATCATCTTGGTCAGCTTCTGCATCGGCTGCGCCATTGGGAGCTCCCGCTCCGGCAGCGGCTCCAGCTGCACCAGGTCCGGCAGCACCGGCACCAGGCTGACCTTGTCCTTGAGCGGCAGACTGATAGATTTCTTGCGAAGCCTCAGACCATGCATCATTCAACTCTTCCATGGCGTCGTCAAGCTCCTCAACTTTTTCCTGATCGTGGAGCTCTTTCACTTTCTCAAGTGCGGCTTCGATTTTCTCTTTATTTTCATCAGAAATCTTATCTTCATGCTCATCAAGCTGCTTGCGTGTTGAGAATACGAGACTGTCCGCTTTGTTCAGCTTCTCAGCCCGCTTGCGGATGCGCTCGTCCTCTTCGGCATGCTCTTCGGCAGCCTCTTTCATCTTCTCGATCTCTTCTTCTGACAATCCGGAAGAAGATTCGATACGGATGCTTTGCTCTTTGCCGGTTCCTTTATCCTTGGCACTTACATTCAGCACACCGTCGGCGTCGATATCGAAGCTAACTTCAATCTGCGGTACGCCGCGTGGTGCCGGAGGAATGCCGTCCAAGTGGAATCGGCCAAGTGTTCGGTTATCTTGCGCCTTGGCACGCTCACCCTGCAGCACGTGAATTTCTACGCTGGTCTGATTATCTGCAGCCGTAGAGAATGTTTCCGTTTTGCTGGTCGGGATGGTGGTATTCGCTTCAATCAGCTGTGTAGAAACACCGCCGAGCGTTTCAATACCGAGCGTCAATGGCGTAACGTCGAGCAGTACCACATCATCTACATCGCCGGACATTACACCACCCTGGATAGCAGCACCAACGGCAACCACTTCATCAGGGTTTACACCCTTGCTGGGGTCCTTGCCAAAGAAATCTTTAACAACTTCCTGAATCTTGGGGATTCGAGTAGATCCACCGACGAGAATTACCTGGTCGATATCGTTTTTGCCGAGATCCGCATCTCCCAACGCTTTTTTACACGGATCAACCGTCTTTTGCACCAGATCGTCAATCAGCTTCTCAAACTGCGATCGGCTGATATCAATATTCAGGTGCTTGGGACCAGAATCCGTAGCCGTAATAAACGGCAGGTTCACATTCGTCTTTTGTGAACTGGAAAGCTCAATTTTGGCTTTCTCGGCAGCATCTTTCAATCGCTGCATCGCCATCGGATCTTCGCGAAGGTCAATACCTTCATCTTTCTTAAATTCTTTGGCCAGGTGATCAATCAGACGAGAATCGAAGTCATCACCGCCGAGGTGCGTATCACCACTGGTGGACTTCACTTCAAACACGCCGTCGCCGAGCTCCAGGATGGAAATATCGAATGTACCGCCACCAAGGTCATAAACAGCAATCGTCTGGTCTTGATCTTTCTTATCCAAGCCATACGCAAGCGAAGCAGCGGTAGGCTCATTAATAATTCGCTTCACTTCGAGACCTGCAATTTCACCGGCTTCTTGCGTCGCTTTACGCTGTGCATCATTAAAGTAAGCGGGAACGGTAATCACCGCTTCGGTTACTTTTTCACCGAGATACTCTTCAGCCGTCTGCTTCATTTTTTGAAGCACCATTGCAGAAATTTCCTGCGGGGCATATTTACGATCTTCGATCTGCACGCGGGCCGTGTCGTCATCACCTTTGACGACCTTGTAAGAAGCCTGCTTGGCCTCTTCTTCAACCTCGTCAAAAAGACGTCCCATAAATCGCTTGATCGAAGAAACCGTCTTTTCGGGGTTCGTAATAGCTTGTCGTTTTGCGGGTGCACCAACCAATCGTTCACCGTCTTTGGAGAAAGCCACAACCGATGGGGTTGTTCGGCCACCTTCAGAGTTTTGAATAACGGTGGGTTCACTTCCCTCCATAACAGAAACGCAGGAGTTGGTTGTACCCAAGTCAATTCCTATAATCTTTCCCATAATAGTAGTTTATGATTTTTTGTTTTGTTGTTAATTCTTTTAGATAAAATCTTTAATTCGTGTCATGCTTCGCGATGACATCAAAGATGTCACTTAATCGGAATCGATTGCCCGTCATTGAGCACTTCCGATTTGGGCATGGTAATCGTCAGCACGCCATTGCGGAATAGTGCATCCGTTTCGGCCGTGTTGACGTTTTCCGGCAGGGCAAACGAACGCGAAAATACGCCTGTTGAACGCTCTTGACGACTAAATTTCTCATCATCGCCAAGCTCTTCAACACGTTCGCCCTTTACCGTCAATACATGCTCTTTAAGAGCAATATTAATCTCTTTCTTTGAGAATCCGGGTAAATCCAGCTTAATGATGAACTCCTCATCACTTTCGATAATATCGCACACCGGACGAAAATCATGACCTTTATCTTCCAGCGGTACGATACGTTCTACAAAATCCTGGATATCTTTACCCAGTCGCGTTAATTGCTTCTCAATATCAATTGTAAAATCACTCATGGATTTACCCATTTGTTTAAATTCACTTTTATATGAGCAATCACAATGCCAAGTCGGTTAGGCGGGGTATAATTATGACGTATTGGCATTATTACGTCAGCATGGAAATGGATTTGTCAGATTTGCGGATCGGGGGATCAATTCGTCAGCAATCGCAAGTCATCCCAAAAAGTGGGATACGAAATGGCAGTACATTGGGCATCGGTTATTTGGGATGGGCTATCTGCCATTACACTCAATACCGCAGCCGACATGGCAATACGGTGATCAGCAAAGCTGTCAAAAGTGGCCGGCTCGGGAATAAAATCGGGATTCCCCCTGATTTCAAATCCATCTTCGAATTCGGTAAAATTCGCACCTGCTTTGTCCAGCATCTCAGCCATGGCATGCAGGCGATCAGTCTCTTTGTGTCGCAATTCTTCTGCCCCGGATATCCGCGAAACCCCTTCCGCAAAAAGCATGGCAATCGCCAGAATGGGAATCTCATCGATGCAGTTGGGCACGATCTCGTCGGTAATATTGATGGGCTTTAGATTCGAGGTCGAAATCGTAATATCGGCCACAGGCTCTGCTCCTTCGGTCCGGCTATTTTCAATAGATAAATTGGCACCCATCTTTTGCAGGATATCCAGCGCCCCGGTACGAGTAGGATTCATCCCAACGCTCTCCAACTGAATTTGGGCTTCCGGATGAATCGCTCCGGCCACCAGCCAAAAGGCAGCAGCCGAAAAATCATTGGGAATGCGGTACGATTGCTCGGGAATCTTATCTGCCCGTGAAGAACGAATGATCTTTTGCTCCCTCTTTTCTTTGATCGACAAACTTAACAGCCGCTCGGTATGATCTCTGCTGGGCAAGGTTTCAATCACTTCGGTCTCATTATCCCCAAATAAGCCGGCCAACAACACACACGATTTAAGCTGGGCACTGGGAATAGGCAACGAAAAATGAAGCGGCTTTAACGGCTGGTCACGCCGGATGCTCAGCGGAGCAAAATCATTTTCCCGGGCATCGATCGTTGCTCCCATTTCCGAAAGCGGATCGATAATGCGCTTCATCGTCCGCGCTGAAAGAGACTCATCCCCTGTCAATCGCGCCGACACGCCGGAACCTGCAATAATTCCGCTAAGCAGACGCATGGTCGTGCCGGAATTGCCGCAATCCAGATCCTTTTCTGGAGTTTGTAAGCCATCACGACCTACGCCTTCTACTTCAATGATATTGTCATCATGTTCTCGAATTCGAACACCCAGCCGGCGCATACACTTGAGCGTGCTATGGGGATCGGCCGCGGTCGAAAAATTTGAAATCGTGGACGTTCCCTCATGCAAAGAGGCAAACATCGCCGAGCGGTGCGAAATAGATTTGTCGGCCGGTAGGTTGGGTAATCCTTTTAGTACCGAAGCCGGTGAAACGTCTTTGTCCATACTTTACTCTTGATTCAATAATCGTTGCGCTTCTTGCGCTTCAGGCATATCGGGATAGTCTTCGACCAATGTATTCAGTGCCGATCGTGCTTCCCCGCGCTGCCCCATCTGGATATAACAGCGAGCTTGATCGAGCAGCGACTTTGCCACCCACTCGTCAAATGCCTGGTACAGCACGCTCACATTAGAATAAGCCTTCACAGCCGCTTCGTAATTTCCCTGCCGCTGATTAACGAGTCCCAATAAATACTGAGCCTCGGCTCCTATTTCTGTGGTATTTGATTCTGCCACCTGGCTCAATAAGTTATCGGCCTGCTGATAATTTTCTTTGCGGACAGCCACTTTGGCCATTCCCACTCTAGCGGGGGCATAATTCTGATTGTTGTCCAGCGCCGCCTGATACTGCTGACCGGCCTGATCTACATTCCCCATAGCCAGCTGGGCATTGCCCATGCCGATGTACGACTCCTGCCTGTACTGGCTGCCCTGCTCAGAAAGCTGCCGAAAATAATCAAATGACTGCTGATACTCTTCGCGGGCATAGAAAATACGTCCCAATGCCGACAGTGAAGGTGCCATGCGCTCCGAGTTCGGAAACTCCGATACAATTGTTTGATACGCCTGAATTGCTTTATCGGGCTGATCGGTCTGCTCATATGCGTTGGCCAGATTGAAGTGCGCATCAGGTCGCAGTTCTTGATTATTAGTGATGCGCAAATACTGTTGAAACTCTTTAATTGCACCTTGATAGTCACCCGTCTGCATGTGGTTATCAGCCTGACGAAATCGCAGCCGATCAGCCATCGACGTCTGTGGATGATCAGCCAGAAAATCTTCAAGCACCGCTGAGCTGGAATCTGCTTGGCCACTTGACATCTGTGAATACTGGATGCCATTTACCGCCTCAATGATATATTCACTCTGTGGATATTTCTGCATCACCTTTTTATATGCAGCAATTGCCTTCTCATAATCGCCGGCATTATAATAAGTATCTCCAATATTGTATTGCGACCGCGCCGCCCATGTCGTATTGGGATATTTATTGATAACTGTCTGAAATTCCTCAACCGCCTGCGTATAATTTCCGGTATTCAAGTAAATGTAAGCAATATTGTACTGGGCTTGTTCGCGCAATCGGCTATAGGGATAAATTCGCAAAAAGCGTCGAAATGTCGTTACAGCTTCGTAGGTTTGCTCATTGCGATAGTGACTGTTGGCAATCTGGAACATGGCATAATCACCGCCCGGCTCGGCACCAATGGCTTCTTGATAGTATGAAATGGCATTTTCGTAATCTCCGGTTGCATAATACGAATCACCAATACGAAGTTGCGTATCGGTATCATAGGGATAGAGTGCTACCTCTGGTGCTTCGTACTCTTCTTTAAAGGTGACGAACGGATCAATTGCTCTCTCATATTCCCCCATTTTAAAATAGCTCCATCCCAGCGAATAATTTGCCGGACCCACTAACTCGTGATCAGGGTATTGCTGAATAAATGCTGCAAATTGCGTACTGGCAGGTCCGTAATTCCCCATTTTATAATGGGCATCGGCACTCCAAAACAATGCTTCTTTGCCAAACTTTGTATCAGGTGCTTCATCATTAAGCGATTCAAAAACGGGTTGTGCTTGCTTGTATGCTTGATTACTATACTGCACCCACGCCTTCTGAAACTTGGCTTGGCGCTTTATTTCGGGATCTACATCCGTCACTTTTTCGGCTTCATTAAACGCCTGCAACGCCCGCGTATATTCCTGATTAGCAAAATAGGCTTCGCCCAACAGCGTAAATACTTTGCCTCTCCAATCGAGCTCTCTATCGTTACGAACCAACGGCAACAGCACTTCGATCGCTTCGCTATAGCGACCTACCTCATAGGCGGTAATCGCCCATTCGTAATACGCTTCCTCCACCCATAGTCCTTCCTTAAAACGGTCACCGAAATTGCGAAAAGTCTCCATGGCCTCACGATAGCGGGATCCCAACTTTTCATTGACCGCCTTGTAATACAATGCCTTTCGAGCAAGTTCATCCGATCCTTCGGCCGCTTTTCCAAACTCATCAGCCGACCAATGGTAAATCTCCTGCTTGTGATACACCCAGCCTAACCCATAATGGGCTGCCCGGACTTCGTCGCTCCCTTTCGTTTGATTGATATACTGCTTGTAATAGGTAGAAGCGTTATCGAACTGGTTGAGATAGTTATAACTCTCAGCAATTAAATAAACCGCCTTGGTTTCCAGTTCGTCATTGAGATGGGGAATCGCGTTTTTGAAAGCTTCGATCGCCTCCTTATAGCGACCTTGTTGGTAATAGGATTCGCCCAGTGCCGTACCAATACGGCGGGTCATCTCATCGCGGGGATAGCGGTCCTTCAACAGTTCGAAAGCTACTGTAGAAGAATCGTATTTATTTTCACTGAGGTATAGTCGTCCCCGTGCATAGAGAGCTTTGGGTGCCCAATCCGATTTCGGATATTCATCAGCAAGCGTTAAAAAATATGAGCGCGCCTGTTGATCCTGTTCAGCAGAAACCGCCGCTTCGCCCATCCAGTAATATGTTTTTGCGGCATTCTTGCTATTCAATCCCAAGTTTAACGCCCGCTGATAAAATTCTAAGGATTTATCATACTGCTCCCGCTTTTCAGCATGTTGTCCCAATTCAAACAGCAACTTCGAAGACAGTTTGCTTTGGGGATATTTATGAATAAATGACTCATAATACGCCAGCGTATTCACAGAATCTACTTGGGCTTTGGCGCGTGCCAGATAAAATCCTGCCGAGGGACGCAAGTTGTGCTCGGAATGGGTATCCAGAAAATGCTCAAACTCTGCAATAGCCTCTTCATAAAGACCATTATTAAATAGTGAAATACCCTGGTTGTAATCTTTGCTGGAAGGAGATTGAATTTCTTGAGCTTGCAGTGGGAAGGAGCAACTGATCAGGGCAAGAAAAAGCAGGCCAAAAAATGCGCGCATATTTAGCATCAGAAAGAAAAACAGTTAGCGTTTCAGTTATTACTGAATATATCAAGAATTGTCTTTTTGTTCCGAAAAAAACAAGATGGGAAGCCGACTGAAATATCCACTACATATCAATGTATTTAAGCAATTCGTCGGCCCGATGTTCCAGATCTTCTCCAAAAACGGTACTTTCTGATTGCGCCAGCACATTGTATTCGTAACGACGTAATGCAGCTACAACCCGGGAGACATCCTTGAGATTAAGCTTAAAAGAAACCTCAAACATCTGTTCCGAGTCATCGGGCGTCTCTACTGTAACACCCAGAATCTTGGCACCTTCGGTTTCGATAATTTGCACAATTTCAGAAATGGAGAAATCGATTCTTTTTATTTCGACTGCAATAACGGATCCGAATTCTGCCAGGTTGAGCATACGCGAAAGCGACTCGAGCACCTGCTGCTTGGTCAAAATACCTAAAAAGGTCCACTCTTCGTCCACCACCGGCAGCAAGCGCAATTCGTGCTGTAGCATCAGGCGGGCTGCCTCGAAAATGTGCTGTCCCTGATAAATTTTGACCGCTTCATCAAGCTCCAGATCCGAAACAGCTGTTTCATCATCCAGGTCTTTGAGACGTTCATATCCAACCTGGCCAATCAGCTTTTGCGTAACCTGATTGACAACGGGGAGCGTCTTAATTTGATCTTCTTCCATCCGGCTTTTAACCGAAAGTACCAGATCAGTACCTTTGAGCGGGGTAAAATCTTTTTCGACTATGGATTTATTTGCCAGCATCAGCGTAAGGTTTTAGTGTTTTCTTATATAACTGATTCCGCCGTATCAATATTATTGAGTAATGTTTCGAGCCGCATTAAATCTGGCTTGGCTATACTAAATGTAAGTTTTATATCTGATCCTACGTACTTTTTTTCTAAAATATTCGCTCTGCGATGTAAAAAAGCAACTCCTTCGTACTTTGCAGCGGGAATAGACATCGTTTTTGTAACAAAATCCTCCTCAATAAGTTCCTTAATTTCATCTTCGAGCTTGCCCAATCCGATATTCCGTTCGGCCGATGCAAACACGGCATCGGGATAAGCGTGCTTTAGTTCCGTAATCCGGTGTGTTTCAAGAAGATCCACCTTGTTAAATACCAAGAGGTGTTTCTTGTCATCAACCTGCATATCCTCGAGGGTTTCATTCACAACATCAATATAATCCTGGACCATCCGTGAGGATGCATCAACCACATGGAGCAAAATATCACACTCCCGGACTTCATCGAGGGTAGATTTAAAACTCTCGATAAGATCGTGGGGCAACTTGCGGATAAATCCTACCGTATCGGAAAGCAGTACATCGTGATTCCCTGCTTCATACTGCCGAACGGTGGAATCGAGCGTAGCAAACAGCCGGTTTTCGGCCAGCACCTCCGTTTCAGTTAACGCATTCATCAATGTGGATTTGCCGGCATTGGTATATCCCACCAGCGAAATACGTGTTTTGTCGGACCGCCCCTTGCGCTGGGTTTGGCGCTGCTGATCAATTTTGTCGAGCTTGTCTTTAAGCGTAGCAATACGCTTGTCGATCATACGACGGTCCATCTCGATCTGAGATTCACCGGGTCCACGCGTGCCAATACCCCCCTGCTGACGTGATAAGTGCGTCCAGAAACGAGTCAAGCGGGGAAGCAAATATTGTAACTGCGCCAGTTCAACTTGTGTTTTGGCAGCAGCTGTTTGGGCGCGGGAGGCAAAAATATCCAAAATAAGCCCGCTCCGATCCAGTACTTTGGCCTTGGTTTCTTTTTCGACGTTGCGAATTTGAGTGGGCGAAAGATCATCATCAAAAATGAGCGTTTCTACGTTTTTGTCTCCCGCCATGCGTTTGAGTTCACGCAGCTTTCCAGATCCCACATAAGATGAAGGATCAGGATGCATACGATTTTGGAGTACTTTATCAACCGCATTACCACCGGCCGTATATGTCAGTAATTCTAGCTCATCCAAGTACTCTTCGGCCTGAACACGCGGTGTTTCGGGTCCATAGACACCTACAAGAATTGCCCGTTCTTGGGCAATATCAGAATTTTGTATCTCTTCGAACAAATGACTATCGGTAAAATTAAGGTTTAATTATCACTCAGTTACTCAAATTGCT
This sequence comes from uncultured Balneolaceae bacterium, assembly GCA_964490705.1. Classification (GTDB taxonomy): domain Bacteria; phylum Bacteroidota; class Rhodothermia; order Balneolales; family Balneolaceae; genus Fodinibius. The sequence continues at coordinate 24,433 of CAZBCG010000010.1, read as the reverse complement.
CAACGTTGATATCGTCTTTTACATAACAACGAATTCGGCGTCCGAGTTTATGAGAAATTAATTTTTGAAACGCTTCTTTTTTTTCTTCAGGTACATCCAGTTCCAGCCGGATCAGATCTTGGGCATCATTTACATCATCCGCCGTATAAATAAAAATATAGTGCGTTTTACGATCGTTTTCTTTTTCGACAAAATCCCTGACCTGATGCCATGCGATGGTCTGTGAGGGCTCATTAACATTTTTAACAATTCCGTGATCCGTAATAAATCGCTTTGTGGCAAAAAAACTTTGAGTAAACCAGCAAAATCCCAGCCAGCCGTATAATCCGGCGGCGACCATCTCCCTAAGCTCTCCCTGATATGTCGCAAGTACCCCAACTATGAACGCTGAAGCTAAAAACAAGGTGGAAAATAAGGGATAACCGTGCATTTTGCCAGCCTTCCAGCTAAGCCGCACATTCCGCAATCGCAGCACATTTACCAGAGTTGCTGTTGCCAGCACTGCTGCACCAAGGGTAAAAATTCCCAGGATGAACCAAAAAATAATATTAACATCGGCTTCTAACATACCAGTTAGGATATGGATTCTGCTTTATACAGCCGCGATACAGCCGTTTCTGTAATTAAAAAAAGCAATGCTAACCAAACAAACCAGTTCCAAATTTCTTTGCCGAACATGGTAGCACTTAGTTTCTGTTCCAAATCATCGGCTGAAAGTTGCTGGGCACTGATCATTTCATTGACATTTACTTTATCGGCCAGCATCTCCTGCCATTGCTGATCTGTTAACGTACCAAACCGCGATTCCATTATATTTTGATTTACCGCAATTTGATAAATCTCATCACCGACTTCTATGGATAAAATGCCGGGCGTCCACTCACGTCCGTTGTAGGTAACGCGAATGCCGTTAGCTTGACGCTGCACTTCCGGCTTATATTCGGATTCATTGAGCAGTAAACGAACATTGGATGATTGAGATGCCCCCTCCCAGCGAAACATATTTCCCAGCTGATGCTGCTGCAGTCCCGCGCGTTCGGATGACGAAGCATACAACACACTGCGATAAAACAGCGGCGCAAACAGTGGATTTACCGGCAAGTTCGACCATCCCGGATCGGTGCCCAGCGTAGAAACCAAGAGCACGCCTTCGCCAAACTGCTGCTCGGTCAACAGCGGATCACCATTGGCAGCATGTAAAATATCCAGTGCGCCGGAATTCACTGCGCTCTCATATTTGAAATAATAAAACAGCGATGACAACTTTACACTAATGTTCTCATCTTCTTTTTTATTAAATACTTCGTCCAGCACGGGATGCCCTTCTTCGAGCTCCGCCATTTGCACAACGGGTTCAAAAGAGCCGTACTCTCCCACTACATTTGTAAATTCCCCGGCATTAAACTGCGATAAAAACTGATTGTAATTTTGCACCTCTCCCTGTTCGGATGGAAAAAACAGCACGCCATTACCATCCTGCACATATCGCTGTAAATCCTGTTGCCAGTAGTCAGGGATCTCATCGAGTCCGTCCAGCACAATCGCATCGTAATTGGACCACTCGGCTTCGTCCACTTCCGAGACGCTGTGTTCGTCAAACGAAAGCTGGGCATTGGTCTGTCGTGCTGCCTCCAGCGCGGGGCTTAAATAGGAAGTGAAGGCCGACTCTTCTTCCTCATTATTAACCAATAAAATGGAGCGCGTTTTAGGGATGCGCAGCACAAAATATCGACGGTTGTCGTAATTAATTTCATCGCCCTCTAAAATAATGCGTCCCGATACATTGCCCACCTTCTCGGGCACTACCTGGAACAGAAACTCCTTGCTTTCTCCCGGCTGCAGCGACACTTCGTACTGCCCGGACAGTTCACCCTCTACTTCGAGCGACACAAATTGATTTGCGGCTGCCGCATCCCCCACATTTTCTACTTCTACACCGAGGGTCACCGGCGTGCCCTGACTTATCATCTGGTTTTTAAGCGAGACTGAAGAAACCGCCAAATTCTGCTGACTTTCTTGCTCCAACCTGATAAGCTGCACCGACACCGGCTCCTGAGATGATTCTGTATCCTCAATAGAAAAATCTTCAAGATCGCTCAACTGACTCTGCTGTCCATCCGAAATGACATATATTATGTCCTGTGATTGCGGGGTATCCTGCAACTGCTGGTATGCCAATCGAAACTGCTCTTTGGTATAATGTCCGGTATTCCGGGCTTCAATTTCTGCAACCGCATTCAGTGCTCGGCTATCACCAACCAATCCATCCAGCGTAATATTGCCGGCATTAGTCGTGGCAATAAAAAATTTATCATCAGAGTTTGCGTTTTGTATAATGCGGCGGGCTACTCCTTTGGCCTGGTCAACGAGCGGACCCTGGCTGCCCACCCGATTCATGCTGGCACTATTGTCGATCAAAACGGCAACAGACTTGGGTTCCGCGGAACCTGATGTGCTGGTTAGCGTTGGAGGTAAAAAGGGACGGGCCAAAGCAAGTGCTAGAAACAGCAGCGCCAGCGCTCTGAGCGCCATCAGTAAATACTGCTTAATTCGAATGCGACGGATGGTGCTTTTGCGAAGCTCATTAAAAAATGAGAGGGTCGAAAATGATACTTTTTGCGGCCGCCGCAAGTTTATAAGGTGTATAATAACAGGCACGGCCACGGCCAACAATCCCAATAAGAAAAATGGATTTAAAAAGTTCATTTATGTCAAAAATTGTTACTTTGGGCAGGCTGTCCCACAAAATTGGTTCATACATCACAAAGCTATAAAATTAACAGCGATTTAGTAATAATATTACTGAGAAATTTTCCCAATTCATGACTCGACTGAAACTTCCGGGCTTATTTCTATTTGTCATCATTTTGTTGTCCTCCTGTTCCTCACTTCCAGAACGACCTTGGTCTGATGCCGTGCCCGAGGAGGCTCCGTTTGTAATTATACCCGCCGAAGGAGCAACACTAAATTCGGTATTATCTTCTTCCTACACTCCTTTTTTGGATGATATTACCTCCTCGGCTATTCAGTTGTTATCCCGGGTTGACTCAACGGCTACGCAATCGATACCGCTCAATGCGGTCATGCTTTATACCGGTACCGGTAACCAGCTCGAAACGGTGTGGATGGCCAAGGCACCATCTGATATTATGGCCAGACTCCAAGATCGTTTTTATCAATCGTTTACCCAGAACGAGTATTTTTTTCATGATGTCATTATCCACAAGTTGAGCATGCGCGACCGCACCTTGTTTGCTGCACAGCTGCATGATAATCTGTTGATCTCCGAATCGAGCCTGGGTATTGAGGATGCGATTCGAGCCTATATCGGTAACACGCCGCGCGCCGATCTTTCTCACCTTTCTCTTGAGCCCGGAAACATTGTCATCAACACGCCTTCGCTGGATCGCTGGATTCGTCAACTTACAAGCGTAACGCATCGCCCCACCGTCAAAAATGCACTGGCGGGCACTAAACCGGCGCTGTTATCTGTCAATAAACAGGGCGAAGAACAGAGTCGTGAAATATCGTTATCCGGTAATATTCCATTATCAGAACAAGTGCCCACCGACCTCGTTTCTGCATTCTCCAGCGCCAATGCCCCGATTTCTCTCGACCGCTATATTTCATCGAATGCGGCCGCTTTTGGTCTATTCCGGTTATCACCACGCCTGGCTCCGCCGGCCTCGATGCCCGATACTACCCGGCTGGATTCCGTGCTGCTGGCTAAAAACCAACCATATACCGATATGGCCAAAATCCTGAATCCCGAATTTTCGCTGGTGACTTATACCGAATCAGGATTTTTGGCCACAGGCGAACATCTTTTCTTGCGAAAGGTAAGAGAGCCGGACGTACTACGCCAACAACTTCGCCAAATGGCTGACCAAGATTATATCCAAACACGTGACGGCATCTATTTTGTACAAAGTACAGCAATGGCCAAAATGATCGGCAGCTCTCTTTGCTCCTTCAAGGATTTCTATCTGGATGTAACCGGAGAGGCTGTAGTCATCTCGAAGCGGAAGGGACTGGTTGAAATGGTTTCCTCGGATCGCAATCGGCGGCGGACCATGTACTACGAGCAACAATTTCGCGACATCAAGAACGATCTTGCAGAAGAAATAAGCGGACTATTTGTGACGGGGCCCGATTTTTACTCTTTTGTTGAACCCTTCCTGGCACCCGATAATTACCTGAATGCTATTACCTCTAAATTTAATCTGCTTGCAGCTTCGGCCACCCTTGATAAAAGCAACCGCTCGCTGAATTTTGATCTAAAAACATATCAAACCGAAGACCGCAGTGCACCCTATCGCGAAAAATGGATCTTTCCCACAGGCGCCGACCTCTCGGGTAAACCGGTGCTGGCAGATATCGGCGGCAGCGCACAAGATGAAATCATCTTTGCCACAAAGTCGGGGAATCTGTATGCACTGGCAGCGGATGGCACGGTAGTAATGCAGGGCAATACCGGAACGGATACACCTATCGGATCCCCGGTAATTTACGATTGGTATGCCACCAATGAGAATGTAGTATTGCTGGCGGCGGGAAATAAAATTTACGGCTGGAATGATAACGGTCAGCCGTTGCCTAAGTTCCCATTTCAGCTCAACGAAAATATTACTTCGCCACTTTTGGTGGATGATATCGACCGCAACGGATTGCCCAATGCCGTTGTGGCCACCGCTGACCGCAACCTACATATCCTTAACGGGCGTGGAGAAAACCTCAGTGGATGGCCCGTTACCACCAATGCTGAAATTCGCACCAAGCCAACGGTAGAAAATCATCTGGGTGGTATTTCTGTACTAGCATTTGCAGAAAATGCGGTACACGCATGGTCGGCAGACGGCAATCAACGGGCGGGCTATCCGAAATTTATTAACGCTTCACTTAATGGTTCACCAACTGTTTACAATGAACACATTCTTGGCAATGCCGCAGACGGACATCTGTATGCTGTGGGTTCCAAAAAATTCTTTGCCGATTCGCTGAATGTTTTTGAAAATACCTCAGACTCCTCCCGGATTGAAGCGGTATATGCATCCAGCAGTGCATTAACCGGCACGCCCTCGGTTCATGATCTGACAGTGAGCAGTGACGACCAACAATACCGTGAATCCATGATCTTGACGATGAGTAGCAATGGAGCTGTTTTTCTGCTCAACACTGACGGTCAACTGCGATTTACTCAAAATATGGGTCAGCCTGCAGCTACTTCGTTTTCTCCATTCATTACGGATATGAATAATGACAATCGAAATGATATTGTCGCCCTGGCAAATTTCGGTCGGCTTTATGTGTGGGGAGTCAACAGTGGAGAGCGCATCTATTCGGTGCCCACATCGGGGATGCAATTTCCTATTGTCGCAGATATCGACAGCGATGGATACCAAGAACTAATAGCCCAAACGCGCGAAGGCTTGCGCTGCTGGACAATATTTGGGGAACAGGAAAACGATCAGCCCTCAGCAGACAGTAGTCAGTAATAAGATGATCACTGTCAACTGGTAACTGCTAAATGATATCTGAGATTGCTTCTTGCAGGTATCCATATCGAAATTCAAATCCGTGTTGCTGTAACTTTTTGGGCTGCAATCGCTTGCTTGTAAGGATGGGATTTGCTGCTTCGCCAAGTACCAGCTTCAGCACTGATTCCGGCACCTTAAACAGCGATGGGCGGCGGAGCTGTGTGGCCAGCTGACTGGCAAATTCCCGCATAGTCGTCGGATTGGGCGCACTCAGATTAAACGGTCCCTCGAAATTATCCTTCTCAATAGCAAAAACAATAGCGCGGCATAGATCATACATGTGAATCCACGGAAAATACTGGTCGCCACTGCCCAGCGGACCACCCACAAAGAACTGGAAAGGCGGCAACATCTGTTCCAGCGCTCCACCATCCTTTTCGAGCACAACCGCAATGCGCGGGATAGCCAGTCGCACACCCAGATCAGTAACCGGTTGAGCAGCTTCCTCCCAATCAATGCATACGCGAGCAAGGAATCCGTCGCCCGGCTCCATCGATTCATCCAGCAGTGTATCTCCGCGATCCCCATAATAATCGGAACCCGAGACCGAAATCATCACTGACGGGCGATCATCGGCTTGCTCGATGGCCGCAACAATGGTCTGCGTACTTTCGATACGGCTGGAATGGATTTGTTCTTTAACTTCATCAGTCCACCGGCGGCCGAAAATAGATGCTCCCGCCAAATTGATCACCGCATCAACTTGATTCATTTCCTCAGCGAGATCATCATCCCAAGAAACAAACTGCTGATTTTTCGCCTTTTCATTCTCATATTCTTCCGGACTTCGCGTCACAATCGTCAACAAATGTCCCTGGCGTAAGAGCATTTGCCGCAGATAGGATCCGATAAATCCGGTAGCACCTGTCAATAATATATTCATAGAAATTTGTTTCTACTTTCTGATTGCTATCAATTACATTATTACTCAACCAAACATTCCGTAGCCAACACAAAGTAACAATGATAACACCAAAATATCGACGTTATTCGCTGCTCACTATCCGCATCATTTTGGGGCTGGTTTTTCTGCTTTCCGGCGTGGGAAAACTTATCGACAGTGGTTATGTGAATTATGATTTAGTGCGGCTGCTTTCGAGCACCTATTTTTGGATCATAGAGTATGCTGCTCACATCATAATATCGCTGAGCATTGTCGAACTTTTGATTGCAATTTTTCTATGCTGGGGAAAGTATTTAAAATGGGCCCTGACAGCAGCCTTGCTTATGCTCACCGGATTTACCGGTATTTTGGGCTATTTTTATCTGCAGGGAATGAGTGTGGCAAGCTGCGGCTGCTTTGGTGCTTTTGGTTTTGCTTCGGGATTGGAATTTACGCTCATCCGCAACGCGGTGCTCATACTCTTGGCGATCGGTGGAATTATACTTCTAAATACCCAACCAGAAAAAGCAGGACATGCTGAAACAGAAATTCCGGAATAATTACTTTTTGGGTGATACTGTAAGACCGAAATCATCACTTAACACGATGTTCTTCTCTTTTGACAGTTGCAATCCCTCAAACGGATCATCTTTAATTAACAAATGTCCATCCAGATCCACATAATCAGCCCACGTACCGATTAACGCTCCCGCTGATATCGCTAGTGAACTTTCGATCATACATCCCACCATCACGCTCAGATCATGTTTTCGAGCCTGAGTAATCAGATTTCGCGCCTTCACCAAGCTGCCCATTTTCGACAGTTTGATATTGATGCCGTCAAAGGCTTTGGCAATATGACCTAAATCTTCATTTCCCTTGAAGCTCTCATCCGCTATCAACGACAAAGGCGACCAAGTTTTCAGTTCAGCAATTTTCTGATGCATCGAAGACGGCATCGGCTGCTCGACCAACTCGATATTCTGATCCGCCAAAAATGAGATTTGCTGCTTTGCCTCATCAAGAGTAGTCCATCCTTCGTTGGCATCCACCCGGATGGGCTTGTCGGTAATTTCCCGAATGGCGTTGATGATCTTCCGATCTCGTTCGGTGCCGAGCTTTACTTTAAGAATCGGATAGGCCTCGGCATTTCCAACTTTCTGCTGCATCACCGCGATGTCGTCAAGACCTATGGTAAAAGAAGTGGACGGCGTTTTGTTAGAGGGTGCATCCCATAATTCCCAAAGCGGTTGTTGCTGTGATTTGCCCCACCAGTCGAGCCAGGCCATCTCAAGCGCTGATTTAGCTGATTGAACTGATGGCTCTGAGTATTTATTTAGTCTTTCAGCAAGTTGCTCAGCAGATCCAATGTTGGCAAAAAAATCTCTGGGAATGCCATCTAAAAAACGACAAACTTTGGAAGCATCTTCATCATATCTCTTGTTGGGACTGGCTTCACCAAAACCGGTAATACCATCGGCAGTTAGTTTAACTACCACATTTCGAACCGTCTTTTTGGTGCCGCGCGCAATAGTAAAAGGATTACTCAGCTGCAATTCGCTGACGTATCGGTCGATCTTAAAACGAGACATAACCCAGTAGTTTCAAGACATACAGGTAGCAGTAAAAGGCAGGAGCAGCTAAAATAAGAGCGTCAAAACGATCAAACAGTCCACCGTGGCCGGGCAGGATATCAGAAGCATCTTTCACTTTGGCGGCACGCTTGATCCGGCTTGCGGTTAAATCCCCAATGGGACCAAAAATACTTACAACAAATGCTGCCGGAGCTATAGCTAACGGAGCAATGGGATATTGATTTGGAGCAAAATAGATCACCAGAAATAGCCCTACCAATGCACCCAGAATTCCAGAGAAAAAGCCCTCCCAGGTTTTATTGGGACTTACGGTGGGCGCGAGCGGGTTTTTGCCAAATGCTTTACCCCCAAAGTAGGCAAATACATCATTACCCCACACCATCAACAGCAGGCTAATGGTAAACAGAAATCCCGTTTGCGAATTGCTCATATCACGAATCAACAATAAGGTCAACAATCCCAGCGGAGTGTAGATGCCGGTAAAAAAGGTTGAAATGAGTTCTTTGAGTGCCACGTCACCGGTCTTGAATATCTGCATGGCCACAAAGAGCAAAAATATCGCGATGCCGATCGGAAGTGCATGCTCAAGATAGGGTGTCAATAATATCCACAGCCCGATGGTATAGGGGAAGAATTGTTCGGTTTTAAATCCCGCGCTCTCGCTCAACGTGGAAAGCTCGCGCTGGATAAATAATGAGATTAGAATAATTAATCCCGCAAACCAAACCCCGCCCAGCCACGTGATATACAAAAAAAGTGCGGCAGCGGGAACTGCAAAGAGAATGCGCTTGGTTAATTCACTCACAGGTAATTATTCTTCTTCATCTTTTTCATCACTGTCATCGGGCACTTCAAATTCCTCGAGTGCGTCCCGGGCTTGCTCCTCATATTCATCCGGCACATAAAGGTAAACCATTCCCATTTCGCCGTAATTTACACTAAACGATGAATCTCGTTTGGAGAGAATATTAGCGGGAATATCAAGATCAGCCAGGTAATTTTTCGCGATTTCAACTTCGTATTCTGTGCCCGCTTCCATTACACAGGTCCAGTTCTCAATTTTGTTGGGCTCGGGATTATTAAACATGGCAACTCCGGTTTAGGTTACCGTTTTGGTGTACTGCTTGTACATGAAATATACAATATAACCGCTAATTAACAGACTGGGAATTACGGCTTCCATCGGGGGTACACTCTCGGGCGTAATCTGTGCAAACGCCGATTCCGGATAGTAGGTACCCACCAACACACTTCCCCCATTGTTAATTAAGTGAGCAACAATAGCGGGATAAATGCTTTGCGACGTCCACGTGACGAACGCAAAAATCATCCCTAAGGTGGCCAGCGGCAACAGGTTACTCAGCTGCACATGATACATACCAAACAACAATCCCGATACGATAATGGACGGCCAGATGCCCCAGCTTTTTTCGAAGGATCGCATTACATACCCGCGATAGAGTGTTTCTTCGCAAATAGCAGGAACCAAAGCCACGTGAAAGAGTGTCAGCCAGATTAGATGATCGCCCTTAAGGAAATCCTCGATCATCTGCATCTGCGTGGTTTGCATATTGCTGAAAAACTCAGGCACGGGAATCATTGCATTGAGCCACGACAGAAACCAGACGGCCGGCTGCACCGCAAAGATCAGCAGAATTGTCAATCCCGTATTTTTGGGTGTATCCGCATCGAACTGAAAACGCAAAAATGATGCGCGTTCTTGTTTTGAGGTATGCAACCGCGTGAAGAACCACGTGGCCAATCCCAGAAATAAAATCTGTCCGGCAGAATTGCCAATAAACACGAGATCGAGATGATCCGTCATCAGCGATTGCACCTGGGCGGGATCAGATGGAACCCCCTGCTGCGATAATACGAGCACCGCGGCAACAATACCCGCCGTAAGCTGAAATAAAATGAAGGCTCCAATTATCCAAAGCAGGGCCAACGCCCAGTCTGCAAAACCATGGCGATGAGCCCAAGAAGTATAGCCGTCTTCTGTCATGTAGTTAGAAACAACCTCAACCTTTCAGTGAATGCAATATACGGTGATGGAACCTATTCTTCGTCCTTGCCGAAAATTTTGGCGCCAATCATACCGGTGATGATATTTAGGATGCCATACATGGGAAGTCCCCAAAGCAGCTGCGTGCCGATATTCTTTTGCCCGCGCATTGAATCGACCGTCATATCAATCGTTTGCTGTTTCTGCTGTTCGGGCATATCCATTGCCTCGATATTTGCCAAGGTGCTCTCAATCATTTTATCCATCATATCGGGATCAACAAAAGTCCAAATCTGATTGAGCAAAATGTTGACAACTGTAATGGCTACTCCCACCAACAGGCCAATTAACGCGCCTTTGCCCAATGTAACGGCTACATCATATTCTCGGGTATAGTGCCAAATGGCCAACATCCCACCGAACGCTCCAACCAAGCATCCCAACGTACCGATAAGCTGCACGGGTGAAAACATTGATCCGGTCGCCTCTGAATTGATGGTTGCGTAGGCAGCAATAATTGACAATGCAAAAACGATGATTCCAAACAGGAGTCCTGCGACTCCGACTGATGCCCAATACGAGGGCTGACTGTTAGCTGTCTGCTGTTGTGATTCTTCCATGATGATTCCCCATTGATTTGATTGTTATGTTGAAAAAGTCTCCCGAAAAAATTAGCGCCGCTGAACATCCCATCAGACCGCCAATTATAAATCGCGAGACCAAGGTATTTTCCCAAAAACCAAACATACTTCCAACGATATCAAAAATATTTATCAAAAGCGCAAACAATGCCATCTTTTTTGTGGATATTTTTGCCGTTACTGACCAGCTCGACCATGCCGGCAACAGCAGCCATCCGGCAACAAAAGCAGTGTAGATCCCAAAACATCGGCTGCAAACCGCCATTGGCTGACCGCCCATCCAGAACGATCGTTCGGGCATTTGATGGCAAAGCTGCAAAAATGCCTGGTGCTGCCATTGCATATACCACGGCGCTGATTGGCTGAAAAGTCCGCCGCCCAGTGCCACAAGAACAGTTATACTGCCCAGCACCAGCACGAACAAATAAAGCCCCAGCTGTTTGGTCTGCATTACTTTACGATTTGATTGCCGATGTTAAATTGTCGATAAAATCGGACGGCGCTCGACAAGGCTTTCGGTTTTCTTCTTTCATAAAACAGAGCGACACCTTGCCCATAATGTGTGGCTTCTCCATCCGATCAGTAAATACCTTATAGTAGGTCTCCAGTTTCACTGTGGGGATATCAAACAGCAACACTTCGATGCGCATCAGCTCATCGTAAAAAACCGGTGCCTTGTAATCCACCTCGGTATGGATAACCGGCAGCATAACGCCATTCTCTTCAAGCTTGGTATAGGGAAATCCAAGCGACCGAATCATCTCGGTTCTGGATTCTTCAAAGTACTCCAGGTAGCGCCCGTAATACACATATCCCATCTGATCGGTTTCCCCATAGCGACTTCGGAGCGTGTGCTTATAACGGTAAATGGGCTCTTTCTGGGGAAACAAAACAGTTACTTTTTCTTGGCTTTCGAGACCTTTTTCCACTCACCCATCTTTGAATATTTCTCGATGCGATTTTCGACCAACTCTTCCGGCGATTGCTTTTTCAATCGCTTCAATGATGTCAGCAGTTGTTTCTTAACCGCTTTTGCCGACTGGTCGGGATCGCGATGAGCACCGCCCAGCGGTTCTTCGATAATCCCGTCAATAATCTCCATCTCCTTGAGATCGGGTGCTGTAAGTTTCAAGACTGCTGCAGCCTGCTCTTTGTAATCCCGGTTTTTCCACAAAATTGTTGAACAAGATTCAGGGGCAATTACAGAATACCACGTATTCTCCATCATATACACTTCATTGCCCATGCCAATGCCGATGGCTCCGCCACTGGCTCCTTCGCCGATAACAACCGAAATAATGGGCACTTTGAGCATAGCCATCATTTTCAGGTTTTTGGCAATGGCTTCGGCCTGACCTCGTTCCTCGGCCTCCAGACCGGGATAAGCACCCGGCGTATCGAGCAGTGTAATCACCGGGATATCGAACTTCTCACCCAGCTTCATCAGGCGATAGGCTTTGCGATATCCTTCGGGATTAGCCATCCCAAAACGGCGAAACTGCCGGCTCTTGGTATCGCGGCCTTTTTGATGGCCCATAATCACAACCGACTGCCCGTCGATGGTAGCAAATCCGCCGACAATGGCTTTGTCATCACTCTGATAGCGATCGCCGTGAATCTCAACAAAGTTTTCGGTGATTTTATAGATGTAGTCCAGCGTATAGGGACGATCGGGATGCCGCGCCAGCTGCACGCGCTGCCAGCGGGTAAGATTGGTAAAAATAGACTCCCGCAGTTCATCAACGCGCTTTTCGAGCCGTTCAATTTCAGGCGTTAGCACATCATCATCCGTAATCGAAAGTTCGCTGAGCTCTTTGATTTTCTTTTCGAGATCAGCAATAGGTTGTTCAAAATCTAGATACTGCATACAATTGTTTTCCTACAAATTCTGCTAAATTGACTTCAAATATAAGAACTTAAGGTGAGATTGTAAGAAGTTATCTCGTTAGTTATAGCCGACCAAAAATGCTTTGAATTTTGAGCGTCCACACCCGCCAAACCGCTTCCCAGACAATGTCTTTCGACATTTTGGATACCCCTTCTTCGCGCTCGCGAAAGATAATGGCCACTTCTTTGAGGGTAAATCCGGCTTTCCAGACTCGAAAATGCAGCTCAATCTGGAAAGCGTATCCATTAGATCGAATGTTATCAACCGAAATTTGTTCCAGCACTTCGCGGCGAATGCACTTAAATCCCGCGGTCGTATCAAAAATGGGCAACCCGGTAATAAATCGTGCGTACAGGTTTGCGCTGTAGGATAGAATGAGCCTCGTCAGCGGCCAGTTGATAATACTTATTCCATTCGCATAGCGCGAGCCCACGGCTACATCAGCCTCTCCCCTTTTTACCGTATCAATAAGGGTGGGCAGATCTTCGGGATCATGAGAAAAATCGGCATCCATCTCACAGATAAATTCGTAATCGTGCTCCAGCGCATATTTAAATCCCCGTACATAGGCCGTTCCCAAACCGAGCTTGCCCGAACGCTCAATCAGAAATAGACGATCGTCGTAGTGCTCTTCTTTTAAATCCTTAACAATCTGAGCCGTACCATCCGGCGAACCGTCATCCACAATGAGCAGGTGGATAGTGGAATCCAGTCCCATTACGGTCTCGATAAGACGCCGAATATTATGGGATTCATTATAGGTTGGAACGATAACTAATGTCTTGTCCGACATAACGATACGAGAAGAATACTTTTCAAGAGTTATAACTAAATTAGGCCACTGAATAATTGCTAAGGATACAAAATAGTCGCTTCATGTTACATCAAATAATTTATTAATTTCCAGCGCAATATTAGCAACAATCTTCAAAACTCATAATCCCATAATTCTTGTTTGATTTAAAAAAGACGGCTTCTTCCACGAAAGCGCGACTTGGCACCCTTACCACCGATCACGGCGATATTGAAACTCCTATTTTTATGCCGGTAGGTACGCTGGCAACAGTAAAAGCAGTAACACAAGATGAGCTAATTGATAAAGTAAAAGCTCAGATCATACTTGGTAACACCTATCATCTTTATCTGCGTCCCGGTAATAATATTATTGAAAATGCCGGAGGATTGCATTCGTTTATGAATTGGGATCGCCCTATCCTGACCGACTCGGGCGGCTACCAGGTATTTTCGCTTTCTGATAATCGGGAGCTTACTGAAGAGGGCGCCGAATTTCAAAGCCACCTCGACGGCTCCAAGCATATGTTTACGCCCGAAAATGTGGTCGATACACAGCGCATTCTGGGCTCGGATATTATGATGGTACTGGATGAATGCCCGCCCTATCCCTGCAGCTACGAATATGCCAAAGAGTCGATGGAGCTAACCCATCGCTGGGAAAAACGAGGGCGCAAACAATATCTCAATACCGATCCCAAATATGATCACACGCAGGCCCAATTCGGTATCGTACAGGGCGGCACGTTCGAGGATCTGCGCAAAGAATCAGCAAAATATGTAACCGACCTCGACTTCGAAGGTATTGCCATCGGCGGACTCAGCGTGGGCGAACCCACCGAGCTAATGTACGAGATGACTGACCTCAATACCGACTACCTGCCGGAACAAAAACCGCGTTATTTAATGGGCGTCGGCAAGCCGGCCAACCTGTTGCAAAGTGTAGCGCGCGGCGTAGATATGTTCGATTGTGTGATTCCCACCCGCAATGCCCGCAATGGACAAATTTTTACACGGAACGGCATCATCAACATCACCAATGCCCAGTGGAAAAATCACCAAAAGCCGCTGGATCCTGATTTCCCAACGGACCTCTGCCAAAAATACAAAATGTCGTATATACATCACCTGTTCCGCAATAATGAGCTACTCGGACTCCAACTTGCCAGCCTGCACAATCTCACGTTTTACCTCTGGCTGATGGAAGAAATCAAAAAGCACATCCTCAATGATACCTTTGGCGACTGGTATCAGGACATGACCAAACAGGTCAGCCAACGGATATAATGTATATCGGGTGATGGTAAAACATATCTCGAGCTATGGTATGAGCTACCTGATAGTTTTGAAACAGTGAAATTTCGAGTTGTGCGTGATTTTTTCTGGCTTCTTTACCGCTTGGAACTCGTAGTCTGCCGGAATTTGCTAAATATTCCCTGCTGGATGGATTGAAGCTTTTCGTTTGTTATATCTTTTGGAATCGCAATGGTTTTATCACCAAAATGGATCCATCCCTGGATATCATTTTCTGATTTCTGGGCACGGTTATTTGACTCTTCATCAGACTCAGGAACCACAAACTGCTTTGTTTCCGTAGAATCGCCCAAAGGAACAAAAACCATATTATTGGTCTCAGGATCAGCATAATCCATATTTACTCCGGAAGACGAATATGATCTGGCATATATTGTTTCACCGGGTGCAGCAAGCTGATCTAAATACGCTTGATTGCTGTACTCAGAATTTCCGCCTCCTATTAAACGGTAGCTGAAAAGATCATACGAAGAAGGATCGGCAGAAACGTCTTCAGAAGTACTATAAAATGTTACTATTTTTCCCAGGCCATCCTGTGGAACGGTAGCACTAATAGAACCTTCCACATCAATTGTTGTCTCTCCATTATAGGCAGCATCGGTATATATCGTATCAATAGTAGTGGTAAAGTCAGGGACTTTTGATAACTGCACATAATCGCCCGGCTTTACAAACGCCTGTCCATTCCCGACAAAGCTGAAAGCCGGAATACGCATCGTTCCAAAACCGGATTTCTCAAAACTGATATCATATATGCCTGCTTGTACCTCTTCCAATAAAAATCGACCGTCCACATTGGTAAGATCTGATATTGAAGTACCCTCCAGGCTTACTGTTACATCTGCCTGCTCGTCTATCGATCGTACCCATTGGTCGAATGTTTTGACAAAACCTACAATACTTCCCGTCGATCCATCAGTGCTGGTGCTACTATCACAGCTCGTGATAAAAGTAAATAGAAAAGTTACTACACATACAGACATCACAGTACGTTTCCACCCCGAAAAGGAATATGAATTTGAGCTGCCCGCTGAATCGGATTTGGTTTTTGAGTGAAAAAGCATGATTAAATTGGTTAAATTTTTAAAAGTTAAAAATCGTGACTCATTGGAATTAATGTGATTATGAAGGATTGGGTTACAGCGTGGCCTCCAAAATATTTACCGGAGAATCGGTGGGAATAACCCGATTGAGCCTAAGTCCAGATTGCTGCAGCAGATCATCAAAATGACCAACCGTGCGCTCTCTTCCCCCATTCATCACCTGCATATGCAGATCAAAGAACAGCGCGCTTATGTTGTTGTCATCATCCAGCACCCGTTCGATCAGCAGCAGTTTGGTATCGGCATCCATATTTTCTTTGCAAGTTTGCAAAATTTGCACCGCCTGCTCATCTTCCCAATCGTGGATGATGTGTTTCATAATCAGCACATCGGCCTCGGGCACGCTCTCAAAAAAATCTCCGCCACAGATATCAACCTGTTCTTCGATATCGCCCACTTCGTGTTGTTCTACCACTTCGGGTTTATCGAATAATATTCCCCGCAGGCCGGGATTTGATTGCAGGATACTTTTGAGCAGGATGCCGCGGCTTCCCCCAATATCACAGACCGTTTCAAAATCAGAAAAATCATAGGCCTCCGGGATCAAATCGGCCATCATTTCTGATTCTACGGTCATCCAATCGTCGAATATATCGCCGTGCTCGGGATGATCTTTGGTGTATTCAAAGAACGGTTGACCCATCGCATCCGCAAAGGCGGCCTCTCCCGTTCGCAGAGAATGAGTCAGATTGCTCCAGGTTTTTTGCCAAGGTTCACTGCCCAACAGCAGAATGATATCATAAATACTGCCGGGTTCATCCTTCACCAAACGCTGCCCGGATTCGGTCAGCTGATACTGATCATTTTCCAGAGCAACGAGATCGATACCAGAAGCATATCGCAATACCCGGAACAGTACCCCGGCATTGAGATTACAGCCCTCGGACAGTTGATTGAGTGTTTTGGGGGTATCCCCAAGCTCCTCGACAATCCCTGATTTTACCAAGGCGTGCATCACTTGCAGATGGGCAAAACCCTGAGCCAACTGCATTGCTTGTTTCGTCGGCGACGATTGATCTTGCATAGTATGCTTATGTTTAAATCAAAACTGCTATTTCTTGGAGAGAATATCTGAAGGCTATTTTTGGAGCGGCTTCAGATTTGCGTGGGCCGTCCATTGCCACACTTCATCGTCTGGCTGCCACGTCCAAACGCTGAGTCGCGGAGCGGGATCCGAGCTGGTGCGCTCACCGGCAATCGTCTCCATTACAGAAACCGAATACGTTACAATAATTTGACCATCAACTTGTGTGGTCTTAAAATTACGCAATTCATATTCGCCGAGATTAAGTCCCTTGATCAGTTTGAGCTCTCCCGAACGATCGCGCGCGCCATCGGAATGAACCGACTGAAAACTGCTGGCCACATGATCTTTTACCCAACTCATATTGGTGTTGGCCATAGCTTTCCAGATGCGTTTCTCGAGCTGCTCCCCATCGGCTTCAGGCGCTTTTGTTGGTGTTTCAGTTAGCTCCATGGCGCCAATAGTAATACCGGCAAGGAGTAATAAACTGATAATAAAAACGAGCGATTTATTTGAATTAAACATAATAGCTATACCTCTATAGGTTTATGACTTGGATTACATACTAAAAAGTACTGGTTGATGTTTAGTTAAGGGTTGTGATTTGTTTTCTATTTGTTTTATCAAATCACTATACAGACTATAAAAAGCTAAGTCAATCTCCCTTTAAATAGCTTTTAGTTATTAACCAGCGTTTCTTCGTCTCGTTCATCCATATACATATCCGAAACAATAAGCCAGCGGCCATCTTTTTTTGTCAGCACTTTTTGCGAATGATTACGGCGTTTAGCTATTTCGCCACCATCCGTTGTACCCTGTCCTTCCCGCTCGACATACGTCTTGGCAACAGCTACATCATCTTTTACTAATCTGATTGATCCCTGCGGCTCTCCAACCATCTTGCCCTGGCCGAAACGCTCATCCGCAAAAAGATTTTCGAGATACTCGATTATGTTGTCTCGACCGTGGAGCGTAGTGCCAAAGGCATTCGTCCAGTCGGCGTCTTCTGTGTAGCAATCAGCAATGATAGAAGCATCCATCATGCCAAAGGCTTTACCTACTTTTCCCAGTACTTTTCCGATTGCTGCTTTTTCCATATCGTTTGCACTATGTTGGTTATTATCACTCATCTTTATTCCTCTTTTGTATTTATGTTTAAGGATTTATTTATCAGCTGTGAAAAAATCTATCAATCGTTCATTGAATTTAAATGGCTGATCTAAAAACGGGAAGTGCCCGGCTTCGGGGATCGTATGGAGTTGGGCATCAGGGATTAATTCTGCAGCTCTTTCTCCATGTGACAAGGGAATAAACTCATCCTCTTCGCCCCAAATTATCGTTGTCTCTGGATTCAAACTTTGCAGTTCCTCATCCGGAATGGCACTTACCGCCTCACCTTGCCCTTCCCAAAATGGACGCGTACCACCGGGTTTTTGCAATACTTGCAACGAATATTCAGACAATTCGTTATTAATACTCGATTTCTCATGAACCAAATACTTGGCCAGCCAGCGGTGAACTATTTTGGTTGGGTAACAATTCATCAAAAAGGTATAAAAGACCGCCGTGCTTGATACGTCTTCTCCCAGTGCCCCCGAATCAACCAAGACCAAACGATCTACCCGTTCGGGATAATCTATTGCAAACTGTGCAGCAATAGCTCCACCCTGCGAAACACCTGTTAAATATATCTCGTCAAGATCGGTGGTATCCAGAAAATCATGCAACCAGGAAACGTAAAATGGCCGGTCATAATCTGCCGACGGTTTGTCGGACTCCCCGTACCCCACCACATCGGGCGCAATAACCCGAAAATGATTCGACAATGCACCTATGGTCTGATGCCAAACCACACCTCCTGATCCGGCTCCGTGTAAAAGCACCAGCGGCGGTCCGCTGCCGGCTTCCAGGTATGCTGTGTTAATATCTCCGGCTGTCACTTGATGTTGTTCAACCGGGACTCCGATTTCTTCTATCAATTTTTGCCGTGGATTTTGTGAACTCATATCATTTCATGGTTTTGTGAAAATGCACATTACAACTAAAAGCCTTAGAATATTTTACAAAATATCAATCCAAACGTATGCTTTGGGCTTGTCCGTTAAGCCTTGGTTTTTACTCGTACGATATTTCCCCTCCTCTGAGACCTCAAAGTATCCGTAATCGTCATCATCTCCGTTTACCCCACCATCAGCTTCCTTCACTCTTACTTTTATGGGATCAGACTCGGATGCCGCATTCGGGTTAATCCACAATTCAGGGGAAATATCCTCCGTGTATGGGCGACTGGGCTTACCCGAACCCACCACAACCTGCTTCGATTCTGTGGCTTGACTCACATCCAATCTGCGGGACAGAAAATAAAACTCACAGGCTCCCCCTAAATATCCATCCCAAGTGTAATTCTCGATTTTTTCTACCCGCATTTTCCAACTGCCAGACTGTATTTTACTAACAGTACCACTACCGTGCCTATTAGCTTTTGGTTCACCGCCTGTACTTGCTTCCCTGCGAATTTTGGGTTCCTTGGGATGCAGGCTAAACATCGCTGCTATTTCAGCTTGCTCTATCTCCTGACGGGAATTGAAATTCTCTGTACTGCCATCGGGATGGTAAAATGTAGCCTCCTCGGCATCAGGATCAAGCACACAGGCTACAAATAAATTGTTTCGAGCATGCTCCCATGTGTCGCGGTGGGTTTCGTAGGGTAGGTAAAAATCCATAGATGGGAGTTCACCCAGCAGTTCATTCAAAACATCTTCGCCACCAAGCTTATTTGCCACTGACTCTTTAAGCACAGCTCCTTCGGGCTGATTCAAGAACTCATCAAACACCAGCTTGTGCTCGTAATAGGGAGAGGCATCCATTGCCTCATGCACACTCTCACGTACATCGGGATTATCCAGTGCAGCAGCTATTGCATAGGCCAATTTTTCGTTGGAAGCTTCCGGAAGTGGATCGGGCGTTGCCCCCTGATCGCAACTCATCAAACATGTTGAGAGTAATAATCCGAGGATTAATCTGTACGATTTTTTCATTGTGCCAGGTTGCTTGTTTCGCATTTAAAATTTGAAACTTTTGGCTGTTGGCCTTCTGTTTCGATCAAAACCTAGCAGAAATATCTTTGCCTCGCTTGTACAGATGTTGCGAATATTTGTACAAATGTGATTTTTGGGGATTTAAGCGTCTGAAGAGTGTTTCAACTCCAAGAAAAAAACTGAGAAGAGTATTGCTACGTTACTTTATCGAGATAAGCAGAAGGGGTAACATCATATTTTTCTTTAAAGCGTCGGCTAAAATAGGAAAGACTATTGAATCCAACGCTGTAAGCAACCTCAGAAATATTGCCCTCCCGTTTGCGCAGCAATTCGGACGCACTTTTAAGACGAACATCCCGGATTAGTTCACTTGCTGTCACGTCAAGCTCTTTTTTTAGTTTGCGACCGAGATGTGACCGATCCATCGCCACCTCATCGGCCAGCTGGGCCACCGTAAAATCTCCATCTGTCAGATGCGATTGGATGACCTCCGTAACCCGCTCTTCAAATGCCGATGCCTGTTCTGATGTCGAAACAGGCAAACCATCATCCGCAAACAACTTGCGCAGTCGCTTGCGTTGATCCAGCAGGTTTTCTACCCGGGCTTGCAAAATATCTGCATCAAAGGGTTTGGTAATATAGGCATCAGCGCCGGTATCCAATCCTTTGAGTTCGCCTTGCTTATCAACTTTGGCGGTGAGAAAAATTAGCGGAATTCCTTCAGTCATCGGATTATCCTTTAGAGCATCACTAAGACCAAATCCATCCATTTCCGGCATCATTACATCACATATAATAAGATCGGGCAGTTGCTCGCGAGCGATCTCCACTCCCTGTTTTCCATCTTCTGCTTCGATAATGGCATAATCTGATCCCAAAATAGTACGGACATAACTCCGGATATCGGCATTGTCATCAATCACTAGCAATGTCGGATGATCATTGTCGGATGCATCACTCGTCGGGCTGGGTGGTGGCTCCTTCAAGTCTCGGGGGGATAATAACATGGTCTCATCCATCCTGCCAACCGGCTCAGCCGATTCGGTAATCTGTTCATCCGACAAATGCGTTCGTCCTTTGGGAAGGTTGATAGTAAACACACTGCCTTCACCGACCGTACTTTCAACAGTAATGGATCCCTCATGCAGTTCAACCAATTCCTTGGCAAAAGCCAGCCCTACCCCGGTGCCTTCATTTTTGCGGGTTGATGTACTGTCAACCTGGTAAAAACGGTCAAAAATATTATCCAGTGACTCTTGGTCAATGCCAATCCCCGTGTCTTTAACAATAATGGTTGCTTCGTTGGTTGTGTGCGATAACTGCAGCTGAACTCGTCCATTTTCCGGGGTAAATTTCATCGCATTAGACAGTAAATTACTCAGCGCTTTTTGGAGCTTCTGAGTATCAAAATAGACTTCACAAGATTTTTCGGGTATATCAACATCAAACGTGATGTTTTTAACATCAGCCATCGGCGAAAATTCAAGGGCCACATCATTAACAAACTTGCTAAGCGACTGTTTGGCGGCATTAAGATCTACCATTCCGGCCTCAATACGAGATAAATCCAATAGCTGATTAATCAATCGCTGCAAGCGCCGGCCGTTGCGAAGCATAGGCTCAAGCTGATTGCGTACAGCCTCCATGCTGATATCTTCATTTTCATAAAGCGTCTTTAATGGACCAACGAGAAGTGTCAAGGGCGTCCGCAGTTCATGCGTAATATTGGTAAAAAACTGGTTTTTCTTCTCGTTTAGTCTTTTGAGCTCTTGCGCCTGCTTTTCGGTTTTAATTTTTTCTTGAATTAACTGTTGAGACCGTTCCTGTACTGCTTCTTCCAGCTTTTGTTCGCGCTTTTTCAGACGATAGGTTCGTAGCTGAAGCGCCCCAATTAAAAGCACAACAAGAGTAACACCGGCAATTGCGTAGAAGGTTGTCGTCTCATAAAAATAAGGCGACACTGCTATCGAAAGACTTGCCGGATTGGGATTCCACTCTTGTTGATTGGTCGATGCCGTAACTTCAAACGTATAATTACCTGCCGGAACATTCGTATAAAAAGCGGTCCGCCGCGTACCCGTTTCAATCCATTCGTCATCAAATCCTTTTAGGCGATACCTGAACTGAACTGATTCCGGATCTTTAAAACTGAATCCGGTAAAATTAATTTCAAAATTACGCTGGTTTGCTTGCAGCTGCAGAGAATCATTATCTATTGCAATATTTTGCTCTTCGGATACGAGCTTTTCAATAACCACAGCGGGAGGCAATGTATTGCGTGGAAATAACGAGGGATCAAATGTTACAACGCCCTCTTGGCTCGGAAACCATAGCGTGCCATCGCTGGCCTTAATACCGGCCTCTTGAACACCGCCGTTAAACTCCCTGTTCCGCAAGCCGTTTTTTTCATTATATCCTATCGAGTTAACCTTCGATAACTCTCCATCGCTATATTTATTTAATTCCGATTTTGATACATAAAAAATTCCTTGATTGCTGCTCATCCACAATCTGTCTCGATTATCCTCTATTATTTGATGAACTCCATTGCTATACAACCCATTATTTTCTGTAAATATCGTATGGGTTTCCCATTGAGGTTCCCCATCTCGAATACTGATACGATTCAACCCCAAATCCTCTGACCCCACATAAAGGATATAATGAGATGAGTCTTCTGTAGTATCTGTGTAAATACTGCGAATCAGGTTACTCGATAATCCTTTATTTTCATCATAGATCTCAATGTCATTGTTATCATAACGGATAATGCCCCCGCCATTTGTTGCCATCCACAGCGAACTGTCCGGGGCTTCTGTTATATATCTTATCGGATGATCGAAACCGCTATTGATATCAATTTCGTGCCAAGTTTCATTTTGTTTCATCCAAAGTCCATAATTCGTTCCTGCCCATAATCTATTCTTACTATCTTCGAACAGTGTGCGGATATCTAATTTCCCTTCTCGAATCTCAGTCGAAAACGGCACTTTTACTTGTCGGAATAAGCTTTTCTTTTCGTCAAACCGATAAATTCCATGGCCTAAAATGGACATTAAAAGTCTACCATCGTTACGCTCAAGCATCGAAAGCACATATTTTTGTTCGGGCGTAGTACCATTCTCAAGCGATTGGTAATCAAATAAAGATTTGATCGTGCCGTCTTTTAACCTTACAGGACCAGCACCAAACGTACCAATCCAAATTGAACCATCGGAAGTCTGTATAATGGAATTAATGTTTGTTTCAGGAAGACCTTCTTCTGAACCATAAATAGTGAACGGATTCGGTTTTAGCCTAATTAAACCCGACCTATTTGTTGTAACCCATAGATTATCTTCTCTGTCAAAATAATATCCTGTAATTCGGCTCTCGAACTTTGCCAGAAGTAACTCATCTTTATACACGCGATGGCGTGTTACATACATCCGACTGTCCGCATATCTTTGCAACACTTCACCTCCCATTCTCCAACCGATCCCCTCATTTTTCTGTACCCAACTCCCATCCTGTAACTTATAGAGTCCATTATCTTCTGTAGCTGCAAATATGGCTCCATTGGCAGACTGATATAAATCAGCAATACTGTAATCGGGGAAATCTAAATTCGTCAGGTCTTGATCGGTATATCGATAAATATTTTTGTCTGCGGCAAATAACAATCCATCTCCTTGCAAAGTCAAAAACGGGTTAATACCAGCGCCCTCATCTTTCTCAAATACTAATGTAGATTGTTGGCCATCAAAGCGATAGATACTATTATTGTCCTCATTAAGAAACCAGACAATCTTTCCAGAGCCTTTATAAATTCGAACAATGTGCCCTTTTATTTTGTGAGGATGAAATTGCGATAGCTCCCCATCCTGATAAATGCTTATTCCTTTTTCAGTACCTACCCAAAGTCTTTCATTTGGATCAATATAAAGGGATGAATATCGATTGCCGTTGAGGCCATCCGCAGAGGTCATTTTTTTGAACTCACCATCCAAGAACTTAACGAGTTCTCCCTTGTCGGTACCTAACCATATCGTTCCATCATAGGCCTTTTTTAAATCTACTATTCGATTACTCGGTAAGCCGGGATACTCTGCCGTTTTATAAACCGTAAAATCAATACCATCAAAACGTACCAATCCATCGGTGGTACCAATCCAAAAGTATCCTTTTTGACCTTTCAGAATCTTAGTTG
Organism: uncultured Balneolaceae bacterium; assembly: GCA_964490705.1. Taxonomy (GTDB): domain Bacteria; phylum Bacteroidota; class Rhodothermia; order Balneolales; family Balneolaceae; genus Fodinibius. Next base: position 424 of record CAZBCG010000010.1, on the reverse strand, counting down.
TGGTATTCACAGGCAGGCCATCTTCTACTGTCCACTGATTCAATATAAAATCATGATCAACATAAAATTGATCATCGTCATATTGATTTGCTGACGTTGTAAATGATTTTTGGTAATTGGGATGGGCTATCAGGTTCGTCGCAACGGAAAGTAATATTGCCAATCCTGCAGAAAATGCGAACAACCTCTTTATTATGTTTTGTCCCCGAAACAAAATTCAATAATTCGCTCATTCGATTGATAAATATCATTGCTATTATACAATAACATTTAAGCTATGCAAATTATTAAACTTATTTTCAACTAGTGCAGGAAAAAAGTACCCCATAAAAAAAGAGGTGATTCCGATTGGGGGAATCACCTCTGGGAAAATAGCGAGCAGTCGGGGACCTACGCTTCCGCCCTGGGGGCAGTACCATCGGCG
>CAZBCG010000009.1:0-125535 GCA_964490705.1 uncultured Balneolaceae bacterium | reverse complement strand
ATAGCAATATGTTACAAAGATTTATAACATGCTATACTTCACTAGACCCTCATTTATTGTGCTCGAAGAATATATCGTCTATTTTTTGTCAGCAAATCCCGAGAGCGTTCGGGACCAGCCGATTCACCCCAGACCCCCGGTTTTATAACTGCAAAAATTGGGTTCATAAAAGTAAGTTTATATAGATAGAGGATTAAAATAATCTTATGCCTGAAGCAGGCTGGTTATATCTGTAGGAAGTTAGCTAAATTAAAGAGATTCGAGGACTTCTGTACATTCTGCGATCTCTTTCTCGGTGTTGTAATAATGTACCGAAGCACGAATCACTTCGTCTAAGTTGCGGCGGTTCATATCGAGCAGCGTACTGCTTTTACCTGATGTGCTGACATTAATATTGTGCTCAGATAGCCGGTCTTGGATTTCCTGAGCACTTGTTCCGTTTACAGTGAATGTAACAATGCCGCCCTGCACATTGCCGATATCCTGAACGGTGACTCCATCAATATCGGAAAGTTTATTTCGTAAGTGATTGGCCAGCATTTGAATACGCTGCCAAATATTTTCAATGCCGAGTTCATTTGCATCGCTGATGGCCTTGCTCAATCCCATTACACCGGCATAATTGGTCTCCCAGTTTTCGAATCGACGAGCGTCATCACGTATGTTATATTTATTCTCGCTGGTCCATTCTGCAGAGTGCAGATCTAAAAAGGGCGGAGTAAGTTCAGAAACCACGTCATTATCCACATATAAAAAACCGGTGCCGCGTGGACCGCGAAGGTATTTTCGTCCCGTGGCTGAGAGCATATCGCAGCCTATCTTTTTGACATCCACAGGATATTGTCCCACCGATTGGCAGGCATCAACCAGATAGTAACAGGAGTGTTGCTTAGCAATTTGGCCAATTTCTTCTACGGGATTTACCAGTCCGCTGTTAGTGGGAATATGTGTAATACTGATCAATTTGACGCGGTCATCCATCATATCAAAAAGTGCTGCTATGGATGTTTCCCCGCTTTCGGTATTTGGGATCACATCAATAGAAATATCTATCTGCTTTTGAAGTTTAAGATAAGCGATATAATTGCTGGCATATTCCGAAACGGAAGTAAGAATACGGTCGCCGTCCTCAAAAGGGATGGAGAAAAATGCCATATTCCACGCCATGGTGGCATTTTGTTGCAGGGCAATTTCCTGGGAGTCGGCATTTATAAAATCAGCAATATTGGGATACACCTGATCGAGCTCACGGCGATATTTTCGAGCCGTTTCATATCCCCCGTAATTAGATTCTTTATCCAGATATGATACTATTGTTTCTGATACTGATTTGGGCATCAGCGATGCCCCGGCATTGTTAAAGTGGATGACGTTTTGTGTGCCAGGAGTATTGCTGCGAAGTTGCTCAACATCTAAAGACATATCCAAAATTTCTGATTTACGATAACAGAGCAAAAATACATGCCATGGGGGCCATCAACAAGATGCGGGAAACATAGATCTTTTTTTGGCAATTTTATTTCCTTCCAATATCGGATCTAATTTAGAAATTCTGTAATTTATTTTATGCCCCATCGTTGATAAATATCTTGTTGTCTATTTATCCGAGAGATTATTGTAACATTTTCAATGGGAGGGAGTATGCCTAACAACGCTGTATTGTTAATCGAAGAAAACGAGGTGCAGAACATGCCTTCATACAAGACCATCATTGTAGATGAAGACTCTTCTGCGAGGCAGCAGCTGGCCGAGTTGCTCAATGACAGAAGCGATATTGACCTGATAGGGCAGTACAGTAATGGACTAGAGGCCATAACGGTGATTAATACCGAAAATCTGGATCTGGTATTTTTAGAGATCGAGATGCCTGATATTACTGGCTTCGAGGTGTTGAATAATGTTGAGAAAGATCATTTTCCGTTGATTGTTTTTACTTCCCTGCATACCGACTATGCCGCTCAGGCGTTTGAAGTTGAGGCCCTGGATTACATTCAAAAGCCCTTTGACAAAGACCGTGTTGAGAAAAGTTTGGCCCGTATCAAAAACAGAATTACCAACGGCATTAGCAATCAGGATAAAGAACAGATTACCGATTTCTTGCATGATGTGCGAAAACCCAGACGCCTGAATCGGTTTATTATCAAACAGGCCGGAGAATACCATCTGGTGCGTGCTAAAAATATTATTTGGATTGAATCGGACGGTAACTATTCCCGGGTTATCACGAAAGAAAAAAAGTTTATGATTCGTTACACGCTCAGCGGTTTTGATGAGCAGCTCGACAGCAATCGGTTTTATCGGATTTCCCGATCACGGATTGTAAACCTGGATTATGTGGTGAAAATAAAGGATCATATTTATGGTAATTATATGGTGGAACTGTCTAATGGAGTGTCGCTGAAGATGAGTAAAAATTACCGTCAGTTGCTGGAGGCGTTGAAGAATTTTTGAGCGTTTGATGCTGGATATTAGAAATTAGTTTTGAGGAAGTTCAATGCAACTAGCTATGAGGGAGTTGTACCTAGCTACAAGGGAGTTATACTCCCGACTCTTAGTTTTGGATGATCTGCATTTTCTATTTTTGCTTTCGGCCTTTACCAATATTTCTTAGGCCCATTACAACTCTGAATCTATAACCATGTAGCTGAGCTTAGCCTATTACCGATGGTTTTGGACTTGACGAATTTGGCCTTGTCTCAGTATCTCTTTCAGGATCTTTTATTTGTCCCCTTACTAATTTTGAGGATATTATACTTCTAGAATTTTTGCTGTTCATTTTTTATGACTAAAAAAAGTAACCCACCGTAGTACGGAGCGCGGCAAAAAAATCACCATCCGGAATTCGTTAGGCCGGAATATTAAGAACGCTCTTTTGTATTTTGCCCCACACCCCGTAAATCCATAAAAACCTTCTGAAACAAAAAAGGGCAAAGAAATATCTTCGCCCTTTTAATAATATTATTGACTGTATAAAAATTGTTAGCCGCCAAACGTAGCAAGAAATTCATCGTACGCTTCCAGGGCTTCCTCATCGCGGTTCATCACATCCAGCGTTTCGGCACGTTTGATCATCGCCTTTTGCAGGTAATCCTGATGATCATTGTTGTTTTTGAAGCGCGCTATAAGTTTTGTGCTGGCATCCAGAATGTGATTATTGTTGCTGGTTCGAATAATCAGATCAAATCGCTTCATGTGAATGTTGTCCAGCTTTTCGACCATCTGAATTTCAGCACTATCATCAAGACGCCTGATAAGCAGATCATAAATCGGCAACAGTTCATCATCGTTCTGCTGTTTTTCCAATATTTGTGCCTTATACAGCATAGCTTGCGAGGCCTGATCATAAAATTCCTGAATATCCGAGTCTTTAAATCGACTGATAACCGCTGACAATGCTGGCAGAGCCTCTTCCGAACGGTTGAGCTTTAGCAGCGTAATGGCCCGACGTATTACCGCACGCGATACTGCTTCTTTCAGATCCGAATGGTTATTGTTATCGTACCGCTTGATGATCTGCTCGAGCGCAGGAACCAGCTCATCCCACCGCTTCATCTTATGTAGCAAATCCGACTTTCGCAGCAGTGCTTTTTGTACGAATGCGTGTTCTGCAGTTGTTTTGTTCATTGTAATGTTGGGTTGGGAAATTTCTGCCATCGATGTGTTAAGGTCTATGGGATTGGTGTCAATTTCGGTGTTGATCTCGGTTTCCGGTTCGGCTTCGTCATCTTCAAAACCAAAGGGATTTTCTTCATCGATATCGCCCGGTTGTTCTTGCTGATATTCTGTTACCGTGCTTTCGGGTATTTCGTTATTCTCAGTTTCAGGATCATCAAATTCAGTAACAAGATCCTCAATATCCGTATCTCCGACTATTTCGCTCAGCACTGTGTTGTTGTCAACTACTGGAGTTCCATTTTTGGGCAATTTTGCAGCGTCGGCTTCTACAGGTTGGAGCTGCTGTTTTTGAACCGCATCAATTGTGCTGACTCCCACGAAATTTACCACTTTGTGGAACGTCCCTGAAATATATTTGATGATAAGATCGGTCTTTTTACCCTTGAAAATTTCTTCAAATGCTTCTTTGATTTTTTCCTGCGGTGCTTGGTGAATCTTGGGATAATTCGAAAAAAGCTCCTCATAGGCCGACAACAGACCCTTTGCCAATGCTTTTTTTGTAGATTCGGGCTGCTGAAACTCCTCGAAATGGGTGCTGGGCCTCCCGTCGTTATTGATAACGTGCAAATCTTTGAGCAGACGAATGACAAGCAGATCATTGGGATCCGAATAGCCCAGAATCTCAAGCAGACCGGAGTTGATTACCACTTCTTCAGTATCATATTTAACCAACGCATTAATGATAGCGTCAAAATTTTTGGTATTGACTAAAAAAGCTTCTGAGATATTCATATTTCTGAATAGTTTTGTTAATGACTGAATTACATATTCTGCAATTCTGTGCTAATCCACTAGTTAAAAACAATTAATGTTGGTGATTTAGCGTTAAAATTTTGTAATCTGGAAAGTTCAACGGTGCTCTATCTTCTTCTGCCGCCCTCCAAATGTAGCAGAAAGCATCAATTTCTACTGTTAGGATTTACTCATCTTGAATCGGGATATCCTACAAACGGCCGCAATCGGCTGATTTAAAAGATGTGGTAGAAAAATAGATTGAAGTAATGTCGCTAGGATAAAGAGGAGGGAATGACAAGCAATTAGGCCGGAAAGGCTTTGGTGAAGGTATCTTTCAGCATTTCCCTGGAGAGCGGTTTGGTAAGGTAAGCAATGTAATCGGTTTCGTTAGCCCGGTCCAATTTCGACTGGTCATCCGAAGAGGTGATATAGACTAACTTAACTTCGCGATGTTTGCTGATTTCTTTGGCGGCTTCTATGCCGTCAATATCATCTGCCAAGTTAATATCCATAAGGATTAAATCGACGGCCCCGATACGCAGGGCCGATTCTATGGCTTTGGCACCTTTCGAACTTGATCCAATAACAGTATGGCCCATCTGCGTGATGATTCGTTCCAGCACAACCTGCTGAATGTTGTCATCCTCGACGATAAGTATTCGTTTTGACTTTGTAATGGTATCGGAACCCATTTTCTAGATCACAGTTATTTTGTTCCATTATGCAAAAAAGCGGGAAGTAAAACAATCTCTAGTTCAAAATGTGTGAATTTTGCTTTGTAAATTATGCTCCTTTTATGATCTTTAGTTGGGTTAAAAGCATTAGGAAAAAGAAGGACAGGGACAATGAAAAATATCACTAAAGTAGATGATGAGAATTTCCGCGGCTATTGGGTTCGTATTCAGCGAGATCACCGCAGGGTAAGCAAGCGTTTTCGTCGCCGCAATTTCGATAGTTGGGATGCGGCAAAGAAGGCGGCTGTTGAATATCGCGACCAGTGGTTGAAAGACTGGCGGAAATCGGCACGAAATCCCGATCAAAAAATTCAGTATCAAAACAGTGTAACTGGTGAATTGGGTATCCATAAAACGACTAAGCACGGGGTGGTATATCTTGGTGTCAGTTATATTAATGAAGATGGGGTGCAGAAAGTAAAGTCTTTTAAAGCAGGAAAACCCGATGAAAAGGATTTCGACAAGAAATATCAGCAGGCGATGGAAACGGCTAAAAAATTCCGGGATGAGGTGAATATGAAACGTTTTGGGGTCCGCTGGGTAAATTATAAAAAGCGGAAGGGCGTAAATGAGTGATTAGTGACTGAGTTATAAAGTGACAAATTCTATAGTGGCAGAGTAATAAAGTTACGAAGTAACATAACAATCTAGCTGCAAGGGAATGCTATGACTTTTTCAAGCGTTATGCTGCATTTTTGCCTAGCTGTAAGGGGGGGGTGTACTCCCGAAGTATGGCGTTTAGACTACATTTACAACCCATTTGTTTTCAGCAGATCCGATAGTGTTTGGAACCAGCAAGGCTGGACAAAGCGGAGAAATTTGGGCTTATTTAAATAGAAAAGGACTTTAGTTCTTTCGGAGGAGAGAAAAGTACCCGAGAGGAGACTCGAACTCCTACGGCCGCAATGGCCACCGGATTTTGAATCCGACGCGTCTACCAATTCCGCCACTCGGGCATAAAAAAACTATGCTGTTTTTGAGAGCCCAAATATAACATATAATGAAGTAGATCTACAACGAATCCTCTTATTTTTTCTAGAGTGTCAAACCATCTTAATGTCATTAAGTGGCTGGGCACCAAAGTGATTGGTGGAGGGATTGACCGGTGATGGGGCTGAAGCGTGAACGCTTCAGTCAGCGGCTATTTATTTTTCCAGCGCCCATCCTTGAAAGGTCGGGCTAAGTATTGATAAGCTGTCTGAAGACAGCTGTTGACTGAATGGGGCATAAGTTACAAACTTGCGCCAGGAATCTCTTTGGGAGCAATCAGCGGGCTGTCATTTCGAACGGAGTGTAGCGGAGAGAGAAATCTTTGTTTCTTGTTCACGTCCCTTAAAGGATAGGGGGAAGGCTAGGTACGGGCACAGCGCGCTGTGCCCGTATACATTTTTTTATCTTGAACCGCAACCTGTCTGCGCGGAGTCATTATATTATTCGTATTGTCTTATCTTGCAAAGCTTCGGCGAAGGTGGGCTCCGGTGCGGTACGTTATGATCTAACCCTTGTTCTCTTCGCTACCGTCAGGGGAATGACGGAACAACGTAACGGGTACATGTATAAATATTGATACACATTTCAATAATCTGATCTGGTTTAAGATAAAAAGCCCGGCAATAAATTACCGGTCTAACGATAAAAAACCAGAAACCCTGTAAACAGGGGTAATCTATCTTTCCACCTTCATCCTGAATCTTGTATTCCTAATGCACAATTTCGTTATACCCACTATAATAATTGACTTACTCTTCCAGTTCTCTATTGTTATACTTACATTTGAGTGAATTAAACCTTCGTTACTATGATTACCGATATTAAAGAAATTGAAAATTCTGCCCTGAATTTAAACAAGAAGGACAAAGCACGGTTAGCTGACAAGTTGTTGCAGAGTATCCATGGCAAAATTGACCCGGATATTGAGCAAGCTTGGATTAAAGAAATTCAAAAAAGAAAAGAATCACTCAAAGCTGGTGAGTCTTCCCTCCATTCTTCATCAGAAGTTTTAAATGAAGCAAGAAAACGTATTCAAGAGTGACAATTAAATTTCATTCGGAAGCCCGAAAAGAATTTTTCAAAGCTGCTGATTATTACGAAGAGCAAGTTGTTGGTCTTGGTGACATATTTATTGATGAAGTTGAAAATGTGTTAGAGGTGATTCAGCAATATCCGTCATTAGGGACAAAGATTACCTCAACCGAACGAAGGTTTTTAGTTTCTCGATTTCCCTATGGAATTGTATATACGGTTGAGAATGATCTTATCACGATATTTGCGATCATGAATCTAAGGCAAAAGCCTGGCTATTGGGAATCTCGTAAATAAATCTCTGTAAGTATAACTCGTCTAATAGTTCAACAGTTCTAAGAGAAGTTGTACCCTCGAAGAACAACCTTTAAAAAAGAACAAGGATCTCTCCCTGGCGGTCAAGATGACAGGTGAAGGGGATTGTTTTATTTCGTACTGTAGCCAGAGAGAAAAAATAAGATAAGAACCGAAAATATAAAGATGGAAAAATTCCCTCCGGTGGAGGGATGCCTAAGCGAAGCAAGGCGGGTGGTTTTGTATAGATATTAGTTCCGAGAAGATTGTACGCTGGGGATGACAGGTTGGGATTTTGGTATTGGAATTACGAATTCCCGAAAAGCACCGAGACGTGATGCGGCACTCCATTCTTGCACTCGTTTTGGTCGCTATGTCATAGCAACAGGTAAAGCCAATCCCGCCTGGGGCATTACCAGATCCATAGACCGGTACTTCAGTGCCGGGCGGAAGGGAAAGATAAAATAAATAGTAAGGTGATAAGTATGGCTGCTTATCACAGCAATGTGATCTGCGTAGGCCGTTTTTAATTACGAATCATTGACATGATTGAAACGCTTAGCTACTTTTATCAAACCATTTCCCATAAATACCAGTCCAATACTAAAGCCGGTAAACATGCCAATGGTAAATTCTCCAGTGCTTATTACATTAAAATATGTAAGAACTGCCAAAATTATGATACTAATTACATAATAGGTTAACACCTTGTCACAAATCCAACCAAAAGATACCCCATTGCTATTCGTTTTTTTCTTTGAGTTGGTGGCAGTGTTGATATTGGTTTCGGTCGAATCCCATCTCTGGTTGATCCGATAGCATATCTTTTGATTGTGATTCCAAAAGGGGGTTTTTATCCGATTTCCTGCTGTATTTTTTGACTGTTTTTTAATATGCCACTAAATATTAAAATATTCTAATATTCCCAAATAAAGGCTCCACTGTCTGAGGCTAACACAATTTTGAAGGCAGGGCTGTCTTGGTTTGTTTTTAGTTGTCTTTTTTTGGCTAAAGGTGTTGTTCCATTTTTTGAATGACCAAAAAACAAAACGCCACCGTAGAACGAGGCACAGCAAAAAAGTCACCAGCTTTAGGATTGTAAAAAACTTTGGCCTGCAGGATACGTGCATTTTAATGGTCCATCGAAAAGGCGGGCATGTATTGGAAAACGACCGATATAAAATGCACAATCGTATCCTTTGGCCGCAGTACATAATCCGTTATGCTGGTTAGGCTAAAACCATGAGGTTGGTAAAGAAAAATATTCTCCAGCAAGAGGGGGGGGCACATACACTATGTGGTGGAATTTTTAATTATTGTTGGGAAGAGTGAGTTCTTTGACTTCAAAAACAGTACATAGATAGAAGAAAACCAATTAGCCATCTCCATAAAATACCCGTAAATTCAGGCCGTTAGAGCAATCAATGAACAACTCATTTCGAAAAGGTTATCCCCAATGAAATTTTCTCGTTTTTTAGCTTATGCATCACTGATTATCGTCGTAGCCGGTGGGGCCATTTGGTATATAATCAGCGATTATTATGATTCTCCACAGAAACAACAAGCTGATATCGTGATGTACAAGAATGAAGGTTGTCAGTGCTGCGACAAATGGGCAAATTATATGCAGGACAGTGGGTATTCGGTAAAAACGGTAGCGGCATCAAACTTATATGCTATTAAGGCGGATCAGGGAATTCCACGTGATATGGGGGCTTGTCATACTGCGATTGTCGGGGATTATGTGGTTGAAGGACATGTACCTGCTCAGGATATAAAGCGATTGCTTCGTGAAGAACCCGACGCTGCGGGATTAGTGGTACCGGGAATGCCGGCTAGTTCTCCGGGTATGAATACGGCCTTGAATGAGCCCTATAAAGTATATCTCTTGAAGAATGATGGTAGTACGGAAGTTTTTGCTCAGCATTAGGTTTGGATGCTAGATGACCGACGGCGGTTTATAATGTTAAATTGGGACCCTGTCATTTTGAGTGGAGTGTAACAGAACCGAAAAATCTCCGTTTGTTGAGGGATGATCGGTGGCCGTGTAAAGCCAAAGCTATTTTTATTGACTATGATATCTAATGTAAATGATCGGGAATAGTTTTTGCTAAAGAATAAATTATTGGCACTGATATTTTAATCCTTTTTTTATCGAAAATTTTAGAGCATGAGTGAGTTTTATATTACATTTTTTTGCAGCCTAACTATTCTGGTGGGAGCTGTAAGTTGTACTTCCAAGCAAGATAGTACTTCAAAAAGAACAGAACCGCTGGAACAGTTGGATCCTTATTCGGCGGTACTTTATCCAGCTCAAAAACAGGCGGAAGCCAGTGATTTTCAGATGACCCGCGTTAATGGGGAGCCGTTTAAGTTGTCAGACCACAGGGGACAGGTGGTGTTGCTTAATATCTGGGCGACTTGGTGTCCGCCCTGTCACGATGAAACACCCGACTTTGTGGATCTCTATGATAAATATAAGGATCGGGGACTCTTGGTTTTGGGCGTATCCGTTGATAAGCAAGGGGAATCGGTGGTGAAACCATTTATGGAAAAGTATAATGTCAATTATCCGATGGTGATAGATGACGGTACTATCATGGATAAATACGGCCCCACGATGGGAATGCCAACGACTTATATTATTGGCAGAGGAGGTAACTTGGAATATTTTGCGGTTGGGGCGTTGACGAAGAAAGAGATTGAGCCGAGGATTCAAAAGTTGTTGAACAAGGAATCGTAATTTGTTTAGAAATCTTTTCCCTTAATTTGTTCTAAACTTCTGAGGGAAGACTCTACTATCATGTCATCCTGAACTTGGTTCGGGATCTCTTTTAGGAACTTAATATTTTATTGGCTATTCGTTTTCTAGTTTTTAGGAGTTGTATTCCCAAAGTCGTTTGATAATAATTTGTATGTGAATTGTGCTTGTACATTTTTCATTGAGGAGGAATGTACGAAAAACTCATCGGGGGAAAGCTAGATATTGTTCTTTCTGGAAGACGAATATAACTTATTGCTCTGTGGCATTCGTAGCCATCAGCAAAATTTTTCCCAAGCTTTTGCCCCCGACCCCCCAGAGGTAAAAACCGTGAATTAGTTTGACCTATGTTGAGCCAAGGATTTAAAAATTATTAGACGAGGAATCGTGAGAAAATATGAAGCACTTTTTGGGGTATTGAGTGATTAAGGAACGAAGCGACAAAGTTAGACAAGAGTTTTGATAAATTTAGCCTCGTACTTTAGTACGAGGCGTTTTTTCCGGTAAAGTGCATAGCTGGTGAGATCAACAGATTCCATTTTTGACTTTTAGTAGTGATATAGTCATAATAGAACATATATATAATGCTACATTCGGGGTCTATGACGACTTTCAAGAGAATATACAGCAGGGTCAGGTTGGTGTTCAGATCTATTGCCGGCATGGCATATCTGTATTTTGACCACATCTACAGAGTTCTATTCGTATCATTTGCTCGCATTTCACAGGAAAACAATTGGTCATTTGTCTTGACAAAGTCTGGGTACCCCATACAGAAATAATATTGCTACAGATAGAGATTTTGTTACAATTCCGAGCCGGAGCAAAAACCGGTCGGAGATGTTGGCTACAACTAACTAAATGATCAGGAATCAGTTATGACGTTTCCAAATAGAAAACATTCGGTTGCAATCGCTTCTATTCTAATTTTTATGCTTTTGGTAATGATCGGCATACCCGCTGATGTCATTGCTCAGGAGGGGGAACAGAATCAGCTGCCCCCCCGCATGCAACAGAAAATCCAGCAGCTGAAAGAGCAATTGCAGGATAGGCAGGGACAAGCAGGAAACTCGGTCCAATCGGAAGTGGATCTGCAAACATTAACGTCAGAATATACGGTAATTGAGCAGGACCAAAGCTGGAACCGGAATCCAAATACCAATACTGCCCAGAATTTTGCTCTCTATCCCGGAGGCCAGCCTGCCGGGAATATTAATGGGGACAGCAGCAGTACCGACCACCCGATTGATGATTATATTGTAAGTAGTGTGGCCCGTAATGAAAATACGGCTACACTTGAAGATCAGGTGTGGAAAACGGCCGTTTATTTTGGCGACAATACGACCGGGGAACCCGACCAAGTCATTTATCGCAAATTGGTTCCGGTGGGTGATTTGAACGGTGACGGTTATGCTGATGCTGTGGCGATAGACACCGAATCTAGTTTAGCATTTCCCACTACCGGTATTGATAATTCGCCTTATATATATCGTGGAAGTCCAAGCGGATATCAACAAACCACTTCTTATTTTGAGATGGGGGATGAGTCCGGATTTACGCATATTGGATTTCGAGATATTAACAGAGACGGTTTTGATGATATTATATCATATCTGGGCAATGAGCTAATCGGAGATTTGATTATAACCTGGGGTGGACCGCTTTCCAGTGGGGCACTATCTATGATGACGTTTAACGATCTGTTGGCAACTAATCCCAAACAGGTAATGATTGACGATGTTGATCAAGATAGTTTGCAAGAGTTGGTTCAGCTTAGCGGTTTTTCAGGCGACAATGGTCAGCTTTCGGTTATCCAAATTGATACCATGGTACAAAGTTTGACTCCTTCTGATGCCTTTGTAACACAGCAGTCATTTGCTTATCAGGATTTTTATCAAGTAGCAGAGATGAACCAGTTACATCTCGTAGATGTGAACGGGGATAGCATGTCAGAAATTTATATTTCAAGCCGGTATCATTCTCAAAAACATTTGGTACCCTATGACAAGGCGAATGATCAGTACGAGACGACGAGCACACTGTTGTTCGATGGTCCGCTGGCACCAATTGGCGACTTGAACAGCGATGGCAATCACGATTTTGTTATTGCGGATACCACCGATCCCAATGACAAGGCCCATATTGCCTACGGTAAGGATAACTTGTCATCAGATCTAACGCTGGATGTGGATTTGACCGGCGTTAATATAACAGACTGGACGTGGGACATATCGTATAATCGATTTGGGGCATACGGTGATCTTAACGGTGACGGGGCCGATGACGCGTTGGTTACCCATTTTGAATACTCTGCCGCAACTCCCACCTTCGGCCGTCGCATATTGTCCGGATTTTCACAATCAACATCGAGTTCTTCACCTACATCGGCTTTTCATCAATATCCCATAGAAAATTTCCGCAGTCCCGTTTTTGAAACAGAAGAGCTTGGAGATGTTAATGGAGATGGAGTAGAGGATTTTGCTATCAGTTTTTACTATCAGCAAAAGCTGGAGATCTATTATGGGGGAACTTCACTTTCCTCAACTCCGGATATGACAGTTGACCTTGGATACAGCCCGTATGGTATCACCAGCGGTGATTTTAATGGGGACGGCGACAGTGATATTGCAGTTCCGGGATTTCCTTTGTCGAACAGTGGAGCCCAGCTATCTATATTCTTTGGCGGTTCGCAGATGGATGCAACAGCTGATTATTCAGTTGCGGCTTCCGATTTCCAGTCTGCCGATAATCCCGACTTTTTTAATGCCCAGAATATTGGAGATGTCAATGATGACGGAATTGACGATTTTATAATTGGCTCTTCCCAGGCGTTAAACAACACCCAGCAGGGGACTGAGTTTCTCAATGAAGCATACCTGTTTTATGGAGGTAGCTCGATCTCTTCTACTCCGGATGTAACATTATCTATTGCACCTCCGGGTAATGAGTATATCTGGTCGGGCGAAAGCAGTGCGGCACTAGGCGATATTAATGGTGATGGTATCGATGATTTTGCAGTCAGTGCTCCTGTATTGTTTGATTCAAGTAATCCTAGTTATGGTGAAGTTTATATTTATTATGGTGCTTCCAATCCCGACTTTTCGTCGCCGGATGTGACGCTCTCGTCACTGGCCGGATTGTATGGATTTGGGTGGGGCATTACAGCCGGCGATTTTACGGGCGATGGGCAGAATGATATTGCAGTCAGCTCTATACAAACGTTTGGAGAGACGGATACCCCCTCACTTATTCAAGTATTTAATGGCGGATCTGAACTTGATGCTGTAGCTGATCGATATTTAGTAATACCTGATTTTTCTTTGGAATCTGGTGTGACTGATGACGGTTCGTTATTCTATAATTACGGCCGTATAGAGGCAATCCCTGATTTTACGCAAGATGGTAAGGATGAGCTGTTGTCGGCAACTGCTTTTCAAGATAACTCACATGCCGCTGTTTACACCTTTAACAGCCCTAATCCCGCGCCTCAAATAGCGCTTAAAGCACCGAATATAGGATCAGAATTAGGTTTTGGATACAATATGGCTGTTGGCGACTTTCTGGATGACGGTCAGCCCAATATAGTGTTAACACAGCCGTATGATAATAATGATGCTGCTTGGTCAAGTCGTGTATATCGCTATCGCCTGCCAATTCCCATCGAGATTACATCGGTTGAAGATGTACCGGAAGATCAAGGCGGAAAGGTGCACCTGAATCTTGATGGCGTATTTGCTGATGCACTTTTTAATGAAGGCATCTATGGATTTTATGAGTATGAGGTACAGTATCTGGATGATGACAGCAGTTGGGTTAGCAAGGGTAAATACGGCGCCGATCACGAAGGGGCTGAGTATCTCGAAGTGGATGGTCTTAAAACACAGCCGACCAATACTGATACAGTAAATAACACCTACACATTTCGAGTTCGTTTGCTGAATGGACAGGATCCACGGCCGATGGCCATATCAAATACAATTAGCGGTCAGGCACTGGATAATCTTGCTCCAGCGCAGGTGCAGGGAACCAGCGTAGGTGAAGAGAACGGATCACCGGTTCTGAGCTGGAATCCCGTGGATGATGTGAGTCCTGTTGAGTATCTGGTATATAACACAAAAGAAAATGGCGAACTATCTGACAGTCCGGTTACAACTACGGCCAATACCAGCTTTTCGCTGGGCGACAGCTATAGCGGAGTTCAGAATTTTGCTGTCAAAGCACGCGATGTCAATAACAATCAGGGCGAAGCCTCGAATCTTGCGGCAGCCATCTATCCCAAAACGATTGATTACAATATGACCCAGGGCTGGAACTTGATTGGATTACCTGTGGACGCTGATGCTCAGGAGATACAGTCGGTGCTCGAAAATGTAAGTAACGGTGCAATTTATGAGTTTAACGGTGTTTATCAGCAAGTTGAAAATATTGAGGCCGGTAAGGGATACTGGGTTAAGTTTCCGAGCCAGAATCTGTATGGATTAACCGGACTGCCAACCACCGAACTTACGATTGAACTGCAAAAGGGCTGGAACTTGGTGAGTGGTGTTGGCGATAAGCTGGCAGTAGATAATGTAAACGATATGGATGAGATTATTGTGCCCGGCACAGTGTATGCTTTTGATCAGAGTTATGCCCAGTCTGATACCGTTCGACCCGGCAATGGATATTGGGTGCGAGCATCGGCCGCTGGTACAGTTACGTTTACTCATCCCAAGTTGCTGGATGGCAGCAGTACAGCCGAAGAAGCGAAAAAAACATCCTTAGCCAAGGCTTCTGATGAGTTCGATGCCAAAGAGAAATTTGATCAGCTAACGATATCTGACGGTGAGCACCAGCGGACGCTCTATTTTGGGGATGAGCTGCCCAAAAATGTCAATAAGATGAGCTATTCGCTGCCGCCACTACCGCCCGGTGATTTGTTCGATGCCCGTTTTAAAGAGGGGACTAGTCTCGTTGAAAAAGACGAGCTTTATATCAAATTGAGCAAATTGCCCGAAAGTACAATTTCGCTTGAAACCAAGGTGCATTCGCTGGCAGATCACAGTCGGTTTGTAATTAAGGAGTTTGCAGATGGCCAGTTGTTATCTAAATACAAGATTGATGCGAATAAAAAAGTAGAGTTGACACATGATGAGACCAATGCCATTTATGTAGCTCCGGCAGGTTCTTCATCGCTTACGGACTCTGAGAAACCCGATGAGTTTAAGCTGAATCAAAACTATCCAAATCCGTTTAATCCCACCACGCAGATAAGTTATTCGGTTCCGGAAGCTTCGCATGTGACAATCGAGGTTTTCAACGTTGTGGGTAAACGGGTAGCCACGCTCATCAACGAAGAGAAACAGCCCGGCACTTATGATGTTACATTTGACGGATCGAACCTGGCCAGCGGTATTTACTTGTATCGATTGCAAGCCGGCAGCTATGTATCAACGCGGAAATTGATTTTAGCTAAGTAGGCCTATAGTGATTTTAAATCCAAGAACGGGATAACCCATGAGATTTTCAGTTTTGATATCAATACTTATTCTGCTGCCGTTGGCATGCTCCGACAGCGGGCTCGGTCCCGATAACCCGCTGGTGGATTTGACGACATCGGTTAGCCCCGAAGGTGAGGGAACGGTAAATCCACCGGAGGGTACCTATGAGAGCGGTAAGGAAATCACCATAGAAGCGATAGACTCCAATCCTACAGACAGTCTGCAATTTTTGAGCTGGTCTGGTGATACCACGGCTACCGATAATCCGTTGACGTTCGATATCACAGAGGATATGCATTTGACGGCCAATTTTGGAAAGCCGGACTTTTCGCTGACAACTTCTGTTACTCCGGAGGGGGCGGGGAGTGTAAGTCCGTCATCGGGAGAATTTCAGATTGATACCGAGGTGGAAGTTGAGGCTACCGCTTCAGACGGGTACTACTTTCAGGAGTGGACCGGTGATATTAGCAGTACCGAAAATCCATTGGTATTTACGATCGAGTCTGATACGGAAATTACAGCTGTTTTTGAAGAAGGAATGGCTCAGCAGGCGTTTACCCATCAGGTTTCGGTAAGTGATGGCGTTAATCCCCCTGCTAACGTGTATTTTGGGATGAACAGCGATGCTACCGCCGGTTTCGACAGCGGTCTCGATAGAGACCTGCCGCCCCCACCGCCCGGCAATGGTTTTGATGCCCGGTTCAGTATTCCCGACTATGGATTGGCCGAGGATTACCGACCAATACGAGACGAAGAAACACAGTGGACGATGCAGATACAGTCGGCCGATACTAATGATGTAACCCTGAGTTGGGACTTTAGCAATAGCAATCACGTTGGGTCGCTGACCTTGTCAGATGATCCTGAAAATCCATCCTTCGAAGTGGATATGAAATCCGAAACCAGTCATCAGGTTACCGGAACCACGCAAACAACATTGTATATCATCAGCGAGCGATAACGGCTAAATGCTAATATCCATTTGGATTCTGGGATTGCCAGTTCCAGGCATGCTTGCACATATCTACCAGCTCATACTGTGTTGACCATCCCAGTTCTTTTTCTGCTTTACTGGGATCGGCGTAGCAGCTGGCAATATCGCCCGGGCGCCGATCGGTAATTTTATAGGGGATGTCTTGACCGGAAGCTTTTTCAAAGGCGTTAACCACGTCCAATACGCTGTAGCCTTGGCCGGTTCCCAGGTTGTAAGTTACCACTCCCGGATTTTCTTCCAGCTTTTGCAGGGCTTTTAAGTGTCCCATTGCCAGGTCAACCA
This sequence comes from uncultured Balneolaceae bacterium, assembly GCA_964490705.1. GTDB lineage: Bacteria > Bacteroidota > Rhodothermia > Balneolales > Balneolaceae > Fodinibius. Next base: position 108,558 of record CAZBCG010000009.1, on the reverse strand, counting down.
CATGAATATAATCGCGCACGCCCGTACCGTCATGAGTTGGATAATCATCCCCAAACACCGAAAGCTGCTCTAATTTACCAACAGCTACTTGTGTGATATAGGGCATCAGGTTGTTGGGGATATCATTGGGATCTTCGCCAATGCGTCCGCTGGGATGGGCGCCTACCGGATTAAAATATCGCAGGAGGGCGATATTCCAGTTCTCATCAGAAACGTGTAAATCGCGAAGAATTTTTTCGATAAAGAGCTTTGTGCGCCCATAGGGATTTGTCGCCGAAACGGGGAAATCTTCGGTGATGGGTACGGTATGAGGATCGCCATATACCGTGGCTGACGAGCTGAAAACAAGGTTTGAGACGTTGTGATCACTCATCACATCACACAAGTAAAGCGTACCGGTGATATTATTATGATAATAGGAGAGGGGTTTTTCCACGGATTCTCCAACGGCTTTGAATCCCGCAAAATGGACTACAGCATCGATATCGTGGTTGCTAAAAATTCGATCTATTCCCTCTTTATCAAGCAAATCTGTTTGGTAGAAGGTGAGGGATTTGCCTGTAATATCTTCAACCCGATCCAACGCTTCTTTCTTGCTGTTGCTCAGGTTATCGACAACAATTACTTCGTTATCTTTTTCGAGCAGTTCCAAAACAGTATGACTGCCAATGAACCCTGCACCGCCTGTGACTAAAATTTCCATTCGCTATTAGTACTTATGGGTATTAAAATTAGGGATAAAAAGGTAATAAAAATGAGGTAAAATACTGAGTTCTGATTACGAGATATGCTTAAATAATTAGCTCTAAATGGTCTAAGATGAAGAGGGGACTAAAATCAACCTAATTCAAATTTTGGGCTAATTCATTCAGCTCATTTTTGATGGTGGAACAAATGGTCGTCATTTTTTTGACTGATTCTCCGAGCTTTTCTTCTTCTGCATCATTTTCCAGCAGTTGCTTGGCATGCTCGTATTCTTCAACCACTTCATCGGCTCCCATCATCTGTACGCCCGGCTTTATTTTATGACCCGCTTTGCGAAGATCATCCATATTTCTGTCAATAAGATGTTCTTGAAATGAATTGATAAACTCATCGAGAGAGGTAACACCGGCCTCACAGAACTCAATGACATATTGATCATCATCAAAGAGTATGTCTGTAATTTTTTTCGGATTTATAAAATGATATTCCATGATACCGTTCTGTTAGGATGACCTACTGATTTTAACTCTGTAACATGTTTGTAAATTGAATCTAAGATATCATTTTTGGCCGATTAGATAAAGATATTACTTCAAAATTAGATTAGAATGAGCTAATGAGCAGAATCTGTTTAATTAGGATGCAAGGTCACATTTTAACCTGAGAAATGTTGATCTCAAACCTAGTTTTGTGGTTCTTTTATACCATGAGGTTTAGGATTTCCATCCTCATCGAGATGTACAAAGACGATTTCGTCGATTTTGATGATGGTATCTTTTGAAAATTTATTTCGGACCTCGCACCGCACGGTTATGGAAGTTCGTCCGAATTTTACGGTTTCCATCCCGATCTCAATGATATCACCCAGTCCGGCAGAACTAACGAAATTGATCTCGGTCATATACTTCGTTACGATATTTCCCTTCCCGAGCTGACAGGTAACATAGATGGCAGATTCTTCGTCGATCCAGCTGAGTACCGATCCCCCGAATAGAGTGCCGTGAGCGTTTAAGTCTTGCGGTTTAATTAGTTTTCGGCTGAAAAATCTCATAATAATTTTATCCTGATTAATATATAAATCCTATTCCATGTCATCCCAAACACTGGGCTGAGTATCATTTCAGTATTTAGTGAAAAGATGCTGAAACAATCATAGCCTGACGAAATTTTAGTGTTGTTTGGTTCAGTATGACATGATCTTGAAAATAGGCAATTATTTTAAGAGCACGTATCGAGATTTTGTATCCCAGGCATAGCAGTTATCTATTAGGTATTTCGGGAGTACAACTCTTTCTGAGCAAAGTTTTTTTGGGTTCCAGGAGCACTCTAAGCTACTCAGGAGTTAGATTCCTATAACTATAATTGCTATACGTTCTCTTATTATGATTCATTTAATTCCACCCTTCGGTTTCATCGGCGCGCTTCCATTTTACAGGTGGAGCCGGTTCTTTCTTCAGTTCAACATCCTGTGATTTTAGAAGTCGCTGTGCTTCTTGCACGGCTCGCTTTAGCTGTGGATCATTGCCGGCAATAACTTTGGCGGGACGTTGCATCACAGCTATGTCGGGACTAATGCCTTCGCCTTCCACATCCCACTTGCCGGAGGTGTTGTAAAATCCGCCGCGCGGGGCAATCATGCCGCCGCCGTCAATAAACTGGGGCGTATCCCAGGTACCTACAAGACCGCCCCAGGTACGCGTGCCAACCAGCGGACCGAGTTCTTTTTCACGGAACATATAGGGCAGAAGATCGCCACCCGAGCCCGCACGCTCATTGATCACCATAACTTTTGGTCCCCATATACCGGCCATGGGCGTAGTAAAAGGAGGGAAATTATCGCCCGCTTTACTGTTGAAGTACCCAAGCAGCTCGCGATCCATTACGTCGATCATGTAGTCGGCTGCGGATCCTCCGCCGTTGTTGCGTTCGTCAATAACAACGCCGTCTTTGTGCTGTTGAGCAAAGTAATAGCGGTTAAAAGCGTTATATCCGCCGCCCCCGGTGTTGGGTAACCATACGTAAGCAAGTTTTCCGTTCGACATTTCTTCAACCTTACGGCGATTGCTTTCTACCCAGTTACGAAGTCGCAGTTCACTTTCATCTTCAACAGGCATTACGGATACCGTTTCTGCCCCTTCCATCGTGGGGGAATCATTGACTGTTAAAATAGTATTGCGGTCGGCCGTTCCTTCAAACAGGCTAAAGGGATTAGTGGGTGCCTCGAGTTTTTTGCCGTTGACCGCCAGAATATAATCGCCTTCTTCTACATCGATGCCGGGTTGTGCCAGTGGGGCACGCAGGCCGGGATTCCAGTTTTCATCGGTATAGATCTTTTTGATACGGTAGTGTCCGTTGGCTTCTTCGAGGTCGGCACCCAGCAGGCCAATGGAAACTTCTTCGATATCGGGATAATCGCCGCCGTAAGTGTAGGAATGTCCCACCGAAATTTCGCCGCCCAGAATATCGATGAGATAGCTCATATCCGATCGGTGCCGCACGTGATCAACCCATGGACGGTACCAGTCATAAATCTTTTGCCAGGGGGCACCGTGTTCGTTATCCACATAGAGAAAATCGCGCTGGAATCGCCAGCCTTCTTTAAAAATTTGTGCCCATTCTTTCTGTGGATCCACACGCACCTGCAGGTCGCTCACATCAAGCTGACCGTCGCCCGGCTTTTGCGGGCCGCCCACCGTTGAGACAATGCCCCAGGTTTCGCCACTACGATACAGCAGATTTTTACGGTCGTGGGATACAGCCGTTTCCTGAACCGGTGACAGAAATTCTTCTGATTTCTCTTCTTCCACATTATAGCGATGCAATGTTCCCCCTTCCTGATAGAAGACGTGATTTTCAGGTCCCGAAACGAGATTGGTATAGTTCTGCTCGGGAATATCCGCCGAAACAATGCGGTCGGTAATGCCTTCGGTGTCAATGGTTACTGTGGGAGTCTCTTTCGATTCTTCAGACTTCTCATCTTTTTTATCTCCATTTGGCATCGGTTCTTCATTGCTTTCGGGCAGGAAAGGAGAGGGGGTATCATCATCGAGCAGGACCATGTAGAGCCCGCGAGTGGTGGACATATCGTACGAGCTCATATCCAGCCAGCCGGTGTTGAGCCCAAAATCGGTACTGGCCAAGAAGTAGATATATTTGCCGCTTTCATCCCAGACCGGATCGATGGAGTCGGCCATGCCGTCGGTAATCTGGTAAGTCTCACCGCTTTCCACATTGTGGATCTTGATTACGTGATACTGGCTCGGAAGCCGCTTGGCGTAGGTAATCCACTGGCTGTCGGGCGACCATTTGGGATTGAGCGTTCGCTCAGGGTGCGCATAGCCGTCGGTATCTACATGAGTTGTTTCTCCGGTTTCGGTATTGACGTACCAGAGTTTGTAGTCGGTATCGGTGTAGGCAATGTATTTGCCGTCGGGCGACCAGGCCGGCTCAAAGAAAAAGGTGGGTTCAGGAAGTTCAATTTTTTGGGGATCTTCGAGTCCTTTTTGATCAGAAATATAGAGCTGATATTCCCCGCTTTTGTCAGAAAACCATGCTACCTTTTGTCCGTCGGGCGACCATATCGGATAGCGATTGGCCACGCCCGAACTCTGAGTCAAATTACGCCAGCTGCCTTTTTCTTTGGGTACTGTCAGCACTTCGCCGCGATATTGAAACAACGCGCGCTGGCCGGTGGGAGACAGTGAAGCATTGCTTAATGATGTAGAGGGTGCTTCGACCCAGCGCGGACGAGCCCAGGTCATATCTCCGCGTACATTGATTTCAATCTGTTCATGTTCACCGGTAGAGGGATCGAGCTCATACAAATATCCGCCTTGTTCATAGACGATGATACCGTTGCCCGAGTCGAGGCTTTTGACATCGAACTGTGAATGAAAAGTTTGTTGCTCGCTTTCGCCCGTCTCGGGATTGTAGGACCAGATATTCATCGTATAATCCCGCTCGGAAAGAAAAAAGACCGTATCATTTAGCCAAACCGGATCGATATGACGTTCGCGGTTGGCACGGGGAGAGGTCTTTAACTCATTGGTCTCCAAATCCACCACCCAGATGGGTTTTGCTTGACCGCCGCGATAGTTTCTCCATTCGGGATCCCAAAAACTGACCGGCTGATAGGCGATCTGTGAGCCGTCATCCGAAAGTTCACCGGCTGCAGCACGGGGAATTTTGTGCTTTTGTGGAAGTCCTCCGTCAAGTCCTACCGTATAGAATGTAGTACTTTTGGTGGGCACCCCTTTCCGTTCTGATATGAAGAGCACTTTTTGTCCGTCGGGAGTCCATCCGGTAACTTCATCGTTATCACCATGCCAGGTTAGCCGTGTGGGTTGACCGCCTTCGGCTGATACCACATACACATCGGTATTACCATCGTATTGGGCGGTAAAGGCAACTTTGGATCCGTCGGGAGAAAAATGCGGATCGGTTTCCCCGCCTTCGCCGCTCGTTAATCGCCGGGCGTCGCCGCCGTCTCGACTGGTGATCCAGAGATCATTGGCATAGACAAACACAATATGATCTTGGCTGACGGTAGGCTCGCGCAGCAGCCGGGTGCCTTGATCTTGTGCAAATAAATCAGAAAAGGGGATGCTTACCATGAGTGCGATTATACCCCACAGCAGTGGATGGATTAATTTCTTCATATCGGATAGATTTTTAGATTCCCGAAAAGCTGTTTTATAGTTGAAAATCAAATTTATGGTAAAAAAGCTTCGCCTATTATCCTAATTCCGCTAAAGCATGATCGTCATTTCGACCGATTCCGATGGATATCGGGAGAGTGGAGAAATCTTTGTTTATTTGTCCTACGCTCAGAATTTTTATGCTGGTCGTTCCAAACCACAAACAGTATATATCAAACGGCCAACCAATAAGATTTTTCAAAATAAAACCTGGTTCAAGTTTGAAGCTTGGACCAGGTTGGGCTATTGTTATTTTTTTGTTGAATAATAGGATGTCTGAACTAGCGTTATTCTTCCGCCGGTTCCCAGAGCTCAACTTTGTTTCCTTCGGGATCTAGAACCCAGGCAAATTTACCGAATTCGGTGTCCTCCATTTGTCCGGCTTGCTCGATGCCTTCCTGGTCCAAAACTTTAAGCAAAGTTACCAGATCATCCACAATAAAGTTGAACATGAAATCTTTTTTACTGGGCTCGATATACTCGGTGTCTTGTTTGAAGGGACTCCAGATGGTGTATCCGTTATCGGGGCGATTTTGTTGATCTTTCCAGTCGAAGGCATAGCCGCCAAAGCTGTCGTCGATGGGGACGCCCAGGTGTTCTTTATACCATGCGGCTAATTTTTTGGGATTTTTGGCCTTGAAGAAGAAGCCGCCGATGCCTGTTACCCTTTTCATAGGTTTATTGATCAGGTAAATTGTGATAGTTAATGTAGCACAAATCTTGATCGCAATGAAAAAAACTAGGTAAAACCTAGCATGTCATCCTGAATTCATTTCAGGATCTAATTATATACGTTATAATTTTCTCTTCAGATTCTGAAACAAGTTCAGAATGACATGATTGTTAATGCTATCAGGAGCTTTCAAGTGCTTCTCGGCATGCATCCAGATCTTTTTGGGCTGGTTCGTAATCGGGCGCAATTTCGAGACACTGCTCGAAGTACGAAATGGCTTCTTCGTACTCTCCAAGATGCTTCAAAATAAAGCCGATATTATTGTAAGCTTCATGAAATTTGGGATCCAGTTCGATCGCTTTTTTGTAGCAGCGTCCGGCCTCAACCGTATTGTTGGCACGGAGATGAAAATTGCCGAGATTGAAGAATCCCATGGGATCTTCAGGCTTTATCTTGGTGATATATTCGAATAACTCCTGCGCTCGCTCTTCATCCTCAGCCAGTTCGTACACATCCGCTAAATTATTGAGTGCGGGCACGTAATCGGGCTGAAGATCCAGTGCATTGAGATAATAATTGACCGCTTTTTCGATCTCCTGTTGTTCGAAAAAAGTATTTGCCAGGTTAAAGTGCACCTTGAAGTTTTCGGCATCCTCTGCTATTGATTGTTGATAAGCCTCAACAGCTTTGTCGTATTCTCCCAGCATATGATAGCCGACACCCAGCTCGTTAAGGAGTTCGGCATCATCGGGAGATTCTTTAAGTTCGTTTTTGATCTCAGTAATCTGTTGTTCAATCTGTTTCATAGGTGCCTAAAATAAGAAAAGATATACCGGAACTCACTCTTTGATGTGATCTCATACTTAGAATATTCTATTTAGATCCTGAAATAAATACTACTACGCCAAGGGCCAACTACGCCAAAGTAGCAAGGCTACGTAGGCCGTACTTCGTAGTACAGGTTCAGGATGAGATGGTGAAGCTATTATAGCTGGAGCCATGGCTTTGGTAAGATTAAATAATCAGGAGTGCTGGCCTATGAATGTGAAATAGGACCATAATCCCCAATAGACATCGTTCTTTTCTGATGAGAGAGGCCGGTAATATTTGTTTAGCAGGGGTAGCAGATGAGCGCTTAAATCCACGTGATTTATGCCCATCCATTGCCGAAACCATCGGTACGGAGAAGTGTTAAAGTCCACCACTGCAATGTAGCCGCGCGTGATAAGGTCGTTGGTGATCTGTTCCATGATGCCTTCAATGTCATCCCCAAACATTGTCAGCGAATAAGAGCAGACAATGAGATCGAAAGGCTCCAGCTGCAGATCTTCAGAGCCGTATTTTGCCTTAATGAGTTTAGTCTGATCGGAGTGTTCGAGTTTTTGTTCGGCAACTTCAAGCATGGAGCTGGAGAGATCAATCCCCACAAGTTCGGCATCGGGGAAGTAATACTGCAGCCGATCTAAATTCTTGCCCGTGCCACAGCCAATTTCCAGAATGCGCGGCTGGGAAGGCAGCTCGGGAATTAACTCCAGCAGTTTATCCCGGCCAAATAAAAAGCTCCATCGCGTGGCGTCGTAGATCAGGGAGTGGAAGCGGTAATACTTCTCTAGACTGGTACTACGACTTGATTGAGGATATATTTTTTGCTCCTCCATCATTGTACGACTCCCAAGTGAGTAGATTCGTAAGTGCCCACGCGATCTTTGGGATGCAGGTGATCAGTTTCCTCGGGCTTAAATGTTACATGATCAAGAACGAAATCGGGCAAAAAGTCGAGCGACGGCCCCGCCGATCGAAACAGTACTTTGGTACCGCTTTCCGATTGCGATAATATGTTTCGCCATTCATCAGCTAATAAATTGGGACGGCTGTCGGCCATCCAGTCCTGATGATCGAGCAGCACGAAATGGGAATACGGACCGAGATTATGTTGTAAAAATTGCGAAAGGGTAGAGGTGTGCGTGTCAATATTATTGGCGTGTTTTCGTAGCGACTCAAAGTTGCGTTCAAGCAGATAGTTCGGACAGCAGTCCGCACTATACGATCCCGTTAAATAGACCCGCCAGAAGTAGTTGTCCCGCAGCGGCAATTTTGTAAACACCTGTTTTAGGGATTGGCGAATAAAATCCAGAATGCCGCCATTGTATTCCTCCTTGATCATATTACGTTGGGTAGCAGGCACGCCCAGCATGGTCATTGTAGCCGGCTGGCGGACCAACCACTTGGAAAAAGTATTCCAGATTTGGGGTTCAATCTCCTCAAAATAATATTCCTGTTCGTCAAGGGTTTTGGCCTTCAGCATTTTCAGTACTTGTGGATATAACCCTTTGCGTTGGATACGATTGTGTATCAGTCGTGCAATGTTGCCGGAAGTTCCCCGAAAATAGAAGCTTGAAAAGGCCGATGAGGGAACGAAATAATTGATGTTTTGATCCCAATACTGCTGGTGTTGAGCATCGAGCAGCGAGCGTATTTGTTGATGATAGATGAGCTCGGCACCGCGCTTCGATCCTGATCCGAAAAAATCCCAAAGCAATTGGTAATTGTTATTTACAAAAAAAGCTTTTTTGAGTTCGAGCAGAGCATTTTGCGCCGGGTTAATATCCACGCAGTGAATTTGTTGGGGATCATCAAGCAGGTAATCCAGCGCATTACAGCCGGCACTGGTGAGCATCACCATGCGACTTTCGGAATTGATATCGAGCAGCTGACGGTCGATTCGAGGATCCTCCCAGCAGGTATTATAAACCAGATTACTGGAGATGACCGACTCGAACAGTCGGTTTTGCAGATCAGTGACGATATGTGACAGCTTTTTCATAGTGAATTATAACATAACGTATGCGTATGTATTGCGTGTGAACGCAGTGTAAAATTTGGATAAACAAACAGGAAATTAGTTTATATTTTGCACTGCGATTACTGCTGAAATTTGTATCTTTGAAGAAATGAGAACCAAATAAATAAAGGCTATGGCTAAAGAAGACAACAACACTGAAGAAGAATTTGAAGAGCAAGTGGAAGAAAAGAAAAAGGAAGCACTGAAGCGCTATGAGAAGCTTATTAATCGACTTAAAAATGAACGCGAAGAGCTGAAAGATGAGCTCAATCGGGACTATCGCGAAGCCCGTCGCTATGTGCGTTCACATCCCGAAGAAGGCGTGCTGTTTTCATTTTTGGGTGGCATCGCTATTGGATTTATCTTGGGTAAAATCGGTCGTAAGTGACAGATAGATATTCGTACACAAAATAGATCCTGAAATAAATTCAGGATGACATTGTGCTTTGCCTAATCAGAATTTGAATGAAACGAACGAATATTGTGAGTACCGCAACCGTAAATACCGATCACTTAAACGATTTGTTTGAGCGTGTGGATGCGCTCAGGGGGTATCTTTGACTATGAGCAGCGCAAAGTAAGAATTATTGAGCTCCAGGAGCAGACGCAGGATCCCGGCTTTTGGGATGATCCCGAAGAGGCGCGAAGGATTATGAAGAAGATTGACCATGAGAAAAATATGGTCGCCCGCTGGGACCACCTCGATGAGCTTCGCGACAGCATCCAGGTGTATCAGGAATTTCTGGATGAGGGCGAAGATGTGGCCTATGATCTGAAGCAGGAGGTAGAGCAGCTCGAAAAAGAATTGGAAGCACTGGAGCTTAAAAATATGCTGCGCGGCGATGACGATCATCGCGATGCACTTGTCACATTTAAGCCCGGGGCCGGGGGAACGGAAAGTCAGGACTGGGCCGAAATGCTCTACCGAATGTACACTCGCTGGGCTAGTAACCACGATTATGAGGTGTCGGTGATTGAGCATCAGCAGGGCGATGTAGCGGGACTTAAAAGTGCGACGGTCCAGGTGGAAGGCGAATTTGCTTATGGATTTTTGAAAGCCGAGAGCGGAGTTCACCGGCTCGTGCGGATCTCACCTTTCGACAGTAATTCGCGTCGCCATACGTCGTTTTGCTCGGTATTCGTATCGCCTATTGTGGATGATACCATCGAAATTGATATTGATGAAAGCAATGTTGAGCTACAGCGATTTCGTGCCAGCGGCGCGGGCGGTCAACATGTTAATAAAACAGAAACGGCTGTGCGGCTTATCTGGGAGGGAGAACTTTCGGACGGGACCAAGGAGCAGGTCGTAGCCGAATGTCAACAGGAGCGATCCCAGAAACAAAATCGCGACAAAGCGTGGGTACTGCTTCGATCCAAAATTTATGAGCTGGAGAAGCAGATTAAAGAGCGTGAAAAACAGAAACTCGAGGATTCCAAGAGTAAAATCGAATGGGGATCACAGATTCGGTCGTACGTTTTTCATCCCTATAATATGGTCAAAGATCACCGCACCGATTACGAAACCTCAAACGTGGAGGCGGTAATGGACGGTGAACTGGATGAGTTCATCAATGAATACCTACTCTCAATTTCAGCAGCTGAGGACGAAGAATAATGGTTACCGTAGGAGTTACCGGCGGCATAGGAAGCGGCAAATCGACCGTCTGCCAATTTTGGTCCGATTTAGGTGCTTATGTACTTAATGCCGATGATCTGGCCAAAGAGCTGATGGTTTCGGATCCCGAAATTAAAAAACAGCTGGTGGATACCTTTGGTGAAGATTCATTTTTTGATGACGGCTCGCTGAATCGCAAGTACTTGGCGCAAGAGGCCTTTGAAAGGGATAGGGTTGCCGAACTCAATGCGATTGTTCATCCCAAAATACCGGGAGCGGCTGCCGAAAAAATAAGTCAGGCCGATGATGAGGGCTACGAGGTGTTTGTCTATGAGGCAGCGCTGTTGCTGGAGAATCTGGATCCTGGGGATTTGGATTATATGGTGCTGGTACTGGCGGATGAAGAGCATCGCCTGGAGCGCGTTAAGGAGCGTGATAACAGCTCAATCAAAGATATCAGAGAGCGGATGAATAAGCAGCGGAACTTCGAAGAAGCGACGGAGAGAGTCGATTATGTTATCCGCAACAACGGGACGATCGAGGAGCTCAAAAAGAAAGCTGAACTTGTGTATGAAAATTTTTTACCTTTCAGTGGGAAAAATGAAAAATATTCCCACTAAAATGCAAATCCATAAATAAATTAGTTCAGCAATAAGAGGGAAGGTATGGTAGATCGCAAGATGAAACGCGTTATCACGCTTGAGGAGTATATCATCCAGGCGCAAAATAAGTTTCCCGGAGCTACGGGCGAACTTTCGCAGCTGTTGAGAGACATCGGCCTGGCGGCAAAAATAATATCACGAGAGGTTAACAAGGCGGGCATCACGAACATTTTGGGCGAAGAAGGATCCACCAATGTACACGGCGAATCGGTAAAAAAGCTGGATATGTTTGCCGACAAGCAGCTTATTTCGGCGCTCAATCGCTCGGAGATTACCTGCATGGTGATATCCGAAGAAAATGACGGCATCGTGGAGCTCGACAACGAGGGCGGCAAATATATTGTCTATCTCGATCCGCTCGATGGTTCGTCAAATATCGACGTGAATGTGTCGATCGGCAGTATCTTCTCGATCTACATGCGCAGAGATACCAGCTCGGATGTGCTTACCGAAGATGATGCGCTACAGCCGGGCGTTAAACAGGTGGCGGCGGGATATGTGCTCTACGGCTCGAGCACGCTGATGGCCTACACCACGGGACTCGGTGTTTCGGTATTTACGCTGGATCCCAGTATTGGAGAATTTATTCTTTCGGATGATGACGTAAAAATCCCCGAGCGCGGCACGATCTACAGCGTTAACGAAGGCAGCTATCATTCCTGGGAAGAAGGACTGAAGCAGTATGTAAAATATTGCCAAGTCGAAGATCCGGAAACGAATCGTCCGTACAAAGCGCGGTATATTGGGTCGATGGTGGCCGATGTGCATCGCACGCTCATCACCGGGGGTATCTTTATTTATCCGAACAGTAGTCAATATCCGAATGGAAAATTGCGGCTGATGTATGAGTGTAATCCGCTCAGTTTTGTGATTGAGCAGGCCGGCGGAATGGCTATTGATTGCAATGGACGTATCATGGAGATTGAGCCGGAGTCGATTCACCAGCGGACGCCCATCTTTATCGGCTCGAAAGAAAATGTGCTGAAGGTGAAAGAGTTTTTGGATGAGTATAAGCCGCAGGAAGAAAGCGTCAACGCATAGTTAAAAATTTACCGTTATCCCTTCTTGGATGTCGTGCGATATGCAGTAGCCGGCATTGGTTTCTACCACATATTTTGACGGTTGCTCCGACTCAAAGTTTTTCTCTGAAAAGGGTTGCGTGCTGTGATGAATACGCACGATTTTGGAATCCGCATTCACAAAAATGATATCCAACGGCAGGGGCGTGTTGGCCATCCAGAAGCTGCGCGGCTGATTTTCCTCAAAGATAAATAACATGCCTTTTGATTTTGGAAGATCCCTCACATCCATCAGCCCCTGATTGCGTTCGGACTGTTCATCGGCTACCGCAACCTCTATAGTTGAGAGCGTATCTCCATTGGCAGCAATAAACGATAGCGAACGCTCGTACGTTAAGGTGCGCCCTTCTTTTTCAGTAGTCTTCGTATTCGATTTCTTCTGGGCTTGAGAACACGCGCTCAGGAGCATCGCTGCCGTTATTACGGCTAGTAACTTCAAAAGTAGTTTCATCGGTTGATCCATTAATTTCGTAAGTAATTGTGTATGTTCCTGCATCAAGATAGGTATTTGTTTCGTCGTCAGTTTCGGCTTCTTTCAACAAGAGATTCCACGTAAACGTATTAAACCCATAGCTGGCATTGTCCGAAAGTTCTTTAACGACTGAACCTTCGCTATCTTTTATAGTAATGGAGATCTGCTGGTTTTGGATGTTTTCATTTCCAATCCAGTACATCCACTCTACCGAAGGTTCATCAATTTTGCGGTAGGGCGCTGGACGACTGCCCCAGTCATCAGAATAGCGAACGCTGTTTGTCTCGAGCGCCAATACTGATTCGTTGCGCTGCTTGGCCACGGTACGAATTGGCTGCAGGTCCATCACATACACACTGCGTCCGTGCGTGCCTACGACCAGCTCATCGGCGCGCGGATGCACGACCATATCATATGAGGCTACATTGGGAATCTGGTTGATCAGGAACCACTCGTCGCCGTCATCAAAACTGGCATAAGTTCCGTGGTCGAGTCCCGCATACAAAATATCGGGATTGACAGGATCCTGTGCGATCACATTGGCCACATCCTCCGGCAGATTGCCCTGTACCGATTCCCAGGTTTTGCCGTAATTGCTCGTTTTATACAGATACGTTTTGAACTCGTCGTACCGATATCCGTTGAGGGATGCGTAGGCGGTTGCCGGATCGTGTGGAGAGGCCTGTACTTCGCTGACCCAGCGTCGTTTGGGCAGATTTTCTGAAACCAGATCCCAGGTTTTCCCGGCATCTCTTGTCACTTGGATATTGCCGTCGTCGGTTCCGGCCCAGAGCACGCTAAAATCCAATGGTGATTCGGAAATTGTTGTCAGCGTAGAATAAGGCACATTTCCGCTGGGCAGATCTTTGGTTAAATCGGGACTGATCTTCGTCCACGTTTCGCCGCCGTCCATGGTGCGATTAATTTTCTGCGATCCAAAATACAGAATATCCGGATTGTGATTACTCATCTCCACGGGCGTATTCCAGTTATAGCGGTAGGGTGCTTCGCCGATCTCATGCTTGGGTGTAATCTTGGTATAGTCACTTTTAGATTGATCAATCCGAAAGTAATTGCCGAACTGATATCCGGTATAGAGCAAGTCACTGTTTTCGGGATGCACGGCTACATGCATACCGTCGCCGCCGAAGATACGCTCCCAGTGTGTGCCGTCGTTGGGCGAATCTTTGGATGAACCGGTAAAAACGCCGTTATCCTGAAGACCGCCATAAATATTATAGGGCTCTTCCATATCCACGGCCACGGTGTAAAATTGTCCGACCGGCGCGGTGTTGTGATGGATAAAATTCTCCGCTCCATCGTGACTTTCATACAATCCGCCGTCGTTGCCGAGCAAAATGTGCTCCGGATCATTGGGATCGATCCACATGGCATGGTAATCGACATGCACATCCTGATTTTCGGCCACTGCTTTCCATGTTTTACCGCCGTCCTCAGATTTTAGCATCGGCACTCCCATAATGTACAGTGTATTCGGATCGCTGGGCGAAATGCGGACTTCGCCGAAATAATAGCCGTAGGTGTAAATCAGGTCTTCGAGCGCATAACTGTTTACTTTTTCCCAGGATTGACCGCCGTTTTCTGAGCGATACACCTGAGCACCTTCGATGCTGGTTTCGAACAGGGCTTCATTGGCATCCCCAAGATAATCGGCCAGTGCTTTGGGATTATATTTACCGGCTCTTACATCTTCTTTAACAGATTCAGCCGTATATTTTTCCTGAAAACCGTTATTGCGCAAAAATTCATTAAGCTTTTCATTATCGAGTGCCAAAAATTCTTTGCGACTCATTTCGATAAAATCGGCCTGCGTAAGCTCATCTTCCTCAAGCTCTTTCTTGGTCTTTGATTCTTTCTGATTATCTAGGAAGGCATACATGATATCGGGATTACTCTCACTCACATCAATGCCGATGCGTCCCACAGACTTGCCATCGGGAAATCCCTTCATTGACTTTTGCCATGTTTCACCGCCGTCGTTCGAAGTATAAATAGCTGATCCCGGACCGGCTTCATCGAAGTTCCACGCTTGCCGATAGCGTTCCCAGGTTGTTGCCCACAGCTTATCGGGATTGTTGGGATGCATCACCAGGTCAATAACACCTGTGCTGTCGGGCGGAGTAAGCGTTTTGTTCCAGCTTTGGCCGCCGTTGGTGGTTTTATAGACGCCGCGCACCTCATTCATCGAATACAGCGGACCCATGCTGGCAACCCATGCAATATCCGGATTGCTGGGATGGGTGATGATACGACCGATATGTTGCGAACCGTGAAGTCCGGCAAAAGACCATGTTTTGCCGCCATCCTCACTTTTATAAACGCCGGTTCCGGAATAACTCGAGCGGCTGCTGTTATTTTCACCTGTGCCTACCCAAAGCACATCTTTGTTAGCTTTAGAGATAGCAATATCACCAATAGTGAGTGTGCCTTGATGATCAAAGATAGGTTCCATGGTGTTGCCGCTGTTCTCGGTTTTAAAGACGCCGCCCGAGGCAAAGGCAATATAGAACTTTCGGGCCTTGTCATCGTCAACAGCCAGATCGGTAATGCGTCCGCCCATCACTACCGGACCTACGCTGCGAACAGGATATTCTTTGAATACGGAATGATCCCGCATCTGATGTCGCTTCTCGATAGATTTCGTTCGCTCGGCAGGCGTAGTGGGAGTGACCTCAACTTGTTGAGCAAGGAGTGAAGAGGATGCAAAAAAGAGGCTCAAGATAAAAAGTAACAACTTGCGCATGACGACAGGTAGTTAAATTAGGGCCAGTGCAATTTTACGTTATGATAGAAAAGCTAAGGCAAAGTTTTTTATAAAATATTTAAAAGTGAAACGATATGTATGACCGACAATATCTGTTGTGATGATAATGCACCTATAAATAATACCAGGGGATAGAGATACAATGTGCAAAACAGTTGTTTTTTAAGCGGAATACCAATATCTTTGATTGCTTTAAGTGAGCGCCGCGAGGTTCTCACTTTTTTTTGTACCTGGAATTGCCAATATCGTGTCAAACAAAGTTACAGAACAGATTGCTGAGGTTGCCGAGTCGGTGCTTTCAACGACCGACTTTTTCCTTGTTGATGTAGAAATCAAAGGCGGCGATATCCCCGAAGTGTGGGTTTCGATTGATGCCGGAGATCGGGGCGTTAATATGGATGAATGTGCCGAAGTCAGCAACGAAATTAGCTTTTTGATGGACGCGCACGATATTTTTTCCGGAAAGTATCGAATGAACGTGTCGTCCCCGGGATTAAGCCGGCCGCTGGTTGATCGGCGTCAGTATCCCAAGAACCAGGGGCGAAAGGCAAAAGTGAAGTACAAAGAGAACGGTGAGTATTGCAAGGTGGAAGGCGTCTTGCAGGAAATCCGGGAAGATGAAATTATAATTGAGCTGGAGGATAAATCGACTCTTGCCGTAGGGTTTGATGATCTGGTAGAAACGAAAATTATTCCTTCATTTAAGTAATTTTAAGAACACAGGAGTCCACTGATGGCAAACGACGTTTCAAAACAAATTATTCAATCTTTTGCTGAAATTGCGAAAGACAAAGACATGAGCAAAGATCTGCTGCTGTCTATTTTGGAAGATGTCTTTCGCACAATGATCCGCAAAAAGTATGGTTCTGATGATGCTTTTGAAGTGATCCTGAATGCCGATCGCGGAGAAATCCAGATTTTGCACATTCGTGAAGTGGTGCCCGAAGAGGAACTTACAGATGAGGTGCAGGAGATTACGCTCGAAGAAGCACAGAAAAATGATCCCGACCTGGAGCTGTACGATGAATATGCACAAGAACTTTCCATCCAGGATTTTGGACGCCGTGCGGTTATGATGGCGCGTCAGCAGCTGGCGCAGCGCATCCGCGAAATTGAGAAGGACAATATTTTTGAAGAGTACTCCGATCGCGTCGGTGAAATTGTGCTGGGCGATGTGTATCAGATTCGCAACCGCGAAATGCTCGTCAATCATAATGGGGTTGAGCTGGTACTTCCCAAAGATGAGCAGATTTACAAAGATCGCTATCACAAAGGAGATACCATTCGTGCTGTTGTTAAGGAAGTGAAGCGCTATCACGGTAATCCATCAGTCATTATTTCCAGAACGTCACCGATATTTCTCGAACGACTCTTTGAAAATGAGATCCCAGAAGTTTTTGATGGCATTATTGATCTCGTCCGCATTGCCCGTGATCCCGGAGATCGTTCAAAGGTTGCGGTACGCTCGCACGATGAGCGCGTTGACCCCGTGGGGGCCTGTGTGGGCATGAAGGGAATTCGCATCCACGCTATTGTACGCGAGTTGCAAAACGAAAATATTGACGTCATCAATTATACTGATGACAAACACGAATTTATCAAACGCGCCCTGCAGCCGGCCGAGGTACTGAGTGTTGATCTCAGTGATGATGGGAAGCATGCCAAAGTGCTGGTGCCCGCTGATGAGGTATCCAAAGCGATTGGAAAGGGTGGTGTGAATATTCGTTTGGCATCAAAACTGACCGACTGTGAAATCGACGTGTATCGCGAAGTGGAAGAAGAAGACGATATTGACCTGCAGGAATTTGAGATCGATTTTGGTCCCGAAGTAATTGAATTGCTCAACGAAATCGGCTGTGATACCGCCCGACAAGTATTGGATCTCAATGAAGAAGAAATTGTACGCCGGACCGAAGGTCAGATTACCGAAGACCAAGCCGAGCGTATTATTGACATTATTGCCTATGAGTTTGACGATGAAGAGTTGTAATTGAACTTACATTTTCAATCATCCTGTTTTACCTTATACTGTACTTATAAGCAAACTGCTTAATAGAAAACTTTAGAACGTACGTCCAGAAATAAATTTTATGTCCCGAAAGGCCAAGCCAAAGCGTTTATTTAAAGTTGCATCCGAATTTAATGTATCTACCACCTCTATTGTAGATTCGCTTTCGGATGAAGGCTTTGAAATCGACAACAAGCCCAATTCCAAAGTAACGCCCGAAATGTACGAGGCGCTGGAAGAGGTGTATGGTGTCGATAAAGCCAAAAGCCAGGAACATGAGAAGGCGAAAGAGGAATATGAAAATCGTCGTAATCAGATTCGGGCCAGTCGCAATGAAAGTGTTTCAGTTGAAGATTACCTGGAACCGCTCGAAGATGACATGCCGCTTGAGCCCGAGGATGATGAAGAGGTTGAAGGGCTGAAGCCGCAAGATGAAAGTGAGGATGATGAGGAAGAAATTGGAGGGCTTGAACCTGAGGAAGAAGATATAGAAGAGGAAACCGCTGATGAAGATGCGGCAACTGAGGATGAAGAGCTTGAAGAGCAGGAAGCAGCGGAAGACGAAGAGGAGGCTGAAGAAGAACCCGAGCCTGTTGAAGCATCTGATGAGGAATCCGAAGATGATGATGAGGAAGAGGATGAAGATGTAGAGCCATCCGCCAAAGATGACGAGGAAGATGAAGAAGATGTGGATGAGCAAGAAGATTCCGACGAGGAAGAAGATGATGACGAAAGTGAAGATGAAGACGAGTCGGAAGAAGATGAGGAAGATGACTACGACCAAGAGGATGATGAGGAAGAAGAGGACGACGAAGATGAAGAAGAAAGAGAACATGGCGTCATCCGAGGAAAAGCCGGTCGTCTGAAAGGAACGAAGGTCGTAGGAAAAGTTAGAGTTGATGACAGCAAGCCCAAACGTCGCAAAAAGCGCAAGCGTAAAAAGGATCGGAAGAAAGATAAAAAGGACGACGACTCGAACAAGTCGCAGAATAAAAAGAATAAGAAGAAAAAGCGTAAGCGTCGCGGCAACCGCGTAGATGACGATGATGTAGAACAGAAGCTGAAAGAGACGCTTCAGAAAATGAAATCGTCCGAAACGGTGGGTAGTAAGCGACAGAAGCGTCGCCGACAGCGTAAGGAAGAACGAGAGGAAGAAGAGCAGTTACAGCAAGAGCTTGAAGAGCTGGAAGAAAATATCATTGAGGTCACCGAGTTTATCACGGTGAGCGATCTGGCAGATCTGATGGATGTGCAGGCCAATGATGTGATTACGACCTGTATGAACCTGGGTATGATGGTATCGATTAACCAGCGGCTGGATGCCAGCACTATTGAGCTCGTTGCTGAAGAATACGATTATGAAGTTGAGTTTGTCGATGCCGATGAAGGACTTGAAGAAATTGAACTTGAAGAAGACGATCCGGAAGACCTGCAGCCGCGTGCTCCCATTATTACCGTAATGGGTCACGTTGATCACGGTAAAACTTCACTGCTTGACTATATTCGTAAATCGCAGGTGGCCGAAGGTGAGGCCGGCGGTATTACCCAGCACGTAGGTGCTTATGAAGTAGAGACCGAGGATGGTCGTCCCATTACTTTCCTCGATACGCCGGGCCACGAGGCTTTTACAGCCATGCGTTCGCGCGGTGCTCAAGCGACAGATATTGTAATTCTTGTAGTAGCCGCTGATGATGCGGTGATGCCACAAACTATTGAGGCGATCAACCATGCCAAAGCAGCAGGTGTATCCATCATTGTTGCGATTAACAAGATGGATAAGCCCGGTGCTGATCCTGATAAAATCAAGCAGCAGCTTGCCGAGCACGATGTGATTGTTGAGGAATACGGCGGTGAAAATCAGGCGGCTGAAGTGTCGGCGAAGACCGGCGAAGGTATTCCTGATTTGCTGGAGAAGGTGCTGATCGAAGCTGAACTGATGGAGCTGAAAGCCAATCCCGATCGACGTGCGGATGGCGTTGTGCTCGAAGCCCGCGTTGACAAAGGAAAAGGTATTGTAGCGAACATCCTGGTACAGAATGGTACGCTGAATGTTGGTGATTCATTTGTAGCAGGACCATGCTTTGGACGCGTTCGCGCAATGGAAAACGAGCTTGGCAATCGCGTAGAATCGGCAGGACCGTCAGAGCCCGTTCAGCTTACAGGATTTGATGACATTCCGCAGGCCGGCGATAAAGTTGTTGTCCTTGAGGATGAGAAGAAAGCCAAAGAAATTGCAAATCAGCGACAGCAAATTCGCCGCGAGCAAGAACTGCGTCAATCCAAGCATATGAGCCTGGATGACCTCTCACGTCGTCTGGCACTTGGTGAGATTGAAGACCTCAACATTATAATTAAGGCTGATGTGGACGGCTCTATTGAAGCACTTTCCGGAGCGTTGCAGAAACTGAGTAACGAAGAAGTTTCCGTAAATATCATTCATACTGGTGCCGGTGCCATTACAGAGTCTGATGTTCTCCTTGCTTCAGCATCAGAAGCTATAATTATTGGTTTCCAGGTGCGACCGACAAACAATGCACGTCAGGTTGCCGAGGAAGAAGAGATCGATATCCGACTCTTCAGCGTCATTTATGATGCCGTTGATGAGGTAAAAGATGCTATGGAAGGTATGCTTTCACCTGAAATCAGCGAAAAATTAAGTGGTAATGCTGAAGTCCGTGAAATCTTTAAGGTCTCCAGTGTGGGTACTATTGCCGGATGTTATGTTACAGAAGGAACCATCAAGCGAAATAACCCGGTTCGCATAGTGCGCGACGGTGTGGTTATTTATGATGGTGAAATTGATGCCCTCAAACGTTTTAAGGATGATGTAAAAGAGGTGAAAACGGGATACGAATGCGGTATCAGTATCGTTAATTATAATGATATCAAAGTGGGCGACGTGATCGAGAACTATGAAGTGATCGAGTCGAAGCGTAAGCTCGAAGATGTCAAGAGCGACGACGATTAAGCTGATCAAAATTAGTTGAGGATTGGATTATGAGTATCCGTACAGAACGGCTCGGAGCCGTCATTAAGCGTGATTTGGGAAAAATCATCCAAAAAAGTTATCAGCCGAATGGCTCATTTGTCACGGTAACGAAAGTGGATGTAACGCCCGACCTGTTGATCGCTAAAATACTCCTTAGTGTGTATGCGCCGGGCCGGGATGAAGATGCACTTTTTGCCCACCTCCAAGAGCAAAATGCCGAAATCCGCAAAGAGTTGGCCCAGAAAATTCGTCACCAAGTGCGCCGTATTCCGGAACTGCATTTTATCAACGACAAGACGGCCGAGCACGTAGAAAAGATGGAAAATCTTTTTCAAAAAATTCGCAAAGAACGGAAGGAGCGCCACAACAATTCCGACGAAGAGGAGTAATTCGCTATGCCCAAGGCGATACCTCTGGATGAACTCCCCATTTTTTCGAAGTCCAACCTTCCTGACACATCCATTGATTATACTGAGGGATCTGCTTTTTTGATCAACAAGCCCAAGAAATGGACCAGCTTTGATGTGGTCAAGTTTCTGCGCAAGTGCCTGGATATCCGCAAAATTGGTCATGCCGGCACGCTCGATCCCATGGCAACCGGCCTGTTGATTTTGTGTTGCGGCAAAGGCACCCGAACGGTTTCGGCCTTTCAGGAAGCAGATAAAGAATATATCGCGGAAATGATTTTTGGGTCATCAACGCCGAGCCTCGATGCCGAAACGATACCAGACCAACGAGCATCATTTCATCATATCACCAAAGATAATATTCAACAGGTTTTGGATGGGCATTTTGCGGGACAGATTATCCAGATTCCGCCCATGTATTCTGCGCTTAAACACGAGGGCGATCCGCTGTATAAGCTGGCGCGTAAGGGCAAAGAGGTGAAACGCAAGCCGCGGCAGGTCATTATTGAAGAGACTAAGATTTTGGAATGCAACCTCCCGTGCTTGAAGTTATATATTAGATGTAGCAAAGGAACATACATTCGAACGCTAGCTGATGATTTGGCTCAAAAATTAGATTCAGTCGGACATCTGATCGGCCTGAAGCGAACAGCAATTGGTGATTATAAAAATGAAGAAGCATTGACGGTCGATCAGCTGGAAGAGATTTTTTCGGTAGAAAATTATGAAGACCAACTTGAACATCTTCAATAGATCAGAATCCAGAATATAACCAGTAATTATGGCTGATTTAGTTTTTTTAGATGACGTTGAACACAATCCCAACACCGTGGTAACTGTCGGTACGTTTGACGGTGTGCATGCCGGTCACCGCGCAATTATGGATACAGTGGTCAAAAAGGCGAAAGAGCGCGATGCCCGCAGTGTTATTGTGACCTTTGATCCCCATCCGCGCGATATCATCAATCCGGGAGATGCCGGGATCAAGCTGCTTACGACGCTCCAGGAACGGGCCGAAATTCTGGATGAGCTTGGCATCGACACGATGGTGGTTATTCCGTTTGATCGGGATTTTTCGCTCCTCAGTTCCGAAGAGTTTGTCCGCGATATCATCTACGAGAAAATTGGCGTAAGTGAGTTTGTAATCGGCTACGATCACCAGTTCGGGCGTAATCGCGAAGGGACTATTGAAACGATTGAACAACTTGGCAAAGAATTGGGATTTGATGCATATGTGGTTTCCAAGCGAGAAGTGGGAGCCAAGACTGTCAGCAGTACCGCCATCCGCAACGCTATCAGCGAAGATGGGGATATCAAGCAGGCCACCGAGTTTTTGCAGCGCCCGTATCGGTTAAACGGCATGGTGGTACACGGGGATAAACGAGGAAAAGAGATCGGATTTCCCACGGCCAACATTCGTCCCGAGCATAACAACAAGATCATCCCCAAAAACGGAGTGTATGCTGTTAAGGTACGAATCAATGGCGACTGGTTTGATGGGATGATGAATATCGGGATACGTCCGACCTTTGATGGCACACAACAGACTTTGGAAGTCCATCTTTTTGATTTTGATGAAGATATCTATGGCAAAGAAGTGCAGGTACGCTTTTTTGATCGGATCAGAGATGAGAAAAAGTTCAGTGGCAAAGAGGAACTCGTTGAGCAGTTAGAAGATGATCAGCAGAAAGCTAAGCAGCTATTAGCGGGCCATTAAATATTGCAAACGAGAACATAAACGCTTATCTTTGACCGCTATTAAGTTTTAACAACATTTTAGTTTTAGAAAGCAAATAAGAATTTATTTAACACATGGCGATTACAAAAGAACGCAAAGAAGAACTTGTTGAAAAATACGGTGGATCAAAAGACAATACAGGATCCACAGAAGCTCAGATTGCAATTTTTACTGAGCGGATTAACGACTTGACTGATCATCTCAAAGATAACAGTCAAGATCACGCCTCGCGACGAGGATTGCTCAAATTGGTAGGAAAGCGCAGAAAGATGTTGAACTACCTCAAAGACAACGATATTGAAAAATATCGAGAGCTCATCGACAATTTAGGAATTCGAAAGTAAGTGGTGAATAAGGCACGTTATTTGGCGTGCCTTTTTTATCTGTTACCTCTGTCTTCCGATATGTCAGGCATACCGTCCTAAATGTTAGCGCAATCCGCATGAGGCGGACAGGCGCGAAATTGTACGCAAACGAAATTTAAATACAATACAGTATTACAATGAAAGAAGACTTTAAAAGTGTAGAATTTGCACCGGGAAAGACGCTATCAATCGAAACCGGCCGCATTGCAAAACAGGCCGACGGTGCAGTGGTAGTTCGCATGGGCGACACCATGGTACTTTGTACCGCAGTAAGCTCGAAGGAACCCACCGACAAACCATTTTTTCCCTTAACTGTTGATCTCCGCGAAAGTTTTTCAGCCGGCGGTAAATTTCCCGGCGGATTTATCAAGCGCGAAGGTCGGCCTAATGATAAAGAAGTGCTTTCCAGTCGCTTGATCGACCGAAGCCTTCGTCCGCTTTTTCCCGATGGATACCGTTTTGATACACAGATTGTTTGTAAAGTGCTTTCTTCTGATGGAGAGCACAACGGAGATGTCCTCGGTGGTGTAGGGGCGTCTGCTGCGCTGCATATTTCTGATGTTCCCTTTGCCGGACCTATTGCAGAAGTTCGTGTAGGTCGCGTTGATGGTGAATTTATTATCAATCCTACCATCAGTGAGATGGAAGACAGCGACATCGATATGATTATCGGTGGAACGGCTGAGAGCGTCATCATGATGGAAGGTGAGATGGAAGAGATCTCAGAAGAAGAGATGCTCGAGGCTATAAAGGAAGCTCATAAATCTATTATCAAGCTTTGTGAATTCCAGGAAGAACTTCGCGAAGAGTTCGGTAAAGAAAAGCGTGAATTTAAACCTGAGCCCGTTGATGAAGATCTGAAAGCAAAAGTACATGAGCTTGCGGATGAAAAAGTTCGCGAACTTGTAAACGTAGGACTTGGTAAAGAAGAATACAGCGCTCGTCTCAAAGAAATTAAAGAGGGCGTTGTCGAAGAACTGACCTCGCAGGAAGAGTACGAGGATGCCGGCGGAGATATTAAGGATGTTCTCAGCAAGATCGAGAAAGAAGAGCTTCGCAATATGATTCTTGAAAAAAAGAAACGTATTGACGGACGTTCTCCGGAAGATATCCGCGATATTTGGACACAGGTAGGATATCTCGCTCGTACGCACGGATCAGCCATCTTTACCCGCGGCGAAACGCAGGCACTTGTTTCTGTGACGCTCGGTACGCAAAAAGATGCGCAGGCGATAGATACGCTGCTTACGGAAGAAGACAAGAAGTTCTTTCTTCATTATAACTTCCCGAACTTTAGCGTTGGTGAAGCTGGTTTTATGCGAGGTCCCGGTCGACGAGAAAAAGGACATGGACACTTGGCTGAAAGTGCAATCAGTAAATTGATGCCTTCATTTGATGAGTTCGGTTATGTAATACGGGTAATTTCGGATATTACCGAATCCAACGGATCGTCTTCCATGGCTTCTGTCTGCGGTGGTTCAATGGCCCTTATGGATGCCGGTGTTCCGCTGAAGAAGCCTGTTGCTGGAATCGCGATGGGAATGATTGTTGGAGAGGACAATGAGGTGGTACTTTCTGATATCCGCGGCGAAGAAGACTTCATGGGCGATATGGACTTCAAAACTGCCGGGACCAAAGACGGTATTACGGCTTGTCAGATGGATATGAAGGTAAGTGGCATTTCTTTTGAGAAGCTTGAAGAAGCACTTGAGCAAGCTCGTCAAGGTCGCCTGCATATTCTCGGTAAGATGGAAGAAACTATTTCTGAACCTCGAGAACAGATCTCAGAATTTGCTCCCCAATTTGTTAAGATGGAGATCGAAGCAGATGATATTGGGTCGGTAATTGGACCCGGTGGAAAAGTTATCCAAACCCTCCAGAAAGAAACCAATACTGAAATTTGGGTGGAAGAAGATGAAGAGCGTGGTAAAGGTAAAATTACTATCAGCGCTGACAGGTTAGACAATGCTGAGGAGGCGAAGAAACGCATCCAGGGTATTGTAGGTCACCTCGAAGAAGGGGCCACCTACCACGGTACAGTAAAAGCGATTAAAGATTACGGTGCTTTTGTTGAAATCGTACCCGGTAAAGATGGTCTGCTCCACGTTTCTGAGATCAATCACACTCACGTTGACAATGTGAGTGATGTGCTTTCAGTAGGCGATGAGCTGGATGTGAAACTGCTGAAAGTTGAGCATGGTGGAAAGCTTCGACTTTCTCGAAAAGCATTGATTCCTGAAGATGGAGATCAAAACTAAGATCATCACATCTTCATAAATTTATGGTACATTTTGCGCCATCTCGATATTTCGGGGTGGCGTTTTCTTTTCAACTTGTTATTGGTTGAATGGTTAATCGTTATTTGGGCGATTGACAATTAGCTAATAACAAATAACTATTATCTAATGACCTCGATACAGAATACAAAAGAAATTGATTTCGTCCGTAAAACCAAGCTTGATAACGGACTGACGATCGTCACGGAACACGTAGAAAGTGTTAAAAGTGTAGCGGTTGGCATTTGGGCCAAAACCGGCAGCAGAAATGAATCCCCAAAACAAGCCGGGGTGACCCACTTTTTGGAGCATATGCTTTTTAAGGGCACTGAAAGTCGATCCTCACTGGATATTGCCATGAGTATGGAGTCTGTCGGTGGATATTTGAATGCGATGACCTCATCGGAATACACCTGTTACTATTCGCGATGCCTGAATACGCAGCTCGAGCGGGCGCTGGACGTGCTTTCCGATATGGTGCTCCATCCGTCATTTCCCAAAGAGGAAATCGAGAAAGAGAAGAAGGTGGTTATCGAGGAGATGAAAATGTATCGCGACAGTCCCGATGATTACCTGTTTGAACAGTTTAGTGAGCAAGTCTTCAAAGGTCATCCGCTGGGACATTCTACACTCGGATTTGAAGAAACGGTTTCTGCTTTTGAGCGACAAGATCTGTATGACTATATGGATGAGCGCTATCAGCCGGAAAATTTACTAGTGTCGGTGGCCGGCAATGTCGATCACGATAAGGTAGTGGATCTGGTAAGCGACTATTTCAGTGAGGTTCAGCCCAAAGAAACAGTTGATCATAATCCATCAATGCCGGATTATGAAGTCGATAACGTTGAGTTCACCAAGCCGATTGAGCAGACGCACCTGATTACCGGTCGCCGCGGGCTGGATTACAATCACGATGACAAGTTTCGGCTGCTGCTGGCCAATACAGTGCTGGGTGGGGGAATGAGCTCGCGGCTGCATCAAAATGTGCGGGAGAAATACGGCTACTGCTATACGATTACGTCCTTCAATCAATCGTATCAGGATACCGGGCTGTACGGGATTTATGTAGGTACTGACAAAGATTATGTGGATCATGTTCGAGAATTGATCAAGAAAGAGTTAGACAAACTAAAGCAGAAACCGATCCCCGAAAAGGAACTCTCGGAAGCAAAAGCTCAGCTTAAAGGCAAATTGATGCTTACGCTGGAAAGCATGAGCAATAGGATGTCTCGTCTGGCCAAGAGCGAAATTTATTATAATCGCTTTGTCACGCTTGATGAGCTGCAACAGAAAATTGATGAAGTAGAATCGGCCCAGGTTCAGGATTTTGCCCAGGAATTTTTCGATAATGATACGTTTTCCGAGGCGCTGTTGCTTCCCGAAGAATAAGTGTTTGATTATTTCGAGTCTGATCAGAAATGGTTAGATTCGACCTCTTTACGTACTCAAATTATTCATTAAATTATTGTAGAAGCATGGTTTACATCAGCAACCTGTCCGATCACGTTGATGAAGAAGTAACGTTAAAAGGATGGGTGTATAATTATCGAAGTAGTGGAAGTCTCTATTTTGTTGAACTGCGTGATGGTTCGGGTATTTGTCAGTGTGTAGTGGCGCAAGATGCAGTAAGTGATGATGCCTGGGAACAGACCGAAGCGCTTCGGCAGGAAAGCTCAGTAAAGATCACCGGTAAAGTTGTTGAGGATGAGCGAAGCGTTGGCGGACATGAACTGCAGGTTTCTGATCTGGAGATTTATCAGGTTGCTGAGGATTACCCCATCACACCCAAAGAGCACGGCGTCGATTTTCTGATGGAAAACCGCCACCTCTGGCTGCGCAGCCAAAAGCAGTGGGCGGCCATGCGCGTGCGTAACGAGATTATTTATGCCATTCACACCTTCTTCCAGGAGCGCGGTTTTGTGCAGATGGATGCCCCCATTTTTACAGGCAATGCCGCCGAGGGCACGACCAACCTTTTTGAAACTGAGTACTTTGATGATCATGCTTACCTCACGCAATCGGGTCAGCTCTACGGCGAAGCGATGGCGATGGCGCATGGATTGATTTACACATTCGGACCGACCTTCCGTGCCGAAAAAAGCAAAACCCGTCGTCACTTGACCGAGTTCTGGATGATCGAGCCAGAGATGGCGTTTTACGATCTGAATATGAATATGGATCTGGCCGAGGATTTTGTTCAGTTTATTGTGAAGCGTGTGTTGGATCGTCGTCCGAAGGAACTTGAAGTTCTTGAACGTGATACGTCTAAGCTTCGTAAAACGGCTGAAGGGGGCTACCCCCGTATTTCGTACACCGAAGCCGTTGAGCAGCTTAAGAGTGACGATATGGCTGCGATGCTGGATCAGATGGTTGAAGATCGCAAGCAGGAAGCAGAGGATCTGAAAGAAGAGCGCGAAGAGATTGAAAAAGAGAAAGGGCAAGCCAAAAAGTGGCGCAAAGCGCAGATCGATGAGCGTGTCATAGAGATTGGGAAACGACTCGATGAAATTGGAGAAGATCTGCGAAATATTCCGGATTGGAGAGAATCGGCCCTCAACTTTGAGTGGGGTGAAGACTTCGGTGGCAGCGATGAAACCTTGCTGACAATGAAATATGATACGCCGATTTTGGTACACCGATTTCCTGCTGATATCAAAGCGTTTTATATGAAGCGCGATCCCGAAGACAAAAAGCTGGTGCTGGCTTGCGATATGCTGGCTCCCGAGGGATATGGCGAAATCATTGGCGGAAGTGAGCGCGAAGAAGATCTGGAGACGCTCAAGAAACGCATTAATGAGCATGATCTTCCCGAAGATGTATTCCAGTGGTACATCGATCTTCGTCAATATGGATCGGTGCCGCACTCCGGTTTTGGATTGGGATTGGAACGAACGGTGGCTTGGCTTTGTGGTTTGGATCACGTTCGCGAAACCATTCCATTCCCACGAATGATGGGACGATTGACTCCGTAGATAGCTGACAACTGACAGCTTAGAAAATGGCTAAAAAGACCAGCATAGAACTTTATTCCGAAATCCTGCAGGAGCTGCAATCCGAGGACCGGAAGCCCGTATATTTTTTCTATGGGGAAGAGGAGTTCTTTCTGGATAAGCTGCAGGAAGTCGTCGAAGGGTTAATTCCCAACGATCAGAAAGATTTTAATTTTGACCTGTTGTATGGCCGGGATGTGACGCCCGAAAAAGTCCTGTCGATCATTCGCAGCTATCCCATGATGGCCGAGCAGCGTGTAGTCATTCTCCGTGACTTCAAGGAGTTAGAAGGATACGGTGCCCAGGCCGAAGGATACCAGGGCGAAGTTGATGATTTGATTCCTTATCTCGAGCAGCCCAATCCCTCGACGCTGTTCGTCTGCATCGACACCAAGAAGCCACACGGTCGCTCCAAAATCGGCAAAGCGTTTAAAAAGCACGCAGGATTTTACGAATTTGAAGAAGTGCCCGACTACCGCCTACCTGACTGGATCATAAGTTGGGCTCAGAAACATCATAATAAACGAATAGAGCCGCCAGCCGCCCAGATGCTGGCGCAATATGTCGGAAACAGCCTAAAGCTACTGTCCACAGAAATAGATAAGGTGTGCACTTTTGTGGACACTTCTGATACCATCACAGAGAGCGAAATAAAAGAAATAATCGGTCTTTATCGCGAATATTCGGTGTTTGAGCTCAAAGACGCCGTATTCGATCGCGATCTGGAACAGGCCCTGTTTATTGCGGAACAGATGTTGCAGCATTCTAAAGCGAACACGGGAGAAATTATTCGTTCCGTGGGGTTCTTTTACAATGTGTTTTCAAACATCTGGCAAATACGCCGGTTAGCTGGACAGGGTAATTCCAAGCAGCAAGTTCAAAATACCTTAGGTATCAACAACAACTGGTACTTCAATAAGCTTTGGAAAGATGCTTCAGCTTTTCAACTGGCCGAGATGCCCAGAATATTTGAAGCACTCTTGGATGCTGATCGAGCTTCGAAAGGCTTCACCAAGATGGACCCCTCCACGATACTTCTCCTGATGATTAAACGGATCATCAGTTAGTACATCACTATTTCGATTTACCGGAACGCTGATGACTCCAGCAATTATTAACTGTAACAAAATTAGGGGTCATTATGCAAGCTGTTTCCAGAGTAGAACTTCAAAAGATGTCCGATGAAGATTTAATGGAAAAATTTCAATCTGGATACGAACAAGCATTTAATCTGTTGGTCGATAGATACCAGGATCGCTTACATAATTTCCTGTATCGCTATACGCATAACCATCAAGATTGCGAAGATCTGGTACAAGAAACGTTTTACCGGGTGTTTCGCAGTCGCCATTCCTACGAGCGTATTGCCAAATTTTCTACATGGATGTACACCATTGCCATCAATCTGGCCAAGAGTCTTTATAAAAAGAAGAAGCGGATGACCAAGGTGACGATCCATAAAGATCCCGATGATTCGGAAGATCGTCCGATGAAACTGGAGGATACCGATATTCTTCCGGACGATTCGCTGCACGAAAAAATGTGCATGGATGAGCTGAAAAAGGCACTCAAGGAGCTCAGCGATGATTTCCGCGAAGTAGTTGTACTGCGTGATATCCAGCAGTTGTCCTACGAAGAGATTGCTGAAATTGCTGATCTGCCCATGGGTACAGTGAAGTCGCGAATTAACCGTGGACGGGCACAGCTGCAAGAGTTGTTAGAAAGTTACGTTTATCCGGAAACAATTTCTTAATAGTCCAGTAAGAGGGTAATAGATAAAGGTATGAACTTGCCAATAATCTATTACCCTTTTTACTATGGAATCTACAGCATTTGACGGTGACACGGTGTTAACCGAGTTTTTGACTGATTATTTAGATGATAATTTGGATCGCGCAGAGCGGAAATCATTTGAAGAATATTTGTCTCAGAACAAGGAGGAAAGAATTTTTGCCCAGAAAGCGATGCAGGGGAAGAAAGCATTAGCTCGTTTCGCTGATAAGATTGAAGTGTCTTCAGTAACAGCTTGACCCCGGAAGGACATTTCAACGGTTTAAAAATGTCCCAACGCAGAGCATTGGGACGAAATAAAATGTAGGACGGACTGCCAGTCCGTTTAAAGCACAGGGGGGCACTTGCAAAACTTTAAACTAATTTGTCATCTCGACCCCAGGGAGAGATCTTTGTTTTAAATTATGTGAAGATATTCCATAACAAAGATTTCTCACTTCGTTCGAAATGACAGTGTGCTAATACCGATCAAAGATCTCTTTTAGCTCGTCATTGAATGTTTTCATATCTAGCGGCTTTGGCTCAAAAGACTGACCGGTAAGCTTTTCGTACAATTCGGTGTAGCGATTGTACACTTTGATACGAAATTCATCAGGTAGATCGGGCAGTGTTTGTCCCTCCTTACCTTGGAAATTGTGATCCATCAGCCATTCTCTCAAAAATTCTTTGGATAGCTGTTTTTGAGGCTCACCTTTTTTCTGCCGCTCCTCGTATCCATCCGCATAAAAATAGCGCGAAGAATCGGCGGTGTGCACTTCATCCATCAGCGTGACTTCACCATTATGTAGCCCAAATTCGTACTTCGTATCAACCAGAATCAATCCGTGATCATTAGCGATTTGCTGTCCGCGCTCAAAAACCTGAAAGGCTTTTTCGCGCACTTCTTCCCAGATATCCGGATCGACAATACCCTGATCCAAAATTTCTTTTTCGGAAATATCCTCATCATGCCCTTCTTCGGCTTTGGTCGCGGGAGTAAGGATCGGCTCCTCAAATTTTTGGTTCTCAACCATACCGTCCGGTAATTCTACACCGCACAACGTTCGCTCACCCGATTTATAAACCCGGGCTGCATGCCCGGTCAGGCAAGCACGAATGACCACTTCGATGGGGATGGGTTCACATTTTTTAGCGATTGTTACATTCGGGTGGGGTACATTAATTACGTGTGTGGCTACCAAATAATCCACCTTATCGAAAGCAAAGGCCGCAAGTGAATTGAGGATTTGTCCTTTGTAGGGGATAGCCTGTTTCATAATGTGGTCGAAAGCCGAAATGCGGTCGCTGGCTACAATGCCAAGCGTTTGATCTCCAAACGAATACACATCGCGCACCTTGCCGCGATAGGGTTCGGAATAGCCCGGGACGTCGGTTCGGGTGATACAATGTTCTAGAGCTTTTGGGTCAATATCAGATTGGGCCACAGCAGTGTTGGTTAATTGAATTGAGCAGGTCGATCTGAAAATCAGAAAAAGTTTAGAAGAATTGAAATATGAATCGGAATTCGGCCTAAAAAATGTGTTGCCAGAAATCACCAAATCAACGGGAACTATTTTCTTACAGATTTACATTAGATATACTAATCACAGAAAGTAATATATTGGCATGACCAATCTGCTTCGTTTTCCTTATGTGCTTATCAAGCCTCTGTATAAGAGGACGTCCTTCCATCGGTCTGTGATTGATGAGCTCGATGACGAGAGGCTGAGAAATGCGTATGCCCAATGTCGGGCAATTACTCGTCACCATGCCAAAACATTTTACATGGCCACACGCTTTCTGCCGAATCACAAGCAGCGCGGTATTTTTGCCATCTACAGTCTGTGTCGTTATGTGGATGACCTGGTGGATGAAGCCGAAGACCTGCTTGAAAAGGAAGAGCTTACCGAAGATGATATCCAGATAAAATTGACTAACTGGAAAAAGAAGCTGCAGGATACCTACGACGGTCGGCTGCATGACAATGATATACTGATTGCTTTTTCTGATGTGCTGAAACGCTATCACATCCCCATAGAGATGCCGTTTGAGCTTATGGAGGGAGTGTGTATGGATCTGTTTAAGGATCGTTATGAGACATTTGAGGAGCTGTATGACTATTCATTTAAAGTAGCTTCCATTGTGGGATTGATGACCAGCCAGGTGTTCGGATATAAATCTCAAGAAGCCCTTAGCTATGCCGTGGATCTGGGTATCGCTATGCAGCTGACAAATATTTTGCGGGATGTAGGCGAAGACCTCCAGCGAGATCGTATTTATCTTCCGCAAGAAGATCTAAGGCGTTTCAATGTAACTGAACGTGACTTGTTCAATCACTCTCGAAATGAGAATGTAATTGATTTGTTGTCTTTCCAAATTGATCGCACGCGGCGCTATTATAATCGGTCGGACAAAGGTATTGGGCTACTTTCCAGAGACAGTCGGCTGCCGGTTTATCTTGCGCGACAAAACTATAGCCGCATTCTCGATAAAATTGAAGAAAACGGCTATAATGTTTTTGAAAAGCGTGCTTATCTCACTGCTGCTGAAAAACTTTCTATTCTTCCCCGGGCTTATTATCAAATGAAAGTTGGTCATTCCTGATTACCAACAGACACGTATTCTGCGTTTACACAAATCCCTCGGATCTGTTATATTCCATATTAAAATTATGACAGCTTCAAACCAAAAGGAGTAGAATGGAAAAACGAACAGAGAAGTGGAGGAGTCCGAGTCTTGGAAAAGACATGGAGCTGACGGTTTATGGACAGTCAGGAACTCCAATTATAGGACTTCCAACAAGAGGGGCCAGTTGCCGGCAGTGGGAAGATTATGGGATGGTTAATGCTATTTCGTATCAGCTCGAAAATGAATTTAATCAGCTTTATTGCCTTTCTTCCATTGACGATGAGGGATTCTTAAACGAAAATGCCACTCCGGCACAACGACTGGTTCGGCAACAGCAGTACGAATCATACATCGTCGAAGAAATTGTTCCATATATCAAAGAAGAAAACAATGGTTCCTTCATTATTTTAGCCGGTATCGATCTCGGTGGATATCATGCTATTACGACTGCGCTCAAACATCCTGCTGCCTTTGGCAAAGCCATAGGCATGAGCGGTATCTATGATATCAAACAGTTTATGGATGGCTATTATACCGATGATGTTTATTACAGCAATCCCATGGACTTTATTCCCAACATGAGTAAACAGACGCTTCTTGAAAAAGTGCGCGATGTCGATTTTCGCTTAGTTAGTTTTGATGCTGATGTACGCAAAGAGTACGCCCTGCGAATGAGCAATGTACTGCGGATGAAATTTATTGAACATGAGCTCGATATCTGGGGCGAAGACGATGAAGAGTGGGATCTGTGGCCGCAAATGCTAAAAACTCATATTATTTAACCAACACCTATGCCCGATATTTCAAAAATTTTGATCGCCAATCGCGGTGAAATTGCACTACGTGTCATTCGAAGCTGTAAAGAACTCGGAAAGCAGACCGTGGCTGTCTATTCCACTCCTGATGCGGATGCGCCTCACGTGCTGCAGGCCGATGAGTCGGTACATATTGGTCCGGCTGCATCTTCTGAAAGTTACCTGGTTATCGATAAGATCATTCAGGCGGCCAAAGATACGGGGTGTGATGCTATTCATCCCGGTTACGGATTTTTGAGTGAGAATGCTGATTTTTCTGAACGCTGTAAAGAGGAGGGTATCATTTTTATCGGTCCCCATGCCGAGGCTATCAGCTCGATGGGAGATAAGACGGCTGCTCGTGAGATTATGAGCAAGGCCAACGTGCCTTTTCCACCTGGTACCAAAAAAGAGTTAACGGATGTCGAAGAAGCCAGAAAGATTGCCGATGACATTGGCTATCCCGTGTTGGTAAAAGCAGCAGCCGGCGGTGGCGGCAAGGGCATGCGCATTGTGGATACCAAAGAAGAGTTCGAATCTGGGATTAAGGCAGCTAAATCAGAAGCCCGTAATGCCTTTGGCGATGACCGGGTGTATATCGAAAAATATTTGGTAGAGCCGCGCCACGTGGAATTTCAAATTATGGCGGATGAGCACGGAAATACGCTTCATATTTTTGATCGCGAATGCTCCATTCAGCGGCGGCACCAGAAAGTGATCGAAGAAGCTCCATGTTCTATCTTGACCGATGAACTGCGAGCTGAAATGGCCGAAGCCGCCATTGCCGCAGCCGAGGCGGTCGATTATGTGGGAGCCGGGACTATCGAATTTTTGGTGGATGCGGATCGGAATTTTTACTTCCTGGAGATGAATACGCGTCTACAGGTTGAGCACCCGGTTACGGAACTAATTACGGGACTGGATCTGGTAGCCCTGCAAATTTTAGTGGCTGAGGGCAAAGAACTGCCCATCAAGCAGGAAGATATCAAAATGGACGGTCACGCTGTTGAGTGTCGCATTTACGCCGAAGATCCGCGCGATAATTTTCTGCCCAGCACGGGTACGCTCACCAAACATCGCATTCCGTCGGGCAATGGTGTGCGTGTCGATTCCGGGGTAGAAGAGGGGCAGGCAGTGACAATCAATTATGATCCCATGATCTCCAAGCTTTGCACGTATGGCAACGACCGGGATCATGCTATCAAGCGGATGCTGCGGGCGCTGGACGAATACGAAATTGCCGGATGCCGCACGACCATCCCATTTTGTAAATACGTGCTCAACCACGAGTCTTTTACATCCGGGGATTACGATACCCATTTTGTACCGGATCATTTTAGCCGGGAAAAACTGGATGCGTTCATCAAGGATGATGACAAAGTAAAAGCACTGGCTGCTGCGCTGTTGAAGATGGAAGATGACGGGCAAGAAGAAACGCAAAATATTGCTCAAAATTCGTCAAACGGTGCACCCTCGGAGTGGTGGAGCCGGCGCTCATCCCACAAAACCTAATATGGGGATATGAAAAACATTATTAAACTCGAAGAGCTGGCGATGTTTCTGCTTTCCATATTGATGTTTATGGAAGCAGAATTTGCCTGGTGGATTTTCCCTGCATTATTGCTTGCCCCGGATATTGGGATGATTGGCTATGTCGTTAATAATAAATTTGGGGCCCTTTGCTATAACGTGTTTCACCACAAGGGCATAGCTGTCTTAGTTTTTGGTATCGGATTGCTTGCCGAAGAGCCATATCTGGAATTGGCAGGCGCTATTTTGTTCGGCCATTCCTCGATGGATCGTATATTTGGATACGGTCTCAAATTCGCGGATTCCTTTCAGCGGACCCATCTCGGTCGGATCGGTAAGAAATGATCCGGCAATTCTTTATTTTAGATTTGCGTTAACCCTCCCCTTGAGGGGAGTCCCCGATTTATTGGGGGAGGGG
Organism: uncultured Balneolaceae bacterium; assembly: GCA_964490705.1. Lineage (GTDB taxonomy): Bacteria > Bacteroidota > Rhodothermia > Balneolales > Balneolaceae > Fodinibius. The sequence goes on along the minus strand of CAZBCG010000009.1, from coordinate 73,112 downwards.
TGTGATTCCTTCAGACAGGATTAAATATAAATATCAACTTTCTTGTAGTGGAAAAAAACGATCGAGACCAACAACTGTTTAGTCAGCTCAAAAATCTGGATACCGAGCAGCGAAATGCATCAACAAGAGAAATAGATTTGGCTGATTCGCTCGAAATTGCCCGCATGATTAATGCCGAGGACAAAAAGGTTGCTAATGAGGTCGAGAAGAAGCTTCCGGAAATTGCACGTGCTATTGATTTCATCGAAGAAGCCTTCGATGCCGGTGGCCGATTGATTTATGTGGGAGCCGGAACCAGCGGGCGGCTGGGCATTCTCGATGCTGCCGAATGTCCGCCTACCTTTGGATCGGATCCCACCCAGGTGATCGGACTTATTGCAGGAGGGAAGGAAGCCGTTTTTGAGGCACAGGAGGGAGCTGAAGATTATGAAGAAAACGGACGTCAAGCACTGCAAGATGCTGGGATTTCATCAGATGACATCGTTTGCGGATTAGCTGCCAGCGGTCGCACGCCCTATGTGCATGGGGCGCTCAAAGAAGCTCGTGAAATGGGCTGCCGCACGATCTTTGTTACGACGGTACCGGGTTCACAAATTACTATTGATGTGGATGTGTTGATTGATTTGCCCGTGGGTCCCGAAGTGATCATGGGAAGCACGCGCATGAAAAGTGCCACGGCTCAAAAGATGGTACTCAATATGCTTACGACCGGGGCCAATATTCGTCGCGGAAAAGTGTATGAAAATGTGATGGTGGATCTGCAACTTTCAAACGAGAAACTGAAGGAACGGTCCAAACGGATCATTATGATGTTCGGAGAAGTGGAATACAAACAGGCCGAAGAATACCTGCAGGCCGCAAATGGACATGTGAAAACGGCGCTTGTTATGACTCTCGGGGGATTAAACCGAGAACAAGCACGTGAAAAATTAGATGAAAACGATGGTTTTATTCGAAAGGCATTGCAGGAAATAAAATCTTAACTCTTCATCATGAGGACGATTTTCAGCATCTTCATCTGGATGTACTGGGCACTGTGCCTCTTCGTATTCTTTCTATTGATTTCGGTATTGTATCTGTTTAGAATTCCAGTTCTGGTATGGATCCTTTACATGACGGGACAGATTGTCATTGACCGTGAGAGCATGCGTTCGGCGAAAAAGATTGATCGTCTTGTTTCGCCCGTTAAGAATGGAACCCCGGCCATGATTTTTCCGGAAGGGACCCGCACTGACGATGGATCACTCAATCCCTTTAAAAATGGAGCGTTTAAACTCGCGAAGCGATACAATTTCAATATATTGCCAATCGTTTTATCAGGGGGATATCGGGCAATGCCCCGCGGCAATTGGAGGGCCGCTCCCAAACAGCATTTTCGATTGTCGGTGTTAGATCCAGTGTCGGCAGATGAATTTAATACCGAAAGCGAATTAAAAGAGGCCGTTTACATGTTGATCAACACAGAGCTTACCCGGATACAGACGAAATCGGCGGATTAATCTACACAAAGAAGATGCCCATTTTCCTCAAAAATAGTAATTCCGATCGATCCGTTTACCGGTTGCGCATCATGACCTGTATCATTATTGCAGAATTGCTTGCGATCGGGGTGTTTAATTTTTGGCCTGTGCCCGAGCAACAGTCAGAGAAAAAAAAGAACGTCACAATGAATGAAGATGCGGTGTTGATAGATGAGGCTGTTATTACGAGACAGGCCAGTAGTCCACCGCCTCCGCCGAAACCACGATCACCAGTGCCAGTACCCAAAGATGAAATTATCGAAGATGAAATTGTTGTCTTTGATGATAGTAATATCTCAGACTTTTCGGATTCCCTTTCCACATCGAAGCTGCCAGGTACCGAAGGGGAGGGAGAAATTGCCAGCAGTCCGCAACAACCACCCAGTGTTATTCGCATTGTAGAGGCTACAACTCCGGAAGCAGCTAAGGAAGCCAATATAAAAGCAGAGGTGATGGTCAATTTTTTAGTTGACAAACAAGGGAAGGTTGAGGACGTAAGTATTACTCAGATAAAGGTGTATGAAGATGGTTCTGATGTATCCAGAACGGTGCAGACAATTGGTTATGGGATTACTGAGGCGACGCTCAATGCGGCATTGCAGTGGAAGTTTCGGCCGGCACGAAATAATGGTCGTCCCGTAAAGGCATACAGCAAACAGATATTCACCTTTGGATTTTAGCCATTGATATCACACCTAAAATCGCATATATTTGCGTTCTTCTTTTGGAGAGGTGGCCGAGCGGTCGAAGGCGCACGCTTGGAAAGCGTGTGTGCGTCTAGCGCGTACCGAGGGTTCGAATCCCTCCCTCTCCGCTCAACTCGCTTTTTAATTATTCAGGTACTTTTCAATTTCTGTTTCCATTTTTTCTCCTCTCAAATCCTTGGCCACTATTTTTCCTTTAGGATTGATGAGATAAGTTCTTGGAATACCTACTACATTATAAGATTCAGCAATATCGCTTTCCCAAACATCCGTTTCGATGATTTGTGGCCAGTGTATATCTCGTTCATCTAAAAAGTTAGCTAGAGCTCTTCTATTTCTATCTAAAGAAATACCGACTATCAAAAAGTTTGAATCTTTATGTTCATTCCATATTTCTTTTAAATGGGGGATTTCGGGCATACACGGACCACACCAAGTTGCCCAAAAATCTAGTAGAACATATTTTCCCTCTAAATTAGTAATTGAAATTTTCTGACCATCCAATGTCTCAGCAACGAAATTGGGGGCTTTCTGATCGATATTCAATGACTTAAGTTCATGCAAATAACCTAAGCCTTGATCTACATAGAAATTAGAGGCATCAAGTTCTACAAGCTCTCGTGCTAATTTAGCAGCCTTTCCTTTATTATCTTTTCTTTCAGCTCTAAGTAATTGCAAAAGGACTTGGGATCTGCTTTTGGGATGCGTGAGCCGATTTTCTAAGTCAATTAATAGCTTATTATATGCATCCATACCACCTATTTCCTCGTTTTGAAAATAAATTCTTCCTACACGAGATATAATTTTTTCCCAAAGTGGTGAATCATTGCCAAGTGTTTCTAATGCCTCATTAACATATTTATATTTTCCGATATTGCCCCACATTACAAAAGCATTTAGAAAAGCTTTACCGCCAGTTTTTGTGTTCTGATGATCTAAGTAGTAATTAAAAAATTTGTCTGAAAATATCCCTTGTAAACTGTCCGCTTTTGGATCATTAGCATTCTTAATTTTATCCCAAGCTTCATCCATATAAGACTCATATGAAGAATCGATTTTAGTCGAAGAGTTGACTTGACTAAAGCCTGAGTTAAATAATCCCAATACGTAGATTATTAAAAGCAGCGTATATCCCCTAATATATTTCATTTTAGTGGTATTAATGGTTGATATCTAGTAAAAAGTATAAGGACGTTGCACATAAAGTGTGCACAAAAATTTGTTGATTTATTAAATAATGAACGGAAAGCTAAAAAGCTAGAAAATGGCAAGTGATGGCGAGGTGCGTCCCCTTAATGTAGTTATTCAATAGCATATAGATAAGAACTGCCCATTGTTCCAATAAATACTGCTCCATTCGATATTACAGGTGAAGATGTCCCAATTCTGTGTCCCGTATCAAAACTCCACCTGAAAGTTCCTTGCGAAGAATTTAGCGCATATACTTTGCCATCATCACTTCCGATATATACCGTTTTATTCGCAATTGTTGGGGAGCTTCCAATCTTACCATTGGTTTCAAACGACCATTTTTTGTTTCCGTTCTGGGCATTAAGGGCATAGAGGTAATTGTTATTGCTTCCTATGTAAACCGTTTCATTAAAATAGGCAGGAGAGGAAATACGAGGGACAAACTGAGAAGTCGATGCACCTCCAAAGTCAAAACGCCATTTTTCATGCCCCGTTTTTTTATCTAATGCAAAAATATAATTGTCATTATTCCCAAAGTATATATTTTCTTCGGACACAGTTGGTGTTGTATAGATTTTATTTCCAGAATCAAACGTCCAGATTTCTTCCCCGGTTTCTACATTTACGGCTAAGAAGTCTCCATTCCAGCTACCTACATATACAATTCCATCACTGATTGCTGGTGAAGAACGGATTCCACCTTTAGTCTTGATAGCCCATTTTGTTTTGCCAGTTTTCATATTTAATGCATACAATCTGCTTTCACTTTTAACTGAATCATAAGCAAAAGCACTGTCTCTATATGCTTTTGTGTCAATACTACCAAAATAAACAGTACCGTTTTCTAAGGCAGGTGCAGAATAAACATTTCCTGTTGTTTCAAATTGCCACTTAGTAGTTCCAGACTGCGTATCAATAGCATATAAATGATCATCTGAACTACCTACAAAAATAGTCGAATCTATGACTGCTGGCGAAGACCGGATGAAACCTTTAGCATTGGATTCCCATACCTTTTTCCCTGATTCAATATCTACAGCATGCAAGGTATTATTTTTACTGCCAACATAAAGCGTACCTTGATGAACGGTTGGAGTTGCTTCAATTCTTGGTTTGCCCATATCGTATTTCCATTTCAACGAGGCTGTACTATCTGTTGGACCACTTTCAGAATAAATACCATTTCTTTCAGCGTTGCCTCGAAACATGCTCATATCCTTGTTGTCAAGCTTTTTTTGTGTTTGATCACACCCAAAAATTAGCAGAGAAATAAAAAATAGAGTGAAGAAACACCTTAATAATGACATAGCCTATTACTTTGTTGGGATTAATGAAATGAACAGCAACAAACTTAAATTACCCCTAACGCCTTTGCGCATAAGTGGTGTACGTAATATTAATTCATTTTTTAGTTTACTATTTGATGCAAAGAAAACAAAACGGGCAAGAGGGGGCGAGGTGTGTCCGAGTTGATGTAGCGGGTTAGCTTTCATGTTCCTTCCCTTCCGCTACGCCAAGGCTTCGTTGAGTAGGCTCATTCGGGCTTGCCCAGCGACGTTTTTCGTTTTAAGGAAGATTGTAGCAGAGTTTCGATATGCAGTCTCTACCCGGAATGCAAGAGATACTTACCTAGAATAGATAAAAAGTAGCTCATTTGAATCGGATAAATAAAAATTACCTGCTCCGAATAAATCTACTTTGGCAGATATCCAAAACAGAAAGCGAAGCAGGTAATTCCTAATTTGAGAATCGAGCTAGTTATTTTTCATAGCTGATGGATTCATGCGGTAATTGGCTCATAAATTTAACCATGCCTGCAAACGCTCGTTTGTTGAGGCGGGGATAATACCAACTTGTCTCTTTCCATTCAGAATCAGCTCGGTCGCCGCCGGTCAATGCATCAGCTGCTTGTACACTTTCATTTTGAACAAGTTTACCGCTGTATTCACCAACAGAAGTAATTTTTGAACCATTATCCGTTTCGGTGACTGTTATCTCCATACGTACCACAGCCTGTTGATCAACAGCATATTGTTCGGTAGCTACCGCTCGGTTTCCTTCATTTTCCCACTGGGTAGTGATCTCTTTCTCTTCAATGAGATCCATGACCGAATTATATGCTTCATCAGGACTTTGATTTGTGGTAAGAATGACTTTCTTAGCCTGTTCAGGAATTTCACCAGCCTTTTCTTCCGAAATTAGGTGAGTTGTGTCTATACCGCCGCAACTAATAAGCAGGGCAGCAAAAAAAACAGTAATTAAATATCTCATGATGTAGTGATTTTTTTATTTAAAATTAATGTGGCACCGTGTACCAACTTATGATAGATGATATTATCAACTTGTATGTTGATTTACCCGTTGAAACCTATGTTGCGATAATCAGTCTCTCTTGGGTATCCTTCTTAAGGCTGGTCTAATATTGCCATTACAAAGGGTGAAATCAAATAATGCACTGCCCGGTTATGCGGTTTTGGAGAGGATCGTTTGTGTTTTACATGAATACATACTTTTTTACAGGAAATTCAAGAGATAGAAGATCATCTGTGATTAAGAATAAAGGTTTCAGAGGGAATATAGCCGAGATGGGATCGACAGTAAGCATATCCAATTTGCTATTACTCTGCTGTTACCGCTTAAAATTTATGAATTAAGGGTCGCATTTATGAACAGGTGTCATTATACTCATTCCCCATTAACTAGAACAATATCGTCTCATGAACAAACAGAGGGTTCAATAATATGAAAAAACCGCTTTGCATAAGTACATGCCTTATTTTAGCATTATCATTTTGGGCATGTGAACGCCCCAAATCTCCCGACTTTAAACTAAATCATAAAGTTCAGGCTCCGCTTTCGATAGAAAAAACCTATACTTTTTTAGGGGCAGAAGATGCGTTAATAGATACTACTCAAGAAGATTTTGAGAATATCTTTACCACCGGTGAGGATGGATTAGTGAGTATTACCAAAGAACAGGATTTCGATTTTGGGGATCTCAATGATGCCATTCCCGAAGTGGATGTAGCTCCCACAACCGTTAATTCGGAGGTGGGGGAAATTGAGCTGTCTAGCTTTAGTTCCTCGGGCAATGTTGGTTCTGCATCGTTTGAAGAAGTAACGGGATTTACCGGTGTTAATGAAGGTGATCAGATTCCTGCTGGATCTACACCTGGGACTATCAATATTGAATTTACTACCGATTTCTTTCAAAGTGCGCTGATAAGTGACGGTGGAGATTTGGAAATAACAATAACAAATAATCTCGGTTTCAATGCCGACCAGTTAACAATTGCCTTGAATTCGGGAACTACTACAATAGGTAGCACCACGATCGGCACGCCTAACGACGATCAGGATAATTTTAACCATAGTAGCACAGAAACGGGCGTCATTAATATTCCACAGGGTACACAGCTTTCCGATTTAAATATTGATATCAGTACCAGCTGGGATCAGCAAACCATGCAAGAGGATCCCCAAAATTTGGTTGTTGAAGACGTTACGGGACAATCGTTAACGGCTTCTCAGCTAACAGCAGCACCCGAATCGCAATCATTTAGCAGCAATGGTAACTCATCTATTGATGAAAGTAATTTTGAGTTCCGGGATGCCGGTGATTATGTAGAATTGGAGGGCGGAGAACTCAGTATTGATATAATTAACGGCATAGATGTTAGCGTAACGAATCTGACTATTACTTTTCAGGGTATTGAAGATGCCAATGGCAATAACTATGTGTTGGATGTTACAGAGTCATCCGTAATCCCCAGAAGCAGTAACAATGGCGGAGAGTTTTCAAAAACAGAATCACTGGCCGGTTTTCGTATTACCAGTAACAATATTACCTATTCAATTGAATCTACCACTGAGAATGTTCAGGATGGTTTTGATTCCAATAATGATTCATACCGAACGATTAGTGCAAGTGATGAGCTCGATGCCGAAATAGGATTCAATAATCTGCAGATCGGTGAAGTCCGAGGCTATGTGGTACCGCGGCAGATTTTACTGAATGAAGATGCGACGAACGATGGCATCGAAAATCTTGATGTATTTAATGATGCGGAGGCCGAAATCACCAGTATCGACGGCATTAGCGATATTTCCAGTCGCATCTCGGATATCACTTTTGCTAACCCCGTCTTGAGTGCTATTTATAACACAAACTTGGGGCTCAACACTACCATTTATGCCGCTATTGCCGGTACAAATGAAGATGGAGAAACAGTTTATTTGACGGGCGATAGTGGAACCGACTATGACGTTGCTCCCAGTGAAATCCCGCCTGAACTGCAGGCCAATGGTGCTCCGTTAAGTTCAGATGATCTTATAAAGTTTCCCATCGACACTGCAGAAACCCCCAATGCTCAGCAGGGAGAAATGGGTAGCAATATCTTTAATGCCAGTAATTCCAACTCCTCTGATTTCTTTAGTAATTTGCCGACTGAGATTCGGTTTATTGGTGTAGCAGAAATAAATGAACAGCAGCACTCAGGCATTGTGCTCAATCCGGTGATTTTTGATCCCAAGTTGAGCGTTGAACTGCCCTTCGATTTCTCTGCCGATAACGCCACCTTTAAAGATACGCTGGATGCCGATTTAAGTGATCTCCCTGGAGAGGATGACGATAGTTCACTTTCCGAAGGTACGCTCACGGTTAATTATACCAACGGTTTGCCGCTCAGCCTCGATCTTAATCTCGATCTTGTGGATGAAAATGGCAATGTGGTTGTTAACAAAGATGATATTTCCATCGAAGCGGGAACTACAAACTCAGAAGGTTTTGTAGAAGAAGGAGGAGCAGCCCAAAGCCAAGCTCAGATAAGTTTTACGGAACAAGAATTGCAGGAGCTCTACCAGACGCGCAATATTCAGATGAATATTGCCATCAATACGCCCCAGCAGCAGGCGGTAAAACTCAGTGAAAATGATTCCATTACCATTCAGGTCAACATGGAAGTCGCACTAACCTCAACAGTAAATTAACATGAATAATCAGATGATGACTTTTATGAAACGTTTTTTCGGTGTTCTAATCGCTGTTGTGGTTATTGGCAGCTTCAGCCATCAGGCTTTGGCACAATCCGGTCATTTCTCTTCAGCCAGTTTAGGCATGGGCGGTACCGGCGCGGCCTATTTGGATACCTACCATGCCAACTTTGTCAATCCCGCCAACTTGATGCTCAATAGTGAAACAAAACCATCGTTAAGTGTGGGCTTGCTTGGTGGGTTGTCAGCCACGGCCGGTGGATCGCTGGTGAATATTTCTGCCTACAACAAACACTTTACAACTGGTGAATTGGTGAATACCGAACAGGCACTGAATGACTTTTTTGGTCCAAATGACCGGAATCATCGCCGCATAGGTATGGAGTTCGGTATGATTCCGCTTGGTGTGTCTTGGCGCGGTGAAACTATGGGGATGAGTCTGGCCCTGCGCAGTCGAACGCTTTTCGATAATTCAATTAATCGGGGCTATGCCGAGGTTATGTTGTCCGGCCTCAGTCAAGAACAATTCGGTGAGCCTACCCCAGTAAATTTCAGCAGTGAAGCTGTAGCATTTAGCGAAGTTTCAGTGGGATTTTCAATGCAGGTACTTGAGATGCCGGAACTGCTGGGCATCGGAGAAAATGTTAAGCTCTATGCAGCTGCCGCTCCAAAATATATTGTCCCCCACTATACCTCGGGATTTGATTTCAACTCCACGCTCCAGGTTACTGACAGAGAAATTATTCATGATTTTGAATATACCTTTCAAACCATTGGTGGCCTTACCGACCAGTTGGAACAGTACCGAACTGATAGCCAGCAAGAAGATTTTGACGGTGCTTTTGAAGATTATATCGAGATAGAGAGCAGTGATTTTACCGAAACCCAAGGCAGTGGATTGGGCGTAGATTTAGGCGGTACAATCGAGATGGATATGACCGGTCCGCTGGCAAGTTTCTTCTCTTGGGCCCCCGGCGAAGAGCGGAAATTACGTGTTGGACTTTCGATGAGCGATATTGGATCGATTACCTATGATAATAACGCCGGTTCATTTTCCGCCGATTCCAGTTTTACCTGGGACGGTATCGACTTTGATGAAGGTTTTGGTGATGCTTTTACCGACAGCGTTTCGCAGGATATTTATCTAAATTATGAACCCGGCAGCAAAGAAAAGATCACAAAAAAATTGCCAACCAAAGTTCATTTGGGCACACATTTGCAACTTGGCAACCTTGCGTTTGCAGTTGATCTAACCAAGGGATTAAACGAAGCTGGAATGAACTCGAAACGGTTGGCTGTGGGAATTGGAGCTGAATATAAAATCATCGGTTTTATACCGGTACGGGCCGGTTATCGAACAGGCGGACTCACATCGTCTAGCGTTACGTTGGGTACCGGATTGGAGTTCAGAAATGTTGAACTTTCGGTGGGAATGCTTGCCGTACCCAATTCAGAGAATCGCGGCGGAAGTTTTGGGGGCGCCTGGAGTGGTCTAATTCTACGATTCTAAATATTGTTTCACGTCAATATGTTGGTGCCGGATGGCTTTGTGGAGCATGTCGGTACTATTCATTACGGTTATTTCGCCCGGCAACTCCTTTAGCAGGGGATGTTCTTTATTGTGCAATTCCACGTAAAGGTCAGCATGATTATTCATTTTCTTGATACGGCTGACAACATGCAGCGTTTTTGTATCGGGATCGCTGAAGTGATTATTCGAAAAGACAAAAATAGTACCCGCTTCAGAAATGTTGGCTCGTTTCAGTACATCGGGACTGATAGGTTCGCCGTAGATAAAAGAATGTTCGGCATAGGGGGTTCGATTCACCAGCGAACCCACAATTACCAACTCACGGTCCATAAAAAGATTATCTTGTTTGATTTCCTGAATAAGCTCATCGGCAAAAGCGGTATATTCGCAGATTACCACATGATTGCTGTAAGAAACCGATCCACGACCTCGTTCCTCTTCCTCGAACTTATGCTGGATGACTTGTAAAATAATTCCAATAACGTGGGTGTATCCGAAAAGGCCGATAATAATAGCAACTACACCGGCTGCTCGTCCGGCTGTAGTGTAGGGCACAATATCCCCGTATCCAACCGTAGCCGAGGTCACGAACCACCACCATGCCACATCTCCAAAATTCTGGACATTTGATTGCCCAATCTCATATATCCAGAAAACAACAGTAGTAAATAAAAAACTGCCGGATAGCAGTACTGCCAAAAATAGTAGCTGTTTACGCAGGTGAGATTGCGATGGCGGACGATTTGTATGATTGAACATGTTGCCCCCTCTTCAAGAGTTTTTATGAATTGAGGTTTATTAAACTCCCTTTTTTCGGCAATTTAGTCAAAATACGATTTTTTGTTCTGATCTTACGCCAATGTAAATCTTGCAATGTCAATTTCAGGATAGAGCCCCGTGTTATGTACAAGATGATGGACATAGTGTTCGGCCAGAAACTTTCCGAAAAGTAATCCCTTTGATCCCAAGCCGGAAAACAGGTGCATATGTTCATGAACCGGATGACGTCCCAAAATGGGTTTGTAATTGGGAGTGGAGGTGCGAATTCCTGCCCATTGATCTATAGTCGTAACTTTCTCTTCGAGGGTAGGCAACGTTCTGCGTAATCTCTTGCGCAGGTATTCTTCAGCCTGTTTATCGGGATTGAGATGTTTAAAATCATGTTCGTAGGTACTGCCTTGCACAAAGGTTTGACGGTCGCCCAGGCGGGCTATGTATCCCAGGCTCGAAATTGAGTGATCAAAAGATAGGCTGTTTTCTGACGTCTTAAATTTGGCTACTTGTCCTTTAATAAGGTTGACGGGGATCCAATCCCAATAGGGAGAAGTAGCGATCGTATGTCCCGTGGCAAAAACGAGATGTTGAGCTTCAATGGTCGTGTCTTGCAATTCAACTTTCCGATAATCATCGGGATTGATATAGACAGGGTCCTGATTGAGAAAGAATACAGTGCCTGACTTTTTGAGATATTCCGAATAAGCGTGCAGGTATTGCCCCACCTCAACCGAAAGCCCGATAGGCAGCCAGAGTCCACCATTTACACATGTTATACCGGGATGAACCTCCTTAATTTCATCTTCGCTTTTCCATTCACACCAACCGTCGGGCCATGTCGTTTGCTCGTGCTGCTCCTTCATTTTTCGCGCCATCTTTTCCATCAGGGCAGGGCGGAGCAATCCATTATTGATATAGAATTGATCATCTGTGGTGGACTGAATTTTTGCCAGATTGGCGGAAATTGCCTCATAGCATTGTTCAGCTTTCCACGTTTTTTTGGCTCTTCGGCCCGTAGCGGGATTTACGAGTCCGCCGGGCGTGCCTGAGGCACCAGCCGCTATAGAGCTTTTATCGACGATGACTGTGGAAAAATCATGCTCAGATAGCGTATCAGCCAGTGATAATCCTGCCAGCCCCGCACCGAGAATACAGAAATCGGTTTGATGGCTCATTAATCAGGAGAGGAGCGTTTGCGATGTCACCTTTTGGGCACCGGTCTCAAGCATTTCATCCCAGGCCGCACCTACCGAACCTTCGATGTCGATACCTTTGACTGCATCTTCAACTACAAAAACCTCAAACCCTTCTTTGAGTCCGTCAACGACTGACCATTTAACGCAGAAATCTGTGGCCAGACCAACGGTGTAGAGTGTATCAATATTACGCTCGCGTAAGTAGCCAGTAAGTCCGGTTGTGGTGGTATCGTCGTTTTCGTAAAAAGCTGAGTACGAGTCAATATGCTTTCGAAATCCCTTGCGGATAATCAGCTGCGAGCGGTCGGTATTCAGGTCGGGATGAAAATCGGCGCCTGTGCTACCCTGTACGCAGTGGTCGGGCCAGAGCACTTGCTCTCCATAGGGCATCTCAATCGTATCGAAGGGATTGTGACCCTCGTGCGATGAGGCAAAAGAGGAGTGCCCGCTGGGGTGCCAGTCCTGCGTTTGGATCACTATATCAAATTCTCGAGCAAGATTATTAATGGTTGATACAATTTCGTCGCCGCTGGGTACTTCCAGTGCGCCACCGGGACAAAAATCATTCTGAACATCAACGATTAACAGTGCTTTCATAATAGTAGAATCAACTTTTGTTCTTCATAGTTTGTGTTAAGTTATCGCGCAGATCCATCAATTTATTGCTAATTCCAACCTTATAAATATGGGGATTATCAAATCGCTTGTGTTCGGGATTTAGTCGTTTTAATCGTTGCTTGGCATAAGACGCACTTTCGGCGGGAGTGGGCAGCTCAATCGTTTGATCCCCATTTACCATTACAGGGTGTAGCAACTCTTCAGCATTGAATGAGGTAACTGTGGCATGCTTGGCGGGATAGTAGGGATGGTAAATGGTATCGGCTGATGATTCTTCGTCGAGCAAAATCCCATCCCCGTAAAACGTACCGTCTTGCCCGCTGTAACGAATCACTTTTTTGCGCCCGGGCAGGGTGATTTTCTCAATATTTTCGGAAATCTTAAGCTTGGGATCATCATTGACGGAAGTCAGCTTGTAGACGCCGTCGAGGGCGGGACTTTCATGTCCCGTTACCAAGCGCGTACCCACGCCAAAGAGGTCGATAGGGGCATTCTGGCTAAGCAAGCTTTTGATTAGGCGTTCATCAAGTTGGTTTGAGACGGCAATTTTTACGTATTCAAGCCCGGCTTTGTCGAGCTGTTGACGTGCTTTGCGCGAAAAGTAGGTCAGGTCGCCACTATCCAATCGGATGCCCTTCAACTTATATCCCTTTGCTTCGAGCTCTTTTGCTACTTTGATGGCATTGGGAACGCCACTTTCGAGCGTATCGTACGTATCGACCAGCAGAATGCAGTTTCCGGGATAGTATTCGGCGTATTTGCGGAAGGCGGTGAGCTCATCGTCAAATGATTGAATCCATGAATGGGCCATTGTACCGCTAACGGGGATGTCATGGACAAATGACGAATAGACATTGGATGTTGCTTCGATACCCCCGATGATAGCTGCTTTGCTGGCTTGGATGCCGCCAAATCCCTGCGCACGACGTAGCCCAAAGTCGAGCACCTTGTGCTTACCGGCTGCGTATTTCATCCGCGCAGCTTTGGTGGCAATGAGGGATTCAAAATTGAGGATATTCAGCAGCAGTGTTTCAAGAATTTGCGTTTCTATAATGTTGCCTTCTACGCGAAGGATTGGGGTACGCGGAAAGACGACTTCGCCTTCTTTTGCGGCATAAATATCGACATTGAGGTTGAAATTGCGCAGGTAATTCAGGAATTCGTCTTGAAATCCCTGCCCGGCCAGATAATCGAGCTCATCTTCGTGAAATTGAAACCTGTCGAGAATTTCCAGCAGATCCGAAAGGCCGGCAAAGATCACATATCCGCCGTCAAAAGGGATATCCCTGAAAAAGTAATCAAAGCAGGCTTGCTCATCTTGTCGCCCGGACAAAAAATAGCCTTGAGCCATGGTCAGTTCATAGAAGTCGGTGTAGATCGCCGGACGATCGAGCAACATGGAGCGTTTTTGGGGTTGCACTTTGTTCATAAAAAAGTTGTGCACTTCAGATTTATAATTCCTCGGTTAAGATACATAATACAATGGATAAGCGATAACCGTTCTGCTGATACTGATTGTGGGATAGGCGCATTTTAGTGGATGGGCCGATCGTTGAATTTGTAAAGCGGATCACTTAAATAACGGTCAAAAATTTGTATCTTAATGCGGAAAAATAATCGCAGTAGAACCAATTTTTGTGAAAATAGATAGCTGGTTAGTTGCGGCAGTGGCCGTTGGATTGATAATTGCCATCGGTTGCGCAACCCCATCATCGCCCACCGGTGGGCCGCCCGACAAGCAGGGGCCAAATATTATAAAGACCGAGCCCGAAACGGGGACTACAAATTTCTCTAAGCGGAGTATTGTACTCCATTTTTCAGAGTTTGTAAATCGCGGATCCCTGAAACAGGCGATTATCATTGAGCCCGATATTGGCATTTCGTATGAGCTTGACTGGGGACGAAAATCAGTAGCCATAGAGTTTGATCGGGCTATTCCTGATTCAACGACGTTGATTGTTACTGTAGGAACGGAATTTCAGGACACAAATAACAATAACATGTCTCAGCCCCAGAAAATTGCGGTCTCTACTGGTTCGGAGATTGATGACGGAAGTTTGATTGGCCAAATTCGTAATGCCCAAACCGGTGAAGGGGGAGAAGGTGACAGGATTTTACTGTATCGTGATCCCATAAATCTGACCCAAAAAGCCGATTACATTGCGGCCACTGATACGGGAGGCACATTCAAATTTTCCTATCTGCGGCAGGGCACCTACAAAGCGTTTTGGGTAGAGGATCGCAATCGCAATAAGATATGGGATCGCCAGCGCGAACGAGCTCAGCCCTTTAAGCAAGAATTTGTTGAGTTATCTAAAGGAGCCACCGACACACTCGGGACTATTTATAAAACCTCGGTTGATACCACTAATCCAACCCTTCAAGGAATCGGCTTATTTTCATCACAGCGGCTGCGCATGCGGTTCAGCGAAAATATTACACTCACCGACAGTACCGATATTACCATTACGGATACAACCGATACATTTTGGGGGGATGCGTATCCGCTTTACATACAGCCGGCCGAACGATTTGTATTGTTTGCCCAAAGTGATAAGCCGCTGGACGAATCTTCCAGCTACAGCATGCAATTGACCGGGATTGAAGATGAGGCGGGCAACACACTTGCTGAAGTGAATCAGAATTTTACCGGTTCGGCGCAGGAAGATACCACGCAGCAGCGTATTATTCAGCGTAATCAGGTGTCGGGCTATTATCCCACGGATCCCATTGAAGTAACCTATGCCAAACCGATTGATGGATCAGTCATTCGGGATTCGCTTAAAGTGGTGGAGGGAGATACGCTTATCGAAAAGTGGCCAAATGTTCAAATTCAGCAAAATACGCTCACAATGCGTCCCAAAGAGCAGTGGAAGGATGGGTTGAGCTATGAGATTAGAGTGTGGGATCCCAAAATTGAGGATTATCGTAAATTTGAGCCGGAGATTTGGCACAAGTCACAAATGGGTATCCTCGACGCTTTTACCGCTGATTCTACACTCGAAAATATTCGGTTGCAGATTTCGAATGAAGAATCCGGTCTCAGCCGAGACACTACATTTGCCGATTCTGTTGAAGTTACCAATCTGCCACCACAAAATTATACGGTAATCGCCTACCAGGATAAGAATGGCAATAACGAGTGGGATTTTGGGGAGGTCGATCCCTTTAAAGCGCCGGAACCCTATTTTATTCAGCAAGATGTGCCCGTCAAGAAAAATATGACCGGTGAGCTTACCATCATATTTGAATATTAGATCATATTTGTAGTTTTTGATTTCGATGAAGAAGGCACTCAAAAAATTAACCCCCTTTATCAGCATTATCTTTTTTGGGCTGGCGCTGTGGTTTTTAGATCAAAAACTGCAGGAGTATCAGCTTTCAGAGATAACGGCGCAGCTCAGCCAGATTCCCAATCTTTATATTGGGTTTTCGCTCATCCTTTGTTTTTTCAGCTATTTGTTACTCACGGGATATGATGCGCTGGGCGTGCAATATATTGGTGAGGAACTGGCACCCGGAAAGATCGTCCGCGCGGGATATGTGGGCTATGCTTTTAGTCATAATATTGGCTTGGCGCTCATTACGGGTGGTTCCATCCGCTATCGCATTTACTCGGCCTGGGGATTTTCGGGCATACAGGTTACTCAGATAATGGGCTTCAGTGCATTTACTCTGTGGATCGGATTCTGCATGGTGGGGGGGCTTTCGCTTTTGTTGGCGACGCCCAATTTGCCTGCTGATGTTGTAGTGCCGTTTGTATCGCTGCGCGTATTGGGGGGCATCCTTTTGGTGATGGTCATCAGCTATGTTTGGGCCAGTGCCAAAATTGACAAAGAAATCTCGTTTAAAAGTTGGGCATTTGAATTTCCCAGTCTAACTCTTTCGATCAAGCAAGTAGTGATTGCATCAGTGGATTGGCTGCTGATGGCTTCGGTGCTCTTTGTCTTGCTGCCGGATATGGAAATAAACTTTTTTAGTTTTGTCAGCGTATTCATGCTGGCACAGATTTTGGGATTATTCAGCCAGGTGCCCGGCGGACTCGGCGTTTTCGAATCGGTAATGCTACTGTATTTATCCACCTTTATGGAAGGTTCGCAGGTGCTGGGGATCCTTGTGGTATATAGAATCATCTATTATATCTTGCCCTTGCTCGGTGCTCTCATCGTACTTGGATATCAGGAGTACATGGTCAACCGCCACAAGGTGCAGGAAATTAAAGACAAAGCAGTAGATTGGGTGCCGCGGGTAGTTCCGCAGGTGATGAGCTTTTCTGTGTTCATTGGCGGGGCTATTTTATTGTTTTCTGGTGTGTTGCCGTCAGAAGTTCCACGCATGCAGTGGCTACAGCATTTTATTCCCTTGCCGGTTATTGAGATGTCGCATTTCTTTGCCAGTCTGGTGGGCGCAGCACTGTTGGTTTTGGCAGGCGCCCTGCAACGACGAATCGACGGGGCCTATCATCTTACCATTGGACTACTTGTTTTTGGGATGCTGTTTTCGCTGCTCAAAGGAGCTGATTATGAGGAGGCCTCTATCTTGGCGGTAATGCTGGTCGCGTTGATTCCCTGCCGCGATGAATTTCATCGCAAGGCTTCATTATTTAGCCAGCAATTTTCGGGACGCTGGTTTACGCTCATCATAATGGTGCTGGTGAGTGCCGTGTGGCTGGGCGTTTTCTCCTACCGGCATGTTGAATATCAGAGCGACCTTTGGTGGGAATTCACCCTGATGGGCGATGCCCCGCGATATCTTCGGGCCATGGTTGCTGCGCTTGGCTTTGCGATTATCATTGGATTGATCAAGCTGTTGCGTCCGCGTAGAAAAGGATTTACCGAACCCAATAAAGAAGAACTGGCAATAGCCCATCAGATTACAAAAGCGAATGGCAATGCCACCTCAAATCTGGTGTTATTGGGCGATAAGGAGCTTCTGATTAATGAATCCTCAAATGCTTTCGTGATGTTCGCCCGGGAATCCCGAAGTTTTATTGCGTTGGGCGATCCCGTTGGGTCGGAAGAAGAAGCCGAAGAGATGATCTGGGAATTCTATGAGAACTCAACCAATGATGGCGGCTGGCCGGTATTTTATCATACGGGGAGCAAATATATAGAGTACTATGTTGATTTGGGACTCACGCTCTTTAAGCTGGGAGAGGAGGCCCGCGTACCGCTTCAAAATTTTGATATTGATAAAAGTGTAGCAACAACGGTAAAAGAAAATACCCAAAATGTTGAGCAGGCAGGTTATGAATGGGAAATTCTTGATGAGACAGCCCTCGATGATCATTTTGAAGAACTTAAAAAGATATCAGAAGCGTGTTTAAAGGTACAAAACAGGCAAGAACGCGGTTTTTCGGTTGGGCAATTTGATAAACAATTCTTACAAAATTTCTCTATAGCGGTCGTTCGAAAAGAAGGTAAAATCGTTGCTTTTGCTAATATCCTGCAGGGTGCCGATGAGCGAGAACTCGCAGTTGATTTGCTTCGTTATTTGCCCAATGCGCCTAAAGGCATTGTCGATTACTTTCTGGTTCAAACGATGTATTGGGGCAAACAGCAGGGCTATCAATATTTTAATTTGGGGATGGCGCCGCTTTCGGGCATGGAGGAGCACGACTATTCACCGGGCTGGAGCCGCATGGCTAACTTCATTTATACCTATGGAGAAAATTTCTACGGCTTCAAAAAGGTGCGGTCCTACAAGAGTAAATTTAACCCTGATTGGGAAGCGCGGTATCTTGTTTGTCCCGGCGGCTGGGCCTTACCACGCGTTATATCTCACCTTACGAATGTTGTTTCCGGCGGATTTACGAACTTTGTACGAAATAATCCTCTCTCTCAAGAATAAATGATTGCCTGCAGGAGAACGTTAAATCTTGTAGCAGGCTGAAAAAAATCCCGCAAATTTGTTACATTTAGGGTTTGAGAATTGTCACTTCAAAAGAATTTCTTGCTATGTCTGATGATACAGCGACCAAACAAAGTGCTCAAAAAGTTCAAGAGCAGTCTGATAGCCAACAGGATCGACCTGAAGTGTATGACTCGGAACATAAGATCCGGTTTGTAACGGCGGCCAGTTTATTTGACGGGCATGATGTCAGCATCAATATTATGCGACGCATTTTACAGAGCAGCGGGGCCGAGGTGATCCACCTGGGACACAATCGTTCGGTGCAAGAGATCGTGGATTGCGCCATCCAGGAAGATGTGCAGGGCATTGCCATCAGTTCGTACCAGGGCGGACATATGGAGTATTTCAAGTATATGGTGGATCTGCTTGAAGAGCGCGATGCTTCGCATATCAATGTGTTTGGTGGTGGCGGCGGTGTAATTGTGGGTGATGAGATTGAAGAGCTGCACGAGGCCGGGGTATGCCGCATTTTCTCGGTCGAGGATGGTAGCAAAATGGGGCTTCAGGGCATGATCAATTATATGCTTGAAAAGTGCGATTTCGATACGGCCGGTATCGAATCTATTGATGCACAGGATATTGTCAAAAAAGATACCAAGACGCTGGCACGCTGTATTTCGGCCCTCGAGAATAATCACGAGGAGATGATCAAATTCGAGAATGACAAGCTTTTTGATGGCAAGGGAAATCTTATCCCGGCTCAAAAAAATGGGCATCCTATTCCACTAATCGGAATTACGGGAACCGGCGGAGCCGGAAAAAGTTCCCTCACCGATGAGCTGGTTCGCCGATTTTTGACCGAGTTTGAAAATATTAATCTGGCAGTTATTTCGATTGATCCCTCCAAAGTTCGAACCGGCGGCGCGCTGCTCGGTGATCGCATTCGCATGAATAGCATTGACCCCGATCGGGTGTTTATGCGTAGCCTGGCAACCCGTGCCAGCAATCGTGCGACGAGTTCATCCGTCAAAGGAGCCATTGAAGTGTGCAAAACGGCCGGGTTTGACTTGATTATTGTCGAAACGAGCGGAATTGGTCAGAGTGATTCCGAAATCGTGAATATTTCGGATATCCCGATGTACGTAATGACCAGTGAGTACGGCGCGGCCACGCAGCTGGAGAAGATCAACATGCTGGACCTGGCCGAGCTGGTGGTGCTCAATAAATTTGAGAAAAAAGGCTCGCTTGATGCGCTGCGGGATGTTCGCAAGCAGATAAAGCGCAACCGCGGAGCTTGGGATCTGGATCCCGAAGCCATGCCGGTTTATCCGACGATTGCAGCACAGTTTAATGATGAGGGCGTCAATCGGTTGTTCAAAGCGCTGGTGGACAAGGTAAATAGTCATTACAGCTTGAGTTGGGAAACGAAGTTGTACACCAATCCTGAGCCGGCTGAAGATATCCAGACGCAGGCGATTATTCCCGGTAAGCGCCAGCGCTATTTGTCGGAGATTTCGGAGACCATTCGCGATTATCACAGTTGGGTTGAGAATCAGTCGGATGTAGCCAGCAAGCTTGATGAAGTGGAAGGTACGCTGGAGCAGATTGAGCGCTGGGATCCTGAGAAAAAAGAAGATTTTGCCAATAAGCTTTCTGAGATGAAGGATCATTGGCTCAGCAAGCTCGATTCGCGCTGTAAAAAAATCCTGGACGGTTGGGACGACCTGTATGAAGAATACCGACAGGAATATGTGGAAGTACAGGTACGCGATAAAACGTTCAAAAATAAGATGTTTCGGGAGTCGCTTAGCGGCCTGGATATCCCGCGTGTGGCGCTGCCCAAAACGAAGCACAAAGGAGAGCAGTTGAAATTTGCTCTGAAGGAGAACTTGCCGGGTTATTATCCTTTTACCGCGGGTGTGTTTGAATTTAAGCGCGAAGGCGAAGATCCCACGCGGATGTTTGCAGGCGAAGGGACGCCCGAGCGAACCAACAAGCGATTTCACTATTTAAGTGAAGGCATGCCCGCAGCGCGATTGTCAACGGCCTTTGATTCGGTGACGCTCTATGGCGAAGATCCCGATCATCGTCCGGATATTTATGGAAAAATTGGTAATTCAGGGGTCAGCATCTGTACGCTGGATGATATGAAGAAGCTGTATTCCGGCTTTGAGCTCACCTCCCGAAAAACGTCGGTATCGATGACGATTAACGGCCCGGCGCCCATGATTCTGGCCATGTTTATGAATACGGCCATCGATCAGGAGGTGGAGCGCTATCTGAAAGAGAATGACAAGTGGGAAGATGCCAAGAAAAAGATTAAGCAGTATTTTGACGAGAAGGGCGTGGACGCTCCGCAGTACAATGGCGAACTGCCCGAAACGAACGACGAATTTGGATTGGGGCTGCTGGGCATCACCGGTGACAAGCTGGTGGATGATGAGGTCTATAACGAGATTAAGGAAGAAGCGCTTTCGGTGGTCCGTGGTACCGTACAGGCGGATATTTTGAAAGAAGATCAGGCGCAAAACACCTGTATTTTCTCCACGGAGTTTGCCCTCAAAATGATGGGCGATATTCAGCAGTACTTTACGGATCACCAAGTACGGAATTATTACTCCGTTTCGATTTCAGGATATCACATTGCGGAAGCGGGAGCCAATCCCATTACGCAGGCGGCCTTTACGCTGGCCAATGGGTTTACCTATGTGGAGTACTATCTGTCCCGCGGTATGGATATTGACAAGTTTGCGCATAATTTATCGTTCTTTTTCAGTAATGGATTGGATCCGGAATATGCGGTAATCGGACGGGTGGCGCGGCGCATTTGGGCGGTGGCCATGCGCGAAAAATATGGCGCAAATAAGCGATCGCAGAAGCTGAAGTATCACATCCAAACAAGTGGACGTTCGCTGCACGCGCAGGAGATCCAGTTTAATGATATTCGCACTACGCTGCAGGCGCTATTGGCCATTTATGACAACTGCAATTCGCTGCATACCAATGCCTATGACGAGGCCATTACAACACCTACAGAGGAGTCGGTCCGTCGCGCACTGGCAATCCAGCTGATCATCAACAAGGAGATGGGTACCGCCAAGAATGAAAATATTAATCAAGGTTCGTACTTTATCGAAGAGATGACCGATCTGGTTGAAGAAGCGATTTTATCTGAATTTGACCGTCTGACTAATCGTGGTGGCGTGCTCGGAGCGATGGAGAATATGTATCAGCGTGGCAAGATTCAGGATGAAAGCCTGCATTACGAATCCAAAAAACATAGTGGCGAAAAGCCCATTGTTGGTGTTAATACCTTTATAAATGAAGATGCAGATGACCCTCAGGAAGAAAAAGATGTGGATCTTATTCGATCGACCAAAGAAGAAAAAGAACAGCAGATCGAGAGCCTGGAGAACTTCTGGAAACGCAATGAAGATGAAGCAGAAGAAGCGATCGAACGGCTTAAAAAAGTGGCTCGAAACAACGGCAATACTTTTGAAGAGCTGATGGAAACCGTAAAAGTAGCTTCACTGGGACAGATTTCACAGGCACTTTACGAAGTGGGTGGGCAGTATCGTCGAAATATGTAATCAATCTCAAAAATAGAGCGCTACTATGAAGAAGACGTTTCTGAGTTCAATACTGCTATTTGTAATTTGTGGATTTTCACAGGCACAGATTACCGATTTCCAAGCTCGAACTTTTACTGATAGCCTTAATGATACACTGAACTATCGCTTGCTAAAGCCGGCCAATTATGACAGCACCAAAAGTTATCCGCTGGTGCTTTTTTTACACGGGGCCGGGGAACGGGGCAGCGATAATTACAGTCAGCTAAAATGGGGCGCCCCGCATTTCGCCGACCCCACCATGCGGGAGAAATATCCGGCCTTTGTGGTAGCGCCGCAGGTACCTGAGGGGGAATATTGGTCCAGCTTAAAATCGGTCCGGGATACGTCCTCATTTACCCAGCCGATGTCGGCCGAGCCGAGTCCGCCAATGAAGTTGACAATCCAACTGCTGGATTCGCTGCAAAACAATTACCCGATCAATGCCAAGCGACTGTATGTAACCGGAATTTCGATGGGCGGATTTGGTACGTTTGATCTCATTCAGCGTTTTCCCAACCGTTTTGCTGCGGCCGCGCCTGTTTGCGGCGGCGGAGATATTACGCGTGCTTTTCTGCTGGCTGATACTCCGCTTTGGGTATTCCATGGTTCGCAGGATGAGGTCGTAGATCCCCGGTTTTCTCGGGAGATGGTAGATGCGATTCAATTAGCCGGTGGTTCACCGGGATTTACCGAATATCCCGACGAAGGACATATTGGCGCCTGGGTACAGGCCTATCGCAATCCGCATCTCTACGAATGGATGTTCAGTAAAGAGCTGGGATCAGAGGAATAGAACCGATTCTATTTTAGCGTGATATCCGTTATTACCGGCAGATGGTCTGAGGGATAGCCAAAATCCCGGAAGCTGGAGATGATAGCATGTTTCTGGATATTCACTTTCTCATTGACGAAGATATAATCAATGCGTCGCCCGTTGTTGCCACTTCGAACATCAAAACCTTCAAAGGTAAAGTTGGGTCCGACGTTGGGAAGGGCAGAGGCTTCAAATGCATCTCGTAAGGTTGTGCTGTCGGATGTCAATATTGCGTAAGGTTCACTATCTGGGGTAGCGTTAAAATCGCCCGTTAGAATTACCGACAGGTTGTTGGTACTATTAGCGATAGTCTCAGTGATAAGTTCGGCACTTTTGACGCGTGCGGTATCACCAACGTGATCGAAATGGGTATTGAAGACGAAAAATGACTGCCCGGTGGATCGGTCTTGGAATTTACCATAAGTGAGAATACGCGGGAAGTCGGCGTCCCATCCCTTGGTAGGTTTCGAGGGCGTATCCGAAAGCCAGATGGTATGTTCTGTACCCGGGATGAGCTCCACTTTGGTCGAGTCATAAAACAGAGCCGAAAATTCACCGCTCATGGTCCCGTCATCACGTCCCACGCCAATCCATTTATACGATTCAAGCTCATCTTCGAGATATTCTAATTGATGCAGCAATCCTTCTTGCGTGCCCATGAAAGTAGGTTCATAAAATTGTATTAGGTTTGCGACCTGTTCTTTTCGGTTATCCCAGGCATACTTTCCATCATCGGGATTATCGTACCGGATGTTATAGCTCATAATCCGAAGTTGGTTATTCTCCTTGGGGGACTGGTGACATCCCAAAAGTACTGCGCTAATTAAAAGAACGGTGATTATTATAGAGATCGTTTGACTCATAACAAGTGAATTTATTATCTAAATATATAAACGATGATAAATGTCAGCACGCAGACCATAGCACCATAAAATTGATAGCTTCGGTACCACGCCGTTTGGGGATTAATCGAAAGAGTGCCGGTAAGCGAAAGTTTCCAAACGCCTTTTGGAATTTGATTCCGTTCGCTTTCTCTTGAAAATAGGCTCACCAATACCATTACTATGGAGCTGATTATAAATATAATCGTTGCTGAATACAGGTAGTGAATGGATCCGATTATCGGATAAAAGTAATTATTGACCAGTAACAAAATGCCGGTTATGCCACCAATAATGAGGGCCGAAAATGAGCCGTCAGCGGTTCCTCTATCCCAAAAGAGGCCAAAGAAAAAGCAGGTCACAACCGGGGGACTCAAATAAGAGAGCACGGCCTGCAGGTATTCCCATAGCGTGGGAAAATTGTCAATAAGGGGAGCCCAGAGCGAAGCAATAAAAACAATCAGCAGGATGAAAAACTTTCCGGCATTAATAAGATGTCGTTCACTGCTTTCGGGACGAAATTTTTTGTAGAGATCCATCGTGGCAATGCTGGAAGCGGCCGTTAGTGCCGAGTCGATACTGGACATCAGGGCCGCTACAAATCCCGTTAAGACAATACCCAGCACCCCAACCGGCAGAAAGTCGAACATGAGCTCCGGAAAAATAAGGTTGGGATTTTCAAGGTTCGGATAAACAATGCGACCCAGTGTGCCGGGCAGTACTACAAGAAAGAGCAATGGAAGTTTTAGCAATGCTGCGAAGATGGCGCCCTTCCGTCCGTCTTCGATAGATTTTGCCCCCAGCACACGCTGCACCATATATTGGTTTGAGCACATAAAGTAAAAGCCGAGAATGGGCAAGCTGATAAGCAGGGTAGGCCAGGGAATAAGATCGTCACCCACCGGACGGATTAAGCTCATCATTTCGGGTTGTAGCTGTTGCTGTATTTGACTCCATGACCCTACTTCGTTGAAGAGGAGTATAGCCACTACAGCCGAGCCAAGAGTAAGTAAAATAGCTTGAATACTGTCGGTGATTACAACAGCGCGCAATCCACCGGCTACGGTGTAAAGTCCGGTGACGATCGCCATTCCTATCACAAAAATATTGAGATCTATTTCAGGGAAGATTCCCTTCAAAAAAATACTGCTGGCGTACAGGGCACCGGAAATATCAATGAAAATATTTACAGCGATCGAGATAAACGAAAAATAGGTGCGCGATCGGCTGTCGAACCGGCGCTCCAGGAATTCGGGCATGGTGACGAGCCGGTGCCGCAGGTAATAGGGTACAATAAAAATTGCAAAAATGACGAGAATAATAGATCCCGTCCATTCATAATTGAATACCGAAATGCCGGTTTTATACCCACTGCCGGCCAAGCCAATAATACTGCTGATAGAAATATTAGTGGCATAAAGCGAGAGACCAATCATAGGCCAGCTGAGCGTGCGATCTGCCAGAAAGAAATCTTCTGTTGTATTGTGGGTATGAGCTTCCCGGAGCCCCCTCCAGCTTATAAAAAGCAGGTACAATACGATTATGGTAACATCTATGGGTGACACAGCCCCGCGCTTCGATGAGTATTTTTAATGAAGTTACAAGCAGCAACGTCTTTGTTCCGATAGAATACTGCCGTAGGATTATACAAAACCATGATGAAAATAAACATTCGCCCTACAGAGTAGCTGTCACAGCAGATTATGATGATTCCCGTTCTACCACCGAGACGGGCACAAAACTTAACATGCTGCTTTTTAAATCAGGGTTTTCGACCGAATCCCGAAGCAACTTCATTGTTGTCATGCCCAACGCCTTGTAATCAGTTTTGATAGAAGAGATGGTAGGTTGATTGTGACGACAAACCGGCAGGTCATCATATCCAATGATGGCAACGTCGTCAGGAAAATGAATCCCTTCTGCTTTACCGGCCTCCATGAATCCATTGGCCATATCGTCGTTGCCGGCAAATACGGCGCGTGGTTTGCTAGTCAACTTCTGGAAGCGGCTGAATGCTTTTTTACCGGCCTCAAACGTAAAGTTGCCCTCGTACGTCCAGGTAAGCTCCAGATTATTGTGTTGTTGGATGTAATCCTTAAATCCGTTACTGCGGTATCGCGATTCCGCCCGCTCAAAAGGTCCTTCAATGAGCCCCAGATTGTGGTATGATTTTTTTTCAAAATGTTTGGCTGCCAGATATCCCCCGCTGTAGCCGTCAAATGTGACGGTAGGGAATACGGGGTTTTCAATCAGTGCATTTGAGATCACGGGAAATCCATTCGGTAGTTTCTTCAATAACTTTTCATACTGGAAGCGCGAAAATCCCGGAATAAAAAGTATGGCTGCATCGTAATAATGTAGCGAAATTTCTTTTAATAGCTTGGTAAGCTCCTCTTCCGGATCGACCACCCCGATTAGCGACAGTCGAATATTATTTTCTTTGGATGCTTTATTGAGTCCGTGGAAAAAAGAGACATAGAATTCACCCTCATGAAAATCACTTGCGATAAGTGCAACATTCAGAAATTGAGTGTCAGATCCTGAATTGTTATTCCTGGGAGACAGGTATTCTAATTGCCGCGCGCTTTCCATAACTATATCCTGCGTTTCGGTGCTTATTTTCGAGGATCCGTTAAGAACCCGCGAAACTGTTGCCACCGAAAAGCCGGTGTCATTAGCAATGTCTTTAAGCGTAATTTTCATAACGAAATATTATTCGTTAGCTGTCAATTTGGATGATATGGATATTACAGCGTGTTGCTGACGCCACGTAATTTTTGCCTCTAATATAGTGAGGCAAATTGTTTATAGAAACAACAACCCATTTGTTGCATAAACTTGCATAAACATTGCACCAATATAGTTTTTTATTGTGGTTGTGTAAAACATGAAATCATAAAATATGCTTTTAATACTATTAAGAAGGTAAATTTTTGTACTGTAATGCAACTATTTGATATAAATGAAAATAAACTTGCATATCTATTTGCATTAAGCGGGGAAAATTTTTACTCTACCTACTACCGATTTTTATTAGTAGTACGGTATTAGTTTTCTATTTATTTCGTGGATGGTAAACATGCAATTTGAAAATACAGTGTTTCATATTTTTCTGTTTTTCAGCCGCTGGGGGCCAACTTTTTTGGGTCAAAAGATTGTATAGGCTTGGTGGCCGAAATCAGATTAACTATTAATACAGCGTATGAATATGAAAAAGAGTAACCGTCTAGCTAACCATTGGATAAGCAGTAGTTGGGATTCGGCTATTAAGCTGCTGTTTCAATCTTTTTTTCTAAT
The DNA here is from genome assembly GCA_964490705.1 of uncultured Balneolaceae bacterium. GTDB lineage: Bacteria > Bacteroidota > Rhodothermia > Balneolales > Balneolaceae > Fodinibius. The sequence continues at coordinate 46,130 of CAZBCG010000009.1, read as the reverse complement.
CGTATGTTTAATATTGTTGCTGCATACCACATCGTGGGCTCAGCAAGTGGTGAGCGGTACCGTTATTGATGCAGAAACGCAACAGACTCTTATTGGGGTCAATATAAATGTGAAAGGTACCACGCGGGGCACTTCTACTGATGAAAACGGAGAATTTCGGCTGCGTGTAGATTCAGTTCAAACGGTATTGGTGTTTTCGTATGTGGGATATCAGAAAGTTGAAGTTGATGTTCGGGGCCGAGAGGAAATTAAGGTTGAAATGTCGCCACAGGTTGGAGAGATGGACGAGCTTGTTGTTGTGGGATACGGTTCCGTTCGCAAGCGCGATATCACCGGTTCTATAAGTCAGGTCCAATCCGAAGATATCGGTAATGTAACCAGCCTGAATGCTGAACAGTCGCTGCAGGGCAAAGTAAGTGGCGTTCAGATTACCAAAACATCGGGAGCGCCCGGTGCATCCTCGGCCGTACGTATCAGGGGAGTGGGAACCTTTAACAATTCTTCTCCCATATATGTGGTTGACGGTGTTATTTTAGATGATATCTCCTTTCTGAGTCCGTCGGATATTAAATCGATGGAAGTACTGAAGGATGCGTCTGCCACAGCTATTTACGGATCGCGTGGTGCCAATGGTGTCGTTTTGATACAGACAAAAAGTGGTTCGGCTACTCAAGAAGGTCCGCAGGTGTCGATATCGGCGGAAGGAGGTATCCAGCAGCTGGAAAAGAAAATTGATCTGTTGAGTGGGCGCCAATTTGCTGTTATCGCCAACGAAATTCGCCCGGGCAGTTATAATAATGTAGATGCCGTGCCCAATACCGACTGGCAGGACCAAATTTTTAGTATCGCTCCGGTACAGAATCACCATATTTCGATTCGCGGGTCGAGTGAACGCGGCAATTATTATATAGGAGTGGGATATTTTCAGGAAGATGGTATTATCGATAAATCAAGTTATGAGCGGCTAAGCCTTAAGCTCAACAATACCTATCAGGTAAGTGAAAATTTTAAGCTTGGAAATAATATTACAATTGCTCCATATCGGCAGCAGGTGGCGCCCAATGTTACTTTCCAGGCGTACAGAGCACAACCGTTGCTGGAGCCATACTATTCGGATGGCAGCTTTGGCGTGGTTCGCAATGTGGGAAATCCGCTGGCAGACCTGGAGTATTCGAATAACTACAATCGCGGTGTGCGACTTGTCGGTAATGTTTTTGCCGAGGCCATTATTTCGGATGATTTCTTTATAAAGACCAGTTTTGGCACTGATGCAGCCTATAATAGATCCGAAAATTTCACTCCTGCATTTACGGTTTATAATCCCGATGGAACGGCATCCCAGCAGGATAATACCTACAGCGATATATTTAAGGCTACGGGATATAATTACAGTTTTCTATGGGAAAATACCGTTAATTACATTAAGGATTTTAACGAGCACAGCATTAATGCCGTTGTGGGACTTACCATGCAGCAAAGCCGATCCGAGCTCCTAGAGTTATCGGGTCAAAATGTTATTCGCGACGGAGAAGATTTTTGGTATATCGAGCCTTCGTATATTGTTGATGAAGCTAATAACATCGACATGCTGAACTCCATTTTTAATGGGGTTGATCCAAACCAGTACTTTAATATGATCTCGTATCTGGGAAGGGTGGTGTATTCGTATGATGATACGTATATGACTACTCTGACTCTGCGGCGGGATGGGTCTTCAAAGTTTGCGCAAGACAATCGCTGGGGATATTTCCCTTCCGTGGCGGTGGGCTGGACAATCAGCAATGAGTCATTTATGGAGTCGTTGTCAAGCATCGACTTTCTGAAGTTACGTGCCAGCCGTGGAGTAATCGGAAATGAAAAAATAAGTTATTACGATCGGTTTTCGCGGGTTAATTCTGATCTGCTGGCTGTATTTAGTAATCCCGATGCCTCCTATGTAGCTGCAACCTACGCCAAATCGGGCAATCCCGACCTCAAGTGGGAGACTACAACGCAAACCGATATCGGCCTCGAAGTTCGGGCTTTTGATAACCATCTTTCTGCCCAGATCGATTATTTTAATCGACTTACCGAGGATATCCTCGTTGAACTTTCTACGCCGGGTCACTTAGGCAATGGACAGGGAGAACGTGTTCGCTATAATGCCGCGTCAGTACTTAATGAAGGAGTCGAATTTCAGGTTTCTTGGGAAGATGATTTCGGTGACTTTTCCTTTAACGCCGAAGTTGTAGGCAATACTGTTCGTAACGAAGTAAAAGCCATTGGGGGTAACAGTGGCATTGATTCGGTGCTTATCGGTGGGAATCTGGCCAATGGTCAGTCGGTGACACAATCGCGGGTAGGACACCCAATCGGTGCATTTTACGGCTATGTGACGGATGGCATTTTCCAAAACCAAGAGGAACTTGATGATTATCCTCACCTGCCGCAGGCGGGAGTAGGCGATTTACGTTTCAAAGATACCAATGGCGATGGCGATCTGAATGGTCAGGATCGCACCTATATAGGTTCGCCGATCCCCGATTTTGTATATGGATTTAACTTGGGAATGAACTATAAAAACTGGGATCTATCGGTAGGTTTGCAGGGCCAATATGGGAATGAAATTTTCAACGGCAAGAATGTTGTCAGGCCCGATCCCTACAACTTTGAACAGCACGTTTGGAATCGCTGGACAGGTGAAGGAACCAGCACGACTGAACCTCGGCCTTCATATGGAGGATATAACTTTTTACCCTCCGACAGATTTATTCATGACGGGTCATACCTTCGTCTGCGAAGCCTGGTGCTGGGATACAGCCTGCCATCAGAATTTCTGGGCAATCTCGGTATTTCAAAAGCCAGATTTTATGTAAAGGGAACCAATCTTTTTACGTGGACAAAATATACCGGATATACGCCTGAGATCGGAAGCAATAATGTGCTTTCAAATGGTATCGACAGGGGCGAATATCCTATTCCCCGCGTTATATCGCTAGGTTTTAATACAACATTTTGAGGTCAACATTATGAAACTAACACACGTTTTAGTTGCTGTTTTTGTAAGTACGTTGCTTCTCAGCTGCGACAGCTTTCTTGAAATAGATCCGCAAAGTGAATTAACGCAAGAAGCATTTCCAACCACCCAAGAAGATGCGCTAAGGTCAACAAATGCTGTCTATTCAACACTTCGCAACTGGCATTATCACAGCGGTGGATTTCCAATTCTCGATATCATGTCTGATGATGCTCACAAAGGCAGCAGTCCGGCCGATCAAGCAAATACTGTTGGACCATATGATGATTTTTCGCATTCTACTACACAGGACGGCCTCGACCGCTGGTGGAATGCGCTTTATCAGGGCATTCGCCGTGCCAATATCGTGATCGAAAAAGTACCGCCCATTGAAATGAGTGAAGATCTCAAAAACCGATTCGTTGGTGAAGCGCGTTTTCTGCGGGGGCTGTATTATTTCGATTTGGTTCGTGCTTTTGGCGGGGTTCCACTGGTAACTTCACCCGAGCCGCCGCTGGATGTACCGCGCTCAAGCATGGAAGAAACATATACCTTTATTGAAAATGATTTGAGTTTTGCGATCGATAATCTTCCGTCAAAAGCCGATTACAGCTCGGATAATTTGGGACGTGCCACAAATGAAGCTGCTCAGGCGTTGTTAGCCAAAGTACATCTTTTTCAAGAGGAGTTTGAGGATGCCGAAGATTATGCCTTAGAAGTTATCAATAACTCCGATTACAACTACGATTTAGAAGAAAATTATTTGGATGCCAATGGCGAAGCGGGCGAACACGGCGTAGAGTCGGTGTTTGAGATTGGCGCTATTGCAACATCTGGTGCCGGTGGAAATCAATATGCCAACACGCAAGGCGTGCGCGGAACGCCGAACAGGGGATGGGGTTTTAATCAGCCGTCCGTTGATTTGCGGGATGCTTTTGAGCAAGATGATCCGCGCCAGGATCACACTATTATTGAACTGGGCGAAGTTATTGACGGTATCGAAATTATCGGTGATGGAAATACGCCCGATGAAGTTACTGAGGATGGTGAAGTCATCAGAATTGAAAGCTACAATCGCAAGGTGTGGATTGATGGCACGACCACCAACACACAGTTTGGTCATAACCGCCGGCTCATCCGCTATGCCGATGTGCTGCTGATGGTGGCAGAAGCCCTCAATGAAAATGATAGCCCGGGACAGGCACTGATCTATCTTAATGAAGTTCGAGAACGGGCACGTGAAGGAGACAGTTCTATTTTGCCCGATCGAACGACTACCGACAAAGATTCTCTGCGCGAGCTAATTTACCATGAGCGACGAGTAGAACTTGCACTTGAAGGACACCGCTTCTGGGATCTGGTTCGCACCGACAGAGCTCCCGAAGTATTAGATTCTCAGGGATATGTGGAAGGCAAACATAATCTGTTGCCTATACCACAGAGCGAAATTGACCTCTCTCAGGGTACATTAACGCAAAACGAAGCTTGGCAATAATTTTCAACTATAACCACAAATAAAATCATAATGTTATGAAAACAATGAGAACAGCATTAGTGGTTACCATAGCCATTGGACTATTTGGTGTGGTAATTCAGGGATGTAGCGATAACAACAATGGGCCAACTGAGCTCATGATTGAAAGCATGACCGTTGGAGAAGCTGATCTTAACAGTGCAGAATCTCCAAGTGATGTACCGGTAGATGCCAGTATCCAGATCGAGTTTAACAGTGAGCTACAGGCAGAAACTGCTACATCAGATAATATCAGTCTTATCCAGGATTATAATAGCACAAATATCGAGCTTGATATTTCTGTAGATGGTCCTGTTCTGACGATTACTCCACAATCGGTGCTTGGGGCAGGTATTTTGTACCGGCTTCAACTGAGCGGTCTTGTTAATGTTGACGACCAAACGCTTGGCAATGTTGAACGTTCGTTTCAAACAGCCGGCACGTTTAGCCCTCCCGGGATGATTGCAAACTGGACATTTGAAGGAACAGCAGATGACCAGATGGGCAATTACAATCCGGTGTCAGATGGCGTTGTTGATATTTCTTATGTGGATTCACGAAATGAGGAAGCAGGAGAAGCCGCAGAATTTAATGGCTCAACCAGTATCATCGAAGTTCCCAATGCTCCGGAAATAGCTTCTACTGGCCAGTTAACCGTAGCAATGTGGTTGAGACCTGATACCTCAGCACACGGCGGCGGTAATTTCGTGCTCGGTGCCGGTGGATTCAACGGCTTTGTAGTTGAGCTGAACATGAGTACCACCAAAATGGCTGCTCAGTATGTCTTGCAGGACGGCTCAACAGGTGCACAAGACCTTTGGGTTGATGGTGGAGGAAATACTGATTTTGCTGGATGGACCTTTTCCAAAGACTATAGTTCCGAGGGAGGTTTTGCTGAAGTTGTTCAGGAACAATGGACGCATTTTGTCTTCCAGTACGATAGTGAGACAAGAATTGGTCGAGTATATATCAATGGAGAGCTCGCAAAGCGGCAGAACTTCAACGAGTATCCAGAAGATAATCCATTCTACCAGGCCAATGAGTTGACGTTCAATAGTCAAGAAGGACTCGGTGAAAATATGGCAATCGGATACTATGCCGACAGAGCAACTACCATTTATTCCTGGGCTGATTACAGTGATCCCGAAACCAATCACTACTCAGGTCTAATGGATGATATCAAGATTTATCACAAAGCGCTCACTGAAACCGAAATTCAGTTGATGTACGATTCCGAAAGCTAAGCTGAGTACATAAATATGAGGTGAGGTCTGAATACAGGCCTCACCTTTATTTTTACATTAAATATGCCTGTTTTACAGGACAGAAAAATGCTTGATCCACTTTTAATCAATACTAGCCAGCCTCATGCAATACCATTTGTTATCAATAAAAGAGTTCTTTTTTCAACACTATCTGAGTGTTCTTTTATTGATATCAGTATTGGTGGTATGGGGATGTAAATCAAACAGCACAGAGCCCGATCCCGACACCTTTCAACTTCTTAAAGTATCGGCCAATAATGTAACGTTGTCATCAAGTACAACAGCTTCCGATATTTCTGTTGATGCGCTATTTGAAATCGAATTTTCTTCGGCCGTTGACACTGAGACCGCACAAAACGGTATCCAACTGCGGGATACAAACGAAGATACGGCAGTTACGCTATCAGTTACCTTTGAGGATGAAAACCATAGTATTCTCGTTGATACCGAACACAATCTCGACTGGAATAACGAGTATGAGCTGACCATTTCAGATGCCATCAGATCTGCCGAAGGTGCCACATTCCCCGGTACGGCATTTACCTTTCAAACCGAAAATGGATCAATAGACCTAACATCAGCCTCGCTTAACGATGTTGATCTTATGTCTTCCTCCAATATCCGGGGTATCGCGTATGATGATGTTACCGCGGAATTCACGTTTTCCGGCAGTTTGGATCCACAGGATTATCAGAACTTTTTCCAGTTTTCACCCGCCATTTCAGCGAATTTTTCCCTCTCCAACGATGATAAAACGGTAACTATCACCAATACAGCCGAGCTCGATTATTACAAGCATCATACCATTCGCATCAGTGATAACCTTAGCGCCCAAAACGGTTTTTCGTTTGATGGGTTTGAGAAACAATTCCAAACGGGACTCGATTCCACCCAGAAATTTCCGGAGCTCACCGATGAAGAACTGCTCACCAAAGTGCAAGAGCAAACCTTCAAATATTTTTGGGATTTCGCCCATCCCGAGAGCGGCTTAGCCAGAGAGCGAAACACCTCCGGCGAAACCGTCACCATTGGCGGCAGCGGCTTTGGCCTGATGGCTATCATCGTGGGCGTACACCGCGGATTTATCACGCGCAGTCAGGCCATCGATCGATTTGAGAAAATAGTAACCTTCTTGGCCAATGCCGACCGTTTCCACGGCGTGTGGCCTCACTGGATGAATGGGACTACGGGAGAAGTGATCCCCTTCAGCGATTTAGATGATGGAGGAGACCTGGTTGAGACCGCATTTATGGCTCAGGGATTGATTACCGTGCGGGAGTTTTTGGATAGCGCCAATGCCACCGAAGACCAGCTCATTTCGGATATCAATACGCTGCTGGATGACATTGAGTGGAATTGGTACACGCAGGATGGAGAAAATGTGCTCTACTGGCACTGGTCCCGTAATCATGGCTGGGAGATGGACTTGCCGATCCGCGGCTATAACGAGGCGTTAATTGTTTATGTGTTGGCGGCATCATCCAGTACGAATACCATTGATGCCGATGTGTATCGCGAAGGATGGGCGCGGTCGGGAGGTATCCAGAATGGCAATACTTTTTATGGATATGAACTGCCCGTGGGCTATGATTATGGCGGTCCGCTGTTTTTTGCGCACTACTCATTCCTCGGACTCAATCCCCAGGGGCTTTCGGATACATACGCCAATTACTGGACACAAAACCAGAATCACTCGCTTATTAATTACGAGCACAGTGTCAGAAATCCCAATAATTACGTGGGATACAGTGCCGACAGCTGGGGCCTCACGGCCAGCGATCAGCCGAGCGGATACGGCGTGCATGAACCCACAAATGATAACGGCACCATAACGCCTACCGCTGCGCTTTCGTCCATGCCATATACGCCCGAAAAATCAAAACGGGCGATGCGGCATTTTTACTACATTCTCGGCGATAAATTGTGGGGCGAATATGGTTTTTATGATGCGTTTAATCCCACGCAAGGGTGGTGGGCCGATTCGTACCTGGCAATTGATCAGGGACCAATTATCGTCAATATCGAAAACTACCGGTCCGGTTTGCTGTGGGACCTATTTATGGATGCTCCCGAAGTGCAGTCGGGACTCGATAAGCTGGATTTTACGACTTCAAATTAAATTCTGTTGATCTATGAGACTATCACAAAAAGGAGTTCAGGTACTAATTATCCTTTTGGCTGTTCTGTGTCTTGGGATGCCAAAGACTGGGATCGCGCAAACAGATCAGCCCGAAAATGTTATTTTTATCCTCAGCGATGACCACCGCTACGATTCTATGGGCTTCATGGATACGGTACCGTATTTGGAAACGCCGAATATGGATCGGATGGCCAAAGAAGGAGCACATATGTTGAATGCGTTTGTGACCACATCGCTCTGTTCACCCAGCCGTGCCAGTATTCTAACCGGTCAATATACGCATCGCCACGGTGTGGTTGATAACCAGTCGCCGGTGCCCGATTCGGCACGTTATTTTCCGCAGGAGCTGCAAAACGAAGGATACCAAACGGCTTTTGTGGGCAAGTGGCACATGGGACACAGCAATGCCCAGCCGCGCAAGGGATTTGATCACTGGGTGAGCTTTAGAGGGCAGGGCGAATATTATAATCCCACGCTCAATGAAAATGGCAAAGAAGTAAGCTACAGCGACAGTACGTATATCACGAGCTTGCTTACTAATAAGGCCATCGACTTTCTGGATCAGCGGGATAAAGAGAAGCCTTTTTTCTTGTACCTGTCGCATAAAGCAGTTCACTCCCAGTTTAAACCGGCCCAGCAAGATTACGATGATTATGAGAACGAACCGGTCGAATATCCCAAGACGATGTTTCCCCCGGGGTACGATCTGGATGAAGCTGAAGGCAAAGGCTTTAATCCCAGTCCGGAAGACATCCCTACAAAAAAAGAATACAATTATGAAGACGTGCCCGATTGGGTGAAAGAGCAGCGCCACAGCTGGCACGGCGTGGATTATATGTATCACGGGCAGATCCAGTTTGATGATTTCTATCATCGGTACCTGGAGACCGTGAAAGGCATCGACCGAAGTATTGGTGATGTGCTCGAGTATCTCGAAGAAAACAACCTGCTGCAAAATACAGCCGTATTTTATATGGGGGATAACGGCTTTTCGTTTGGCGAACACGGGCTCATCGACAAGCGTCAGGCGTATGAAGAATCGATTCGCGTGCCGCTGCTGGTGTACGCGCCATCAATGATTGAGCCCGGTAGCAAAATTAAGCCGATGGTTCAGAATATAGATATTGCACCGACGATTATGGATCTGGCTGGGTTAGATAATCCCCAAAATATGGATATGGACGGAGCGTCATTTGCGCCGATGCTTCGCGGAGAAGAGATGCCCGACTGGCGCGAACGCATCTATTACGAATATTTCTGGGAGCGTCCGTTTCCGCAGACGCCCACCGTGCACGCCGTGCGCACCGACAGCTTCAAGTATATCCGCTATTACGGGGTTTGGGATATCAATGAGCTCTACAATATCCAAGAAGATCCAAAAGAAGCGCATAACTTAATTCGGGATCCCGAACATCAGGAGATCGCAAAACAGCTCAATCAGGATCTCTTTGACTGGCTGCAGCGTACCGACGGTATGAAGATTCCGCTCAAGCCCGATCACGGTCCGCGGTTTGACTCAAAGTATAATGACACCTATTAATTAACCTAAAATTATTTCTATTTCTGTGATGAAAAACATAATTAGCACTTTCTTTTACAGCCTGTTTTTGATGGGCTTTGTTATCAGCTGTACCGGTGATAATGAACAGTCTGCTGATGCTACAAATCAGGAAAAGATATCAGAAGACAGCCTGTTGACGCTAACTCAGGAACGAACCTTCCAGTATTTCTGGGATGGAGCCGAGCCCAACAGCGGGATGGCCCGCGAGCGTTTTCACGTGGATGGGAACTATCCACAAAACGATAAGAATGTGGTTACCAGCGGGGGTTCCGGCTTTGGGATTATGGCGATCCTGGTGGGCATGGAACGCGATTTTATTACCAGGGAACAGGGCGTCCAGCGGTTGGAAAAGATTGTGAATTTTCTGGAATCAGCCGACCGTTTTCACGGCGTTTGGCCTCACTGGATGCATGGCGAAACAGGCAAGGTGAAATCATTTAGTGCCAGTGACGATGGCGGCGATCTGGTGGAAACGGCGTTCTTAGTCCAGGGGCTGCTGGCAGCGCGGCAGTATTTGCGTGGTGGTAATGAGCAAGGACAGAATCTGGCCCGACGCATCGACACATTGTGGAAAGAAGTGGAGTGGGATTGGCACCGCCAAGACGGACAAAATGTGCTCTATTGGCACTGGTCGCCCAGCCACGGATGGGAGATGGATTTCGCCCTCGAAGGATATAACGAGGTCTTGATTACCTACATTTTGGCGGCTTCGTCGCCTACGCACAGCGTTCCTGCCGAAGTCTATCACGAAGGTTGGGCGCGCGGAGGTGATATCACCTCCGATCAGACGACCTACGGATATGATTTAGTGCTTAGTCACAATGGGGCACCAGAGTACGGCGGACCACTTTTCTGGGCGCATTATTCGTATCTGGGATTGGATCCCCGTGGACTCAAAGACCGCTATGCGGATTACTGGAAGCTGAATAAAAATCATACGCTTATTAACCGGCAATGGGCGATTGAAAATCCCAATGATTACGAAGGATACGATCCCGAAAATTGGGGACTTACGGCCAGCTATACTCGATCTGATGACGGCGGTGTCGGCTATGCGGGACATAAACCCGGCGACGATCGCGGGGTTATTACACCCACGGCTGCGCTCTCTTCATTTCCATACACCCCTGAGCATTCGATGATGGCACTCAAGAATTTCTATTACAATCTGGGCGATTCTTTATTGGGTCCATACGGATTTTACGATGCCTACAGCCTGGAACATAATTGGTTTCCCGAGCGATATCTGGCCATCGACCAAGGACCCATTGTGGCCATGATCGAGAATCACCGCACCGGCATGATCTGGGATCTGTTTATGTCTGCACCGGAAATACAAAACGGCTTGCAAAAATTGGGATTTGAAAGTCCACACCTAAAAAAAGATGAGGAATAGTCTCATAAGACATATCGGGCTTGTAATAGGGATTTGGCTAATCGGGATATCAGTAGTCTCAACCGCGAATGGGCAGCAGAAGGTTGCTACAGATCATCTTGCAGTTTTATTTAATCTCGGGCAAGGTACTGCCGAGCTTACTGTTCTTGATGATGCTGGGGCAGAAGCTTATCAGACTGAGATATTCGGTATCAACATAGATGGTAAGCAACAACAGGGATTTACGGTCAGCAGTCAAAATCCGTTGACCATCAAAAATGAGGTGATAAGAATATCATTTGAAGTGATTGATAATCGTGCGATTGCAATAGAGCAGCAGCCGCTGGATGGACAAATGCATGACTTTGAGCTCGAGATTAAAAGCAGCGATCAAACGCGGTATTACGGGGGCGGTGAGCGATTTAATGCACTCAATCAGCGTGGATATATTTTGCCGATGCTCAGCGATGATCGCTACGGAAATAAGGGAGTGGGCAGTCACAAGCCGGTGCCGTTCGTAATGGATTCTAAGGGACTCGGTTTTTGGCTGGATAGCTATGCGCCGTCCCAATTCGATCTAAGCGGATCGGAACGCTTTGACACCAGCATCGAAGTAACAGATCAAAAAATGCGAACGGTGTTTTTCGGCGGTCCCGATATGAAAGATATGCTCAATACTTTTACGAAGCTCTCCGGACGTTCGCCCGTTCCGCCGCCGTGGGGATTTGGACTCTGGAAAAGTCGGGACGTGCATCATAATCAGGATTCGGTGATGGTGGATGTCCGCAAACTTCGAGAGCACAATATCCCTGCATCAGTGATTGTGCTGGACAGTCCCTGGGAGACGGGCTACAACAATTTTCAAGTCAATGAGCAGCAGTTTCCCCAGCCCACTGAAATGTTTGCTGAGATCCAACAGCAGGGATATTACCTGGCGCTCTGGCTTACGCCGTTCATCAACAGCGAGAATGTGATTGATATGGAGGGCATTACGGAGACGTCTTCCAACTACCAGGAAGCGGTGGAAAATGACGTGCTGATTACAAATGCCTCGGGCGATGTGGCACAGATGGATTGGTGGAAAGGTCGCGGCGGATTGATTGACTTTACCGATCCCCAAGCGACGCAGTGGTGGTTCAACGAAATGGACGACATGCTTTCGACGGGGGTCCGGGCATTCAAGGCCGATGACGGCGAAGGTAATTTTGTGCCTGATGCGGTTTTTAATGATGGCACTTCAGCCCGCAAGATGCAGAATCGCTATTCCGTGATGTACGACAGCGTAATGCAGGCTTATGTGGATGATCGCCTCGATGGCAATGGCGTGCTCATTACCCGGACCGGATTTACCGGCACGCAGCAATATCCCTTTGCCTGGGCCGGGGACAACAAGGGCGACTTTTCCTTTGATGAAGGATTGCCGTCGGTTATCAGAGCGGGGCAAAATGCTGCCATGTCGGGCTTTTCGCTCTGGGGGTCAGATATCGCTGGATATGCCGGTACGGCCGATAAAGAAGTGTTTATCCGGTGGACCCAATTTGCGGCCTTTACGCCGTTCATGCAGGTGCACATGACCTCTAATAAAGGTCCATGGGATTACGACCAGCAGACGCTGGATATCTTTCGCCAGTTTACGCAAATCCGTACGCAGCTTTTTCCATACCTGTATGATGCAGTACATCAGTCATCCGAAACAGGGCTGCCGGTTATACGTCCCATGGCGCTGGCTTTTCCGGATGATCCCGTAGCCGTTGATCAAATTTATCAATATATGTTTGGTCCGGATCTGCTGGTGGCGCCGATGTACCAGCGGGGGACAAGCCGATCGGTTTATTTGCCCGAGGGAGAGTGGTTCAATTTTTGGAGTGGCCGGCAGTTTAAAGGTGGTAAGCATATCGAGGTGGATGCTCCGCTGGAACAGATGCCGCTGTTTGTCCAAGCAGGAAGTATCTTGCCCATGATTTCCGAAGACGTGCAGACGCTCATTTCCCGCCATAAAAAAATGAATGATGATATTGTTGCTTTGGATGACCGTCGCGTGCTACAGGTTTGGCCGGGTGAATCCGACAGTATTTCTACGTGGGATGGGTTACAAGCCGACATTTCTAAAACAGAATCCGGATATGAATTAACGGCTAATCCAGCCGGGCTCAACCTGACTAAAGTGGTATTCCCATTTCAGAATATTGAGGTCCGAAATATTGATTCAGATGCAGTGAGTTTTGATTCGGAACAAAATCGAACCGTGGTTAAGATTCCCGAAGATCAAAAATCTATTCAGCTAAGATGGAAAACTGCTGATGATGCAAATTAATAACATGCACATATCGATGCTATTAACTGTATTCCTGCTGTGGGGAGGGCAGGGCTACGCGCAGCAGTCCAATAGTCAACCGCGGACAAAAACGAGCATAAACGAAGGCTGGCAATTTACTTTTGACAAATCCGATTCTGAATCCTGGAAAAACGTACATCTGCCGCACACCTGGAATAAAAAAGATGCTTTTGATGAGGAGCCGGGCTATCGGCGAACTGTGGCTTGGTACAAAAAAGAGCTTCCTAAAATTTCCAAACCGGACAAAAAATACGTACTCAAATTCGAGCCGGTCAATCAGATTGCCGAGGTCTATATCAACGGAGAGCTGGCCCAAACCCACAAGGGTGGTTACACGGCTTTTACTGTTGATGCGACATCATATCTGAATCAAGATGAGCCCAATGAGTTACTTGTCAAAGTTGATAATCGCCACAATGAGGATATTCCACCGCTGAAAGGTGACTTCAATTTCTATGGTGGAATTTATCGCGACGTGTGGCTTATTGAATTACATAAAACGCATTTTTCATTCGGGGATTACGCTTCGTCGGGTATTTTTGTAACCACGCCCGAAGTCTCCAATTCATCGGCCAGGCTGCATGTTGAGGGATATATTGATAGTAGGGATGGTAGCAATGGACAGCTGAATATTGTTAACAGGCTCGTCGATCCCAATGGAAAAATGGTAGCTGCTAAAGAACAAACGATTGCTCCATCCGCCGATTTAATTTCATTTGAAGAAGCCTTTTCGTCTGTTGAAGATCCAAAGCTTTGGCACCCCGACCATCCGCATTTATATACGCTGGAAAGTCAGATTCAGGATTCAGATGGCAATGTGCTGGACAAAGTAAGCACGACCGTTGGTTTTCGCTGGTTCCGGTTTGATCCCGATAAGGGGTTTTTCCTGAATGGAGAGCCGCTGAAACTGAAGGGCGTCAATCGCCATCAGGATTATAAAGGCAAGGGCAATGCATTGAGCAATGCGCGTCATGTGGCTGATTTAAAGCTGGCAAAACAGACCGGGAGCAACTTTCTGCGAACCGCGCATTATCCGCAGGACCCTGCTATTCTGGAAGCTGCAGATCGACTGGGATTGCTGGTGAGTATGGAAATTCCGCTTGATCACGAAATTACCGACAGTCCCGATTTCTATAAAAATACGATTCGCATGCAGCGGGCAATGATTCGCCAGCACTATAATCATCCCAGTATCATCATCTGGGCCTATATGAATGAGATGCTGCTGGGGCGAAACTGGGAAAATGATCAGCCACATATTCAAAAGATTGTGAATTTTGCAAAAGAGCTGGAAAAGGTGACTCGGCAGGAAGATTCTGCCCGCTATACGATGATTCCGAATCACGGAGATTTCGACTTATATCAGAAATCTGGGCTGACAGATATCCCGATGATTGTAGGATGGAATCTCTACTTCGGATGGTATGAATCGGAGCTCGATGGACTCGGCAACTTTTTGGATCAGCATCACAAAGAACTGCCAAATAAACCTACGATTGTTACGGAATATGGGGCGGGTTCTGATCCGCGAATACGAACGCCGAATCCACTGCGATTTGATTTCTCCGTGGAGTGGCAGAATCGATTTATGCAGCGCAATTTGGAGCAGATTATGGAGCGCGATTTTGTGGCCGGATCTGCGGTCTGGAATCTCTTTGATTTTGGATCGGAGAGCAGGAGAGATGCAGTTCCGACGATTAACAGCAAGGGTTTAATGACGTTCGACCGCCGGCCGAAAGACGCATATCACCTGTTGACAAGCTGGTTTTCTGATGAGCCGGTGGTCCGGATCGGATCCAAAAGCTGGAATCAGCGAGCCGGGAAAGCAGATGCCAAGGGAAGTGAGGCAGCAACACAGTCCGTGCAGGTGTATGGCAATACAGATGAAGGGGAGCTCTTTTTGAATGACGAATCGCTGGGGACAAAAACGTTTGACAATCATGTCGCCGAGTGGCAGGTGCCATTTCGTGATGGCAGAAATGTGTTGCGAGCAGAGTCCCCATCCGATAAGACTGTACAGGATGTGGCCAAAATTGATTTTGAATTATATACCACTGATCAGTTTCAAGATGTTTACATCAACGCGGGATCGAACTTCTATTTTGTGGATGATGAACATGGTATTGTTTGGCATCCCGATACTGAGTATCAAAAAGGATTTTGGGGATATTCGGGCGGAGAAAATTACAGGCCCAGAGGTCGGGGGATCGGGACGCCTGAAGATATACTGGGCACCGACCGCGATCCGCTGTTTCAGACGCAGCGACAAGGAATTGATACCTATTACTTTGATGCGCCAAAAGGCACCTATGAGCTGGTATTGTTATTTGCCCATCTGCAGGATAACAACACCCCGGAAGGACAATCATCGGCATTTGATATTCAGATCAACGGCAAGCCGATGGTACAAAATGTACGCTTGAATCAGCAATATGGTTCAAAAAGAGCCGTACAAAAAAAGGTCATTATCCATAATCAGGATAATGGCATCAAAGTAAACTTTTTGCCTGTCAACGGACAGACTGTAATCAATGGAATTGGTATCCGAAAGATTAAATAAATCAACGTATTAAGAACGAGGAAATATGGAAAAACAGAATAGGATTATTTCAAATGTTATTTTCGCAGCAATAATAATGCTATTTATTTCGGCAAGTGCCTGCACGCAGCAGTCACCGGATGCCGATGCCCAGATCGAGGCCAAGGTGGATTCGGTGCTCAGCCTGATGACGATGGAGGAAAAAATTGGTCAGATGACACTATACACCAGCGATTTTGATCAAACCGGTCCCACCGTTCGCGAAGGCTATAAAGAGGATATCCGTGCCGGAAGAGTGGGCGCTATTTTTAATGCGTATGGCGCGGAGTTTAATCGTAGCTTGCAGGAGATGGCCGTGGAAGAAACGCGCCTGGGCATTCCGCTGTTTTTCGGATATGATGTAGTTCACGGACACAAAACGATATTTCCCATCCCATTAGGCGAAACAGCCAGCTGGGATATGGATCTGATGCAGCAAACGGCGCGCGTGGCAGCAGTTGAAGCTACGGCACAGGGTCTGCACTGGACCTTTGCACCGATGATCGATATTTCACGTGATCCGCGGTGGGGACGTATTGCCGAAAGTCCCGGTGAGGATACCTATCTTGGATCACAGGTTGCCCGAGCAAAAGTCAGGGGATTTCAGGGCACGGATATCGGGGCAAATAATACGTTAGTTTCCACCGCCAAGCACTTTGCAGCGTATGGGGCGCCCAAAGCGGGACGCGATTACCACACCGTTGATATGTCGGATCGCACGCTCCGTGAAGTGTATTTACCGCCGTTTAAGGCAGCGGTCGAAGAAGGCGTGGGGTCATTTATGACTGCTTTTAATGAGATCGGCGGTATTCCCGCAACGGCCAGTGAGTACTTATTTACCGATATCCTGCGAGGCGAATGGAATTTTGACGGCTTCGTGGTATCCGACTATACCGCTATTAACGAACTCATTCCACACGGCGTAGCTGCCGATTCAGCTGAAGCCGGGGCGCTGGCACTTAAAGCCGGTGTAGATATGGATATGCAGGGTGCCATTTATCACAAGCATCTGCAGGATTTGCTGGAAGAGGATGTTGTTTCTGAAGATCAAATTAATGAAGCCGTACGCCGTATTCTGCGATATAAGTTTAAACTGGGACTTTTTGAGGATCCGTACCGCTATTCGGACGTCCAGCGCGAAGAGGAGCTGGTGATGAACCAAGAGCACCTCAACTTAGCGCGGGAGACGGCCCGGGAGTCGATGGTATTGCTCAAAAATGAAAACAATACCCTGCCGCTGAGCAAAGATCTTGGCACATTAGCTGTCGTCGGTCCGCTCGCTGATAATCAACGTCATCTGATCGGCTCGTGGTCGGCCGCCGGTGATTATACTGACGCTGTTTCGCTGCTGGATGGAATCAAGAGCGTAGCCTCGTCTGATACGCGTATCCTTCACGCCAAGGGTGCCGACATCAATACCGATGACAAGAGCGGTTTTTCGGAGGCAGTCAGCACTGCGCGGCAGGCCGATGCCGTTGTGATGGCTTTGGGCGAAGCGTACAATATGAGTGGTGAGGCAGCCAGCCGATCCCAAATTGATCTGCCGGGCGTACAGCAGGATTTGATTCGGGAAGTGCTCAAAACAGGCAAGCCTGTGGTGTTAGTACTGATGAACGGACGTCCGCTTGACCTGACTTGGGAAGATCAAAACGTACCTGCTATTTTGGAAACTTGGTTTGCAGGCACCCAGGCCGGTCCCGCCATTGCCGATATTTTGTTTGGGGATGACAATCCATCCGGAAAATTGCCAGTAACATTTCCCCGTTCAGTGGGGCAGGTGCCCATCCACTACGACATGAAAAATACCGGTCGCCCGATGAGCGAAAACAAATACACATCAAAATATCTGGATATTCCGAATTCACCGTTATATCCATTTGGCTATGGATTGAGCTACACTACCTTTGAGTATTCGGATATTAATCTCGACAAAACCGAACTCACCGCTTCTGACAGCATCGCGGTGAGCGTAGATGTGACCAATACCGGAGATGTGGAAGGGGAGGAGGTCGTCCAGCTTTATATCCGTGATATGACAGCCAGCGTAACGCGTCCCGTTAAGGAGCTGAAAGATTTTGAAAAGATTACGCTTGCACCGGGAGAGACATCCCAAGTGACTTTTTATCTAAGCCGTGGAGATCTGGAATTTTATGATATCAATATGAACTGGACAGTAGAACCGGGCCAATTCAAAGTGTTTGTAGGCACCAATTCCAGCGATGTCAAGGAGGCATCCTTCAATTACGTGATGGAGTGATAGAAGCAAAACCTTAAATAAGTTTCATATAAAAAATGCCCAGCAGGAAATCACCTGTTGGGCATTTCTGTTTTAATAATTTGAGTGCCTATGAGGATTCCCGAACCTTTAGCTCAACCGGAACAAGGCTGAGTAGTGTTTTGGGCTGATCGGGATTGGCAAGCATCTCTTTCATCTTCTGGATCGAAATCTTACCCAGCAGCTCATAATCCGTGTGGATGGATGAGATCGTGGGGCGATGATGTTTACAAACCGGCAGATCATCAAAACCGACAATCGCAATATCATCGGGAAAGCTGTAGCCTTCGACCATCGCTTCTCTCATAAATGCCTTGCACATATTATCGTTGGATGAGAATATGGCTCGCGGCTTATGCTCTTGTTGGTGAAAATTCTTAAACGCTTCGATTCCTGAGTCAACCGAATAGTTGCCGCCGACCTCCCAAACGAATTCCATCTCGGGATCATGATGGATAAAATCTCTGAATCCATGACCTCGAAGTCGAGCATCCGTTTTTTCGGGCGGACCCTGGATGAGTCCACAATGTTTATAGCCCTGCTCTTTAAAATGCTTGGCCACTAAGTTGCCGCCACTGTAGTTATCAAAGCCAACAGTATCAAAAATTTGATTGTCGAGCACTTCGTTTGAAATGACTGGGAAGTCCTCGGGCAGCAGGTCTTTTAGCTCCTGATATTGGGCAGTGCTAAATCGCGGCGTATTAATGATGAGTCCGTTGTAGGATTCCTCTTCAACCTTCTCGGCTATTTCGGTAAGAGCCGGCACTTCGTTTTCGAGACTGGTCAGGCTCAGACGTACCTTTTCGCGCGATGCTGCATTGTTAATCCCGTTGAAAAACGACGCATAAAATTCCCCGATTTCCACGCCGGTAATGAGCATAACATCGAGCTCGCCCTGAGTGGCGCTGTCAATTTTATTTTGCAGGGGATAGTTGAGCTTACGAGCACTTTTCAGGATTTCTCTTTTTGCTTTGGTACTGGTTTTGTCCAGCCCGTTCAGTGCTCGCGAAATAGTTGAGATAGAATATCCGGTGTCTTCGGCAATATCTTTAAGTGTAACTTTCACTGTTACGTAATTTTATATTAATAACTTATACTTGTTTGTAATTAGGGCACATGGAATTTAAGTAAAATAATTTATTTACATAAATAAATTAAGGAAAACTTTTCTATATCTATGTGCTGTAAATCAGTGTTCCTTATTTTTGCTAGTATAGTAAAATACTATGATTACAGAATTTATAAAGGGTTAATTTAATAAGCTTGCAACGACTTTCAATTTAGGGATATTAAGAATTGACGCTTTATTTTTTTACCATTGGATCGTAGCTATAAAAAGTTGACAATAGGTGACGGCAGATAGCCTTTCGATCATATCAAATCAAAGATGGAGATTCTGGTCCTTTTATCTCAACAAAATAGTTGGTACTAACAGAAGATGTAGGTGGAGGTTACTGAGTGATTTTTTAGCATTCCTTGTAAAAAAATGCAATACCGAGGGGGAATTATTGCATTAATACCCGAAAAAAACAGAGATTATTGTAACATAAAATAAATTGTTGTGGTTTTGGTAGATCCATTTCTTGTTAACTAAACAATCTTTTTGATGGGTACCCAATTCTTATGAGCGATGAGATAAATCAGTTGATCAAAAAAATAAAGACGGGCGATAAGGATGCATTTGAGAGGCTATTTCTCAAATTCTACGATCCGTTGTGTAATTTTGCATGGAGATATGTGCATTCAGTTCATATTTCAGAAGAATTAGTGCAAGATGTGTTTTTGAATGTATGGGAATCAAGAGAGAGGCTAGATCCTGACAAAAATATCAAATCTTACTTGTATAAGGCCGTTCGTAATAAGGTGTTGAACTATTTAAAGCACAAGGATGTGGCTGAAAAATACAATAAACAGATCGACTGGTTGAATTCGGTGGACATATCCCAAATGCATGATTTTGACGAGCAATCAGAATTTATTGAAGCTGCGCAAGAAGCTATTGAGGATCTGCCTGAAGGGGCTCGGCGCATTTATAAATTGAGCCGAAAAGACGGACTTTCGTATCAAGAAATTGCTGATGTACTTGATATTTCGGTGCGTACGGTGGAATCACAAATGAGTCGTGCTCTCGAAAAGCTCCGCAATAGCCTTTCCGAATATTTGTCGTCTTATTCTTCCCTGTATTTAAAGAATTGATCCGTATTTCCCTTCTTTTGACATTTTTTTTCAGTAGATCACAAGAAATCTGAAAAAAATTCCCGGGTAGCTCCTTTTTCGATTGTATGTATTAGTAGAAGCAGTAACAAAACCAAAGTATATACTAGTATGAATTGGAGACTGCTACAAAAATTTTTGTCGGAAGAGTGCAGTCCGGAAGAAAAACAACAGGTCGAAGATTGGCTTAATGCTGACCCCGAGAATCGAACGTTTATGCATTCGCTTATAAAAATATGGGATGTTGAACCAAAAGATGAAATACAGGTAGATGCCGAGTCTGCGTGGGATTCATTTCAACACAAAATTTCTGAAGATAAGGTGTCGGATCCGAAAACAACGGTACAGCATCTGCAGAAGTGGTATTCTGATTCTCGTAATCGTCGCAAATCCAGCCGCACGGTGGCTGCAATTTGGTCTGTGGCAGCAGTAATTTTAGTAACAGTGCTGGTGTATAATATTATGCCCCGGTTTGTTACTGCACCTGATGACTCGGTGGCGGAGCAACAAACGACTGTACAGCAAATTAGTACCGAGCGGGGCCAGCGGACTTCAGTGCGATTGATGGATGGAACAAAAGTACAGCTTAATGCAGAGAGTAAAATTGAAATTCCTCCGGCTTTTGGCGATTCGGTACGCCGCGTTACTCTAGAAGGAGAAGCCTATTTTGAGGTGGCACACAATCCCAATAAGCCATTTATAGTACATACTGCGGATGCCTATACCCGGGTGCTTGGGACTAAATTTGGCGTTAAAGCCTATGCCGAAGATGATGAGATTCAGGTTGTGGTTCAAGAAGGAAAAGTTGCGCTTGGGTCACTGTCACGCTCAGATCTGCAAAGTAAGCCTATCACAAAAAATAAACGAGGCAGTATAACTAGCAATGGAATCACCAGGGTGAGGGAAGTTGCCAATATTTCGAAATATCTGGGTTGGAAAGATGGACGATTGATTTTTGAATCCTCACCATTACCCAGGGTTATTTCTCAGCTGGAGCGCTGGTACGATATTAATATTGTGGTGGCTGATCAATCGCTCAGAACGAGTACGATTACAGCTTCTTTTAAAGATGAACCGATGACGGAAGTCTTGAATATTATTACTCTCTCTATTGATGCGCATTATGAGCGCAGTGGACGAACAATTCACATCTATTCAAATCAATAACAGGAATTAAAAATCAGCGATAGCTTAATATTATGGCGTCGGATATGAGAAACAGCTACAAAAGAACATCGATAGGTTTTTGGACAAAAGTTATTGGTGGACTGTCTTTATTGATCATGGTTGTAGTATTACCTGTCCGCTCGCAGGATATGCCTCGCTCATCGGAGTTCTTTACTATTGCTTCTACGCTGTTTCCGGGCGTAAATATGCAACAGGATAATCAAGTACCGCCGACGTTAAAACAAAAAATATCGGTAAATTTCCAAAACATAAGTCTTAAAGAGGCGCTTAATGATATTGCCAAGAAGGCGGAATTCAAGCTTTCATACAGTGATGAGCATGTGCCTTTGGACAAACGAATTACGTTAAATGCAGAGGATGTATCTGTTAACAAGGTGCTTTGGAGGATTTTGAAGGGAACTGGATTACGATTTGCATTATCCCCCAACAAACATCTGGTGCTTATTCGCTGGGAGGAGCGGGATCAACAGGTTGCCGAAGAAACCATCCGTGGAACCGTCAACGACAGTCGCTCTGGCAAAACGTTGCCCGGAGTCAATATTATGGTGAAGGGGACGACAAACGGCACCTCCACAGGCCCTGAGGGAGGATTTAAATTGACGGTTTCTTCTCTGCAGGATACGTTGGTGTTTTCTTTTATCGGATATAAAACAGAAGAAGTGCCCATTAGCGGACGTACAGAAATTGATGTGGAAATGGAGCCCCAAACCGTTTCAGGAGATGAGGTGGTCGTTGTAGGATATGGCACGCAAAAGCGATCCAATTTGACGGGGGCTATTTCTTCGGTAGATATCGGGAGCATAGAGAGCAAAAGTGTCAATCGGCTTGATCAGGCATTGCAGGGATTGTCGGCTGGCGTGCAAGTAGCCGGTGGATTTGCACCCGGTTCCAGTCCAACGATTCACATTCGCGGGGTGGGATCTATTGGCAATAGCGATCCGCTTTGGATTGTCGATGGTGTAAAATTGGAAGGGGGACCTGGCAACTTTTTTGATGTTGATGATGTGGAATCAATGGAAGTGCTCAAGGGAGCAACGGCCGCCTCAATATATGGGGCAGAGGCTGCTCACGGCGTAATATTGGTGACCACAAAACGCGGTAATAGTGATTTGCAGGTGAGTTTTCAGAGTTCAATATCCAAAAAGGCTCCCATCCAGCTGCCCAACCTGTTGAACAGCGAACAGTTTGTGCAATATAAAAAGCAGTCGCGGTTGAATGCGGGCCAAAATCCCGAACCGGCTTGGGACGATTACGAGCACAATACTGACTGGATTGATGCTTATTACGACGGCCGGGGTATGTTACAGTCGAATGATCTGTCAATCTCTCGAGGGGGAGAGAAGTATAACTTTTATCTTTCGCTTGGCTACGATAACGAAAGTGGCATCCTGATAGATAATAACTACAAGCGATATGGAGTTCGTTTCAACTCAGATCTGGATCTCACCGACTGGTTAAAAGTGGGCGAAAGTGCACTCTTTTCGAAGGTTGTTGAAAATCCCATCGATAATTTTAATGAAAGTTTTTCTGGCGGAATTCCCTATCGTTCTATCCCGCTTATGCCAATTCGGGACGAGGATAATTCCTATGGGGGATGGGGACAGGCACCTGCCTATTTTCAGGGGCCTAATCCCGTGGCAACCCAGCATCAACAGCACGAAGAACAAAAATACAGTCGCCTGAATGGGAATATCTATCTGCAAGCTGATCCGCTGAAAGGACTAACCCTGAAATCAACGTTTGGCTACAACTATATGTCTAATATGGGAGAAGTATTCCAGGAGGCATTTGATTATGGTGCCTTTGCCAATACGATCAATTCGTTGACATACAGCCATGCAAACAGTCAAACGATAACTGCGAATATTGTAGCTACTTATCAGCGATCGCTGGGAGATCACTTTTTCAAAATAATGGGAGGGTATGAGGCCTCTAAAACCGATTCAAAGCATTTTAATGTAACAGGTACCGATCTGCCGGTGGATGTGGGGTGGAGCATGAATTTAGCTACCGGTACTTTTGGTACTACAGATCGCCAGAATGTGTATAACAGCCGGTTGTTATCTCAATTCGGTCGATTGAATTACAACTATGATGAGAAGTACTTTGTCGAAGCCAATATTCGAAGAGATGCCTCGGCACCTAAATTTGGCCCTGAAAATTTGTGGGGTGTGTTTCCGTCATTTTCGGCTGCGTGGCGTATTTCGGATGAGTCATTTATGAATGATATTTCCTTCGTTTCAGATCTGAAATTAAGGATAAGTACTGGAAAGCTGGGCTCCGATAATATTGGCAATTTCATTTATGATAAAACCTATACCTCCCAGTTTTCAAGCTATGCTTTTGATCCCCAGGGACAGGATAAAGTATCGGGATTCTATCTCAGTAAGTTTCCCAACGAGGCGGTTCGGTGGGAAGAGGTCGTTCAGCATAATGTTGGGCTAGATGCCGGGTTTTTGAGTGGCAAATACAATCTGTCGGTGGACTACTACATTAAAGATACTAATGATCTGCTCTACGGCGTGCCTATTCCGGCTTCGGTCGGTATTGCGGTTCATAACCAGTATCCCGTAAATCCACAAATTAATATTGGATCGATGCGTAATACCGGCGTTGATATCGGAGCCGGGGCGCGGTTCAGTTTCAATGACTTTCAGCTAAATTTGAAAGGCAATGCATCATATATGAAAAATGAGATGCAGGCGTTGAACGAAGATGAATTTATAATCGGTGGAAATGGCGGAGGTCAGATCGGAGGAATGACTCGTACTCAGGTGGGCATGCCCATTTCCAGTTTTTATGGGTTTATTGTGCAGCGCGTACTGGATACAGAGGAAGAGGTCTATGCTATTAACTCGTGGGCACCGGATGGCATTTATCAGGAGGCTGGCACGGCACCGGGTGATTTTATGTACAAGGATATTAGCGGTCCCAATGGTGAACCCGATGGACAAATTACTGCTCACGACCGCACGTTTATTGGCAACCCTTGGCCTAAATGGCAATACGGCTTGAATATTAATGTCAATTATAAGCAATTGATTGATCTTTCGGTGCTTATTCAGGGCGTGTGGGATGTGGATGTATTCAATGCCGAAAAGGCCTACACCCGCAATTTCTTTGGGGATAATAACACCACAACCAAGATCAGGGAGGCCTGGACGCCCGAAAATCACACCGATCACCCGCGCAATATTGCCAGCGATCCCAATGGAAATTTTAGCAACCCCTCTACCTATTTTGTAGAGGATGGTTCGTATCTGAAACTGCGGAATGTACAGCTCGGTTTTAATGTGCCTCGGTCTTTCCTTAACAAGGTGGGATTGAGTAAAACCCGTATCTACGTTAATGCCAGCAATATTTTAACGATCACGGGGTATTCCGGTATGGATCCCGAGGTTGCAGGCTCAAATACGGGTCGCGGAGTAGATTACGGTCAATATCCGCAAACTTATACGCTAGGTGCGGGTATAGAAATCGAATTTTAATCAATGGATTTTAAAGAAGAACAATCAGCTATGAAGATTCCCAGACATGTATTGTTGTTCATTGTGATATCAGGGCTGTTTATCAGCTGTTCTGAAGGAGGTTTTTTGGATGTCTCCAATCAAAATGAGTTGTCTTCAGATAACTACTATACCCAAATCGAGCATTTTGATATGTCGTTGAATGGCGTGTATTCGGCGACTAAAAGCTTGGATCTTTTTGGGCAGACATTCTACGTGCAAACACTGTTGGCCTTGCCTCATACCTCAGACTACTGGAATGCCCAAAGCAGAAACGAAGTGACTGCAGGTGATGCCAATGTGCTGATTGCATGGCGGGGTTGGTATCGGGTGGTATCCCGTGCGAATGATATTATTGAAAGTGCTCCTGAATATTTAGAGGAGCAACAACCGAACCAGTCGCAGCAAGATCAGCTGGATGATATTTTGGGCCAGGCGCACTTTTTGCGGGGTTTTGCTTATTTCCACATGGTGCGTTTGTGGGGCGAAGAAAGCTTTGCAGACGATAGTACTCGTCTGGCTGTACCGCTTGTGTTGAGTGTACCCTCTTCTCGTGATGAGATGATGAAAAGCCGTGCCAGCGTCGGACAGATATACAATCAAGTGATCAAGGATTTTAAAAAGGCCGAAGAACTTTTACCTGATACCTGGACGGGTAGCAACACGGCCCGCGTGGATAAATATGCGGCGAAAGGATTTTTGGGCAAAGCGTACTTGTATATGGAGAAATATGAGCTTGCGCGTGACTATTTCGAAGAATTGCTCAACAATCCCAATCTGTACTTGTTGCCTTACAGCGATTATAAAGATCTGTTTCAGGGGCAACATGAGTTCAGCAATGAGTCGGTCTTTGAGTTGAACTATTCTATTGACATGGAGCAAAATGTCTGGGAAAACGGTATGGGATCAGGCATTGCCCTGCCGCTGGCACCGCCCGGCAGGGGATGGAGTAACGTTACTCCCCATGGCGTTAATGTATTCCGAATTGGCAATGATCCACGCAAAGAGATCGCTTTTTATGATCCGGAAGATTCGGTGGCTACCGCGGAAGGAGATATGGAGCCAGCCGGTGAAAGTGAATTCAATTATACCGGCCACAGCTTCAAAAAATATGTACCCCAGAGTTATTCGGTGTATTCAACCAATCGTAATTCGGGCATCAACTACTTGGTGATGCGTATGGCGGATGTGTATCTGATGTATGCCGAAGTGATGAATCAGCTGGGGCAGGATGGCATTGCTTCGGAGTATATGAACAAAGTACGTCGCCGGGCTTACGGTTTTGATCCCAATACTCCACGGCCTTCGGTCGATTATACGGGATTAGCGGGAACGCAGCTTCGAGATTCACTTCGCGAAGAACGATTCCGAGAGCTGTTCGCCGAAGGACACCGCTGGTACGATATTGTACGCTGGGAAATTGTCGAGGAAGAGGTAACAAAATACAATGATTATCGAGTTACGCAGGGCCCCATCATTTTTCATCCCAAAGACTATTATTACCCCGTACCGCTGCAAGAGGTAAACACTAATGATGAGTTAGATCCAAGTACGGGATATGAATAGAAATAAGCTCACACCTACAGCAAGTATTAGGATAACAAGAAACTATTTTACGAAGATTTGACCTAGCAGTATGAGTAAACTGATTTATTATATCTTGATTTTTACAACGCTCGGCATGTATTCCTGTAAGGACAATGCAGCCGGCAACTCGGACTCGTCTCCCAAAGGCCCGCCCAAGGTCGAAAAAACCAACGATATGAAGGTGTATATGCACTATATGCCGTGGTTCGAAAGCAAGCCGGTGTCGGGATATTGGGGTAGTCACTGGACGATGGCAACGCGGGATCCCGATATTACCCTGGAAAACGGGCAGCGACAGATCGCCTCTCACTACTATCCGCTTGTTGGTCCGTATGATTCGCAGGATCCGGCTGTCATTGAATATCATCTGTTGCTGATGAAATATGCCGGTATCGATGGGGTGCTTATTGATTGGTATGGCACCCACCACGTGAATGATTACAATGCCAATCTATCTAACAGCAATGCCTTTATTGATCAGCTAAAAACAACTGGTCTGCAGTTTGGGATTGTCTATGAAGAATATACGGCGGAGAATGTAAGTGAGCAGCTGGGAACTTCTGATATTGAGGCCGCCCAAGAGGACCTCAGCTACATGACCTCAAAGTATTTTTCTACTGATCAGTATATTCAGGTCGATGATAATCCATTGCTATTAACGTTTGGCCCCCGGCACTTCGAGGAGCCAGATGAGTGGGAGTCCATTTTGAGTGCCACCGAAGAAGAGCCTGTTTTTCTACCATTGTGGGGACAGGCCGGTAATCTCGGGGAACATGCTGACGGTACCTTTTCATGGGTTGATTTCAATGCCTCGCTAAGTGATTTAGAGTCGTACTATAATAATGGTGCTAGCGACGGTATGGTGATGGGGTCGGCCTATCCCGGCTTCCATGATTACTATGAAGAGGGGGGCTGGGGCGACAGCTACAGGCGCGTTTATCATGATGGGGGAGAAACCTTGCGCGAAACGTTAGAAAAAGCTCAGGAACATAATCTTGATTTCCTACAACTGGTTACCTGGAATGATTTTGGTGAAGGCACAATGATTGAACCCACCGTGGAGTACGAATTCCTTTTCCTGGAGATTATACAAGAATTTACCGGTGTAACATACGACCGCGATGAGCTACAGTTGATCCATGAGTATTACAAAGCACGAAGCCAGGAACAAGGAGAGCGATCAGAAGAGCTGGAAGAAGTATTTAATGCTCTAATAGAGCTTGAACCCGATAAAGCACGACAACTTTTGGATGAGCTGTAGAACAAACCAGATAACAACAGCAAGTTATCAAAAATAATAGCAAGTAACATGATATATATAAGGATACCTAAATTCTAAAACCTAAAGCCAAGGAAACCCATGAAAACAGTAAAAACCATCTATTTTAGTAAGTTATTTATACTGCTTACACTTGCACTTTTTGCCTTTTCCTGTTCCGATAACAGCACTGGAACCGACGATGAGGAATTAGTTCCTGAACTTGAGGGCATGTATGTATATGGATCGAATACAACCGCCTCTTCGGCGAACGATACCGAGGCAAAAATGTCACCGGCCGTTCTCGATCCCGGACAAGGTGCCGGTGTAAGCAGCATGGAAGATGTTTATGGCAAATTTATGTACATCGGTGCCAGTAGCACCATTGAGTTTACACTTGTTGAAGGGGAAGAAGGAACTACCTATGGTGCTCCCGGCGGTGGCTCACTTGACAGTGCTTCGACCATTGGGAACAGTCCTATACAGGATGAGGTCATACATGGTACATTAACGGCCGACTCGGATCCCATCAGTATTTCTGAGGAAGGACTGTACTATACCTATGTTGATGCTCGAGATACCGAAAATATGTTATTTATTATTATGCCGGTTAAACCCGATGTTATTGGTGATGCCACACCGGGATCATGGGAAACTGGCACCGATTTGAGCGCGACTCATGTCTCAATGGACTCGGCAGTTTATGAAATCTCTGATGTTGAGCTCACAGGAGCAACAGGATACAAATATCGGTTTAACAAAGGATGGCACGTATATCAGGGACCAGAGGTGGTTACTCTGTCTAGCTTGGGCGTAGAAAGCTATGCCGATGCCTGGGAAGACAGCACGGGGAATTATGATATCGGTTTCTATCTCGAAAATATCCCCAACCATCGGTCCGGTCTTTTTGACGTTCGCCTGAAATTTAATGCTGAAAGTGGCGAATGGTCGGAAACCAAAGTTAAGACCGCGGATGTTTTTCCCGATTACTCCGATGTTGAATACGGCTGGTTCGGAAATGCCTTCTACCTTGAAGACGGTACTACCGAAGGCAGTTGGTCGCAAATTCGGCATATTAAAACACCAACCAAGGATGGTAATTTATACCACTGGACCTGGACTATGGAGCTGATCGAAGGCCGTTCGTTTGTACTACGCGAAAATGCTGAAGAAGGCGCATGGATTACATATGGAGGTGCTGCTAAGACTGGTTCCGCTTTTGAAAATGAAGATATAGTCAAAGAAGAAGGGCAAGACAATTACTTTGTAAATACAGGCGGTACCTACGAGGTTACATTTACTATTGATGCCGAAAATGCAGGACGAATTCTGAATATCGTCCCCGCCGAATAAACAGTCGGATACTCCATCCCTGACACAGCCCCTGTAGTAAACGATTTAGGCGTTTATTGCAGGGGTTTTTTTATTGTATCAATATTTTACAGAGGATGGTTGCGCAAGTTCATCCGTTCCTTTTTATTACCAGTAGCAAAATCAAAAGTTTTGGTCATGGGATGAACGTTCATAGCTAAATTTCAACGGAATTAAATTGACGATTACATGAACAGAAAACAGTTTCTTCAGACGACGGGATTGAGCATAGCTGCGATGGGCTTACCGGGACTTTTAACGGCCTGTGGTTCAACAGAACAATCGGCCGATGAACTCTTTTTTGATATTTCGCTGGCCCAATGGAGCCTGCATCGTAATTTATTCAATGGGGATCTGGTTCATCTTGACTTCCCCGCTACAGCTAAAAATGAGTTTGGGATTACAGCCGTAGAATATGTGAACCAGTTTTTTGCCGATAAAGCCGAAGATAAATCCTATCTTGATAAAATGAACACCCGCTGTGATGACTTGGATGTCGATCAGGTGCTTATTATGGTTGACGGCGAAGGTAATCTGGCAGTGACCGATGAACAGCAGCGTATGCAATCGGTAGAAAATCATTATAAATGGGTTGAGGCTGCCGAATATTTGGGATGTCATTCAATACGCGTAAATACCTATGGCGACGGCACGCCGCAGAGTCAGAAAGCTGCGGCTGTTGATAGCTTGGGACAACTGGCAGAATTTGCTCAGGATTTTGGAATCAATATCATCGTAGAAAATCACGGCGGATATTCCTCGAACGGGCAATGGCTTGTGGATGTAATGCAGCAGGTGGATATGGATAACTGTGGCACCCTCCCTGATTTCGGCAACTTCTGTATCGAACAGGCCGAGGACGGATCATGTGCCGAAGCCTACGATCGGTACCAGGGCGTTAAAGAAATGATGCCGTTTGCCAAGGGCGTGAGCGCCAAAAGTTATGCTTTTGATGATGAGGGACAGGAAACCACCATTGATTTTGAGAAGATGCTACAGATCGTCCACAATGCTGGCTATACCGGGCATATTGGTGTTGAATATGAGGGTGATGAGCTGAGTGAGTTTGAAGGTATTAAAGCTACTAAAAATCTGCTAATGGAAGTTGGAAGGCAGCTTGCTTCAGGATAATAATACATAAATCATAGCCAACAAAAATTCATACTTTTTTATGGATTCAGATGATAACAACTCAAAAGATAAGGGCATTTCAAGAAAAGATTTTTTAAAGAACTCAGGAGCACTGGCCGCCGGATTTACAATTCTGCCCAGTAGCGTGATTTCCGGTTTGGGACACAAAATGCCCAGTGATAAACTCAATATTGCAGGCATTGGAGTAGGAGGCATTGGCCGGGCAAATCTCAATAGTATGAGCAGCGAAAATATTGTTGCTCTCTGTGATGTCGATTTGGATTATGCCGCCAAAACCTTCAATGATTTTCCCAAAGCACAGGTATTTGAAGATTACCGCCGCATGTTCGACGAAATGGGCGACGATATTGATGCGGTTGTTGTTGCCACTCCCGATCACACGCATTACGTGGCAGCAGCGGAGGCTATGCGGCGCGGCAAGCACGTGTATGTGCAGAAGCCACTGACCCATTCAGTCTATGAAGCACGGAAGCTTCGACAAATTGCTGATGAAACCGGCGTTGTTACCCAGATGGGGAATCAGGGGAACTCTGCTGATGGCATTCGAAAAATTTGTGAATGGATCTGGAACGGAGAAATCGGTGAAGTTGAAGAAGTGCATGCGTGGACGAATCGTCCGATCTGGCCGCAAGGACTCGAGCGTCCAACTGAGACGCCTTCTACACCGCCAACACTGGACTGGGATCTGTTTGTAGGTCCCGCTCCGTGGCGGCCGTATCACCCGTCATATACGCCCTGGAACTGGCGTGCTTGGTGGGATTACGGCACGGGTGCACTGGGCGATATGGGATGCCATATCATCGATCCGGTGTTTAAAGCCTTGCAATTGGGTCAGCCCGAAACACTTGAAGGGAGTTCTACGCAGCTCAACACCGAGAGTGCACCATTGGCAGAAAAAGTGATTTACAACTTTCCGCGCAGACCCAAGAAAGGCAACGTAGAGATGCCACCTGTAGAATTTACTTGGTACGATGGCGGATTGATGCCCGAACGCCCCGAGGGTATCCCCGAAGGAAAGACGCTTGGCGACAGCGGCGGCGGTGCTATGTTTATAGGATCAAAGGGCACGCTCATTTGCAGCACCTATGCACTAGATCCTTATATTATTGGGCGCGAAGATAATCCCCCAAAGGTATCGGAGCAGTTTCGCCGAGTGCCTGATGCAATGAATGGCGGACACGAGATGGATTGGGTGCGTGCCTGTAAGGAACCCGAAGATGATCGCACGATGCCCAGTTCAACCTTCGATTATGCCGGACCGTTGACCGAAGTCGTATTAATGGGAAATCTGGCCGTTCGGCTGCAGGATCTGAAGCGTACCCTGCAATGGGATGGTGAGAATATGCAGATCACTAATATTGATGATGACGATGAAATTCGTGTTGTTACAACCGATAGCTTTGAAGTCGTTAACGGTGATCCGCGATTCGAAACAGATTACGATACGATCAATGCCAAGGACGCAGCA
This sequence comes from uncultured Balneolaceae bacterium, assembly GCA_964490705.1. Lineage (GTDB taxonomy): Bacteria > Bacteroidota > Rhodothermia > Balneolales > Balneolaceae > Fodinibius. The sequence goes on along the minus strand of CAZBCG010000009.1, from coordinate 14,349 downwards.
CAGAAATATATTAAACGCCCGTACCGTAAGGGATGGAATTACTAAACATATAACACATAAACCATAGATTATTATGAAACTCAGTAACGTAGCAATTTTTATTGTTTTGGGAGTTGGCCTGCTCGTGGCCGGATGCCAATCGTCAGATGAAAATGAAAACCAGGAATCAGAAGAAATGACCGAAACCGAAGAAGTACCTATTAATACACTAAGCGAAGCTGAAAAGGAAGACGGCTGGAAGCTCCTTTTTGACGGAGAAACGCCAAGCGATAATTGGCGTGGCTATTGCAAGGATGGATTTCCCGAGCAGGGATGGACCGTTGAAGATGACGCCATCAAAGTCATTGGATCTGGTGCCGGAGAAGCCGGTGGTGGTGGAGATATAATCACCAAGAACAAATACAGTTCGTTTGAGCTGAAGCTGGAATGGAAAGTAGCGAAGGGTGGTAATAGTGGTATCTTATATCTGGCCGAGGAGCAATGCGGTGAAAATGGAGAGCCGATCTGGAAATCAGCACCGGAGATGCAGCTCTTGGATAACGAAAATCATCCCGATGCACGACTTGGCGAAGATGGAAATCGCCAGGCTGGTTCTCTTTATGATATGATTCCTGCTGATCCACAGAATGCGAATCCGCACGGCGAATGGAATTCAGCGCGAATACTGGTGTATCAGGGAACAGTGGTCCATTTCCAGAACGGCGAAAAAGTACTTGAATATCATCTGTGGACGGATGACTGGAAAGAGATGGTTGCCAACAGCAAATTCAACGAATTTCCTGGTTTTGTGGATGTAGCCAAGGAAGGATATATCGGCCTGCAGGATCACGGCAATGATGTGTGGTTCCGCAACATCAAGATCAAAAATATGGCGAACTGATTGTAGCAGTTGAAATCAAATTAGCCATTGATTTATAACTATTCTTTTGTCATCCCGGACTTCGGTCCGGGATCTCTATAAGCCGCAATAATTTTATTTAAGCAAAATTTTCATGCAAATAATTGAAAGCCAGGAAAAGTACGACGTTTGTATCGTGGGGTCTGGAGCCGGCGGCGGAATGGCGGCCCATGAGCTCACCAAAGCCGGCCTAAACGTCTTGATACTAGAAGCCGGGGGATGGTTCGACTCCCAGGATTTTGCCATGTTCACATGGCCGTATGAGTCCCCGCGTCGTGGAGCCAGCACCCAGCGGCAACCCTTCGGTGAATTCGATGCCTGTTTTGGCGGCTGGGATATTGAAGGGGAGCCCTATACTACTACTGAAGGCACTGATTTTAGCTGGTTCCGGGGACGTATGCTGGGTGGTCGCACTAATCACTGGGGACGCATTTCACTGCGGTTCGGTCCCGATGATTTTCGGGTGCGCAGCAAAGACGGCATGGGGCACGACTGGCCCATTAGTTATCAGGATATTAAACCGTATTACGATCGCGTGGATCGTCTCATCGGTGTTTTTGGCACTAACGAAGGCATCCCTAACGAGCCGGGCGGTATTTATATGGATCCGCCCGAGCCGCGCTGCTATGAGCACTTAATTAAAGATACCTGTGATGATATGGATATTCCCGCCATTCCATCCAGGCTGTCAATTATTACCGAATCGCATAACGGTCGTCCCGCTTGCCACTACTGCGGACAGTGCAACAGAAGTTGCTCTACACACTCCAATTTTTCTACGCCGTCGGTGTTGCTGCCGCCGGCCATGGAGACCGGCAACCTGGAGATCATCAATAATGCGATGGTGCGGGAAGTTACTTATAGTAATGGCAAAGCCACGGGCGTATCCTATGTGGATAAAACCAATGGCAAAGAGTACAAGGTGAAAGCACGGACGGTGGTATTGGCCGCCAGTGCGTGTGAATCGGCTCGTTTGTTATTGAATTCTAAATCTTCAGACTTTCCCAATGGACTGGCCAATTCCAGCGGCGTAGTCGGCAAATATTTGATGGATACGACCGGCACATCGGTTGCCGGGCTTATTCCCGACCTGATGAACATGCCGGCTCACAACGAAGACGGAACCGGTGGTTTGCACTTGTATATCCCGTGGTGGAAAGACAACAGTAATCTCGATTTTGCACGCGGCTATCACGTCGAATTGTGGGGCGGACGCGGTATGCCCAGTTATGGTTTTATGGGTGGGATCCAGAATTACAACGATCTGTTTCAGGATGATTCCAAACGTCGCGGTGGGTACGGCAAAGAGTTAAAAGAAGACTACCGTCGATATTACGGATCGATGGTCGGCTTTTCCGGTCGCGGCGAAAGCATTGGCTACGAGGATAATTACTGCGAAATTGATCCCGATGTAGTTGATGAATGGGGGATTCCCGTGCTCCGGTTTAATTACGAGTGGAGCGATCAGGAGTATAAACAGGTGAAACATATGCAGGAAACCTTTCGCAGTATTATCGACGAGATGGGCGGTGAAGCTCTCTGGGATATGCCCGGTAAAGAAGATGGATACGGTATTTCTGCACCGGGACAGATTATCCATGAAGTGGGCACGACCCGTATGGGGGATGATCCCAATAATTCTGTACTCAACGAATATTGCCAGGCGCATGATGTGGACAATCTGTTTGTCACTGACGGCGGACCGTTTGTATCGCAGCCGCATAAAAATCCTACGTGGACGATCCTGGCACTATCGATGCGGACCTCAGAGTATATTACCGATGAAATGAAAAAAGGAAATCTTTAATTATAGTTTTTGAGTCTTGAGTTCTGAGTAAAACTTCTCATGACTCACTACTCATGACTCATAACGCAATACTCAAAAATTATGGATCGAAGAGAAGCGTTAAAAACGATGTCGCTGGGAACGCTGGCAGCCAGCTTTGCACTAACCGGTTGTAAGACGACGCCCGAGGAAGCATCCCAGGAACATCAATTTTGGAAGCATGTGACTGAGGAAGATCTGGAGAAATGGGAGTCCCGGTTTTTTACCGATCACGAATTTGAGACCGTTCGCCAGTTGGCCAATATGGTGATTCCCGCTGATGAGCGATCCGGCAATGCCGAAGACGCTGGTGTTCCACAGTTTATTGACTTTATGATGCTTGATCGTCCCGACAATCAAACGCCAATGCGCGGTGGACTAAACTGGCTGGATGTGCAGTGCCAGAAGCGATTCGATAACAAATTTATTAACTGCACAGAGGATCAAAAGAAAGAGATGCTGGATGAGATTGCCTACCCCGAGTCGGCCAAGCCCGAGATGCAGCCCGGCGTTAATTTCTTTAACCGGTTTCGCGATCTGGTGGCATCAGGATTTTGGTCCAGCAAGATGGGGATTGAGGATATCGGTTATATGGGTAATCAGCCGTATGACTGGCAGGGATGTCCCGACGAAGCGCTCGAACATATCGGTTTGGAGGACAAAGCCTGATCTACGACCACGCCCTGCCCACATCAGAGTAGGGCATGCAGGCATCATAGTAGCCTGGAACAATATCTTCATTAAGTTCTTCGGTAGCTCCAATCTCGGAGGTGTAGTATCCCACAACCGTAAATTCTTTTAGCATATCGAAAAATGGGTCGAGATCTGATTCCGGGATGGGATTGGGATTAGCGATCGCATCTTCTTGTAATTTTTCCATGATGCTGATCTGATTTTCCGTCTCCAGATTAACAAAATTCTGGTTGAACTCACTGTTGCTTAGCTCATCAACGTTATTCAATCCCTCTAAAAAGTGTTCTTTTTCCTCCTTGGTATTCCAGTCGGTAAGCATTAGATCGATGAACTGGTTGACCTTGGCTGCTGCTGCGCCGGGGGTATCCGTAGCGGGAATAATACGCTCGGTTAATTGGATGACCAGCTCATTTTGTTCATAGGATAACGTCTGTGGAGAAAAGTTGCCTGATTTAGCCGTACATCCACCCATCACGCCGGCTACAGTGGATGCGGAGAGGGCGCCACCGGCTAACACGGCAAGTCGTTTAAGTGCTTCGCGTCTGTTCATAGTATGTTGAGTCTTGAGTGATGAGTAATGAGTCTTGAGTATGCTCAGCGCTCATTACTCACAGGCTAATATTATATATTTTGTTTGTTAAGCTCTTTGACTGCATAGTCAACGGCGCGGGCGGTAAGTGCCATATATGTTATCGATGGATTCTGGCAGGCAGCGGAGGTCATACATGCGCCGTCAGTCACAAATAGGTTCGGCACGTCGTGTGTTTGATTGTGCTCGTTGAGTACAGATGTTTTCGGATCTCGACCCATGCGTGCGGTACCCATCTCGTGAATGCCTTCTCCCAGCAGATATTCCGAAGAATAAGGATAGACATTCTTTCCACCTGCTGCTTCAACCATTTCGGCAGCTGTAGCGGCCATATCTTCGCGCATCTTCTCTTCGTTTTCACGAATGGTTCCATGAATTTCGAGCTGGGGAATGCCCCATTGATCGGTTTTGTCATCGCTGAGGGTAGCATAATTGTCATAGTAGGGCAGAATTTCCCCAAAGCCGGTCATCCCAAATTGCCACTGACCGGGGTCGCGTAATTTTTCTTTAAACTCTTTGCCAAAGCCCTTCATGCCGATGCCGCGCTGCCAGCTCGACCGACTGGCACCACCCTGAAATCCATAGCCACGAATAAAATCATCATGCTGGGTCTGGTCATTTATATTCCGGAATCGGGGAATATAAATGCCGTTGGGGCGATTGCCGTGGTAGTACTTATCTTCGTATCCTTCAAACGTACCGGATGCTCCCACCCGAAAGTGATGATCCATAAGATAATGACCGAGCACACCACTGGAATTGGCAATGCCATTTGGAAATGCATCGGAAATTGAGTTGAGCATAATCTGAGTCGTCCCAAGGGTAGAGGCGTTCAGAAAAATGACCTTTGCGTAAAATTCTTTGGATTCATTGGTCAGCCGGTCGATAACGCGTACGCCGGTAGCTCGATTGGTTTCCTCGTCATAAATAATGCTGTGGACAATACTGTTGGGACGGAGCGTCAAATTGCCTGTTTTGCGAGCGGCAGGAAGGGTACTGCTTTGGCTGGAAAAATATGCTCCGACGCTGCATCCGCGGGAACAGGGGCCGCAATAATGGCAGGCACCGCGTCCATTGTGAGCCTCGGTTAACACGGCAGAACGACCGATAGTGAGATGCCGATATTCAAAATTTTGCTCGATTTTTTCTTTAACATCTTCTTCTACGCAGTTCAGATCCATCGGCGGTAAAAACTGTCCGTCCGGCAGATGGTCCAATCCCTCTTCTTGACCGCTGATGCCCACAAACTTTTCCACATAATCGTACCAGGGTTCGATATCTTTGTACCGGATCGGCCAATCTACCGCGATACCGTCTTTGGCGTTGGCCTCGAAATCGAGGTCGCTCCAGCGGTAACATTGACGCCCCCAGGTGAGCGATCGCCCTCCAACCTGGTAGCCCCGTACCCACAAAAACGGATCTTCGTCATCGGTTTGATAGGGATACTCCTTGTCGTTCACAAAGAAGTGTCGATTATATTCGTTGACGACATCTGCACGAAGCTGCATGGGATATTCCTTCTCCATCAGCTTTCGGTTGCCCTGACCGCGAAATTTGGCTTCCCAGGGCGGCATATGTTCGGTGGTGTAATCTTTGCCGTGCTCCACATTTCGACCCCGTTCCAAGACAAGTGTTTCGAGACCTTTTTCCGTTAGTTCTTTTGCGGCCCATCCGCCGGAGATGCCCGATCCTACAACAATGGCATCGTACTGTTCTTGGGAATCAGAGATGTAGTGTTTCTTTTTTTCCATATTGGTTTCTAAAAGTTGAAGTATCGCCAAGCCAACATAGATTAGAAAAGGGATTAATTCAAAAAATCTCCTCGTTTATAAATCATTTTACAGTATGGGATAATTTTCTTGCAATTGCAGGCTCAATATTACTTATTGGGAAAAACTATTGAACCTAAAAAAGACAAATTAATGGAGTTAAATCGTAAAGTTCGATACGGAATGGTCGGCGGCGGCCCGGGTGCGTTTATCGGGGAAGTTCACCGGATGGCAGCTGCCCTGGATGGCAAAATAGAACTGGTGGCGGGCTCGTTTTCTTCGGATCCCCAAAAATCGGCCCAGATGGGCGATGAGTTAAATTTAGATGCGGATCGCGTGTATGATTCGTTTGCCGAGATGGCTAAGCAGGAATCAACACTACCCGCCGGTGAGCGTATTGATTTTGTGACTGTGGCAACGCCCAATCACTTACATTTTGATGTGTGTAAAACATTTATCGAGGCTGGTATTCATGTGGTTTGCGATAAGCCTATGACCAACACTATTGAAGAAGCTGAAGAACTTTGTCGATTGGTCGAACAGCATGATGTGATATTTGCGCTTACTCATAATTACACCGGCTATCCGATGGTGAAAGAGACGCGCCAGATGGTCCAAAATGGAAAGCTGGGCAAGTTGCGGAAGATTGTGGTTGAATATCCGCAGGGATGGCTGTCGGCACCTGTTGAGGATGAGGATAATAAGCAGGCGACCTGGCGTACCGATCCCGATCGGGCAGGGGTATCATCGGTTGTGGCGGATATCGGTTCACACGCCGAAAATCTGGTCGAATATATTACCGGACTACGGCTTAAAGAGCTTTATGCTGATATCCATACCTTTGTTGAAGGTCGTGCTCTCGAGGACGATGCGAATATGCTGGTCCATTATGAGGATGGGGTACGTGGCATTTTGTATGCATCTCAAATTTCGATCGGGGAAGAGAATGATTTTAATATTCGGTTATATGGAGATGAGGCGGCTCTGGAATGGCACCAGGAGAATCCGAATTACCTGAGTATAACATATCCTGATAGGCCCGAAGAGATTTACAAGCGGGGCAATCCGTATCTTTCCGATGTTGCCAATGCTCACAACCGTATTCCGCCGGGACATCCCGAAGGATTTATTGAAGCTTTTGCCAATATTTATTCGAATGTTGCTGATACGATCGCAGCTCGAATTATGGGAGAAAATCCACCCGAACACGCACTGGATTTTCCTACCGTGCAGGATGGTGCTATCGGCGTGTATTTTATCCATAAAGCCATAGAAAGTGGTAAAAATCGCGAGTGGATTGATATGAGTTATCAACCGCCGGGAAGTTAAATGAGTTGAAAATAAAAAAGGCAATCAGCCAACACTGATCGCCTTTTATCTTATAAAGAATCAAAGAAGTTTAGTTGGCAGCGGCAAGTGTACCCAGCAGTTTCTGAGCATTTGTTGCCTGCTGGCTTTCGGAATATTCATCAACAATTTTTTGAGCATATTCCCGGGCTTTCTCAGTATTGCCGGCATCCTGAAATGCCTTGGCAGCTTCAAGATAATTGTAGGGAGTAGTGGAATCGTTGACATCCCACTCGGCTGCTTTAACATATATTTCGGCCGCTTCTGCATGATTACCGATATCGGTAAGAATCACTCCGTTAAATGAAATGGGGCCTACGCCCATAATACCTTCCGGAATTTCATACTCGTTAATGTAGCTTAGCGCTTCTTGGGGATTGCCGAGGTTATATTCACAAACAGCGGCATAGTAATGAGCCAAGTTTGCAGCATCGGTAATTGAATAGTTGTTGATGATCTGCTCAAATCCAACGGTAAAGTCGGCTTCTGAACCGGTCAGTGCTGTTTCATAATCCTGATTTAGATAGGCTTGTGTAGCATCGGCCATCAGCTGCTGGGCTTCTGCTTCTTGGGCGGTAGAATAGTAATAGTAGCCAATAGAGCCGCCGATCGCAATAATAACGGCAATCGCCACGCCGATAATCGTTGATTTATTTTGATCATAGAGCATCTGCGCTTTTGAAAACGTATCCAGCAGAATGTCTTGCTCTAATTCTTCTTTTACTTGTTTCTTACTCATGGTTGAAAAATATTAATCGTTGTTTTTCAGAGTGGGTGAAAATATCATTGTTTCGGCTGATCACAAAATTTAAACTTTGTGCAATGTGCCTTTGGATAGTTCATAAATGATGTCTGACTTGCCGGCGATATCTTTTTCGTGGGTAATCAGAAGAATACTCAATTCTTTCTTTTCACGAAGATTGAATAAAAAATTCAACAGGATATCGGTATTTTCTTCGTCAAGATTTCCGGTGGGTTCGTCAGCCAGGATTAAATCGGGTTTGTTCATCAGCGCACGAGCCATGGCTACCCGCTGTTGTTCGCCGCCCGAAAGTTGAGTAGGGCGATGTTCTGCACGACCGGGGATGCCAAATTCTTTCAGGAGTCCGCGCGCCCGCTGTTCAGCTACATCTGACTTTTCTCCCTGGATAAGAGCCGGCATCATGATGTTTTCGAGGGCCGTAAATTCGGGCAGCAGATGGTGGAACTGAAAGACAAATCCGAGCTGTGTATTTCTGAATTTTGCCAACTCTTCTTTTCCCATTTCATAGATCGGCTGATCCTCCCAGAGCACCGTGCCGGAATCGGGTTTATCAAGTCCGCCGAGAATATGAAGCAGCGTACTTTTTCCACAGCCGCTGGCACCTGCTACAGTCACAATCGATCCTTTTTCGATGGCAATAGACGTATCATTCAGTACGGTAAGGGGACCGTTACCGCCTTCGCTGGCAAATGTTTTTGTGATATTTTTGCCTTCTAAGATAATCGACATGCGAACTAACTTTCTAAATTACTGGTATTAAATTCGGGATAAACGATGGGTTCGATATGTTCGCACTTGGCCGTTTCAATATCCACTCTGGCAAGCAGTCCACAGAGATGATTATTGCCATCAGCCAGGCGGTAGCGATGGGGTGTACCCAACTTAAAGCGATTCATCGAGGTATTTTTGTCCATTCCAAGCACGGAATCAAAAGATCCGGTCATGCCTACATCGCTGATATATCCCATGCCGTTGGGAAAGAGGCGGGCATCGTTGGTGGGGACGTGCGTATGGGTGCCTACGAAAACCGAAATATTTCCATCCAGATGCCAGGCCATAGCCAGTTTTTCGGCGGTTGCCTCGGCATGAAAATCCACAAAAATGATATCTGTGCCTTCGTCTTTCATGCGCTCGATTACCCAGTCGGCCGTCGTAAAGGGATCGTCAATGGGTTGCATGAACGTGCGTCCCTGCAGGTTGAGTACACCAATTTGTTGGTCAAAGTTGGGAATATCATACATGCCAAATCCATAGCCGGGATTGCCCTTGGGATAGTTCATCGGGCGCAGGATATTGCCATCCTCTTTCATATAGTCAAAGACTTTCCACTTGGCAAAGGAGTGATTTCCCCCGGTGATGACATGCACCCCCAGATCGTAGAGTCGCTTGATAATCGACCGGTTAATGCCTTTTCCTTCGTGGGAGTTTTCGCCATTGGCAATCACAAAATCGGCATCGTGTTTGTCAATGAGGCTGGGCAGAAATGTGTCCATCAAGCTAAGCCCGGGCTCACCAACGATGTCGCCGATAAATAAGATATTAAGCAAATTCTTCGACATGCTTCAATTGGATTAAAACAAAAAAGAGCTTCTGGATTGAAGCTCTAAAGGTAAGGAAAATAAGGGTGTTATCAGAACGGGAATTTCGGGCTAATTTTTGATGTCCTCGATAAATTCTTCAAGCGATTTATTGACGTTTTGCAGCACTTTATCTTCCTGTTGATTGAGCTCTCTGTTACGTTTTCGTTCTTCAAAAAGCTCTTCGGCAATGCTCAGGGCAGCCAGTGTCATAACGGTGGTATCCGGCTGTTTTTTGAGCTCTTTCTTGTACTGACCAAATTTCTCATCCACATATTGGGCAATCCGCTTCATAGTCTCCTCTTCGGAGTCTTCAACTTTAAGCGGATATTGTTTGCCGAGTATGGTTACTTTTATTGATTTCATTCGTTGTCCTCGAGATGCTCATCAATTTTAGAAATCAGTCCCAGTACCTGATGGCGCATAGAAAGCCGCTCCGATTCTGAAATAGCCGAATAGATATCCGTTTGACCATCTTGAATTTCCTCCAGCTTAGAACGGAGCTGATCATTTTCTTTCTTCAGTTCTTTAATTTCTCCCTTAAGCGAATCCACTTCTTCCCGGATTTGATCCAGCAGGCTGTGAAATTTTTCGTTATGTGGACTTTGATTTGAAAGCACTTGTGCTGTTTAGGATCGTAATTTAGCTGAAAATTTATCGTCCAGAACCTCTAGAACTTTATTAATTATAGGTTCTACATCCTTGATAGTCAATGTTTTATTTTTATCAAGGAAGGATAAGCGGAATGCAATGCTTTTTTTGCCCTCACCCAGAGATTCACCTTCAAATACATCAAAGACATCAAGCTCTTTGAGGGATTTGCCCGCCGTTTCTTCAATGGTGTCAAGTAATGTTCCCGCCTTGATTGAGCGATCCACAATTACGGCAAAATCGAATTCAAACGATGGAAACTTTGAAACAGGCTCATATTGTTGCTCAGTAATTTCCTGTCTGATATTGTAAATCTGAGTTAATGAAAACTCCGCTACAAAAGCAGGAAGCTCAATCTCATAATGTTCACGCATTTCTTTGGTTACCCCGTACAAACGACCTATCTCATGACCGTTATAGCTATAGCTGAGCTCGTTGTTCTCATCGGTAGAAGTGCTGATCACGTTTTCAACACCAAGTTGCTGCAGAAAACTGCGGACTGCTGCTTTCAGATCAAATACATCATAATGCTGTGGATCCGTTTTCCAGTGTTCAATGGTTTTGAATCCCGCCAAGCCAAACAGAATATTCGTTTCTTCTTGAATATTTTTGTGATAGGTACCCTTATCCGCTTTTTCAAAAACATTGCCTACTTCAAAAAATCGCACCTGGTTGATGTTGCGATTGAAGTTGTAGGCCACCGAACGCAGGAATCCATACAAAAGGGAAGGGCGGAGAGTTGTCATATCTGTGGAAATGGGATTGAGCGTGTGAATCATCTGATCCAGATCACCCAGCAGCTCAGCATCTTCCTCAGGCATTAGGGAGTTGGAATAAATTTCCCGGAAGCGCATCCCCTTGGCTGTTTCTTTGGCTTTTGACAAGAGCTGTTCCCAATCGGTTAGCGGCTCTGGGGATGTAAATTTGCCGTGTTTCGGCGTTGGGATGTTGTTGTAGTCGAACAATCGTCCCACTTCTTCAATCAGATCTACTTCGCGTTCCAGATCGGGACGGAAGCTCGGGATGGAATAAATGAGTGTTTTGTCATTTTTATCCAACAGATCAAACTCAAGTCCATCCAGGATATCTTCGATCTCATTGGTAGAAAAGTCGGTTCCCAGCAGTCGGTTCACATACGATTTTCGTAACGTCAACTCATGTTCTTCTGTTTTTGTGGGATGTACATCCGTGCAGGCATCAACGATTTCACCGCCTGCAATTTCAGCAATTAACGCAGCACAACGTTCAGCGGCAATGCGCTGCAACTGTGGATCCACACCACGCTCAAAACGGTACGAGGCATCGGATTGCAGGACCTGCTCTTTGGCGGTCTTTCGGATGGTCGCCGGATCAAAATAAGCGCTCTCAATGAGCACATTTTCAGTATTATCGCTGACTTCCGAATCCACACCGCCCATTACACCGGCAATGGCCACGGGTTCTTCGCCATCACAAATAAAGAGTGTGCCTGCCGAGCAGGTTCGCTCAATGTGATCGAGCGTCTCGAATTCGATCTCCTTATCAAAATCCTTAACGATAATTTTGTCGCCTTTGATGGTATCAGAATCGAAGGCATGGAGCGGCTGTCCCAGTTCGAACATCACATAGTTGGTGATGTCCACAATGTTATTGACGGGACGAATACCGATGGCTTCGAGATGATTTTTGAGCCATCCGGGTGATTCTTCAATTGTAACGCCTTTTACCATCTTGCCCACATAACGGTGGCATTTTTCGGGTGATTCGATTTCAATTTCAATTTCGTCCAGTGGCTTCGCATCATCAAAATCCGCATCAAAGGGCTTGCAGAGTTCCAGATCCAGCGCAGCAGCCAAGTCTCGTGCTACGCCAAGGTGACAAGTGGCATCGGGACGGTTAGGCGTAATTTCGATCTTGATAACAGAATCCTGATAGAGATCCAGAGCTTCATGCAATGGCGTGCCAACTTCGAGAGATTCATCCAGCACCATTATGCCACTGTGATCGTCGCCAAGCTGCAATTCATCCTCAGCACAGATCATGCCTTTAGATTCTTCTCCGCGTAGTTTGGCTTCTTTAATGACAAAAGGATCGTCGCCCTCTTTGGCAGGGGGCAGAGCGGTGCCAACAGTTGCCACCGGCACTTTTTGTCCCGCTGCTATATTATCGGCACCACAGACTATCTGTACGGTTTCGGAGCCGATATCAACAATACAAATGACAAGTTTATCAGCGTTGGAATGTTCTTTTACTTCCAGCACTTCGCCGATGACTACGCCTTCCAGTCTATTTCCAAAAGTAGTAACTTCTTCCACTTCCAGTCCAATGAGGGTAAGTTTTTCGGCCGTCTCTTCGGGCGAAAGTTCCAGGTTAATAAATTCTTTTAGCCAGTTGTACGAAATCTTCATCTAATGAAAAATACTTTATCGAATTGTCATATCGAGTGTAAGTGAGATATCTTTGTTTCACATCTATAAAAGATCTCTCCTCAGGGTCGAGATGACGCTAAGGTTTAGTGAAATTGTTCTAAAAAGCGGACATCATTGTCATAAAAAATGCGAATGTCGTCAATCTGATGACGGAGCAGGGCGATGCGTTCAACACCCATCCCCCAAGCATAGCCGGTGTATTCCTCGGGGTCAATATCCACGGCTTTCAACACATTGGGATCGACCATCCCGGAACCGAGAATCTCGAGCCATTTTCCTTCGCCATTGGATTCCCACCAGATATCCATTTCAAGACTTGGTTCGGTAAAGGGAAAGTATCCCGGACGCAGCCGGTATTTTACATCTGTTCCAAACATCAGTTTGGCAAAACTGATCAGCGTTTCTTTGAGTTCTGCTACGCTTACATCTGTATCGATATAGAGTGCTTCTACCTGGTGGAATAAGAAGTATGATTTCGGGGAAACGGCTTCATTGCGATAGACACGTCCCGGCATGATGGCACGGATGGGTGGTTCTTGCTCTTGCATCAGGCGGATCTGAACGGGAGAGGTGTGAGTGCGCAGCACTAAATCTTGATCGTCCTTATTCTTCTCAATAAAAAACGTATCCTGCTCATCGCGGGCCGGGTGGTTCGGCGGAAAATTGAGCGCGGTAAAGTTATGAAAGTCATCTTCGATCTCCGGTCCGTCGGCAATAGAAAACCCGAGACGATAGAAGATATTTTTCATCTCTTCCAAGGTTTGGGTCAATGGATGGTACGAGCCGCTGGAATAGGGCGGAGCGGGAAGTGTAATATCATCCGTTGCTTTTAAATCGGCAGCCTCTTCACGAGCCAGACGTTTCTCAGCTTTGTCAAATGTTTTTTGAGCCAGGGTTTTTGCGGCATTCATCGCTTTGCCGACTTCCGCCTTCTGCTCATTGGGCACTTCGCTCATCCGGGAAAACATAGCCTGGATTTTCCCTTTGCGAGAGAGGAATTCCAAGCGAAAAGATTCGAGCTCTTCCTCGTTAGAAATAGAATAATTGTTGATTTCTTTTTTTAAAGCATCTATATCGTCGAGCATGAGAAATTACCGATCGTAATTTGAGCTATATATGAAATACGCTCTAGGCTACATTAATGTGCACAGCGTATTGCGTGTTGTCAGGTTGAAAGTATTTAATTCGCTAACGTCCTTCAATAAAAAAACCGATCCTCCTAAGATAGGGGGACCGGCTTTACGAAATGTGTCCCGCTATTAGTTGGATACTTCGTTAACAATAGCGGTAAATGTATCTGGATCATTGACGGCAAGGTCAGCTAATACCTTGCGATTGATCTCAATATCTTGTTTTCCTAAGGCTCCCATCAGTCGTGAGTAGGTAGTACCATTTTGACGGGCAGCTGCATTAATGCGTGTGATCCAGAGCTTCCTGAATTCACGTTTGCGGACTTTGCGGTCGCGATACTGATACAGCATCCCTTTTTCGACCGTATTCTTCGCAAACTTATAAACATTTTTTCGCTTGCCCCAGTAACCTTTCGCCTGCTTTAAAATTTTGCGGCGACGGCGACGGGAAGCCACCTTATTTCTTGAACGTGGCATTTTGTCTAATGTTTAAGAGTTAATATTAATTCAATTACGAGTAGGGAAGCATTTGCTCGACGCTGTCTTTCTGGGTTTTGTCAACCGTAGTAGGTTTGCCGAGTTTACGCTTCTTTCTGCTAGTTTTTTTCGTGAGGATGTGTGCCTTTCCAGCTTTTTTGCGCTTGTACTTACCGGAACCGGTTTTCTTAAAGCGCTTCTTAGCCCCACTATGTGTTTTCA